>NZ_CP115543.1:1082083-1719166 GCF_031834615.1 Stenotrophomonas aracearum
TGCGCGCGCCGACCCCGATCGGGTCGAAGCGCTGGATCTGGTGCAGGACGGTGAGGATCTCGGCGTCGTCGGCATGGATGGCCGGGAGCAGGGTTTCGGCGATGGTGGCCAGGGGCTCGCGCAGGTAGCCGTCCTCTTCCAGTGCGTCGATCAGGGCCGCGCCGATGCTGCGGTCGCGCCGGGACAGGTGCGAGAGGTGCAGCTGCCACAGCAGGTGGTCGGCCAGGCTCTCGGTCTCGGCCACGCGCTCGGCGGCGCTGCCGTTGTCGTCATCGTCGAAGGAACCGCCACTGCCGCCGCTGCTCCAGTCGCTTTCGCCGGGCGCCCAGTCGTCGGCGCCGTCGGTGCGGGCGTCGCGCTCGTCGGTGCGCTCGGCCGCTTCGGCCGGGCGCTCGTCGCTGCCGGGTGCGGCCTCCAGGCCCGGCTCGGCGTTCTCGGCCCAGTCCAGCAGGGGATTGGTTTCCACCGCCTCGGCCAGCTCCAGCTCCAGCTCCGTGGTCGACATCTGCAGCAACTTGATCGCCTGACGCAGCTGCGGCGTCATGACCAGTTGTTGCCCCAGCGATGTCTGCAGCCGTGCTTTCATGCCTGTGCCGAACGGAGGGAAGGCGATGCAGCGGCCGGCGGGTCAGAGCTTGAAGGTCTCTCCAAGGTAGACACGGCGGACGTCTGCGTTCTCGAGGATCGCGGCTGGTGCCCCCTGCGCCAGTACGCTGCCTTCGTTGAGGATATACGCGCGGTCGCAGATTCCCAAGGTCTCGCGCACGTTGTGGTCGGTGATCAGGACCCCGATGCCGCGCTGCTTGAGGTGGGTGACGATGCGCTGGATCTCGCCGACCGAGATCGGGTCGACGCCGGCGAACGGTTCGTCGAGCAGGATCAGGCGCGGTTTGGCGGCCAGGGCCCGGGCGATCTCGCAGCGGCGGCGCTCGCCACCGGACAGGCTGGCGCCCAGCTGGTCGGCCACGTGGCCGATCTGCAGTTCGTCCAGCAGCGAATTCAGCTCCTTCTCGCGGCCGGCCTTGTCCAGGTCCTCGCGCAGCTCCAGCACCAGGCGCAGGTTGTCGGCCACGGTCAGCTTGCGGAACACCGACGGCTCCTGCGGCAGGTAGCCCACGCCCTGCTTGGCGCGGGTGTACATCGGGTCAGCGGTGATGTCCTTGCCGTCCAGCACGATGCTGCCGGCGTCGGCCTCGACCAGCCCGACGATCATGTAGAAGCAGGTGGTCTTGCCGGCACCGTTGGGACCGAGCAGGCCGACCACTTCACCGGCATCCAGGGTCAGGCCGAATTCCTTGACCACTTCGCGCTGCTTGTAGCGCTTGCGCAGGCCTTTGGCGACGAGCATTACTTCTTGCTCCCGGCGGCGGGGACGGTGGTCTTGGCGGGCGCTGCCGGCTTGGCGGCCGGGGCCGCGCCCTTGTTCTTGGGCGGAATGACCGTGCGCACGCGGCCGGCTTCACCGCCGCCACCACTGTTCATTTCGCCGGTACGGGTGTTGTAGACCATGCGCTGGCCGCTGTTGGTGCCCTGCGCGCTGACCACTTCGTAGTTGCCGGTCAGGGTGATGATTTCGCCCTTGATGTCGTAATCGATGTTGTCGGCGCGTGCATTCATCATGCTGCCGTCGTCCAGCTGCTGCTTCATGGTGGCCTGCTTGCCTGTGAACACGGCACGCACCGCCTCGCCATCCTTCATGTGGACCTGGGCCTGGGCGGCGCGGATGTCCAGCGTGCCCTGCTGGATGACGACGTTGCTGGACAGGGTGATGATGCCATCGCCCAGGAACGAGCCGGACTGCGCGCCGGACTCGATGGTCATTTCCTGGTTTCGGTCGCTGCTCTTGGCCTGCACGGCAACGCTGGGCACGGCCAGGCACAAGGCGAATACGGCGGCGTAGAAGATCTTCATGACGTGGGGCTTTCCTGCCTGATTCGGGGGAACGGCCAGTGCCGTCGCTGGAACATCGGAGCGGGTCATTGGCGGGGCGTGTAACGGGTCTTGACCTGGCTCAGGAACTGATAGGTCTTGTCGCTGGAGTTCAGGGCGAAGCCTACCCCGGACTGGATCATGCCCGGCCGGGTCAGGGTGACCAGGCCGTCGGAGGTGGCCCGGTTTTCGTTGGGGAACACGTCCAACTGCTCGGTGCGGAAGGTGGTCGGCGGCACCGTCGGCACGCGCGGGCTGTCGCCACTGACGTTGCCGGTCAGGCGCAGCGTTTCGCCGTTGGCGCTGACCCAGCCGGTGTCGCTGCGCAGTTCCCAGTGGTTGCCGTCGCGGTCGGGCAGCAGGAACAGGGGGGTCTGGATGGTCATCGTCTCATCGCTGCGGGTGCGCTCCAGCAGCGGCGCGCGCAGCGTGGTCGACTCGCGGCCCTGTTCGTCCAGCGCGACGATCTCGAAGTCGTGCAGCACGTAGTCGCGGCTGGCGTCGTCGCCGGTCGCCTCCGGCGCCTTGTCGCGGTCGCGCAGCAGCGCCCAGCCGCTGAGCACGGCGGCAACCAGCAGCAGGCCCCCCAGTGCGGTACGCAGGTTCATGCGCCGAACCTCGCCAGCACCGCATCCACGTGGCCCTGCGCGGCCAGCAGCACGTCGCACAGCTCGCGCGCGGCACCGCGGCCGCCATCGGCACGGGTCTGCCAGTGCACGCGTTCGGCGATCCAGGGGTGGGCGTTGGCCGGGGCCACCGCCAGCCCGACCGCGCACAGCGGGGCCAGGTCGGGCAGGTCGTCGCCCATGAAGGCGACCTGGTCCAGGCCGATCCCGTGCTGTTCGCACAGCACCCGCACGCTGGCCAGCTTGTCGCCGACCGCGATCTGGGTGTCGATGCCCAGGTCGGCGCCGCGCTTGAGCGCCGACAGGCTGTTGCGCGCGGTGATCAGCACGGGGTGGATGCCGTGCTGCTGCAGCAGTTTCAGGCCCAGTCCGTCCTGCACGTAATACGCCTTGCTCTCGTTGCCGTCACGGTCGTAGTAGAGCCGACCATCGGTGAGCGTGCCGTCCACGTCGAAACAGGCCAGCCGGATACGGCCGGCGGCGGCATGCAGGTGGGACGGGAAACCGGGCAGCGGGGAATAGGGCATCAGGTACGCAGGTCAGCTGAATGGAGGAGTGCCACTGTGGTTTAAACCACCCGGGCCCGCAACAGGTCATGAATGTTGAGTGCGCCGACCGCGCGGCCGTCGCCATCGACCACGATCAGGCCGTTGATCTGCTGGGTTTCCATGACCCGGGCCGCTTCCACCGCAAGCTGGTCGGCGCCGATGGTGCGCGGGGTCCGCGTCATCACATCGACGATCCGCGCGCTGCGCACGTCCAGGTCGCTGTCCAGGGCCCGGCGCAGGTCGCCGTCGGTGAACAGCCCGACCAGGCGCTGGTCGGCATCGACCACGGCGGTCATGCCCAGTCGCTTGCGGCTCATTTCGACCAGGGCCTCGCTCAGGCTGGCGGTTTCGCCCACCTTGGGCAGTTCATCGCCGCTGTGCATGACGTCGGTGATGTGCAGCAGCAGGCGCCGGCCCAGGCTGCCGGCCGGGTGCGAGCGGGCGAAGTCGTCGGCGGTGAAGCCGCGCGCGTCGAGCAGGGCCACGGCCAGGGCGTCGCCCATCGCCAGCGAGGCGGTGGTGCTGGAGGTCGGGGCCAGCGCCAGCGGGCAGGCCTCGGCCGGCACGCTCACGTCCAGGTGGACGTCGGCGGCCAGCGCCAGCGACGACCCGGGGCGGCCGGTCATGGCGATCAGGCGGTTGCCCTGGCGCTTGAGCACCGGCAGCAGCATCAGCACCTCGTCGGATTCGCCCGAATAGGACAGCGCCAGCACCACGTCGGCCTCGGTGATCATGCCCAGGTCGCCGTGGCCGGCTTCGCCGGGGTGCACGTAGAAGGCCGGGGTGCCGGTCGAGGCCAGGGTGGCCGCGATCTTGCGGGCCACGTGGCCGGACTTGCCCATGCCGGTCGCCACCACGCGGCCGCGGCTCTCCAGCACCAGCTGGCAGGCCCGGCTGAAGTCGTCGCCGAGCCGCCCGGCTACCGCGGCAAGGGCGTCGCGCTCGATCTCGAACACGCGGCGGCCGCTGGCGACCAGCGCGGCCGGGTCGGTCGATGAGGGGGGCAGGGGCGATACAGCCATGCGGGCGCCACGCGTGAGAGTAGAATGAGCGCACATTTTATTAGGAAAGCCCGTTGGACGCCGAGACCATCCGCAATTTGATCGAAACCGGCCTGCCGGGCGCCCGCGCGGACGTGCAGGGCGACGACGGCGTGCATTTCGAGGCCACCGTGGTCTGCGACGCCTTTGCCGGCAAGCTCCCCCTGGCCCGCCACCGCATGGTCTACGCCACCTTGGGCGATCTGATGGGCGGAGCGATCCACGCGCTGGCGCTGAAGACCGTGACCGCGGCCGAAGCGGCGAAGTAATCGGCCGACCGCCCGCACCACCCCCATTTCCATTCCCCCTTCCTATCTGCAGGTTCCATGGCCAAGATCGTAGTGACCGGCGGCAAGCCGCTGCACGGTGAAGTGAACATTTCCGGCGCCAAGAACGCCGTCCTCCCCATCCTGTGCGCGACCCTGCTGGCCGATGCGCCGGTGGAGATCACCAACGTGCCGCACCTGCACGACGTGGTCACCACCGTGAAGCTGCTCGGCGAGCTCGGCGCCAAAGTCACCATCGACCAGGGCACGCTGTCGCGCGGCAGCGCGATCGTGGTCGACCCGCGCACGGTCAACCAGCACGTGGCACCGTATGAGCTGGTCAAGACCATGCGCGCCTCGATCCTGGTGCTGGGCCCGCTGCTGGCCCGCTTCGGCGAGGCCGAAGTGTCGCTGCCCGGCGGCTGCGCGATCGGCTCGCGTCCGGTCGACCAGCACATCAAGGGCCTGCAGGCGCTGGGTGCGGAGATCGTGGTCGAGAACGGCTTCATCAAGGCCCACGCCAAGCGCCTGAAGGGCGCGCACTTCACCTTCGACATGGTCAGCGTGACCGGTACCGAGAACGTGCTGATGGCCGCCGTACTGGCCGAAGGCACCACCGTGCTGGACAACGCGGCGATGGAGCCGGAAGTCACTGACCTGGCGCACTGCCTGATCGCGCTGGGCGCGAAGATCGAAGGCCTGGGTACCGCACGGCTGGTGATCGAAGGCGTCGAGCGCCTGTCCGGTGGCCGCCACGAAGTGCTGCCCGACCGCATCGAAACCGGCACCTTCCTGGTCGCCGCGGCGATGACCGGCGGCAAGGTCACGGTCAACCGCGCGCGCCCGAACACCATGGACGCGGTGCTGTCCAAGCTGGTCGAAGCCGGCGCGACGATTGAAACCACCGACGACAGCATCACCCTGGACATGCACGGCAAGCGGCCGCGTGCGGTCAACCTGACCACCGCACCGTACCCGGCGTTCCCGACCGACATGCAGGCGCAGTTCATGGCGCTCAACTGCGTGGCCGACGGCGTGGGCGTGATCAATGAAACGATCTTCGAAAACCGCTTCATGCACGTCAACGAACTGCTGCGCCTCGGCGCGGACATCCAGGTCGAAGGCCACACCGCGATCGTGCGCGGGTCCGAACAGCTGAGCGGTGCGCCGGTGATGGCCACCGACCTGCGCGCGTCGGCGTCGCTGATCCTGGCCGGGCTGATGGCCGAGGGTGATACCACCATCGACCGCATCTACCACCTGGACCGTGGCTACGAGAACATCGAAGAGAAGCTGTCTTCGCTGGGCGCCACCATCCGGCGCGTCGCATGATCCTGCGCGGCCAGTTCACCCGCCGCCGCAAGGCGCTGCTGATCCTGGTGCTGGTAGTGCTGGGCTGGCTGGGCTACGCCTGGTACGCCGATATCGCGATCACCCAGGGCCTGGAGCAGCAGGACATGGACTGGAACGGCGATGGCACGGTCAGCCGCACCGAGGTGCTGCAGTCGTTCTACGCCGTTGGCGTGACCAAGACTGAAGAAGGCAACCGCCACTGCCGCGCGTTCTACTGGCGCAGGACCAATGAGCAGATCCGCGTGGACTGCAAAACGGTCTTCCAGGCGGACACGCCGGCGAAATGAAACAAGGCCCGCAGATGCGGGCCTTGTTTTTTACGGCTACTTGAACGATTTGATGGTCAGGTCGAGTGCGTCCTTGCCACCTTCGCGCTGCAGCAGGCGCACCGGCACGGGCATGTCCTTTGCCACCCAGGCAATCAGTTCCTTGTTGCCGTCCACGCGCGACACCTTGGTGGCGTTGTAGGTCTTGCCGCCGACGGTGATGTTTTCAGTGCCGGCGACCTTGTAGGTCATCGGCTTGATCCGGCCCTCGTCGACCATGCGGTAGGTCAGCGGCTTGCCGGCGGCGAAATCGCGGGCGATGGCCAGGTTGATCAGCAGCGCGTCCATGTCGCCGGCCTTGAGCGCGACGGGACCGGCACGGTCCGGCTTGATGTCGCCGGTCCAGGTCGCCTGCTTCTTCGACCAGTCATAGTTGGCCTGCACGTTGCGCTTCTTCACCAGCAGCAGCGATTTGTCCTGGCTGCTGAGCGGACGCAGGACGCCGTTGGCTTCGTCGAAGGTGGTGTTCTGGCTCAGCGTGGCCAGCTGGTTGCTGACATCCAGGCTGTACTGCCATTTGTTGCCGTCGACCTGCTTCAGGGTCATCTTGCCGGGCGCCTGCATGCCCATGTAGTTGGCCTGGTACTCGGCGGTGAACGGCTGCAGCGCCAGCGCGGGCAGGCTGACAACCGCCAGCGCACCGGCAGCAACCCAGGACAGGGGGCGGGAGAGGATGGTCATGCTCAGACTCCTTGGTATTCGATCAGGCGCAGGTCGATCCGATCCTGACCGTCTTCGCGTTGCAGGATGCGCACCGGGGTCGGAACCCCGTTGGCGATCCAGAGGATGGTTTCGTCATTGCCGCCGTTGGTGCGATACACCCGCAGCGCGTTGTAGGTCAGCTCGCCGACCTGGACGTTCTCGGTTTCCGGCGCGGCCTGGTAGTCGTGCTGGCGGACCCGGCCCACATCGACATAACGGTAATGCATCTGCTGGCCCGGGCGCGCGTCGCGCATGATCGCAAGGTTGATCAGCAGCGCGCTCTGGTCGCCCGGCTGCAGTGGAATGGGTTGGGTGCGTTCCTTCTTGAGGTCGCCCAGCCACTGGGCGGTGCCGGCCTTCCAGTCGTAAGTACCGGTGACCTTCTTGCCCAGGAACAGGCCCTTGCGCACGGTGGCCTGGCTGAGCGGCACATACGTCGTGCCCTGCTTCTCGAACACCGTGCTCTGTTCCAGGTTCAGGCCCAGCACGCTGGCAAAGCCCTTCCGGCCCACCACCTGCATGTCCACCCGCCACTGGTCGCCCCCGGTGTGGGTGACGCGCATGGTGGCATCACCGGCTTCCTTGCCCTTGTACAGGGCCTGGTAGGTGGCGGTGAACGGTTCCAGCGGGGGCGGTTCCCATGCGGCCGGCGGCGGCAGCACGGTCAGTTCCGGCGCGGGCGGCGTCACGGGTGCGGGCGTTTCCTGCGCCTGGGCGATGGCCACGGTGCAGAACAGGGACGCAAGCAGCAGCACGGGCTTGGACAGGGTCTTTTTCATACGCGCGCAGGTGCGGGGGAGTGGGGAGGATGCCAGCGCCCGGGTCAGCAGCGCGTGTGCGCCAGCGCTAACGGGTAAGCATTCCGGCGCAATCTAGGCGCAGCGGACTGAACAGGGGGTTGCCATCGACCTCGAGCCGTCCCTCCCGTTCAGCTACGCGGCCGGCCACCAGCCACTGCAGGCTGGCGATCAGCAGGGGGTGCTCGACGACCAGCACCCGCTGGGCCAGCGCTTCGTCGGTGTCCCCGGGCAGCACCGGCACCCGGGCCTGGGCCAGCACGGTGCCGGCATCCAGTTCGGGCACCACGAAGTGCACGCTCGCCCCGGCTTCGGCATCACCGGCCTCCAGCGCGCGCGCGTGGGTATGCAGGCCCTTGTACAGGGGCAGCAGCGACGGATGGATGTTGATCAGGCGCCCGCTGAAGCGCTGCACGAAGGCCTCGCCCAGGATGCGCATGTAGCCGGCGCAGACCACCCAGTCCGGCGCGAACCCGGCCAGCGCATCGCCGAGTGCAGCATCGAACGCGGCGCGGTCGACGTACGCCTTGGGCGACTGCGCCCAGCGCCGCTCCGGCGGCACTTTGGCCAGCGCCGAGGCATCGGGCTTGTCGGACAGCACCGCCACCACCTCAGCGTGCAGTGACCCGGCGGCAATCGCATCCACGATCGCCTGCAGGTTGCTGCCACGGCCCGAGGCCAGTACCGCGATGCGGCTGCGCGGTGGGAGGGCAGACACCACGGGGTGCCTCAGCCGATCCGCACGCGCTCGGTGCCGCTGGCGGCGGTGACCTTGCCGATGGTCCACTGGGCCAGGCCCTGGGCTTCGACGGCCGCCGCAACGGTGGCGACCTGGTCCGGGGCGACGATCAGCACGAAGCCGATGCCGCAGTTGAAGGTGCGCCACATTTCGCTGTCGGCGACGGCGCCTTCCTTCTGCAGCCACTGGAACACCGGCGGCAGGGTCCACGAAGCGGCGTCGATATCCAGGCCCAGGCCTTCGGGCACCACGCGGATGATGTTCTCGGTCAGGCCGCCACCGGTGATGTGGGCCATGCCGTGGATGGCCGGGCCGTGCGCCTTGAGCAGGGCCAGGATCGGCTTGACGTACAGGCGGGTCGGGGCCATCAGCGCGTCGACCAGCTTGACCCCGCCTTCCAGCTCCAGATCGGCCGGCTGGCCGGCGCGGTCGTAGATGCGGCGGACCAGCGAGTAGCCGTTGGAGTGCGGGCCGGAGGACGCAATGCCGATCAGCACGTCGCCTTCGGCCACGCTGGCGCCGTCCTTCAGCTCGCTCTTTTCCACGCCGGCCACGGTGAAACCGGCCAGGTCGTATTCGCCCGGGGCGTACATGTCGGGCATTTCAGCGGTCTCGCCGCCGATCAGCGCGCAGCCGGCCTCGGTGCAGCCGTTGGCGATGCCGCCGACGACCGCTGCGGCGGTGTCGATGTCCAGCTTGCCGGTGGCGAAGTAGTCCAGGAAGAACAGCGGCTCGGCGCCCTGCACCAGCACGTCGTTCACGCACATGGCGACCAGGTCGATGCCGATCGTGTCGTGGCGGCCCAGCTGTTGTGCCAGCTTCAGCTTGGTGCCGACGCCGTCGGTGCCCGAGACCAGCACCGGTTCGCGGTACTTGCTGGACAGGTCGAACAGGGCGCCGAACCCGCCCAGGCCACCCATCACTTCCGGCCGGAAGCTGCGCTTCACCAGCGGCTTGATGCGCTCGACCAGTTCGTTGCCCGCGTCGATGTCGACGCCGGCGTCGCGGTAGGTCAGGGGGGAGGGGTTGGACGGGGAATTGGTCACGGGCGTCGGGCTGCGCTGGGGTGAAAGCGGGATTTTAACAGGCCACGTTGGCGCGCAGGCCCTATTCGGGCAACAATTCCCCCCGGATACGCTCAATGGAAGTCCTGATGCGCCGCAGCCTCTTTGTAATGATGTTCCTCGCGCTGTGCCTGCCGGTGGCCACGATGGCCCAGAGCGGCCTGCGTACCGAAGGCGACGTGGCCACCGCCAGTGGCGCCTACGAGGCCGAAGTGCCGGTCAACAGCCAGGGCGAGGCCGACCGAAACGGGGCCCTGGCCCGCGCATTGGGTAACGTGCTGGCCAAACTGTCCGGCGACCGCAGCGTGATGACCCGCCCGGGCGTGATGCAGGCCCTGCGTGACGCCAAGAACTACGTGGCCAGCTACGACTACCGCCAGGACCAGAGCACCTCGGCCAGCGGCGCCCCCAGCTACCGCACCATGCTGGTGGCCCGGTTCCGCCAGGACGACGTGGACGGGCTGATTTCGGCGCTCGGCCTGCCGCTGTGGCCGCAGCCGCGGCCCAAGCCGGTGGTCTGGCTGGCCATCGACGACGGCAGCGGCCCGCGCTTGGTGACCGTGCAGCAGGCCAACGCGGCCCGGCCGCTGCTGAACCGCGCCATCGAGCGGGGCTACAAGCTCGGCCTGCCGACCGGCAGCGCCGCCGAGCAGGCCCTGGTCGGTGCGATCTGGCGCCAGGACACCGCAGCGGTCGCCCGCGCCTCGTCGCGCTATTCCCCGCCGATGCAGCTGGTCGGCAAGCTGTACCGCGACAAGACCGGGGGCTGGGTGGCCGACTGGGTATTCGTGGATGGCGGCCGGGAACTGAACAAGTGGACCACCAATGACAGCGACGCCCGCCGCGCCATGGCCGGTGGTGCTGACGGTGCCGCCGATGCGCTGGTGCGCCGCTACGCCAAGGCCGGTGCCGCCACCGGCGCGGCCGGTACCTACACCATCGTGGTGACCGGGCTGAACAGCGCCGAGGACTACCTGCGCCTGGCTGCCGGCCTGCGCGAGAGCCCGGTGGTGCGCAACATCACCCCGGTACGCGCCTCGGGCAACCGCCTGGAGCTGGCGCTGGAGCTGACCACCGGCCTGCCCGGGCTGAACCGCATGCTCGGCGAGAACGGCGTGATCGTGCCTCTGGCGCCGCTGCCGGTGCCGATCGACGAAGATGCCGCCCCCGGCACCCCGCCGCCCCCGGCCAGCAACGAGTACCGCCTGCGATGATCCTCACCCCGGAAGCCGAGATCGCGCAGTTCCTGCGCCGTATCAAGTACATCCTGTTTGCACTGGCGGTCGGTTGGGTGGTGTGGCTGCTGGCCCCGATTCTGACCCCGTTCGTGCTGGCGCTGGCGCTGGCCTGGCTGGGCGACCCACTGGTCGACCGGATCGAGGCCACCGGCCGGTCGCGCAACACCGGCGTGGTGCTGGTGTTCCTGGCCATGGTGCTGGTCATCACCGCCGCGCTGCTGATCCTGGTGCCGATGATCGAACGCCAGATCTCGACCCTGATCGCGGCTATTCCGCAGGTCCAGCAGTGGCTGATGCAGAACGCCATTCCCTGGTTCGAGCAGAAGACCGGCATGGAAATCATGCCGTGGCTGGAACCGGACCGGCTGATCGACTGGGTGCGCAGCCACTGGGAACAGGCCGGCGGCGTTGCCAAGACCTTCTTCGGCTACGTGTCGCGCTCGGGTTTTGCAATGGTGACCTGGGTGGTCAACATCCTGCTGCTGCCGATCCTGGCGTTCTACTTCCTGCGCGACTGGGACAAGCTGGTCGAGCGCGTGGCCTCGACCATTCCGCGCAACCACGTGGGCACCATCACCAAGCTGGCGCGCGAGTCCAATGACGTGCTCGGGGCCTTCATCCGTGGCCAGTTCCTGGTCATGGTGGCGCTGGGCCTGATCTACGCGATCGGGCTGTCGCTGGTGGGCCTGAAGCTGGGCCTGTTGATCGGCCTGGTCGCCGGCCTGATCAGCTTCATTCCGTACCTGGGCGCCACCACCGGCATCGTCATGGCGGTGCTGGCCGCGCTGGTACAGGCGCAGGGCTTCGACCTGAAGCTGCTGATCCTGGTCGGCGTGGTGTTCACCGTGGGCCAGCTGCTGGAAAGCTACGTGCTCACCCCGCGCATTGTCGGCGACAAGATCGGCCTGCACCCGGTGGCGGTGATCTTCGCGGTGATGGCCGGTGGCCAGCTGTTCGGCTTCCTCGGCATGTTGCTGGCGCTGCCGGTGGCGGCGGTGAGCAACGTGCTGCTGCGCTATGCGCACCTGCGTTACCGCGAGAGCGAGCTGTATGCCGGTGAGCCGAACGCGATCGTGATCGAAACGCACGTCGACCGGCAGACCGTGATCATCGACACGTCCAAGGGCCAAGACCTGAAGTGAGTGTTGTCCCGCAGCTGCCGCTTGCCCTGCGCTACCCGCAGGACGAGCGACTGGAAACCTTCATCGGCGCACCCGACGGTGCGCTGGCGCAGCTGCGCGCGATCGCCGTGGGCGCGGACCAGCACTGGGTGTACCTGGAAGGCGCGGCCGGCACCGGCAAGACGCACCAGGCGCTCGCGATGTGTTCGCTGGCCGAACAGGCCGGGCGGCAGCCGACCTACCTGCCGTTGAAGGCGGTGGTGGGGCGCACCCGCGCGGCGCTGGAATCGCTGGAAGGTCGCGACCTGGTCGCGCTGGACGGGCTGGATGCGGTGGCGGGGCATCGCGAGGATGAAGTGGCGCTGTTCGATTTCCACAATCGTGCGCGCAGTGCGGGCATCACGTTGTTGTACACCGCCCAGCACGCGCCTGACCGGCTCGGGCTGGTACTGCCGGACCTGCGCTCGCGCCTGCAGCAGTGCGTGCGCGTGGTGCTGCAGCCGCTGGACGACGAAGGCCGCGCCGCGGTGCTGCGCGAGCGCGCGGCTCGGCGCGGCTTGTCGATCGATGAAGCGGCCATCGAATGGCTGCTGACCCGGACCGGCCGCGAGCTGGGCAGCCTGGTCAGCCTGCTGGACTGGCTGGACCGCGAATCCCTGGCCGCGCAAAGGCGGATCACCGTGCCGTTTCTGCGGCAGGTGGTGGAAGAGGGTTCGCATCGGTTGTAAACGGGGAACTGCGGGATGGCTGCCTTGGTAGGGTCGCATCCCGATCGACTGCCGGTAACCTGGCAACGATCATTTGGGGCATGAACCCGAATCAAAATCGGCTTCGGGCCGGGTCATGCGTTCGTCGTGCCGATCACCGATACGTGCGGTCGTTTGGGAACCGACCCTACCGAGCCCTCACAGTGTTCGCGAGAGCTCCCTATCCAGCGCCGCCAATCGTTCCGGGGTGCCCACATCGGTCCAGCGCCCGTCGTGATGCTGACCGGTTACGCGGCCCTGTTTCATCGCATGCCGCATCATCGGCGCCAGGCCGAACTGCGGCGGGGTGGCTGCCGCACCTTCGGTGGGGCCGATGACCTCGCGCCAACCATTGAGGATGGTGGAGCGGAAGATTCCCACGCCCGCATAGGTCAGCCGCGGCGCATCGCCCACGTCACTGACGCGCCCATCGGCATGCAGGATGAAATCACCGCGCGGGTGCTGCACGGGGTTGTCGACCAGCACCAGATGCGCATCGCCTGCGGGGGCGCGGGGAAGACGGGCGAAGTCCACATCCGTCCACACATCGCCGTTGACCACCAGGAACGGTGCGTCGCCCAGCAGCGGCAATGCGTTGAAGATGCCGCCACCGGTTTCCAGCGGCACCGCGCCTTCGTCGACGAAATGCAGGCGCAGTCCCCAGCGGCTGCCGTCGCCGAGCGCTGGTTCGAACTGGTCGCCCAGCCACGAGGTGTTGATCACCACCTCGTCGAACCCCGCCGCTGCCAGCCGTTCCAGATGCCACACGATCAGCGGCTTGCCGCCGGCCACCAGCAGCGGCTTGGGCGTGGTGAGCGTCAGCGGACGCATGCGTTCGCCCTTTCCGGCGCTGAAAATGATCGCCTTCATGCGCGGCTGGACACCGGCAGCGCCAGTGCCGCCATCGCGGGTTTGATCCGCTCCTGCAGCAGCGTGTTCAACCCGGCCAGTTCCGGGTGGCGCGGCAGCACTTCGTCCAGGTAGCGGATGAAGCGCGGTGCGTCGGCGAAGTAATGACCCTTGCCGTCGCGGTCGCGCAGGCGCACGAACAGGCCGAGGATCTTCAGGTGGCGCTGCACGCCCATCCAGTCCGCATCGCGCAGGAACTGCGGCCACGGGCGTACCGGCAACCCGGCGGCCAGCGCCTGCGCGTGGTAACGCGCCAGCCAGGCGTCCACTTTCTCCAGCGGCCAGCTCAGGAACGCGTCCTTGAACAGGCTGACCGGGTCATAGGCGATCGGCCCGCGCACCAGGTCCTGGAAATCGAGCACGGCCGGGCCGGGCTCGACCGGCATCAGGTTGCGCGGCATGAAATCGCGGTGGGTGAGCACCTGCGGCTGCTGCAGCGCGTTGTCCATCAACCGGCGGTGCACCCACTGCAGCTGTTCCACTTCGCCGCAGTCCAGTTCCAGGCCCAGGTGGCGTTGCAGGAACCATTCGTCGAACAGGCCTGCATCACGCTGCAGCAGCGCTTCGCCGAACGACCCCATGCCCTCCGGCACCGGGATCGACTGCAGGCGGATCAGCTGCGCGAACGCGGCGTCGAACCAGGCGTCGGCGTTGTCGTCATCGATATGCCGGGCCAGGGTTGGGCCGCCCAGGTCTTCCAGCAGCAGGAAGCCCTGCTCCTCATCGCGGGCCAGCACCTGCGGCACGCGCACGCCATGGGGTTCGAGCAGATCGTGCATGCGCAGCCACGGACGCACATCTTCCAGCCCCGGAGGCGAGTCCATCACGATGTGGCTGCCGTGCGCGCTGGTGGCACGCCAGTAGCTGCGGAAACCGGCATCCACCGAGGCCCGGTCCAGGTGCAGCTCAGGGTCGCCCAGCGCGGTGGCGGTCCACTGCTGGCGGAGTTCGGCGCGCAGGGGGTCGGAAGCAGGATCGTTCATGGACAGGTACGTCGAAGCGGCGCCGGGTGGCGCGTGTGGAAGGAAAGGGGAGGGGTATCAGCGTTTGCCGCTGAACAGCCGGAGCACGGCCAGTACGGCGATCGCACCGAGGATGGCGCCGACGAAACCGGCGGGTTCACCGCGCGAGTACCAGCCCATGTACTGGCCGAACCAGCCGGCGACCAGTGCGCCGACGATGCCGAGCACGATGGTCAGCAGGCAGCCCATGCGGTTGTTGCCGGGCATGAAGAAGCGCCCGAACAAGCCGACGATGAAACCGACCAGGATGATGTAAAGCCAGCTGGTGCTGCCGAACAATCCGTCCATCGTGTGATTCCTGCAGGAGATGGACGCAGCCTATCAAAAGGCTGCGTCCCTCCGCGTCTACCTCTCAACAGCAACCATGCCCACCGTGGCGGGTACCGCTGTCGGCCGCCACCGGCGAACCGCTGGTCTCGCCGCGCAGGCTGGCCGCGTAATGCTCGCTGATCACCTTGGACACGCATGCGGTCACGCGCTTGCCCATCGGAATGTGCAGGAACTCGTTCGGGCCGTGTGCGTTGGAATGCGGGCCCAGCACGCCGGTGATCATGAACTGCGCACCCGGGAACTTCTCGCCCAGCATGCCCATGAACGGGATCGAGCCGCCTTCGCCCATGTACATCGCCGGCTTGCCGAAGAAGGTCTGGCTGGCATCGTCGATGGCCTGGGTCAGCCACGGCGCCATCGCCGGCGCGTTCCAGCCCGACGAGGCCTTTTCCAGGTCCAGCTTCACTTCCGCGCCGTTCGGCGGGTCGCGCAGCAGCGCTTCCTTCAGCAGCTCACCGCAGGCCTTGCCGTCGGCGGTCGGCGGCAGGCGCAGCGACAGCTTCACGGCGGTATGCGGGCGCAGCACGTTGCCGGCCGAGGCCAGCGGCGGCATGCCGTCCACGCCGGTCACCGACAGCGCCGGGCGCCAGGTGCGGTTGAGCACCAGCTCGGTCAGGTCTTCGTTCATCGGGCGCAGGCCGTCGACCATCGGGAACTTCTCGAAGATCTCGGTATCCACCACCTCGGCGGCGCGCTTGGCCTGGGCCTGGCGCTCTTCCGGAATCTGCACGTGCATGCCGTCGAGCAGGATGCGGCCGGTGTTCTCGTCCTCGATGCGCGAGAGCAGCTGGCGCAGCAGGCGGAAGCTGGACGGCACCACGCCAGAGGCGTCGCCGGAATGCACGCCTTCGTTGAGCACCTTCACCGAGAAGTTGCCGCCGGTCAGGCCGCGCAGCGAGGTGGTGCACCACAGCTGGTCGTAGTTGGCGCAGCCCGAATCCAGGCACACCACCAGCGACGGCTTGCCGATGCGGTCGGCCAGGTGGTCCACGTAGGCCGGCAGGTCGTAGCTGCCCGATTCCTCGCAGGCTTCGATCAGCACCACGCAGCGGGCGTGCGGCAGGTTCTGCGCCTGCAGCGCGAGCACCGCAGCCAGCGAGCCGTAGATGGCGTAGCCGTCATCGGCGCCGCCGCGGCCGTACAGCTTGTCGCCGCGCAGCACCGGCAGCCACGGACCCAGGTCGTCGTCCCAGCCGGTCATTTCCGGCTGCTTGTCCAGGTGCCCGTACAGCAGCACGGTGTCGTCGCCGGTTTCGGCGCCGGTGGCGGGAATTTCCAGCAGCAGCAGCGGCGTGCGGCCTTCCAGGCGCACCACCTCCACCTGCAGCCCCGGCAGGTTCTGGGCCTTGGCCCAGCTTTCCATCAGGGTGACGGCCTGCTCCATGTAGCCGTTTTCGACCCAATTAGCGTCGAACATCGGCGATTTGTTGGGAATGCGGATGTATTCGACCAATTGCGGAACGATCTCGCTGTCCCACTTGTCATTGACGAATTGGCCGAGCTTGGCGCTGTCCATCAGGTAACTCCGAGTGCATGTGGCTGATCCCGCCATTCTACGCCTGAGCGAGGGGTAGGGATTTCCCTACACGACGTCAGGTATTTAGCTGGCTGTGTGAAGGTGATGTCGACGATAGGCTGTGTGCATGTGGCGAGGGACACTGATTGCTCCGACGGGATGCCGGCAGCAGAGGGGTCCGAAGTCACAGGGAGCTACACGGTGGGGCCTTGGTTTTCGTGGAAGGCGCTGGTGCTGGGACTGATGTTGGCGGGAACCGTTTCGGCGGCCGACCGGATCGACATCAACACCGCCGACGCGTCGACGCTGCAGCAGGGATTGACGAACGTGGGGCCCAAGAAGGCCCAGGCGATCGTCGCGTACCGGCGACAACACGGACCTTTCCTCCGGGTCGAGGACCTGGCACGGGTGAAAGGGATAGGGACAGCAACGGTCGAACGGAATCGACGACGGATGACGGTGGGGGCCATGAAGGCGCCCACGGTGGCACCGCCCAGGAGGGCAGCGCCGACACCCGTTCCAAGGCGCTGACGTAACAGGATGGGTCGCGACCGGCATGACGTCGGTCACGGTGGCCAGGCAGGAGCCGGCCGCCACGACAGCCGCACGGAGGCGGCACGCACGGACGCAGCGCGGAAGGACTGGCGCGGATCCACCAGGACGGTGGCATCCAGACCCGGGAAGGGGAGGGATGGCGGAACAACATACGGCCGAGTGCAGGGAGCATGGCCGGCACCCACACTGGGCAGGACGCACAGGGGGAAGGCGGGATGCCGACAAGGACGTGACGATTGCCCGGTCCGCACAGGGATGTGTGACCGGGCAATTTCTTTGTATGCTTCAAGTGTTGGTGAAAGGGTCCTAACGCATTCACCCTTCCTCGGCGCGAGCTGGGGGTCCTCAGACACGGCATGGCAAGGATGTTATGCAACAGAGGAGCGCGCAGTTCACACTGCTTGACCTGTTGAGCACCGGCGTCAACTTCGGCGTGTACCGGCCCTCGGCATGTTGAAGAGGACTGCCCTTCTCATCGGCGTCCTCACGATGGTGCGGGCATGCGTAGTGGCATCGGTGGTGCTCGCCTGGCAAGGCTACTGCTTCGAGCAGCGGCGTTTCGTGCCTGCTCAGGAAATCGAACGTGCCGCCATCGAGAGCCTACTTGCCAGCTACCCGCCAAGCGTGGAATTAGCCCGCCAGCGGCAGCCGGACGGCAATCTGGCCGTGACTTATGGTCCACCATCGCATCCCATGATGTTTGCCGGCGTCGACCATTTTCTCGCTCTCAATCCCGGCGCATGCCAAATGGTCCCACGTGGATGGGAAGGTCATGCCCCTTCACAGGTTTCCCGTCTTCTCGGCACTGAAACCTTCATCGTTCGCCTACGCTACCCCGTCCGCTTCTACGAGAACGGAAGGCTGCGTGCGGTGCCGGATGAACACTTCGTATCCGTTAACCGGTGCGGCGAGGTCATAACACCCTGAGCCGAGCCGGTGTCCGCATGAGCGCATGTCCACAATGGACGCCTTCTCCGATGAAAACCATCCTCTCCCTGGCGGCGGGTCTCACACTTCTTCTGATTGCCCTGTCCGGGTGGCATCGTATTGATATGGCGGGTCGCGGCTACTGCTTCGAGCAACAGCGCGTCCTGGCTGCAGAAGAGATCGAACGGGCAGCCATTCTGCATGAGCTGAAGAAGTTTCCGCCCAGCGTGCCCGTAAAGACAGAATGGCTTGGGGAAGGCCGCAGCGTGCAGACTTGGGCCGTGCCCAGAAGTGCCGAACCCTTTTCCGGCGTGGACGACTATCTCTCCAGAAACCCCGGAGGGGTTCAGATCGTGCAAGGCGGAGCCCATGCACGTGCTGCGGGGCTACTGTCGCGTCTGATCGGAGACGAGTTCTACATCGTCAGCCTGCGCTATCCCGTGCGTTTCTCTGAAGACGGGAAGGCACGCACCATTCCCCACGAAGGTTTCGTAATCGTCAGCCGGTGCGGCAAGGTCGTGGCGGTCAACGCCGATGATCGTTTCGCCAACCGCGGAGTCTGGGTATGTTGAAGAAGACGGCGTTGCTGATCGGCGGTCTAGGGTTGGTGCGGGCAAGCGTGCTGGCCGTGGTCGTGCTCGCCTGGCAAGGCTACTGCTTCGAACAGCGGCGTTTCGTGCCTGCTCGGGAAATCGAACGTGCCGCCATCGAGAGCGTACTTGCCAGCTATCCGCCAAGCGTGGAGTTGGCGCGCTGGCGGCAGAAGGACGGCAACCTGAGCGTGACCTACGGCCGGCCATCGCACCCTGTAACGATTGCCGGGGTTGACCATTTCCTGACGCTCAATCCTGATGCATGCCAGATGGTCGCTCGCGGGTGGGAAGGCCATGCTCCTTCGCCCCTAACCCGACTTCTGGGCTACGAAACCTATATTGTGCGCCTGCGCTACCTCGTCCGCTTCTACGAGAACGGAACGCTTCGCGCGGTGCCGCATGAAAGGTTCGTATCGGTCGATCGGTGCGGACGTGTGGTAAGCCTGTGACTACACCGAACACGCCTATCGGGCATCATGTAGCGACACGCCATGCGTGTCCTCGACCCACCCGAAGGAAGGCAACATGCCCACACGCCGCACGCTGCTGAAGCACATCGCCGGATCGCTTGTCGCCGCCCTGGTACTTCCCGCCTGGGCTGCACCCGAACCTGCCGGCCCTACCGACCTCAAGCCCGGCCAGTTCCTCTGGCATCCGGAGATTTCCCCGGCGGGTCCGATCGTGCTGGTGGTCAGCCTGGATGAGCAGCGCGCCTACGTGTACCGCAACGGCATCGCCATCGGCCTGAGCACGATCAGCTCGGGCAAGCCCGGGCATGAAACGCCCACGGGCGTGTTCACCATCCTGCAGAAGGACAAGGACCACAAGTCCAACCTCTATAACAGCGCGCCCATGCCCTACATGCAGCGCCTGACCTGGGACGGCATCGCGCTGCACGGCGGCAACCTGCCCGGGCACCCGGCCTCGCACGGCTGCGTGCGCTTGCCGCAGGCGTTCGCGCAGAAGCTGTTCGGCGAAACCCAGCGCGGCGACACCGTGGTGGTGGCCGACGCCAAGAGCGCGCCGATGACCCTGGCCTATCCGGCGGTGCTGGCGCCGGTGAACAGCACCGGCAAGGCGCTAGTCGAGACCACCGATGCGCCGGACCACTACTGGAATGACGGCGCGGCGCCGGCGGGGCAGGTCGGCATCCTGGTCAGTCTGCACGATCAGCGGCTGTACGTGCTGCGCGATGGCGTGCTGATCGGCGAGTCGCGGCTGGAAGCCAAGGCGCTGCCCGCGTTCGAGGGCACCACCCTGTTCGTGATGCAGCAGGGGTATTCGGACGTCGCCAGCCCCCTTGATTCGACCCAGAAGCTGCACAAGTGGACCGCCTATCCGCTGCTGGGGCAGAGCGCGGGCAATGCCAGCCCGGACCTGCTGGCCACGCCCAGCCTGCCGATGGCGCTGCCGCCGTCGTTCGCCGCGCAGCTGTACAAGGCGTTGGTGCCCGGAACCACGTTGCTGGTGACCAGCCTGCCGGCGGTACGCCCGGTGGCAGATGAACAGAACCTGCAACCGGTATTGGAATCCGACGCGGCTGGAGCCACCTTATAGGGATGGCCTATCGGATTCCGCTTTCGCTCTTGGGTGTGTTGACGCTCGCAATTCCGCATGCGGCTTGTGGCGCCGGTCGTCGACCGGCGTTACCGGCAGACCAGATGGCCGAGATGATGGCGCGGGCGGCGCCCAATGCCGACCGCAAGGTGCTGAAGCTGGCGGCGCAGGCGATGACCTGCGCGCTGCGGCGGCCGGAGCTGGGGATCGACCCGGGCCGTCTGAGCGTGATCGATTATTCGCGCCCGTCCACCGAACAGCGCATGTGGGTGTTCGACCTGGCCCGGCAGAAGCTGCTGTTCGAGGAATGGGTCGCGCATGGCCGCAATAGCGGCAGCAATGCCACCGAGCGCTTCTCCAACCGCGACGGCAGTTTCATGTCCAGCATCGGCGCGTTCAAGGCGAAGGAAACCTACATGGGCGGCAACGGCTATTCGCTGCGCCTGGACGGTCTGGAACCGGGCTTCAATGACAACGCCCGCGACCGCGCCATCGTCATCCACGGTGCGCCGTACGTGAACCCCACCATCGCGCGCCTGCAGGGCCGGCTCGGACGCAGCCTTGGCTGCCCCGCCGTGCGCCTGACCGTGGCGCGACCCCTGATCGACAGCCTGCAGGGCGGGGCGATGGTATTCGCCTACTACCCGGATAAGGACTGGCTGGCGCGCTCGAAGCTGCTCAGCACCGACTGCGGCTGAGGCACAATGGCGGCATGTCGACCGCCCCTGACCTGAGCGCTGCCACGCGCGTCATTCCGAGTTTCGAGTACCGCCGCGAGCGCTGGCGCAACGGCCTGGGCTGGACGCGCGAGATCCTGCGCGTGCCGGACAGCGACGACTGGCAGGTGCGGCTGTCGATCGCGGAGATCGAACAGGACGCGGCGTTTTCGTCATTCCCCGGCATCGAGCGCGAGCTGGTGCTGCTGCGCGGTGAAGGGCTGCGGCTGCGCTTCGCCGACGGCGCCGTGCACACGTTGCTGCCGCCGCACGACCGGCTGCGTTTTGCCGGTGAAGCACAGGTCAGCGGCGAGCTGGTGGACGGGGTAACGCACGACTTCAACCTGATGTGGCGGCGCGACCAGGTCGACGCCGAACTGCTGCACCGGCCGCTGGTGGGGAGCATGTTTTTCTTCGCCGAGCCCGGCACCGCGTGGGCAATCCATCTGCTAGCCGGGCAGGCGAGGTTCGAAGGCGAGCCGGATCTGCCGGCGTTGGAGCAGGGCGACACGGCGTGGTTGGCGGCGGGGGCGCGCAAGCGCTACGCACTGAACGGCGGCGGTGAAATCCTGGCAATCCGTTTGAAAAGCGCTTAATACACGTCCCGGCGATAGCGGCCTGCCACGATCAATGCTTCCTTGCCGTCGCGGCCCAATGCCTGTTCGATCACCGCGTCCACCGCCGGGGCCATGCCCTGCAGGCTGCCGCAGACCAGGATCGTGGCGCCGTCGCGGACCCACTGGCGCAGCGTGTCCAGTTCGGCCAGCAGGCGGTCCTGCACGTAGCGGTGCGTACCGCCGTCGCGGCTGAAGACCGTGTCCAGCTTCGCGATCATGCCGTCGCGCTGCCAGCGCTGGATATCCTCGCCGAAATGGAAATCGTGCGCGGCAGTGCGCTCGCCGAACAGCAGCCAGTTGCGGCTGGCACCCAGCTCCACGCGTGCGCGCAGGTGCGCGCGCAGGCCAGCGATGCCGGTGCCGTTGCCGATCAGGATCAACGGAACGTCCGCCGACGGCGCATGGAAATTCGGGTTGCTGCGGAAGCGCAGGTCGATGCGCCCGCCGAGCTGCGCGTAGTCGCACAGCCACCCGCTGCCCAGTCCGGGCGTGCCGTCCGGTCGTAACAGCCGGCGCAGCAACAGCAGCACCTGGCCTTCAGCCGGCGTGCTGGCGATGGAGTACTCGCGGTGCGGCAGCGGTTTGAGCGCGGCTACCAGCGCGGCGTCATCGGCGGGAACCGAGTCCGGCAGCACCGGCAGGTGCGAGTGCGCCAGCCAGTCATGCAGCGACCGGCCTTCGACCATCGCGGCACCGTCGCGCGCATGTCGGGCCAGCCATGCATCGACGTCGGCCGCGCCATGCTGCGGCCCGATCTCGACCACGTCGCCGGCCTGCCACGGCGGCAGCACGCCATCGGCGGGCACCAGCGCGACCTGCCAGGTGGCCGCGCCCGGGCTGCCCGCATTGACCTGCGCGCGTGCGCGCAGCTGCCAGGGCTGGTACTGCGCCGGCGCCCAGTCCGGCAGGTCGGTGGCGTTGCCGCCGAGCTGGCCGAGCAGTTGCTGCCAGTGGCGCAGCGCGGCCGGGTCGGCGTTGTCCACTTCCACGGTATCGAACAGCGGGTGCGCACCGTGCTGGCGCAGCCAGGCGTCGAGCTGGTGGCCGAACGCGCAGAAGTGGCCGTAGCTGCGGTCCCCGAGCGCCAGTACGCCGTACTGCAGGTGCGGCAGTGCCAGCGCCTGCGGCATCACCCGCCGCAGGAAGGGCAGTGCATGATCGGGCGCATCGCCCTCGCCGGTAGTGCTGGCGATCAGCAGCACGCGCGTTGACTGCTGCAGCAGTGGCGCATCGACCTGATGCAGGCCGCGCACCCGCACGGACATGCCGGATGCACGCAACACCTCGGCGCTGCGTTCGCACAGCTGCTGGGCAAAGCCTGTCTGACTCGCCCAGACCAGCAGCAGTGGCGCCTGCCCATTGTCGGCAACCGCGTCATCACGCGTGCGGCCGCGCCACCACAGCAGGGCGCACAGCGCAGCGTAGGCGGCGATGCTGCCGCCCGCCCAGCGCCAGTGCGAGGCCAGCGGCGCGGCGCGCCACCAGTCCTCCTGCAGGTGCAGGCGCAGCAGCAGCCACGCCAGCAGCGCCAGCACGATCATCACCGCGACATTGCCCAGCACCGCGCGCGACGGGCTGCGCTTCATGCGGCCTCGTCCTGTTCGGCGAGCAGGTGCGCGAACGATTCGCTCAGGTGTTCTTCAACACCGTGCTTGGTTCGGGTGATGAAGCGCGCCGCCAGCCCATGTGCGTTGGCGAACGCAAGGCCTTCGTCGGCGCCCATTACGGTCAGGGCGGTGGCCCAGCCGTCGGCCTGCATGGCCTCACGTGCCACTACCGTGACCGCAGCGGAGGCACGGCTGACCGGTGCGCCGACGCGCGGGTCCAGGGTGTGGCTGTACTGCGCGCCATCCGCGCTGAATTGATGCCAGCGGTCGCCGGAGGTGGCTACGGCAAGGTCATCCAGCGCGAGTACGCGTGGAGGATGTGGCAGTTGTGCTTCTTCTTCGGGACCGGCTTCGACCAGCACGCGCCACGGGTGGCCGTCCGGCTTGCGGCCGTAGCCGTGCAGTTCGCCGCCCACTTCGACAAGCGCTGCGTTAATGCCCTGCGTGCGCAGCCAGCGGCTGACCAGGTCGACCGCGAAACCCTTGGCGATGGCGGAAAGATCCAGTTCCAATCCGCCGGGTTGCAGCAGCGCGGCGTCTTCCAGTTGCAGGCGCTGCCAGCCACAGCGGGCGCGGGTTGCAGCCAGCAGCTCCGCATCCGGTACACGCTGCGCATGGGCCTGGGCACCGAAGCCCCACAGGGCCACCAGCGGCCCTACCGTGGGATCGAAGGCGCCAACGCTGCGCGCGGCGATATCGAGTGCGCAGCGCATGACCTCGGCGAACAGGTCCGGCAGCGGGACCGATGTTCCGGCCGCTGCGCGATTGACTCGGGAGATGTCGCTTGCCGCTTCCCACGTGCTCATCTGTGCCACCACGGTGTCCAGCTGCGCCTGGATGCCCGCGTGCAGCGGGTGCAGGTCGCGCGTGGGCGAGGCAGTCAGTTTTACCTGCCAGGTGGTGCCCATGGTGTGACCACCCAGGCTGGCGATGTCGTGGGGCACAGACGTCATGGGGTTACTGCGGGAGCACTTCCAGCGTGGCCACGTAGTTCAGGCGGCGGCTCCTGGCCTGCTTCAGCGTGGTCTTCTTGTCCTCGCTGCTGGTTTCCAGCCAGTACATGCCGGCTTCCGGCCAGGTCACGCTGATCTCGCCGTTCTTGTCGCTGGTGACCTTGATCTCGTCCTGGGCGTTGCGATAGCGCGTACCGCCGCGCGTGATCTCGAATTCCAGCCCGGCGCGCGGCTTGCCGTCGACCAGCACGCGGAACTTCGCTTCCTCACCGGAGAACAGGTCATTGGGGTGGCCCAGCGCGACCAGCTCGATGCCGACCTTGGTCGGCGCCAGCGCGGTGGCGTTCGGGGTGCCGTTGGTGACGAAGGTTTCGATGCGGTTGACCGACTGGCTGACCTGCAGCTTCTTCGCCTTCTTCGGCACTTCGGTGGCGAAGGTCGCCGCTGTGCCGCGCCAGCGCTTGGGCTTGCCGTCTTCTTCCCAGCTGGCCGACAGGCCGTTGTTGACCGAGGCCAGGCGGTAGGTGCCCTGCTGGGTCAGTTCGACGTCGAATACGCTGCGGAACTTGCCGGTGGAGGCGTTCTGCGGCTGCACGGTGGTGCCGTCCGGCGCGGTGATGACCAGGCTTTCCAGGCGCAGCGGCACGTGGTTGAAGTAGAACAGGTCATTGGACACCGCCGCATCGACGGTGATCCAGGGGTGCTCACCGGCGATGACGGTCTGCGACGGCTGCAGCCAGGCCTTGTGGGCGAGGGCGGAGAACGGAAGGGCGGCGGCCAGGGCGGCGGCTAGCACGAGCGAGCGCTTCATCAACAACTCCATGACGGGAAAAGGGCGCCCTCCCACGGGGAAGGGCGGCGGGAAGATCAGGGCTTGGTCGACAGCGTGACCAGGCCCAGCTCGGTGCTGCCCTGGGCCTTGCCGGTCTGCGGCGCGGTCGCCGGCCACGTGAAGGGAACCTTGAGCAGCTCGCGGCCGCCGACTTCGCGCACGGCTTCCACCACCAGGGTGTAGTTGCCCGGTGCGAGCGACTTCAGGGCGGGCTGCTTGTCGGTGAACGACAGCGCATGGGTACCGGCCGGCTTGGTCGGGCCGGTCACGCCGTCCACCGGCACCTTGAGTTCGCGACCGCTCTTGCGCCACCACTGGCGCAGGTCGGGCAGCCACTTGGTGCCGTGGCCTTCGCTGTTGCCGGTCTGCTGGTACCAGACCGCCAGGTTGGCCGCGACCTTCTGGTCGGCACCTTCCAGCCACACCGCCACATACGGGCGGTGGTACTCAGCCACGTTGAGCTTGGGCACCTCGACGTTGATGTCCAGGGTGGTGGCGTAGGCCGGCGAGGTGGCCAGCAGGCCGCTCAGGGCGATGGTGAGGGTGACGCGCATGGTGCGGCTCCGGAAGGGTGGGGACAGGCGGATCAGTGGATCAGGATCAGGGCGATCAGCAGCGGCACCATCAGGCCGAGCCCGACCAGCGGCCAGGTCATGCGCCGTTGGCGGGCATGCAGGTGCAGCAGGAACAGGCCGGTGATGCAGAACACCAGGCAGGCCGCCGCGAAGATGTCGAGGAACCACCCCCAGGCCGGCCCTGCGTTGCGACCCTTGTGCAGGTCGTTGAAGTAGGACACCCAGCCACGCGAAGTGGCCTCGTATTCCACCGCACCGCTTTCACGGTCGATGCTCAGCCAGGCGTCGCCGCCGGGGCTGGGCATGGAGAGGTAGATTTCCTCCGGCGACCACTCGGCCGGGCGGCGGCCGACGGAAATGCCCAGTTCGCGATCCAGCCAGCGCGCGGTGGGGCGGGGCACTGGGGCGTTGCCATCGGTGCGGTCGCCGAGCTGGCCGAGCAGGTCGGCCGGCAGTTCCAGTTGGCGGTTCACCACCTGGGGCGTGGCTTCGATTTTGGCCGCGTGATTCAGCGTGATTCCGGTTACGGCAAACAACAGCATGCCGATCAGGCACACCGCCGAACTGATCCAGTGCCATTGATGCAGGGTCCGGAGCCAGAAGCCCCGGCTCTGCTGCTGCTGCACGGCGGTGGAAGGAGCGCTGGTGGCCACGGTCACAGAAGAAAGAGCGAGTAGCGAATTACACCATTGATGAGAATGGTTCGCAATTGTTGGGTTCGGGTCCGGTAGCGCCGGCCGTTGGCCGGCCCGCGTGGTGACGGGTTCATGCGGGCCGGCCAACGGCCGGCGCTACCGGGACGAGCCCGCCCGTGGGCGGGCAACGCTCAGAACTTCGCGTTCAACGAAATCCAATAACTCCGACGCTGGTCCTTGGTGGCGTAATCATCAACGCAATTGAACTCACTGTCGTTCAGCAATACACACGACTGCGACACAAAATCCTTGTCGAACAGGTTGTTCACCCGCGCGTTGACGGTCAGCCACTGGTTGATGTCCCAGCTGCCGCCCAGGTGGAAGATCGTGTAGTCCTCGTAATACCGCACCTGCGAATTGCTCACCCCGCCGACGTTGGTCACCAGCGTGTCGCGGTAGCGGTCGTAACGCCCTTCGCCGATCAGCGACAGGCTCACCGCGTCGTTGATCTGCCAGTTGAGGCTGGCGTTGGCCATATGCTTGGCGGGATTCCCTGCGATGGGCTGATCATCTGCAATACCACTGGTCTGCTCGGACTTCGTATACGTGTAGTTGCCGCGCAGCTGCACGCTTTCCAGCAGGTCCACATGCGCCGCCGCTTCCACACCACGCGTCTCCGCGGTATCAATGTTCACGCTCTGGCTGAAGGTGCTGTACCCCAGCGCCGCCCAACCCGGACCGACATCCACGCAGTACCCGCCACCGGCCGGTGCCACTTCGCAGTTCGGGAACGTGCCGCCACTGGCGATCTTGTCGTCGAACTTGTTGAGGAAGCCGGTGACATTGAAGCCCCAACGCTC
This sequence comes from Stenotrophomonas aracearum, assembly GCF_031834615.1. NCBI lineage: Bacteria > Pseudomonadati > Pseudomonadota > Gammaproteobacteria > Lysobacterales > Lysobacteraceae > Stenotrophomonas > Stenotrophomonas aracearum. The sequence goes on from NZ_CP115543.1 coordinate 1,108,783, forward strand.
ACCCTCGTAGTACGACGCGATCTCGTAGTTGGTGCTGGTTTCCGGCTGCAGGTTGGGCGAGCCCACCAGCGGCAGCACGCCCTGCCCACCGAAGCCGGTCACGCCAGGGAACAGCTGGTCCGGGCGCGGGGTCTTGTAGCCGGTGCTCACGCCGCCCTTGAAGGTCCACGCATCGCTGGCGTTCCACACCAGGTAAGCGCGCGGGCTGACATGGCTGCCGAAGATGTTGTGGTCGTCATAGCGCACGCCCACGATGGCGGTCAGTGCTTCGGTCAACGCCCAGTTGTCCTCGGCGAACACCGACCACATGCGGTGCTTTTGCTTGACGTTGTCGCGGTAGCCCGCGCCGTCCATGCCGAACACGCCGTCGATCATGTCGGTATCGGTGTACTGGCCGCCGAGGGTCAACTTGTGCGCATCGAAGCTCATGTCCAGCATCGTGTCGAGCACGTAGCCTTCCAGCTCCATCGTGCGCATCGGGCGCGGCAGGAAGGCTTCCAGGCGCGCCATCTCGGTCGGGTTCAGCGCCGACAACCCGTTGCGGGTGCCGGCCGCGCAGTTGTTGGCCGCGCCGGTGCGACGGCACACGTCGTTCCACAGGGTCTGCAGGTTGGCGCGTTCGTCCAGGGTCAGCGGCAGCGAACGGCCGAGGTTGTTGCTCTTGGTCTGGGTCTGCGTGGTCTGCCAGGTACCGAAGGAATAACGGCCCTGGTGGCTCAGCGCCAGCTGGTCGCGCTCGTAGCGCTGGTAGGCGGTGTAGCCCACGCGCGGCTGCACCACGCGGCGGGTGACGGTGCCGGTGCCGTTCGGGTTCGGGATGGTCGCGTTGCCGACGCGCCACAGGCTGGCCAGGCTGTCGAGGGTGCCGGTCTGGCCTTCGCTGTTGTCGTACTTCTGGCGCGAGACGTCGTAGTCCAGCGACAGGTCGTGGTCGTCGTTGATCGACCAGCTCAGGCGCAGGCCGGTGTTCCAGTTGGTGTTGGCCACCGCCTTGCCGCCACCGCCGAAGCCGATGCTGCGCTCCCACAGGGTGCCGTCAGGCAGGGTCAGCGCCTCCCATTCCGGGTTGGAGGCCTTGGCGTCGTAGTAGCTGCCACGCACGGCCACGTCCAGCCGTTCCTTCACCAGCGGGCCGGTCAGGTACACATCGGTGGTGCGTGCGTCGCCGAACTGGTCGTCCTGCTGCACGGTGAAGCCCTGGGTGACCGACCCGTGCCAGCTGTCCTGGTTGCGCCGGGTGATGATGTTGATCACGCCGCCCATCGCGTCGGACCCGTACAGGGTAGACATCGGGCCACGCACCACTTCGATGCGTTCGATCGCATCCAGCGGCGGCAGGTAGGCGAACTGGCCACCGCCGAAGTTGTTCGGATACAGCTGGCCCACGTTGCTCTGACGACGGCCGTCGATCAGCACCAGGGTGTATTCGGACGGCATGCCGCGCATGGAGATGGTGGCGCGGCCGTTCTTGTCGGTGGTTTCCATGCCGACGTCGATGCCTTCCACGTCGCGCAGTGCATCGACCAGGCTGGTGTAGGGGCGCTTGCTGAGTTCTTCGCGGCTGACCACGCTGATGCTGGCCGGGGCGTCGGTGATCTTCTGTTCGAAGCCCGAGGCAGTGACCACCACCTGGTCCAGGGTCTTGGGGTCGCCGGCGGCGGCGCCACTGGCGAAGGCAGGTGCGCTGAGCGCGCCAAGCAGGGCGACGCTGAGCGTGCAGCGGGACAGGGACGTGCGACGACGATGGCGCTGGGCCATGGGAGTTACCTCGAAAAGGATGCGAACGCAGGAACACCGCGGCCGGCGGCCGCAGCGGAAATGGAAAAGTCAGCGGAATGCCCGCAGTGCGGGCGGTGCGGCAGGACCAGCTGCTGGTGTGCGCACCAAACGGTGCGGCAGCCGGGATCAGCCCTGCGGCGGTGCCTGCCCGCGCTGCACACGCAGGCCGGGGGCCGCAGGCAGCGGCGTGGGTGGGGCGGAATCGATCGACGGCGCGCGCTGCGGTGGCAGCTCGGCCAGAGTGGCCATCAGGGCGTCGAGCGATTCGGTGAGCGGGGTGGACGGCATGCGCGGCGGCAGTGCCGCCGGCGTGGCAGCGGCCATGCGGCGCGGCTTGGCCGGTGTTTCTTCCTGCAGGCGGTTTTCACCGGGGCTGCGTTCCTCGGCCGGCAGCTGCAGCACCAGCGCGGCGGTGCCGGGCAGGTGCGATTCAACCAGAGGCAGGGCGCCGAACAGCATCGAGAGCAGCGCCAGCCAGCCAAGCACCGTCGCCAACGCAGGGCGCTGCCCGCGCACGGCGGGGGCAAAGCTGCGGTGGTGGTGCGGATGGCGCAAGACGGATTCCCTGTCGATGGCGTCGGGGTTCCGGCGCGGCGGGAATTGTAGGTAGCGTTTGTCACAAACGCAAATAGGAATGGTTTACATCAGCCGCGCAGGGCGTGGCTCTACCGGTCCGTTGACCTGGCGGTAGAGCCACGCCCTGCGTGGCTGATCGCGGTGCTCAGGTCTCGCTCCAGCGCCGCAGCAGGTTGTGATACACACCCGTCAACTGCAGCACCGCGCCCGGATCAGCCCCGGTGACCCGCAGCTTCTCGATCGCCCCATCCATTTCCAGCAGCATCCGCCGCGCGCCGTCATCCCGCACCATGCTCTGCACCCAGAAGAACGAGGCGACCCGCGCACCGCGGGTCACCGGGTTCACCTTGTGCAGGCTGCTGGACGGGTACAGCACCAGGTCGCCCGCCGGCAGCTTTACGTCATGCTCGCCGTAGGTGTCGCTGATGACCAGTTCGCCGCCGTCGTACTCCTCCGGCGCGTTGAGGAACAGCGTGCACGAGACGTCCGAGCGCAGGTGACTGCGCTGGCCGTCCGTACCGGTGATCATCACCGCGCCATCGACATGGAACCCGTACTCGCCGCCGCCCTGGTAGCGGTTGAAGCGGGGCGGCAGGATGCGCAGCGGCAGTGCAGCGGCGAAGAACAGCGGGTGCCGTTCCAGCGCCGCCAGCACCATCCGCCCCAGTTCGGCCTTCAGCGGCGACGCGTCGGGCAGCTGCTGGTTGCGTTTGACCTGCGCGCCCTGCACGCCCACCGTCTCGCGGCCATCGGCCCAGTCCGCCGCCGCCAGTGCGCGCTGCAGGTGGGCCAGTTCGTCGGCAGTGAGGACATCGGGGACGTGCAGCAGCATGGCAGGGTCCTGGCGGGGATCAGAAGCGGAAGTCGGCGCTGAACAGCACGCTGCGCGGAACGCCCGGGGTGTAACGGTAGCCGCTCTTGTTGATCGCGGCCACATACTGCTTGTCGAACAGGTTGTAGGCGTTCAAACGCAGCACCAGGTGGTCGTTGATCGCGTACGAGGCGACCGCGTCATACACCGTGTACGACTTGGTGAAAGCCGGCGTACCGACTGCACCGTCGGTGCCGCGATGCATCTGGCCCGCGTAGCGTACGCCACCGCCCAGGGTCAGCCCGAACGGGAAGGTGTAGCTGGTCCAGCTGGTGAAGGTCGCGCCCGGGGTGTAGGTCAGGTTGCGGGTGCCGTCGGCGGCCACGTTGGCGCCTTCTTCCACTTCGGTGTCCAGGTGGCTGTAGCCGGCCGACACCGACCAGTTGTCGGTGATGCGGCCCACGGTGGAAACTTCGATGCCCTGCACCGACTTCTTGCCGGTCTGGGTCGGGTTGCCGGCGTCGTCCAGCACCTGGGTGTTGATCTCGTTGCTGACCTCGGTCCTGAACAGCGCCACGTTGAAGGCCAGCGCGTCCTCCAGGAATGCCCACTTGGTGCCCACTTCCAGGGTCTTGGCCTTCTGCGGGTCCAGGCTGGGGTTGTCGGCGCTGCTGGCCGAGCTGCTCAGCTGGAAGTTGCTGCCGCCCGGGGGCTGCTGCGACAGCGCGTAATTGCCGTACAGGCTGACGATGCTGCCCACCTTGTACACCGCGCCCAGCTTCCAGTTCAGCAGGGTGTCGCTGTGCTCCAGCGACGGGTTGGCGAGTACCGTGCCGACCGGACTGCTGCCGCACGCCGGGCCACGCCCGCCGCATACGGCCGCACTCTGGTACTCGGTCTTGTAGTGGTCCGCGCGCAGACCGGCCGTGACCAGGAAGCTCTCGGTGAAGTGCAGGGTGTCGAACAGGTACACCGACGAGGTGGTGGTCTTGCCGCGGGTGTCGGCGCCGTTGTGCGCCCAGGTCAGGCCGGTGGCATTCCAGTCCGGGTTGTACAGGTTGGCAGCCGACCAGGTGGTGCCGTTGGTGGCGGCCTGCCCGAAGGTCTTGAGCTCTTCGCGGGTGAATTCCAGCCCGGTGCTCAGGTTGTGCGCGATGGCACCGGTGTTGAAGTCCGCGCGCAGGTTGAGCTGGTCGGTAAGGATGGTGTTCTGCTGGTCCTTGAAGGTCGGCAGGCTGCGCGCGATCGTGTAGGTGTCCAGGTTGTTGCGGTCGGTGTAGCGGATGTTGCCGGTCGGGGCGCCATTGGCACCGCGCGTGCCGGTGCCCATGAACGCGGTCAGCAGGTAGTCCTGGTCGGTACGGCCCCAGCGCGCGGTGTTGGTTAGCTGCAGGCCGTCGTTGAAGTCGTGTTCGATCCGGAACGTGGCCATCTTCGCGGTGACATCGTCATGGTCGGCGCGGGTGCCGTAGAAATTTTCCGGGTTCACGGGGTGGCCGGCCAGCTGTTCCAGGGTCGGCTGCGGGGTCCAGCCCGGCAGGCCCAGCGTCGGCACGCCGCCGTCGGGCACGTTCTGCTGGTCCACGTACAGCAGGTTGAGGATGTAGCGGGTGTTGCTGTCCAGCCCGAACACCAGCGACGGCGCGATGCCCCAGCGCGAATTGTTGACGTGGTCGCGGCCCGGCTGGTCGCTGTCCTGCCACATGGCGTTGAGGCGCAGCGCGCTGCTGGCGCCCAGGGCCTGGTTCCAGTCGGCGGTACCGCGCAGCTGGCTGTCGCTGCCCGCGGAGAGGGTGCCGCTGACCGCGTCATGCAGGTTGGCCTGCTTGCTCACCATGTTGATCGAGCCGGTCGGTGCCGAGCGGCCGTTGTCGGTGCCGGCCGGACCCTTGGACACTTCCACCTGCTCGGTGTTGAACACATCGCGCGAGATCGACCCGACGTCGCGCACACCGTCCACGAAGATGCTGCTGGAGGTGTCGAAGCCGCGCATGAAGATGCTGTCGCCGGTGTTGGTGTTGCCGTTCTCGCCGACATAGAACGTGCCCACGCCCGGGCTGTTGCGCAGTGCATCGGTCAGGGTGGTCGCGCCCTGCTGGGTGAACAGGTCGCGGGTGATGACCTGGATGGTCTGCGGGGTGTCCTGCAGCGGCTGGGTGAACTTGGGCGAGGCGACCTTGTCGGCCTTGAAGCCGCGCGTGGCCAGCACGTGCACCTGGTCCAGCGTCTGCGCCGTGGTGTCGTTGGACTGGGCCTGCGCAGCCACGGGCAGCACGGCCAGGCTGAGGCCGGTCACCAGGCTGGCGGTGGCCAGGCTGGCGGCGCTGCGGGCGGGGGAGGAGTGCTTGCGGCTCTTGATCATGGTGGTTGAAGACCTGGAAACGGATGAAGGGAAGCCGCGTACACGCACGAGGGGATGCGCGCACGCAGGAGCATGGACGGTCGATCGGATACGGAAAGAGGTCGTGCGGACAGCAGTCAGCGGCGCGCGCGGCAGCAGGCCCGCGCGGCGGGTCGATTAGGCGCGGACGGGAGGCGCCTGGGACGGGTGCGAGCGCAGCGGGCGCGCCGGCAGGGAGAACGGTGGCGGAACAGCAGGCGTCGCGGTACTGCCTGCACCGGACAGCAGGCGCAGTGTCCAGACCGGCGCGCCGGTTTTGCCGGGTCGACCGGTTTCCGCTTCCTTTTCGCCGGCCACGCAGGCATGCACGGCGGCGTTGAGTCGGCCGGGCATGGGGGCGCCGGATTGACTGTGGTCTTCGCCTGATGCGGCGCGGACCCCGGGCCCTGCCGATCCGGCCGCCGCATCCAGGCCCGGCCAGCCGATGAAGGCGGCAAGCAGGCAGAACATCGCCGCTGCAGTCAGCAGCAGCGGGGTCCAGCGGGCGGGGGCGGCGTCTCGGGCGGAAGCCATGAGGCGGGGATCGGTCAGGCCGGGGCGGCGAAGAACGCTAAATTAACAGAAACAATAATGATTCGCATCCGCGATCATGTCGTCATCATCCCCGTTCTGGCACTGAACAGGGGTGGATATCGAAAACTGTGGACTCAGTCGCGGTCGTCGCGGGTCCAGACCGCGTCGTGCTCCCGCTTCACCGGGAACTTCGACACCGGGCTGTAGGCCGGTGCGCACAGGGCGCGGCCGTCACGCACGTCGAAGCGCGCGCTGTGCAGCACGCACTCGATGCTGCCCTCGGTGGTGTCGAAGGTGCCCGAGGACAGCTCGAACTCCTCATGCGTGCACTGGTCTTCCAGCGCGTACAGCTCGCCGTCCAGGTTGAACACCACGATCGGCGTGCCGGTGACCTCGTCGAAGGTGCTCTTCATCTCGCCCGGCAGCAGCTCGGCCGTGGCGCAGACGAAGGTCCAGGTCTCGCTCATGCGTGTGCCGCCAGCGGCTTTTCCAGCACTTCGAAGCGCAGGTCATCGCGCTTGGGAATGCCGAAGCGCTCGTCGCCGTAGGGGAACGGCTTCTTGATCCCGGTGCGCTGGTAGCCGCGGCGCTCGTAGAAGGCGATCAGCTCGTCGCGGATGTCGATCACCGTCATCTGCATCACCGGCACCGCCCATTCGCGCGCGGCATGCGCTTCGGCGGCGTCCATCACCTGCTTGCCGATGCCGCCGCCCTGCTGGGCCGGGTCGACCGAGAACATGCCGAAGTAGCCCTTGCCCTGGTCATCGGCGACGTGGGCGCAGGCCAGCAGCTGGCCGTCGCGTTCGGCCAGCAGCACGGTGCTGCGCGGGCGCTCGATATCGGCCTGCAGGCCGGTGGCGTCGATGCGCGCGCCGTCCAGCATGTCTGCTTCGGTGGTCCAGCCGGCGCGGCTGGCGTCGCCGCGGTAGGCCGAGGTGACCAGGGTGATCAGGGCGGGAATGTCGGCCAGCGTGGCCGCACGGAAGGTCAGGGTGCTCATGCCGTCATTCTAGTGGCGGCTGCCAGTGGCGGGTAGTTCGGCGGCGCGGGCTCAGCGGATGAAGAACTCGACCGGGAATGACAGTTCCACCGGCGCCGGCCGGTCGTCCGGGACGGCCGGCAGCGGTTCGGCGCGGCGGAAGGTATCCAGCGCGGCCTGGTCCAGCATCGCGTACCCGGAGCTCGTCTCCACCGACAGCGCCAGCAGGTGTCCGTCGCGGGACAGGCTGACCCGTACCTGCACCACGCCTTCGTGGCGGCGCGCGCGTGCGGCATGCGGGTAGCGGCGGAAGCGCTCCAGTTGGGCCATGACCCGGCCTTCCCAGCTGTCGCGACCGGGCGTGGCTTCGCTCGGGCCGGGCGGCAATGGCGGGCTGGGCGGTGAGGCGGCAACGGAGGCCTGTTGCTGCAGTGGCGCAGGAGGGTCGGTTCTGGGCTGCGGCGGAGTAGGCGGCGGGATGACCCAGTTGGCGGCGTCTCGCGGCGGCGTTTTCGGAAGATCGCGCGGCGGCTCGGGCTTCTGGTGCTGTACGGCGGCGGCCATGCTTGGCGTGGGCGCGATGATGTCTTCCAGCGGCACCTGGGGCGCGCGCGGAGGCAGCAGGAGGAGCTGGGTGCGGTCGGCGGGTGGAGGCACGAGCGGGCGCGTGCTGCTGGTGTGGCTCCAGAGCAGGAGTGCCAGGGCGGCTGCGTGGGCGAGTGCCGTGATGGTCGCAGCGAGTGCTTGGGCGTGGCGCTCGAAAAACGGGACTGCTGCGACCGACGACATTCGAGATCATTAATGAGAAGAGTTCTCATTATTGCACGAGCCATTCCCGGCATGGAACGTTGAAGCATCGGGAGGGCCGGCCAGCGGCCGGCGCTACCGGTAGTCGGTCGATTCGGTGGTGCGGTCGATCAACGGTAGCGCACGACCGTTGGTCGTGCGGCCCCGGCTCAGCCGAGCAGCTTGCGTACCTTGTTCAATGCGGCGATGAAGCGCTCGATTTCGGCGTGCGTGTTGTAGAACGCCAGCGACGCGCGGCAGGTGGCCGCTACGCCGTAGTACTGCAGCAGCGGGTGCGCGCAGTGCTGGCCGGAGCGGATCGCGACGCCTTCCAGGTCGAGCAGGGTGGCCAGGTCGTGGGCATGGGCGCCTTCGATCAGGAAGGAGACGACCGCCGCCTTGTCCGGGGTGGTGCCGAACATGCGCAGGCCGTCGATCTTGCCGAGTTCTTCGGTGAAGTGCGCAAGCAGTTCGCCTTCGCGCGCTTCCACGTGCTCCAGGCCCAGCGACTCCAGATAGTCCACTGCTACGCCGAGGCCTATGAAACCGGCAATGTTCGGGGTGCCGGCTTCGAACTTGTGCGGGGCATCGCTGAAGACCGTGCCTTCGAAGCTGACTTCCTTGATCATCTCACCACCGCCGAGGAAGGGCGGCATGGCATCGAGGTGCTCGCGCTTTGCCCACAGCGCGCCGGTGCCGGTCGGGCCGCACATCTTGTGGCCGGTGATGGCGTAGAAGTCGCAGCCGATGGCGGCAATGTCGACCTTGCGATGCGGAACGGCCTGCGAGCCATCGACCACGGTGATGATGCCGCGCTTGCGCGCTTCACGGCAGATCTCGCGGACCGGGTTCACGGTGCCGAGCACGTTGGAGACGTGGGCCACGGCGAGCAGCTTGACCTCGGGGGTCATCGCCTTGCGCAGCGCGTCCAGGTCGAGCGCGCCCTCGGGGGTGATCTCGGCCACGCGGATGGTGGCGCCGGTGCGCTGGGCGACGAGCTGCCACGGCACGATGTTGGCGTGGTGCTCCATGCGCGAGACCAGGATCACGTCGCCGGCCTTCAGGCGCGGCAGCGCCCACGAATAGGCCACCAGGTTGATCGCGAAGGTGGTGCCGCTGCACAGCACCAGCTCGCTGGCGCGCACGTTGAGGAAGCGCGCCAGCTTGGTGCGCGCGCCCTCGTAGGCGTCGGTGGCCTCAGTGCCCAGCGCGTGTACCGCGCGGCTCACGTTGGCGTTGTAGCGCCGGTAATACTCGTCCACCGCGCCGATCACCTGCACCGGCTTCTGTCCGGTGTTGGCGTTGTCGAAGTACACCAGCGGCTTGCCGTGTACTTCCCGCATCAGCAGCGGGAAGTCCAGGCGCACGCGGTCCCAGTCGGGCGCGACCGCTGTATCGGTCGCCGGACGCGGGGTGGAGAGGTTCATGCCACGCCTGCCTTGGCCAGCGCGACGTCGAGCTGGCGGCGCAGCTGCTCGGTCAGGCGCGCGTCGAGCATGTTCAGCGGCTCATGGCAGAACGCGGCGCTGAGCAGCTGCTGTGCCTGCTCGGCCGGCAGGCCGCGCGAGCGCAGGTAGAACAGCGCGTTGGCGTCGAGCTGGCCCACAGTGGCGCCGTGCGCGGCCTTCACTTCATCTGCGTCGATCACCAGCGTGGGCTGGGTGTCGATCTCGGCGTCGGCCGAGAGCAGCAGGTTCTTGTTGGAGAGGTTGGCATCGGTGCCATCGGCGCCGGCCCGGATGTGGATGCCGCCGTGGAAGACCACGCGGCTGCGGTTGGCGGCGACGCCGCGCCAGACCATTTCCGAGGCGGTGTCGCGCGCGATGTGCTCGATGCCCAGGCGGGTGTCCACATGGCGGCGGCCATTGCCGAGCAGTACGCCATTGGCGGTGAGCTGGGCGTTGTCGCCTTCCAGGCGCACGTTGAGTTCATGGCGGCTGAGCGCGGCGCCCAGCTCCAGGTCCACGCGGCGGTACTGCGCGTCGCGGGCCAGCACGGCGTCGGTGCGCAGCAGGGTGGTGGCGCGGGCGCCGTCGGCCTGCACACGGGCATGCGAGAGCACCGCGTTCTTGGCCAGGTGCACGTGCACCAGGGTGTTGCCGAAGTGCGCAGCGTCGCCCAGGTCCAGGTGGTGTTCGACCACGCCGAGGGCGGCGCCGGCGCGCAGCTCGATCAGGTGGCGATGGTGCCAGGCCAGGTCGGCGGCACCGGCGGCGCTGATGAAGACCAGCTGCAGCGGTGCTTCCACCTGCACGCCGTCGTCCACGCGCACCAGCACGCCTTCGTCGGCCAGCGCGGCGTTGAGCCGGGCGAAGATTTCTTCGCTGCGCTCGAAGCGGCGGCCAAGGAAGCGCAGGGCGTCGTCACCGGCGTGCAGCGCGGTAGACAGGGTCTGGACCTGCACGCCGTCGGGCAGTGTGGTGAGGTCGCTGTGCGCTTCGGACGGGCGGCCGTTGACGAACACCAGCCGCGGCGACGGGATGTCGGCCAGCAGGGCAGGGTCGATCTCCGGCGCGGCCAGCGGCGCCGGCTGGAAGCTGCGGCGTTCCAGCTGGCGCAGCGAGGTGTACTTCCAGGCTTCGCTGCGCGGGCCGGGCAGGCCGGCCTGCAGGGCCGCGTCGAGCTCGGCGCGGCGCGCGTCGCTGCCGCAGAAACCGGCGGCTAGGGAATCCAGCAGGGCGCTCATCAGACCGCTGCCTCCGGCACCACGCGGTCCTTCAGGAAGTGGTAGCCGTGCGCTTCCAGTTCCAGGGCCAGCTCGGGGCCGCCGCTCTGCACGATCTTGCCGTCGGCCAGCACGTGCACCACGTCCGGCTTGATGTAGTCGAGCAGGCGCTGGTAGTGGGTAATCACCAGGAACGAACGGTCCGGCGAGCGCAGCGCGTTGACGCCGTCTGCCACGCTCTTCAGTGCGTCGATGTCCAGCCCGCTGTCGGTCTCGTCCAGGATCGCCAGCTTCGGTTCGAGCACGGCCAGCTGGAAGATCTCGTTGCGCTTCTTCTCGCCACCGGAGAAGCCTTCGTTGACGCCACGGTGCAGCAGTTCGTCCTTCAGGTGCAGCACGGCGAGCTTCTGGCGCACCAGCTTGAGGAACTGCATGGAGTCCAGTTCTTCCTCTCCGCGCGCCTTGCGCTGGGCGTTGAGCGCGGCGCGCAGGAAGTAGGTGTTGTTCACGCCGGGGATTTCCACCGGGTACTGGAACGCCAGGAACAGGCCGGCGGCGGCGCGTTCTTCCGGGGCCAGCTCGAGCAGGTCGCGACCTTCGAACTGGATGCTGCCTTCGCTGACGTCATAGCCATCGCGGCCGGCCAGCACGTTGCCCAGCGTGGACTTGCCGGCGCCGTTGGGGCCCATGATGGCGTGCACCTGGCCCGGCTTCACGTCCAGCGAGAGGCCCTTGAGGATTTCCTTGTCGCCGATGCGGGCGTGGAGGTTGTCAATCTTCAGCATGATACGAATCCGGGTAGTGCCACGCCCTGCGTGGCAAAAATGTAAATCAAAGGCGCGGCAGATCAGCCCACGGAACCTTCAAGGGAAACTTCCAAAAGCTTCTTCGCTTCCACCGCAAACTCCATCGGCAGTTCGCGGAAGACCTGCTTGCAGAAGCCATCCACGATCATCGACACCGCGTTTTCCTGGTCGATGCCACGCGCGCGGCAATAGAACAGCTGGTCGTCGGAAATCTTCGAGGTGGTGGCTTCGTGCTCCACCGTCGCACTCGGGTTCTTGACCTCGATGTACGGGAAGGTGTGCGCGCCGGAGGTCTTGCCGATCAACAGCGAGTCGCACTGGGTGTAGTTGCGCGCGCCGTCGGCATTCCGGTCGACCTTGACCAGGCCGCGGTAGGTGTTCTGGCCACGGCCGGCGCTGATGCCCTTGCTGACGATCTTGCTCTTGGTGCGCTTGCCGATGTGGATCATCTTGGTGCCGGTGTCGGCCTGCTGGCGATGGTGGGTCAACGCCACCGAGTGGAACTCGCCCACCGAGTCGTCGCCCAGCAGCACGCAGGACGGGTACTTCCAGGTGATCGCCGAACCGGTTTCGACCTGGGTCCAGGTGACCTTGCTGCGCGCGCCACGGCATTCGGCACGCTTGGTGACGAAGTTGTAGATGCCGCCAACGCCGTTTTCGTCGCCCGGGTACCAGTTCTGCACGGTGGAGTACTTGATCTCGGCATCTTCCAGCGCGACCAGCTCAACCACTGCGGCGTGCAGTTGGTTCTCATCGCGCATCGGCGCGGTGCAGCCTTCCAGGTAGGACACGTACGCCTTGTCCTCGCAGACGATCAGGGTGCGCTCGAACTGGCCGGTGTGGCCGGCGTTGATGCGGAAATAGGTGCTCAGTTCCATCGGGCAGCGCACGCCCTTGGGAATGAACACGAAGCTGCCGTCGGAAAACACGGCCGAGTTCAGCGCGGCGAAGTAGTTGTCGCCGACCGGCACCACGGTGCCCAGGTACTTCTGGACCAGTTCCGGGTGCTCCTTGATGGCTTCGGACATCGAGCAGAAGATCACGCCCTTTTCGGCCAGTTCCTTGCGGAAAGTGGTACCGACCGAGACCGAGTCGAACACCGCGTCCACCGCCACGCCGGCCAGCTTGGCGCGCTCGTGCAGCGGCACGCCCAGCTTGTCGTAGGTGTCGAGCAGTTCCTTCGGCACGTCGTCCAGCGAGGCGTACTTCGGGCCCTTCGGCGCTGAATAGTAGCTGAGCGCCTGCAGGTCGATCGCGGCGATCTGCAGCTTGGCCCAGTTCGGCATCGGCATGGTCAGGAAGTGGCGGTAGGCGTCCAGGCGCCACTGCGTCATCCACTCCGGCTCGTCCTTCTTGGCCGAAAGGGCACGGATGGTGTCCTCGTCCAGGCCGGGCGGCAGCGAGTCCGATTCGATCTCCGTGATGAAGCCGGCCGAATACTTGCGGCCGAGCTGCTCATGGATCTCGCGGTTGGGGGTGTCGCCGGGGGCGACGGTGTCGAGGGTATCGGTGGCCATGGGGGCTGCCTGTGGATCAGGAGACGACATCCGCCGCGATCACGCGGCGGGGGGCGTCAACAAGGGGAAGAGGGGGCAGGATCTGCGCCAGGCTGACCTTGCGCAGTGCGTCGGACACCACGTCGTTGATCAGCCGCCAGCTGCTGCGCGCGCCGCACTGCAGCTCGCGTCCGCACTGGCTGTGGTCGTGCGCGCACTCGGTCAGGCCCAGCGGGCCCTCCATGGCTTCGACGATCTCGAACAGGCTGATCTGGTCGGCGGCGCGGGTCAGCCGGTAGCCGCCGCGCACGCCGCGCAGGCCTTCGACCAGGCCGGCCTGGGCCAGCGGCTTGAGCAGCTTGCTGACGGTGGGCGGCTCGAGGCGGGCATATTCAGCCAGTTCGGTCGCACTGAGCACCTCGCCCGGGCGCGCGGCAAGGACGGTCAGGACGACGGTGGCGTAATCGGTGAGCTTGGTGACGCGGAGCATGGGGAGGGCAGAGCCATAAAGCGGACTGAAATTGTACGCTTTTATGCGCGGGCATCCAACCCGTCGTGTTCAGGTAGGCATCATCACGACTATTAAGCGAGAATCGACCATCCCAACGTAACGGCCAGCCTGATGCCCAAGAAGATCCAAGCCCGCAAATCCTCGATCCACGGCAATGGCGTGTTCGCGCTGGCGCCACTGAAGAAGGGCGAACGGGTCATCCAGTACAAGGGCCTGCTGCGCAGCCACGCCGATGTGGACGCCGATGATACCGGGGATGTGGAGAGCGGTCACACCTTCCTGTTCACCCTGAACGACGACTATGTGATCGACGCCAACTACAAGGGCAACGATGCGCGCTGGTTGAACCACAGCTGCGACCCGAACTGCGAGGCGGTGATCGAGGAAGCCGAGGGCGACAACCGCCGCGAGGACAAGGTGTTCATCGAGGCGATCAAGGACATCGAGCCGGGCGCCGAGCTGACCTACAACTACGGCATCACCCTGGCCGAGCGCCACACCGCGCGCCTCAAGAAGATCTGGGAATGCCGCTGCGGCTCGAAGAAATGCACCGGGACGATGTTGCAGCCCAAGCGGTAAACGCCAAGGGCGTTTGCCGTTTGGGCGTAGTGCCGGCCGCTGGCCGGCTCCACGCAAATCTGGCCGAAGGAGGAGCCGGCCAGCGGCCGGCACTACGTCGGTGGGTTCCGGTTATTTTCCGAGAACCCCTGCCGGCACCATCGCACCAAGGTCCTGGTTGAAGGTCACCACCAGCCTGCCGTTCTGCACCTGGGCCGACTGCACCTGCAGCGCGCCGAGCAGGGCGCCCACGGTCGGGTCGATTTTGTAGATCGGCTCGCGGCGGGCGTAGTCGGTCAGGATCACGTTGAGCAGCTCGCGGGTGCGCGAGTCCAGCCGGCCACCGTTGTTGGCCGGGGTGAAGTCGTCCACGGTCGGCTGGTCCAGGTGGAAGCCCTGGGTCTGCGCGTCATAGCGCAGGCCGCTGCTCAGCTTGACCTTGCCCAGCGGGGCGGGCGCACCGCCGGCGGTGGCCACCGCCACGTCCATGCCCAGGTCCAGGCGGTTGCCCTGCGGCAGGGTCAGGGTCGGGTGGCTCATGGTCATGGCGATCAACCCGCCCAGCGCGTTCTGGGTGCGCGGGAAGCTGCCATCGAGGTACTGCTGGACGTCGGCGGCACCCACCGACAGGTTGCGGCCGGAAATGCTGGGGGCGGCCTGTGCGCCGACGGCGGCGGCAATCAGGACGGTGCAGGCGGCAAGGCGGGCGAACGCGGGGCGTAGCTTCATGGGAGCAGGCGCAGGGTTGGGATGACCACACGATAGCGGGTCTGGATGAATCGGTGCTTCATGGCTGGCGCCAGAAGCATCCACGCAGGGCGTGGATCTACCGTCGCCCGTTCAGTGCACTACGGGTTGCAGGGAAGCGCTGTGGATTTCCCAGCCGCTGCCGTCGGGGCGCGGTTGCAGGCGGTACCAGCCGTGGAAGACGAAGGTCCCCGTACCGGTAATCGCGCGGACCCGCACGGGAACCTCGCGCAGGCGCGAGGGCTGTTCGGTGTCGCGGGCAATGGGACTGTCGGTGTCGATCCGCAGGTTGCGCAGGTCGGCGATGTCGCGCAGCAGCGCGTCGTCGGGGCGGGAGCTCGTACGACCCCCGCTCCAGTAGGCGTCCGAGGCGCTGCGGTCGCGGTTGAGCAGGGCATACACGTAGTTGCGCACGGTAGTGCCTTCGTCCGCGGCGCCGGGTGCCACTGCGCTGAGGGTCGGCGACGCCACGCTGGAGAGCGTGCCTTCCGCAGGCGGCGTTGCATCCGCCGCCGGCGTTGCGTGGGCGAGGGGAGCGGCATCCGGCCGCGCGCCATCGGCGACCGGGTCGGGCTGGCATGAGCACCCTGCAAACAACAGCGGCAAAAGAAACACGACTCGACGCATGGCGCACTCTCCCCGGTGAAGGGCAGAGTGTAGCGGTGCTTCAGGGCGCGCGCTGGATGCCGTCCAGCGCGGCAAGTACGTGGTCGAGCTGCGGCTGCAGTGCGGTCAGCGGGTGGCTGGGCTGGTCGGCGTAGCGCTGCGCCAGGTCGTGCAGCAACTGGGTGGCGACGATCGCCGCAGCGCGCTCGTCGCCGCTCAGGCCGGTCTGGCGGCGGGCCACTTCCAGCAGCCGCATCCAGTCCTGCTGGGCGCGGTGTTCCAGTTCGATGGTGCAGCGTCCGCTGCACTGCAGCCCGTCCTTTTCGATCGGGGTAACGGTGATGCGATAGCGTTGCGAGGGGCTGGCCATGGCGGTGCACTGTGGGGGGGGGATGGGTCCACCTTAGGCGTGGCGACGGGCCGGGGCGACAGGCGCGGCCGCACGCAGTGTTCCACCTTGTGCGTTCCGCTTTTGCGCGGATCCTGCGTGCAGCCCGTGGCGGCAGGGTCTGCACCGGCGGGCCGGGTGCCGCCGGGGTTTGGCAACGCTGTGTTTCGCTGTTTGTGCGGTGCCCCAAAACGAGGACGGGACGGCCAAGGCCGTCCCGTCCGGGTGCTGCAGGAAGCGCGCAGATTACAGCGCGGCGTCCTTGAGCTTCTTGAGCGGACGCACCTTCAGCTTGGTGGTGGCCGGCTTGGCGGCGAACCACTGCTCTTCCTTGGTGAACGGGTTGATGCCCTTGCGCTTCGGCTTGGCAGCAACGCTGACGGTGGTGATCTTCAGCAGGCCCGGCAGGGTGAAGCTGCCTGCGCCCTTCTTGTGCACCGAGGAGGCCACGGCGGTTTCCAGCGAGGCGAGCACCGCGCGGACGTCCTTGGCGACAACGCCGGAGGCTTCTGCGATGTGTGCAACCAGGCCGGACTTGGTCAGCACTTCCTTGATCGGCTTCGGAGCTGCCGGCTTTGCGGCGGCCTTCGTAGCGACTTTCTTCACTGCCTTCTTCGGGGCAGCCTTCTTAGCGGTCTTTGCCATGGTTTCCTGTTCCGTGATCGGTTGGTTGGGTGGTCGCGCCGAACCCATCGGCAAGCGAAATGTAGGGCAACAATGCGGCGCCGCCAATAGGCAAACGCATAAAAATTCGGCTTTTCTGCAAATTCGATTACCGCAGTGCATCAGGACATGCCCGGAAATGCGGTCGCTGCACCCTGTTTTGACGGGTCCAACGCCAGGGGGGCGCGGCCCAGGGCGGCCAGACACGGCGCTAACGGCCGACCGTCTAGGCTGGTGTTGCCATTCACCCACAGAGGAAGAACCGATGGGCATTTCGCGTCACGCCACCGCGCACTGGGAAGGTGACCTCAAGACAGGCAAGGGACAATTGAGCACGCCGCAGAGCGGCCTGCTGGACAAGACCCGCTATGCCTTCAGCAGCCGCTTCGGCGACGAAAAGGGCACCAACCCGGAAGAACTGATCGCCGCCGCGCATGCCGGCTGCTTCACCATGGCGCTGTCGGCCAAGCTCACCGAAGCCGGATTCGTGCCGACCTCGCTGGACACCGAGGCCAAGGTCGACCTGTCGATGGAAGGCGGCCCGCAGCTCTCGCAGATCACCCTGAAGGTCAAGGCGGTGGTCCCCAACATCGACGCGACGCAGTTCCGCGCGATCGCCGACGACGCCAAGCAGAACTGCCCGGTGTCCAAGGCATTGAGTGCGGTGCCGATCAGCCTGGAAGCCGAATTGGGCTGATGGGTGTTCTGGGGTGCTGGTAGAGCCACGCCCTGCGTGGCTCTAACGGCCTTCGGTCCATTACCAGGTGATCGTTCCTTCGATTACGGTCTGTACCTGGCCGCCGGACCAGACCTCGCCCTCCGCGTCCACATGCAGCGTCAGCCGCGCATCATGGCCCACTTCGCGGCCTTGGCTCACCACATAGCTTCCCCCGTGCCCCGGCAGCGCATCGCGGCTGTCCAGCCACGCCGCCAGCACGGCATTGGCCGCACCCGAGGCGGCGTCTTCAAAGCGGCGACCGTTGCCGACGAATGCGCGGACCGCCAGGTCGTAGTCGCCACCGGCAGCGCGCGCGTAGGCGAACACGCCCATGCTGTCGGTGCTTTCGGCCAGCGCCGCGACCGCGTCCCAGTCCGGCGACAGGGCGCGCAGCGCGGCTTCGTCGGCCAGCGCCACCACCCACCAGCTGCGGCCGCCGGACATGCGCGCCGGCGGGAGGTCGCCCAGGGACCAGCCCGCCAGCGCGGCCTGCAGGCGCGGGTCGCCCGCAGTGGTGATTTCCGCCACCGCCGCGGGTGGGGTGCGGATCGCGATGCTGCGCGCGGCGCCTTCGCCCACTACCCGCAAGGGCAGGGCGCCGGCAATGCCGTCCTGTACCAGCACGCCGTCCACCGGCGTGGCCAGGCCGGCGTCCAGCACGGCGTGCGCGGTGCCGACGCTGGGGTGGCCGGCGAACGGCACTTCCTTCTGCGGGCTGAACATGCGGATGCGATAGCTGGCACCGGACGCCTGCGGGGCGAATACGAAGGTAGTTTCCGGCAGCCGGGTCCAGCGCGCGATCGCCTGCATGCGGGCGTCGTCGAGGCCTTCGGCGTCCAGTACCACGGCCAGCGGGTTGCCCGCGCCGGGATAGGGGGAGAACACGTCAAGCTGGAGGAAGCGGCGGGCAGTCATGGCAGGTCGGTCAGGCAGAACGGTCGGGCAGCTTAACAAGGCCGGCCGGGTCTGACGGGGGCGGCGCGTTGGCATAGAATCAGAGGTTCGGCCCGGCGTGCCGGGTCGATCCCCCCACTACCTACCCATTCCTACCTCCATGTCAGCTTCCCCCCTTGTCGATCGCTGGATCGTACTGAAGTTCGGCGGCACCTCCGTGTCGCGTCGTCACCGCTGGGACACGATCGGGAAGCTGGCGAAAAAACGTGCGGAAGAAACCGGCGCGCGCGTGCTGGTGGTGGTCTCGGCCCTGTCCGGGGTCACCAATGAGCTGACCGCGATCGCCGATGGCGCCGCCGACAGCCGCGCCCGCGTGGACGCGCTGGTGGCGCGCCACCGCGAGTTCCTGGCCGAACTGGCGCTGGACGCCGGCACCCTGGACGCGCGCCTGGCTGCATTGCAGGGCCTGCTGGACGACCCGCGTGCGGCCACCCGCCCGCTGGACTGGCAGGCCGACGTGCTCGGCCAGGGCGAGCTGCTGTCGTCCAGCATCGGCGCCGCGTACCTGCGCGCCGGCGGCCTGGATTTCGGCTGGATGGACGCGCGCGAGTGGCTGCAGGCGCTGCCGCCGGAGCCCAACCAGAGCGACTGGTCGCAGCGCCTGTCGGTGAACTGCCAGTGGCGCTCGGACGCCGGGTGGGCCGCCGGTTTCCGCGCGCAGCCGACCCGCATGCTGATCACCCAGGGCTTCATCTCGCGCCACGCCGACGGCGGTACCGCCATCCTCGGCCGTGGCGGTTCGGACACCTCGGCGGCGTACTTCGGTGCGCTGCTCGGCGCCAGCCGGGTGGAGATCTGGACCGACGTGCCGGGCATGTTCAGCGCCAACCCGAAGGACGTGCCCGACGCGCGCCTGCTGACCCGCCTGGACTATTACGAAGCGCAGGAAATCGCCACCACCGGCGCCAAGGTGCTGCACCCGCGCTCGATCAAGCCGTGCCGCGACGCCGGCGTGCCGATGGCGATCCTGGACACCGAGCGCCCGGAACTGCCGGGCACCAGCATCGACGGCAACGCCGCGCCGGTGCCGGGGGTGAAGGCGATCAGCCGCCGCAATGGCATCGTGCTGGTGTCGATGGAAGGCATCGGCATGTGGCAGCAGGTCGGCTTCCTGGCCGATGTGTTCGGCCTGTTCAAGAAGCATGGGCTGTCGGTGGACCTGATCGGTTCGGCCGAAACCAACGTGACCGTGTCGCTGGATCCGTCCGAGAATCTGGTCAATACGGATGTGCTGGCCGCGCTGTCGGCCGACCTGTCGCAGATCTGCAAGGTCAAGATCATCGTGCCGTGCGCGGCGATCACCCTGGTCGGGCGCGGCATGCGCTCGCTGCTGCACAAGCTGTCGGACGTGTGGGCGACCTTCGGGCGCGAGCGCGTGCACATGATTTCGCAGTCGTCCAACGACCTCAACCTGACCTTCGTGATCGACGAAGCCGACGCCGACGGCCTGCTGCCGATCCTGCACGCCGAGCTGATCGACAGCGGCGCGATGCCGGTGGAAGAGGGCGAGGTGTTCGGCCCGCGCTGGCGCGAGATCGCCGGCACCATCCGTCCGCGCGAAACCGCCTGGTGGCGGGGCCAGCGCGAGCACCTGCTGCACCTGGCCCAGGCTGGTACGCCGCGTTACGTGTACAACCTGGCCACGGTCCGCGCGCGTGCGCGGGCGCTGGCGGCGATCAAGCCGATCGACCAGCGTTACTACGCGATCAAGGCCAACAGCCACCCGGCCATCCTGGAACTGCTGGAGCAGGAAGGCTTCGGCCTGGAGTGCGTCTCGCACGGCGAGCTCAAGCATGTGTTCAACGTGCTGCCGACGCTGTCGCCGCGCCGCGTGCTGTTCACCCCCAGCTTCGCGCCGCGTGCGGAGTATGAAGCGGCGTTCGCGCTGGGCGTGACCGTGACCCTGGACAACGTGGAAGCGCTGCAGCGCTGGCCCGAGCTGTTCCGCAACCGCGAGCTGTGGCTGCGCGTGGACCTGGGCCGTGGCGAAGGCCACCATGCCAAGGTCCGCACCGGTGGCAAGGACTCCAAGTTCGGCCTGCCGATCGCGCGCGTGGACGAGTTCGTGCGCCTGGCCACCGACCTGGGCACTCGCGTGGTCGGCCTGCATGCGCACCTGGGCAGCGGCGTGGAAACCGCGCAGCACTGGCGCCTGATGTGCGACGAACTGGCCGGCTTCGCGCGCCGCATCGGCAGCGTGGAAACCATCGACATCGGCGGCGGCCTGCCGATTCCGTACAGCGCCGATGACGAGCCGTTCGACCTGGAGGCGTGGGCCGTAGGCCTGGCCGAGGTCAAGGCCGTGCACCCGGCGTTCCGCCTGGCGATCGAACCGGGCCGCTACCTGGTGGCGGAGTCGGGCGTGCTGCTCACCACCGCCACCCAGGTAATTGAAAAGGACGGCGTGCGCCGGGTCGGGCTGGATGCGGGCATGAACACGCTGATGCGCCCGGCGCTGTACGACGCCTGGCACGACATCGAAAACCTCAGCCGCCTGGGCGGGTACTCGGAGGCGATGTTCGACGTGGTCGGGCCGATCTGCGAGTCCAGCGACGTGTTCGGCAAGCGCCGCCGCCTGCCGGCCACCACCGCGCCGGATGACGTGATGCTGATCGCCGATGCCGGCGCCTACGGCTACGTCATGGCCAACACCTACAACCAGCGGGAGCTGCCGCGCGAGGACGTCATCGACGATGTGCCCTGAGCGCCGCCCGCTGTTTTCCCTCATGCCCCACCGGACCCACCATGACTGCTGCATTCGATAAACACCAGGTTGCCTGCTTCCGCTTCGTCCGCTGCGACCTTGCCGCGGACACCGGCGTGGCGCAGCTGGTCTACGCCTTCGACAACGGCCCGGAACTGGTCGAGACGGTCACCATTCCCGGCGCACCGTTCGTGCTGGAAGGGGCCCGTGCCGAGGCGGTGCAGCGCGCGCTGCGCCTGCTGCACCTGATCGCCGGCGTCAGCTATTACAAGGCGGGCGTGCCGGAGCAGGTGCGGATCGACAGCTACACGGTCGACGCCGATACCGCCGCGCTGGTGGAAACGGTGTACCTCAACGGCCTGGGCGAATTCGCCTACCGCAACGGCCTGAACCTGCGCGGGCGGTTCCGCCTGCCGGTGGACGGGGAAGCGGTTGCCGCGCCGGCGGTGGGCCTGCGCGGGCACGCGCTGGTGGCCATCGGCGGCGGCAAGGATTCGCTGGTCAGCATCGAAGCGCTGCGCACGCTGGGCATCGCCGAGACGGTGACCTGGATCGGTGGTTCGCAGCTGATCCGGGCCTGCGCCGAGCGCACCGGCCTGCCGATGCTCAACATCGGCCGCACGCTTGCGCCGGAGCTGTTCGAGCTCAACCGCCAGGGCGCCTGGAACGGGCATATTCCGGTGACCGCGGTGAACTCGGCGATCATGGTGCTGGCCGCGCTGCTGCAGGGCGTGGACCAGGTGGTGTTCTCCAACGAGCGCTCGGCCAGCTATGGCAGCCAGATCCCCGGCACCGGTGAAGTGAACCACCAGTGGTCCAAGGGCTGGGCGTTCGAGCAGGCCTTCGGCGAGCACCTGCAGCGCCACGTGGCCGCCGACCTGCAGTACTACTCGCTGCTGCGGCCGCTGTCGGAGCTTGCGGTGGCGCGGCAGTTCGCGAAAACCGATTACTACGACGCGCACTTCTCCAGCTGCAACCGCAACTTCCACATCCTGGGCGAGCGCCCGGTGAACCGCTGGTGCGGGGTGTGCCCGAAGTGCCACTTCGTGTTCCTGGCGCTGGCGCCGTTCATGCCCAAGACCCGGCTCGTGCGCATTTTTGGCCGCAACCTGCTGGACGATCTGGAGCAGGCCGGCGGTTTCGACGCCCTGTTGGAGTTCCAGGACCACAAGCCGTTCGAGTGCGTGGGCGAAGGCCGCGAGTCGCGGGCGGCGATGGCGACCCTGGCCGCGCGCCCGGAATGGAACGAGGACGCGCTGGTGAAGCGCTTCATCCACGAGATCCAGCCGCAGCTGGACGGCGCCGAGCTGCAGATCGAACCGCTGCTGGTGCTGGAAGGCGAGCACCGCATTCCGGCGGCGATCTGGGAGCGCCTGCGTGCGAATTTCGCAGCTTGAGGGCAAGCGGGTTGCGCTGTGGGGCTGGGGGCGCGAAGGACGTGCTGCGTTTTCGGTTCTTCGGCAACGCCTGCCCGCGCTTGAACTGACCCTGTTCTGCCCCGAGGCCGAGGCCGCCGCTGCGCGTGCCGAAGCCGGCAGCGCGCTGCAGGTGCGTTCGGACGTGAGCGGCGATGCGCTGGCCGGGTTCGAGGTGGTGATCAAGTCGCCGGGCATCAGCCCCTACGGCGACGCCGCGATGGCGGCCGCCGCGCGTGGCACGCAGTTCATCGGCGGCACCTCGCTGTGGTTTGCCGAGCACGCGGATGCCGACGGCACGGTGCGCGACACCGTGTGCGTGACCGGTACCAAGGGCAAGAGCACCACCACCTCGCTGCTGGCGCACCTGCTGCGCGCCTCCGGGGCGCGCACCGGGCTGGTCGGCAACATCGGCCTGCCATTGCTGGAAGTGCTCGATCCGCAGCCGGCGCCGGCGTACTGGGCGGTGGAGCTGTCCAGCTACCAGACCGGCGAGGTGGCGCGCAGTGGCGCGCACCCGCAGGTGGCGGTGGTGCTGAACCTGTTCCCCGAACACCTGGACTGGCACGGCAGCGAAGCGCGTTACATCCAGGACAAGCTGGCGCTGGTGACCGACGCGGCGCCGCGGATCGCCGTACTCAATGCGGCCGATCCGCACCTGGCCGGGTTGTCGCTGCCGCGCAGCGAAGTGGTCTGGTTCAACCAGCCGCAGGGCTGGCACATGCGCGGCGAGATCGTGTATCGCGGCGACCAGGCGGTGTTCGACACCGCCAACACGCCGTTGCCGGGCCGCCACAACCGCGGCAACCTGTGCGCGGTGCTGGCCGCGCTGGAAGCACTGGGCCTGGACGCGGTGGCGTTGGCCCCGGCGGTGCAGGATTTCCGCCCGTTGCCCAACCGGCTGCAGACCATCGGCACGCGTGACGGCCTGCGTTTCGTCAACGATTCGATCAGCACCACCCCGCACGCCAGCCTGGCTGCGCTGGAGTGTTTCGCCGGCCAGCGCATCGCGCTGCTGGTGGGCGGGCACGACCGGGGGCTGGACTGGCAGGACTTCGTCGCGCACATGGCGCACGACGTGCCGCCGGTGGAGATCGTGACCATGGGCGCCAATGGGCCGCGCATCCATGCGCTGTTGCAGCCGCTGGCCGATGCCGGCCGGTTCGGCCTGCATGCGGCAGGCGACCTGGATGAAGCGGTGCGGCTTGCCTGCGCCGCGCTGGGCGGGCAGGGCGGGGTGGTGTTGATGTCGCCGGGCGCGCCGAGTTTCGGGGTGTATAGGGATTACGTCGCCCGCGGCCGCCATTTTGCCGAACTGGCGGGGTTCGATCCGGAGCAGATCACCGCGATCCCGGGGATCGGGATCGCCTGATCGGGCACCGCGAAGCCACGCAGGGCGTGGCTCTACCGGGCGTCACATCGCATGTGGTTACATGGCGCTTTCCCGGAAGGAGCAGGCGCATGAAGCAGCAATGGCGGTGGGGTGCGGCACTGGTGCTGGGCATGACGGCGTTGCCGGCGGTGGCCGCGATGCAGGCCAAACCGGTCGAATGGCAGCATGAAGGCACCACCTTCAGCGGTGTGCTGGTCTACGACGACGAAGACAACGACAAGCGCCCCGGCCTGGTCATGGTGCCGAACTGGAAGGGCGTGAACGACTCCGCCATCGCCAAGGCCAAACAGCTGGCGGGCGACGACTACGTGGTGCTGGTCGCCGACGTGTACGGCAAGGGCGTGCGCCCGAAGACCGATGCCGAGGCGGGCCCGGTGGCGACCAAGCTGCGCAACGACCGCCCGGTGCTGCGCGCCCGCGCGTTGAAAGCGCTGGAGGTGCTCAAGGCCCAAGCCGGCAATGCGCCGCTGGATGCCTCGAAGATCGGCGCGGTGGGCTTCTGCTTCGGCGGCACCACGGTGCTGGAGCTGGCCCGTGCCGGCGCGCCGCTGGCCGGCGTGGTCAGCCTGCATGGTGGTCTGGGTTCGCCGCTGCCGGCCAAGGCCGGTGACACGCACCCGTCGGTGCTGGTGCTCAACGGCGCCGACGACAAGAGCGTCAGCGCGGAAGACATCGCCGGTTTCCAGCAGGAAATGAACGCGGCCAAGATGGACTGGGAATTCACCAACTACAGCGGCGCGGTGCACTGCTTCGCCGAAGCCGACGCCAACAGCCCGCCGGGATGCGTGTACAACGAGCGTGCGGCGAAGCGGGCGTGGAAGAGCCTGGACAGCTTCTTCGAAGGCCTGTTCGACAAGCGGTAATCGGAATCCGGAAAACCGGAACAACGGAAACCGTAGTGCCGGCCGCCGGCCGGCTCCACGCGGTGCCGGCATCGTGCAGAGCCGGCCGGCGGCCGGCACTACGCGTCAATGCGATTTAAGCCAATGCTGGCAGCGTTCGATCAATGCGAGCGCTGCACCGCGTACCTGGCCAGGCCGCGCAACGCAGCCACGGCATCGTTGTCCGCCAACCCATCCAGCGCGCGCTCGGCGGCCTCGGCGTATTCCTCGGCACGCTTGCGGCTGTACTCCAGCCCACCGGTGGCATGGATCGCAGCCAGCACTTCGGGCATCGCCTCGGCGTCGCCGTTCTGCACGATCTCACGCAGACGCTCATGGGTAGCCGTATCCGAATGGGCCATGGCGTGGATCAGCGGCAGGGTGGCCTTGCCTTCGGCGAGGTCATCGCCCAGGTTCTTGCCCAGCTCGTCGGCATTGGCCGAATAGTCCAGCACGTCGTCGGCAATCTGGAACGCGTAGCCCAGGTGCATGCCGTAGTCGTACAGGGCCTGCTGGGTGGCCGCGTCCACGCCGCTGGCCAGCGCGCCCAGCCTGGTGCCGGCGGCAAACAGCACCGCGGTCTTGCGCTCGATCACGCGCAGGTACGCAGCCTCGTCCGTATCCGGATTATGCACGTGCAGCAGCTGCAGCACCTCGCCTTCGGCGATCCGGTTGGTGGTGTCGGCCAGGATCTGCATGACCGGCATGCGGTCCAGTTCCACCATCAGCTGGAAGCTGCGCGAGTACAGGAAGTCGCCCACCAGCACGCTGGGCGCATTGCCCCACAGTGCATTGGCGGTGCTGCGGCCACGCCGCAGGCTGGACTCGTCGACCACATCGTCGTGCAGCAGGGTCGAGGTGTGGATGAACTCGATGATCGCCGCCAGCTGGTGGTGCTCCGGGCCGGCCCGGCCGACCGCGTGGCCGGCCAGCATGACCAGCATCGGCCGCAGGCGCTTGCCCCCGGCGGAGATGATGTGGTCGGCGATCTGGTTGATCAGCACGACATCCGAAGACAGTCGGCGGCGGATCAGTGCGTCCACGGCGGCCATGTCGGGCGCGGCGAGCGACTGGATCTGGGGCAGGCCCAGCGCGGGGCGGGTGTCTTCGATGGTGGTCATGCGGTCTGACTTTCAGGCTTGGGCGGAATTATAGGCGGTGCGGACGTATTCCGCCCGCGAAGGCGTCCGGCGGCCGGGGAGGGCGTGAATACGTATGCATGTGGCGCCACCGCCAAGGGCCCCCCGCTAAGCTTGTCGGGTACGTTCTGGCCCGGAGGGGGGCCCCTCGATGTCGCAGACTCCATGGTGGCGCGGTGCCGTCATCTATCAGATTTACCCGCGCAGTTTCCTCGATGCCAACGGTGACGGCGTGGGCGACCTGCCCGGCATCATCGAGCGCCTGGACTACGTCGCTTCGCTGGGCGTGGACGCGATCTGGATCTCGCCGTTCTTCACCTCGCCGATGGCCGACTTCGGCTACGACATCGCCGACCACCGCGACGTGGACCCGCTGTTCGGCACCGTGGCCGACTTCGACCGGCTGCTGGCCAAGGCGCATGCGCTGGGCCTGAAGGTGATGATCGACCAGGTGTTCAGCCATACCTCGATCGAGCACGCCTGGTTCCGCGAGAGCCGCCAGGACCGAACCAATCCCAAGGCGGACTGGTACGTGTGGGCCGACCCGCGCGAGGACGGCACCCCGCCCAACAACTGGATGTCGATCTTCGGTGGCGTGGCCTGGCAGTGGGAGCCGCGCCGCGAGCAGTACTTCCTGCACAACTTCCTGGCCGACCAGCCGGACCTGGACTTCCACAACCCGGCCGTGCAGCAGGCGACCCTGGACTACGTGAAGTTCTGGCTGGACCGGGGCGTGGACGGCTTCCGCCTGGATTCGATCAACTTCTGCTTCCACGACAAGGACCTGCGCGACAACCCGGCCAAGCCGCTGGAAAAGCGCCTTGGCCGTGGCTTCAGCGCGGACAATCCGTACGCCTACCAGTACCACTATTACAACAACACCCGGCCGGAGAACCTGCCGTTCATCGAGCGCCTGCGCGGGCTGCTGGACCAGTACCCGGGCGCGGTCAGCCTCGGCGAGATCTCGGCCGAGGACTCGCTGGCGACCACCGCCGAATACACCGCGCCGGGCCGCCTGCACATGGGCTACAGCTTCGAGCTGCTGGTGAAGGACTACAGCGCAGCCTACATCCGCGACACCGTGTCGCGGCTGGAAGCGACCATGACCGAAGGCTGGCCGTGCTGGGCGATCTCCAACCACGACGTGGAGCGCGCGGTGACCCGTTGGGGCGGCCACCCGGCGCAGCCGCGCCTGGCCCGCCTGCTGGTGGCGGTGCTGTGCTCGCTGCGCGGTTCAATCTGCCTGTACCAGGGCGAAGAGCTGGGCCTGGGCGAAGCCGACGTGCCATTCGAAGCGTTGCAGGACCCGTATGGCATCACCTTCTGGCCGAACTTCAAGGGCCGCGACGGGTGCCGCACGCCGATGCCGTGGCTGGACGCGCCGCTGGCGGGGTTCACCACGGGCGAACCGTGGCTGCCGATTCCGCAGGACCACCAGGTGCGTGCGGTTGCGGTGCAGGAGCATGACCCGCATTCGGTGTTGAACGCCTTCCGCCAGTTCCTGGCCTGGCGCCGGACCATGCCGACGCTGCTGCTGGGCGACATCCGGTTCCTGGAGACGGCCGAGCCGGTGCTGATGTTCGAGCGCACGCATGGGGAGGAGACCCTGCTGCTGGCGTTCAATCTCTCGGCCGAAGTCACCACGGTGGCGCTGCCGGAAGGGCAGTGGCACGCGTTGCACGTGCCGGGTCCGGATGCGGGCCAGGCAGAAGGTACCCAGCTGCAGCTGCCGGCCCAGGCGATGTACTGCGCACGGCGCAGCTGATTTGCGATTTCCGGTGGTATTGAGGGGCGGGACCGCAGGGTTCCGCCCCTTTTTTTCGTGCGTTCGAAAAGCAGCCACGCCCTGCGTGGCTGCGCGACGCGCCCAACAAAAAACCCGCTGCTCGCGCAGCGGGTTTCTCGTTCGTGCTTCTACACCGGGATCAGAACTTGTAGTTCACACCCAGCATGTAGGTCCGGCCCCACTCGATGTATTCCAGCGGACGGTCCTTGGTACCCGCGTAGGTACGGTACGGCTCGTTGGTCAGGTTGCTTCCCTGCAGGAGCAGGGTCAGTCCATGCAGGCTGCTGCTGTCGGCGAAGGTGTAGCTGACCTGCGCGTCGGTCACGTTCTCGCCGACCACGTAACGCAGGGTGCGGTTGCCGTTGAAGTTGCCAATTTCACCGATGAAGTCCGAACGACGGCGCTGGCTCACGCGTGCTTCAAAGCCGTTGCGCTCGAAATAGGCGGTGAAGTTGTACACGCGCTCGGACAGGCCCGGCAGGCTGATCGGATCGCTACCCACGCTGGAGGCGCTTTCCGGGTCCAGGATCTTGATGTCGCTGTCGTTGAAGGTCGCGCTGGCCTGCACGCCGAAACCACGCAGCGGGTCGGCAATCATTTCCAGCGGGAACGAGGCGGTCAGTTCCAGGCCACGCAGGGTGCCGCCTTCGCCGTTCTGCGGCGCCGAGAACGTACCGATGGTCTGCACCGGCGCAATCATCCCCGGCGGCGGCACGTAGTTGGCCAGCAGGTTGCTGAAATCGTAGTCGTCCACCGACTGGGTGTAGACGTAGCTCTTCAGGTCCTTGTAGAACACCGCGGCCGCCAGGTACGCCTTCTCGCCGAAGTACTTCTCGTACGAGAGGTCGATGGCGTTGGCGCGCCACGGATCCAGCAGCGGGTTGCCGCCGCTGCCGCCCGGCTTGCCGGTGGCGGTGTCCACGCCGAACTCCAGGCCGGCGCGCATCTGGTCCACGCGCGGACGCGCCACCTGCTTGGCCACCGCGAAACGCAGGGTCTGCTGGTGCGGGAACATGAAGGCCAGGTTCAAGCTCGGCAGCCAGTCGGTGTAGGTCTTGCCTTCGTCGATCGGCAGCACTTCCTGGCCGGCCGGGCGCGAGCGGTCGAAGTAGTTCGACTGCGAGCTCTGGTCGGTGCGGATCATCTGCACGCCGACGTTGCCGCGTACGCCCACCTCACCGATATCGGTGTTGATGTTGGCACGCACCCACGCGGTGGTGGTCTTTTCCTGCACCACCCACGACTTCGGGATCAGGTAGTCCAGGTTGGTGACCGGGTTGAACACCATGTAGCGGTCGACCGCAGCCGGCACGTTCCAGGCCGGGATGTAGCCGATGCCGGCAAAGCCCAGGTTGACCGGCCGGTACTGCAGGTCGCTGCCGACGTTGGCGTCGCCCTGCGCGCCGAGCAGGATATTGCCTTCGGCCTGGGTTTTTTCCTTGCGGCGGTCGGCGTAGTTCACGCCCACGTCCACGTCCTGGAACCAGGACATCGATTCGGGCAGGTTGAACGTGCCCTGCAGGCGCGCACCCTTCAGGCGGTCTTCAACCTGCGGCACCTTGCCGTAGCCCGAGCCGTAGATGGTGTTGGTCAGGTACAGCGCTTCGGGATTGGAGTAATCCAGGCCCGGGCGGATCTGCGAGAAGCCATTCGGGTTGACGGTCAGCCCGATGGTGTCCAGCTGCGGCATCGGGGTGAGCTGCAGGTTGTTCTCCAGGTTCAGCTCGTCGCGGGTGGCCTTGGAGTAGTTCACGTCGGCGGTCAGCTTGAAGCTGTCGAAGGTCAGCTCGTTGTTCCAGCCGAACGCATCGATCTTGTCTTCGCGCTTGTTGTACATGCCGCGCACCAGCGGGTACACGCCGCTGGCGGTGCCACCGGTGAAGGTGCCGTTGCCGTTGACCTGCGGGTTGCTGATGAACAGCCCCGGGGTATAGCCGCCGTTGTAGTTGCTGAGGTTGACCTCGAACTGGTTGGCGGTGTCGATCTGCTCGGCTTCGGTGTGGAACAGGTCCAGGGTGCTGGTCCACGTGTTCGACGGGCGGAACTGCACGGTGGCCATGTAGCCGTCGCGCTTGGCGTTGCCTGTACGGCGCAGCGCCTTGATGCCGTCGGAGAACGCGGTGCCCGGCGCAACGCCCGGGCGGTTGCCCTGGTCGGTCTGCTCGGTGGTCCACGGCTCGTACAGGCCGACCTGGTTTTCCTGGATCGGGTTGTCGCTGTGCGCGTAGCCGATCGCCAGGCCCCAGGTGTTGTCGGCGAACTGGTCGATGTAGCTGGCGCTGAAGCGGTTGCCGAAGGCGTCCACGTTGGCGGCCTTGCCCAGCGAGTTCTTCGAGTAGCGGCCGCTCAGCGCGATCACGCGTTCGCTGAAGGCCAGCGGGCGCACGGTCTGCATGTCGATGGTGCCGGACAGGCCCTGGCCGACCAGCGCCGCGTCGGGGGTCTTGTACACGGTCACGCCGTTGACCAGCTCGGACGGGTACTGGTCGAACTCGACGCTGCGGTTGTCGCCGGTGCTGACCACTTCACGCCCGTTGAGAAGGGTGGTGGCGAAGTCCGGGGACAGGCCGCGCACGCTGATCACCTGGGCACGGCCGGCCACGCGCTGTGCGGCCAGGCCGGGCAGGCGGGCCAGCGACTCGGCGATGCTGACATCCGGCAGCTTGCCGATGTCTTCGGCCGAGATCACTTCGACCACCGAGGTGGCGTCCTGCTTGATCTGGATGGCGTTCTCGATGCCACGGCGGATGCCGGTGACCTGCACGGTGTCCAGGTCGGTGGCGGCGGTACCGGCCGGCGGCACGGTGCTCGACGTGGTGGTGGACTGCGCCGACGCCAACAGCGGCGTCAGGGCGACGGCCAGCGCGATACTCAGCGCGCTGCGCTTGCGATTCAACATTTTCCCCTCCCAGGCAATGTTGCCAAACATGTTGTGATCAACGGCGATGCGTTGCCGCAGGTGTCATGGCGCGGTGGCCGTTGACTGCGTGGCTATGGTAGGCAGCGCGCCTCCGGCGTGAATCACCCTGCATACGTATTCAATGGATATGCAGGGGTTTGAAAGCGATTACATGGGGCTGAACCGGATGGCCTGGCCGCCGCCCGGTGCCAGCACGATGGTCAGGGTGTCGGCGCTGGTCACCTCGCGGGTTTCGCGGGCGAATGCGAACGGGTTGCGCTGGTAATCGGCGCCCTCGCCATCGCGGTAGATCTCGGCCCGATACCGCACCCCCGGCTCCAGGAACGACAGTGGTACCGGCAGCGCGCGGCCGTGTTCGTCGGTGATGCTGCCCAGGAACCAGTCGCGGCTGTTGCGGTCCTTGCGCGCGATGGTCACGTAGTCGCCGACCTCGCCATCCAGCACCCGGGTGTCGTCCCAGTCCACCGCCACGTCTTCGATGAACTGGAACGCCTCACGGTGCTGTTCATAGTGTTCAGGCAGGTCGGCGGCCATCTGGATCGGGCTGTAGATCACCACGTACAGCGCCAGCTGGCGGGCCAGCGTGCTCGGAATGGCCTGTCCGTGGCGGCCCTTCAGGCTGAGGATGCCCGGGGTGTAGTCCATCGGCCCGGACAACATGCGGGTGAATACCAGGTTGACCTCATGCTCGGGCGGGTTCGGCGGCTGCCCCCACGCGTTGTATTCCATACCGCGCGCACCTTCGCGCGAGATCCAGTTGGGGTAGGTCCGGCGCAGGCCGGTGTCCTTGATCGGCTCATGCGGGTTCACCGCGATATGCCGCTTCGCTGCCTCCTGTACCACCTTCAAATGATGCCGGGCCATGAACTGGCCGTCGTGCCACTCCCGCCACAGCGGGCCGCCGGCCGGGTTGCGGCGGTCGACCTGGCCGTCGTCGCAGACGTAGCCGCTCTTGAACGAGTCCACGCCCAGCCGCGCGTACAGGTCCAAGGCGGCGCCGAGCTGGTCTTCGTAATGCTCGATCGCACAGCCGGTTTCATGGTGGCCGATCAGGTGCACGCCCTTTTTCGCCCCGTAGGCCGACAGCGCGTCGATGTCGAAGTCGGGCGTGGCCCGGGTGAAGTCGAAGTCGTAGCCGTTGCCGACCCAGTTGCCGTCCCAGCCCGGATTCCAGCCTTCCACCAGCACGCCGCGGAAGCCGTGCTTCGCGGCGAAGTCGATCACCTTCTTCGTCTTGGCCGTGGTCGCGGCATGCTTCGGGCCGGTTGCCCAGCTCTCGCTGTCCAGGTGCATCGACCACCACACGCCCAGGTACTTGGACGGTTTGACCCAGCTCACATCGCCCAGCACGTTGGGCTCGTTGAGGTTGAGGATCAGGTTGGACTCGACCAGGCCGCCGGCCTGGTCGCTGATCTGCAGGGTGCGCCACGGCGTGCTGAAGGGCAGGGTACGGCGTACCTTCCAGCCCTCCGCGGACGGCGACAGCTGCGCGCGCAGGCGCTGGCCGTCGGTACGGCGCAGCCACATGCCGGCGTAGTCGACCAGGGCGGCTTCATGGATCGCCACGTGCAGGCCGTCGGTGCTGCGCAGGGTCAGCGGCGTGTGCGCCACCGGCACCTGGTCCAGCGGGGTGCGCTGGTACAGGTATTCGTAATGGATCGGCTCGCCGGCGGGAATCCACCACGCAGTGGATTCGGGGGCGATGGCGAACTCGGTCAGCTCGTCGTCGATGATCGCCTCGCGCAGGCCCGGTTGTTCCGGGAAGTGGTAGCGAAAGCCCAGGCCGTCGTCGTAGACGCGGAACACCACGTCCAGCCGGCGCTTGGCGCCACTGCGTTCGCCCAGCTGCACGGTCACTTCGTTGTAGTGGTTGCGCACGCTTCGGCGTTCGCCCCACGGCTGTTCCCAGGTGTCGTCGACACTGCGCGTGTCCTGCCCCAGCAGTTCCAGGTCGCGGTCGAGGCGGCCGTCGCGCAGCTGGAAGCCCAGCTTCGACTCGGCCACCACGGTCTGGCCCAGGCGCTCGACCCGGTAGCTCGGGTTGCCACCGTCGAGCTGCAGCGACACCTTCAGCACCTTGCCGGGCGAACTGGCACTGGCCACGGTGACCGGTTCAGCGTGCGCACCCACCGCGCAGAACAGCAACGACATGGCCAGCCAGGCCAGCGGACGGGGCGCACGCAACGCGCGCGGCAACGCAACAACCAAAGGCATTTCCCCTCCCAGGGCAGCCGGAACCTGCCCCGGACTATAGCCACGCTGTCCGCCGCATCACCGCGCCAGGCCATGAATACGTATGCAAGCGGGCGGCAACCGGCGCGTCTCGCCTACCATGCAGGCAGGCACCCTGGGAGGGGGCCGCGACGACAGCGCTCCGGCACTGTTGAACCACACCGCGTGCAAGAAGGGAGGAAGGCAGACGGGCACACGCCGGTCGGCCGCTTTTCGATGCTGAAGACGATCTGCCTGACCGCTGCCCTTGGGGCGGCGCTGTTGTCCACCGCTGCTGCGGCGGACCTCACTTTCGATGGCCGCAGTGCGCGCGCCAGCGCCGCCGCCGATGGCAGCTTCACGCTGCTGGCCGATGGCAGGCCGGTGGCGATCGCCGCCCAGCCGATGCGCAGCCAGACCGGCAGCGTGATGTTCGACGCCTTGTTCGCGCTCGCCCAGCAGGAAATGGCGGCCAACCGCGTGGATGCGATCCGCGACCCGGCCTTCAACTTCGGCAAGCCGGTCGACTGCGAATGTTTTGAAACCGGCGAACGCTGGCCCTACGTGTGGACGCGTGATGTGAGCTTTGCGGCCGATCTGGCACTGGCCCGGCTGGATCCGGTGCGCACCCGCCAGTCG
The DNA here is from genome assembly GCF_031834615.1 of Stenotrophomonas aracearum. Classification (NCBI taxonomy): domain Bacteria; kingdom Pseudomonadati; phylum Pseudomonadota; class Gammaproteobacteria; order Lysobacterales; family Lysobacteraceae; genus Stenotrophomonas; species Stenotrophomonas aracearum. Next base: position 1,141,828 of record NZ_CP115543.1, read on the forward strand.
CTGCAGTTCAAGCTCTCCAAGGCCCGCGACGGCCACACCCCGGGCCTGTTCGTGGCCCAGGACACCGGCTCGGGCGGCAGCTGGCCGATCAGCAGCGACCGCGTGGTGTGGTTCCTGGCCGCGCGCGACCTGCACGACAATGCCGTGTTCACCGAGCAGACCTGGCAGGCCCTGCAGGCCACGCTGGCGAAGGACCGCGCGATGGTGTTCGACCCGCGCACTGGCCTGTACCGGGGCGAGACCTCGTTCCTGGACTGGCGCGAACAGACCTACCCGGACTGGACCCGCCAGGACGTGCGCTTCATCGGCGACTCCTTCGCACTGTCGACCAACGTGCTGCACTACCAGGCGCTGCGCCTGGCCGAGCGCTTTGCACGCGAGCGCGGCGATGCCCGCGCCACCGAGTACGCCGCGTGGGCCGATGCGCTTGCCGGGGAGATCGACGCACGCTTCTGGCGCGAAGATGCCGGCATGTACATGAGTTACATCGGCGAAGCCGCGCACCCCGTGCCTTACGCCAAGTACGACCTGCTCGGCATTTCGCTGGGCGTGCTGGCCGAGGTGTTTCCGGCCGACCGTGCCCGCCGTGCGCTGGCCAACTACCCGTATGTAGAGGGCGGCAGCCCGGTGGTGTGGCCGCAGGAAGCGCAGCAGCCGATCTACCACAACCGCGCGGTGTGGCCGTTCGTGAGCGCCTATTCGCTGCGCGCTGCCCGCAAGGTGGGCGATGCCACCCGCATCCAGCGCGAGATCGAATCGCTGATGCGCGGCAGCGCGCTGGCCGGTTCGAACATGGAAAATTACGAGATGCGCACCCTCGCGGTGCACGTCGACGAAGGCGCGCTGAGCGGCCCGGTGGTCAACTCCCCGCGCCAGCTGTGGTCGGTCGCCGGTTATCTCTCGATGGTGCTGGAAGGCGTGTATGGCGTGGAAGCCGACGGCAGCGTAACGCCCCAACTGCCAACCGCCCTGGTCCCGCAGTTGTTCGGCACCCGCACGAGCATCGAACTCAACGACGGCACGACCACCTATGTCCTCCAGCGCCCCGAAACACTGGAAGGCACCCTGCTGGTCGCCGGGAGCGTGAAGCGCAACGCCAACACGGTCACCGTGAAACTGCAACCGCGCGCGGCCGACCTGCATCCTCATGCGGCGGCCCCGCAACCGCGTAGCGACACGCCACGCGTGTCCCAAGCGACCCCCACCGAAGCCAGCGCCTTCGCCCCACCCACCCCAGCGGCACCCGTAGTCGTCGCCCAACAGAACGCCTGGATCACCATTATCCCGGCCAACCATCAGCTCTGGCTGGACGGCAAACCCGCAGCGGGCGCCTCCACCCAAACCCTCGCCATCGACGGCCACCAGCACTGCTTCTCCCTGACCCGTCGCGAAGGTGTATTGGAATCCCTGCACAGTCCCATGACCTGCGTCGGCCCGCAGCACACTCTGGCCGGCGCCACGAATTGGACATGGACCGCACCCGAACCCACCCGCGTCCGCCTGCGCCTGCGCTACGACAACCCCAACGGCCCGATCAACACCGGCGTCACCGCTGCGGTGAAGCAGCTGGCCGTGCAGTGCACTGGCCATTCCCCGCAACGCGCCACCGTGGTGATGCCGCACAGTGTCGGCCCGCAGGACTCCACCGCCGCCGAATTCGACCTGCCCAAGGGCAGCTGCACGTTCACCCTGGAACCGGGCTTCAACATGAGTGCACTGGAACACTTTGCCCAGTACAACGGCGGCAAGGGCGGGCGCGACGGCGTGCTCAATGCGGCCAACGTCCGCGCGCTGCTGCTCGCGCCCGTTGCCGGTAACGTGGAGGCCGCACGATGAGCCGCCCCGCCAAGCCGACCCTGTCGTTCTGGCAGATCTGGAACATGTGCTTCGGCTTCCTCGGCATCCAGTTCGGTTTCGCCCTGCAGAACGCCAACGCGAGCCGCATCTTCGAAACCCTGGGCGCGCCGATGGACGCGGTTCCCGGGCTGTGGATCGCCGCGCCGCTGACCGGCCTGCTGGTACAGCCGATCATCGGCTATCTGTCCGACCGCACCTGGACCCGCTGGGGCCGACGTCGTCCGTACTTCATGATCGGCGCGGTGCTCACCACGCTGGCCCTGCTGGTGATGCCGAACTCGCCCACGCTGTGGATCGCCGCCGGCACGCTGTGGGTACTGGACGCTTCCATCAACGTCTCGATGGAACCCTTCCGCGCCTTCGTCGGCGACAAACTGGCCCCGCGCCAGCGCCCCACCGGCTACGCGATGCAGAGCTTCTTCATCGGCGTGGGTGCCATCGTCGCCAGCTTCCTGCCCTTCATCCTCGCCCACTTCGGCGTGGCCAACACCGCCCCGGCGGGCGAGATGCCGCCCACCGTGCGCTACGCGTTCTACTTCGGCGCGGTGGTGCTGCTGGCTTCGATCGCGTGGACGGTGTTCAGCACCCGCGAGTACTCGCCGGCCGAGCTGGCCAGCTTCGACGACGCCGAGCCGCCGGCGGTGCACCAGTCCGCGCCGCTGGCCGGGCCGCCGCCGCTGCTGCAGATCGGGGCGTGGATCGCGCTCGGCCTGGCGCTGGCCGCCGCCATCGCCTGGCGCGACGGCGACAAGATGCTCTACGTACTGGCCGGGCTGTGCATGGGCTACGGCCTGCTGCTCGGCGTGGCGAGAATGCTGCCCGGCCCGCACATGCTCGCCACCATCGTCGGCGACCTGCGCAGCATGCCGCGCACCATGCGCCGGCTGGCCTGGGTGCAGTTCTTCTCCTGGTTCGCACTGTTCGCGATGTGGATCTACACCACCGCAGCGGTGGCCGGCACCCACTTCGGTTCGACCGATCCGGCCTCGGCTGCCTACAACGAAGGCGCCAACTGGGTGGGCGTGCTGTTCGGCGCCTACAACGGTTTCGCCGCGCTGGCCGCGTTGCTGATCCCGCTGATGGTGCGCTGGATGGGCCTGCGCCTGAGCCACCTGGTCAACCTGTGGCTGGGCGGCCTGGGGCTGATTTCGCTGATGCTGATCGACGACCCGAAGTGGCTGTTGCTGTCTATGGTCGGGGTCGGCTTCGCCTGGGCCTCGATCCTGTCGCTGCCGTACGCGCTGCTGTCCGACAGCGTGCCAGCGGCCAAGATGGGCGTGTACATGGGCCTGTTCAATTTCTTCATCGTCATTCCGCAGCTGGTTGCGGCCAGCGCGCTTGGATTCATGCTGCGCCTGTGGCTGGGCGGCGACCCGATGCATGTGCTGGCGCTCGGTGGCGCCAGTCTGCTGGTTGCCGGGCTGTGCGTGCTGCGTGTTCCGTCCCACCAGGAGGTTGTCTGATGCCGTGCCGTTCGCGTTTGTCGCTGGGTCTTTGCTTCGCCCTGATGGCCGGCAGTGCCGTTGCCGCGCCGCGCCCGGAGTACGTGGGTACGCTCGAGCCGTTCGCCAGCGACGCGGTCTACTTCGTGGTTACCGACCGTTTCGTCAACGGCGACCCGTCCAATGACCACCGCGACCAGGGCGGCAAGCACCGCACCTTCGACATTCCAGTGCCCTGCCCAGACAAGGTGGACGGCAACATCGGCTACCTGGGCGGCGACTTCCGCGGCGTGCTCGACAACGCGGACTACATCCGCAACCTCGGCTTCGGCGCGGTCTGGATCACCCCGATCATCGACAACCCGGATGAAGCCTTCACTGGCAGCAAGCCGATCAGCTGCACCAGCACCCTGACCGACCGCGGCAAGACCGGCTATCACGGTTACTGGGGCATCAACTTCTACAAGCTCGACGAACACCTGCCGAGCAAGGACCTGGATTTCGCCGGGCTGACCCGTGGCCTGCACGATGCCAAACTGAAAGTGGTGCTGGACATCGTCGGCAACCACGGCTCCCCGGCGTGGACCATGCCGGTCAGGCAACCGCAGTTCGGCCAGATCTTCGACAAGGACGGCACGCTCATCGCCGACCATGAGAACCTGCCGCCGCAGCAGCTGGACCCCAGGCACAACCCGCTGCACGCGTTCTATAACAACATCGGCCCGGTCGATTCGGCCAAGGGCTCGATCTTCGACGGCAACCTGGCCGAGCTGGGCGACTTCAATCAGGACAATCCGGCGGTGATGGACTACCTGGTCGGCGCCTACCTGCAGTGGACCGCGCAGGGCGTGGATGCGCTGCGCATCGACACCATCGGCTGGCTGCCGCATCCGTGGTGGAACGAATTCGTCAAGCGCATCCGCGCCGAACACCCGGGCATGTTCATGTTCGGCGAAGCGTTCGACTATGACGCGGCCAAGATCGCCGAGCACACCTGGCCGGCCAACGCCAACGTGAGCGTGCTCGACTTCCCGCTGCGGGGCGCGATGTCCAGCGTGTTCGGCAAGGAGCAGAAGGGCTTCGAGGCGCTGGCCGAGCCGCTGCACCTGATGGGTGGGCCGTATGCCAATCCGTACGAACTGATGAGCTTCTACGACAACCACGACATGGCGCGGCTGGATGCCACCGACGACGGCTTCATCGACGCGCACAACTGGCTGTTCACGGCGCGCGGCATTCCGGTGCTCTACTACGGCTCGGAAACCGGCTTCATGCGCAGCCGCGCTGAACACGCCGGCAACCGTGCCTACTTCGGCCAGCCCCGCGTGGACGCCGCGCCGCAGAGCCCGATTTTCGGGCCGCTGCAGCGCATCGCCACGCTGCGTGAAGCCACCCCGGCGCTGCAACGCGGGCTGCAGGTCAACGAGCGCCTGCAGGGCGACGAAGCGGTGTTCTTCCGCGTGCTGCAGCATGGCGACACCGCGCAGACCGCGCTGGTGCTGCTGAACAAGGGCGAGGCCGCGCGCAGCATCGAAGTGAGCCGGTACCTGCAGGCAGGTACCTGGCGCGATGCGCTGGGGCAGGGGAGCGTGACGGTGAAGAACAGCCTGAAGGCTGAAGTTCCCGCCCACGGGGTGAAGGTGTACCTGCTGGATGCGCCGGTAAAGCAGAAGGCGCTCGAAGCCGAGCTGAGCCGCGCGATGGCGGACCAGGCAGCCCGAACCCAGCGCCTCCGGTAGAGCCGGCCCCTGGCCGGTTGCACCGGGTAAAATGGCGAGATGACCGATCTCGCCCCCCAGAATCCGCTCGAAACCCTGCTCAAGTCCGCCATGGACGGGCAGGTACCGGTCCCGGCCTTCATGAAAGCCTTCCTGGCCTCGGACGTGGTGCTGCTCACCGGCAGCCTGGTCACCGTCGATGGCAGCGGTTTCGATCCGCTGCTGTTTGCCATCAACAGCGTCATGCACGTGGCGGTGTTCACCGATGAGGTACGCGTCGGTGATTACCCGCAGGAAGCCCCGCATATGATCCGCATGCGCATGATCGAGGTGCTCAAGCGCGTACCGGGGGGCTACGGCGTAGTGGTCAACCCGGGCACGTCACTCGGCCTTGAGCTGTCCTGGCAGGGCATCCAGGAAATCCTCAAGGATTTCGCCTGAGCAGGCACTGCAGTGTGCCCGTCCACATCGCTTTGACCTGCATGAACATGGTCGCAGCGTGACGGCTCGTAGAGCCTGCGATCACACAAATCCTACACAGAACCCGTTGCTAGACTCCCCCCGTCAAACAGGGTGGACTCATATGCAGACACAGTCTTCGCGTGTCACTACCGGAGTGCTGGGCCTCGATACCGTCATCGGCGGTGGCCTGCCGCAGGGAAGGTTGTACCTGCTGGAAGGGCCACCGGGCTCGGGCAAGACCACGTTGTCGCTGCAGTTCCTGCTGCAGGGGCTGAAGCAGGGCGAGCGTTGCCTGTACATCACCCTCTCGGAAACCGCAGAGGAACTGCGTGAGGTTGCCAGTGCGCACGGCTGGTCGCTGGACGGCCTGCACCTGTTCGAACTGGGTTCGGCCGAGGATGCGCTGGGCAATGGCCGCCTGCAGTCGGTGCTGCACTCCTGGGAAGTGGAGCTGGATGAAACGGTCAACCTGATCCAGGCCGAGGTGGACCGGATCCGGCCCAGCCGGGTGGTCTTCGATTCACTGTCCGAGCTGCGGCTGCTGGCCCAGGACTCACTGCGCTACCGACGCCAGATCCTTGCACTCAAGCAGTATTTCGCTCCGCAGAGCGCCACCGTGATCCTCGTCGACGACCTGACGTCGGGCGCGGATGATCGCGACGGCCAGTTGCACAGCCTGTGCCACGGTGTAATCTCGCTGGAGCGGCTGACCCTGGATTTCGGTCCCGCCCGACGCCGGCTGCAGGTGCAGAAGCTGCGTGGCGTCAACTTCATCGCCGGCTACCACGACATCGCGATCCGCACCGGCGGCCTGGAAGTGTTCCCGCGCCTGATCGCATCCGATCATCATGCGGACTTTGCCGAGGCAACGCTGGCGAGCGGCATCACGGAGGTCGACAACCTGCTGGGCGGCGGCCCGCTGCGAGGCACCAGCACGCTGCTGACCGGCCCGGCCGGCAGCGGCAAGACCAATCTGGCCCTGCAGTACGTCTGGGCTGCCTGCACGCGCGGCGAAAAGTGCTGCATCTTCGAGTTCGATGAGCGCGTGGGCACGCTGCTTGCCCGCGCCAAGGCGCTGGGCATCGACCTGGAGCCGCATATCGCCAGCGGACGCCTGGAAATCATGCAGATCGACCCTGCCGAGATCTCACCGGGCGAATTCTCCTGGAACGTACAGAAGGCCGTGGAGGAACGAGGCTGCAGCGTACTGGTGATCGACAGCCTCAACGGCTACGTCGCCGCCATGCCGCAGGAAAAGCAACTGATGCTGCAGCTGCATGAGATGTTGTCCTACCTCAACCAGAAGGGCGTGGCCACGTTCCTGGTCAACCCCCAGCACGGGCTGGTGGGCACCATGTCCACCGGCAACCTCAACGTGTCCTACATCGCCGATGCGGTCGTCCTGTTCCGCTTCTTCGAAGCGCAGGGACGCATCCGCAAGGCCGTTTCGGTGATCAAGAACCGCGGAGGCGCCCATGAAGACACCATCCGCGAGCTCAAGATCAACCGCCAGGGCATCGCCCTGAGCGGCCCGTTGAAGGAGTTCAAGGGCATCCTCACCGGCACTCCGGAGTTCGTCGGCGACTCGGCCTCGCTGCTGAGTCACCCCTATGCGGGATGACTGTCGCGGTGGCGTGGTGCATATCGTCGCGCCGTTCGGGCGCGATGCGGCCAGCATGGCCTCGGTGCTGGATGCCGCCGGCCTGAGCACACGCGATGCGGGCAGCCTGGAAGACCTGGCGGCGGCCCTGGACGACCAGGCTGGCGTGGTCCTGATCACCGAAGAGGCATTGGCGACCGGTACCGATGCGCTGCTGGCGGCGTTGGAAGACCAACCCAGCTGGTCCGACCTGCCGGTAATCCTGCTGCGTTCGCCGCGCGCGCATCGGCGGTCACCGTTGCCGATCCTGCTGCCGCAGACCATCAACGTGGTCGAGCTTGACCGCCCGCTGGGCGGTATTTCGCTGCTGAGCGCCGTGCAGGGCGCGCTGCGCGCACGCCAGAAGCAGTTCCTGGTGCGCGACCAGATGCGCGCGCTGGCCGACAGCCGCAGCGCGCTGGCGCGCAGCGAGTCGGAGCTGCGCCTGATCGCCGATGCGATGCCGGTGCTGATCGCCTTTGTCGATCGCAGCATGCACTACCGCTTCGCCAACAAGGCCTACGAGACGTGGTTCGACCTGCCGGTGGGCGAGGTGATCGGCAGGCACATCGGCGATGTCGTGGGCACGCGGGTGTGGGAAGAGCGGCAGCCGATCATGCAGCGGGTGCTGGCCGGCGAGGAACGCGTGTTTGAAGTGAGCTGGCCCACCCGGGACGGGCGCCGCCGCGACTGCGAGGTGCGCTACTCGCCGCGCCGGGCAACGGATGGAACCGTGGACGGTTTCCACGTATTCGTGACCGATATCACGGCGGCGAAACAGGCGCTCGAGGCCAGCGTTCAGCACGCGCTGGAGCTGGAAACGCTGGTGGCCGAGCGCACCCGTGAGCTGGAAGCACAGATGGCCGCGCGCGAAGCCAGCGAGGCCGCGCTGCGCCAGTCGCAGAAGATGGAAGCCATCGGGCAGCTCACCGGCGGCATCGCCCACGACTTCAACAACATGTTGACCGGCATCCTCTCGGCCCTGGACATCATCCGCATGCGGGTGGAGATGGGACGGGTGAACGACCTGGAACGCTTCCTGGACGCAGCCACCACATCCAGCCAGCGCGCGGCCGCGCTCACCCAACGACTGCTGGCGTTTTCCCGGCGGCAGTCGCTGGACGCACGCCCGGTCGAGGTCAACGCGCTGGTCGATGCGATGCAGCCGCTGCTGCGCAGCTCGCTTGGCGAAAGCGTGCGCATCCGCACCGAAGTCGCCACCGCGCCGCTGCACGCCACGCTGGACAGCAACCAGTTCGAAAGCGCGCTGCTGAACCTGGCCATCAACGCGCGCGACGCCATGCCCAACGGCGGCGAACTGGTGCTGCGCGCGTTTCCATTGCACCTGGCCGAAGGCGAGCGTGCCACCGTGCCGGCCGGCCACTACGCCGTGGTGGCGGTGTCCGACACCGGTACCGGCATGCCACCGGAAGTGATCGAGCGCGCCTTCGAGCCGTTCTTCACCACCAAGCCGATCGGAAAGGGCACCGGCCTGGGCATGTCGATGGTGTATGGCTTCATGCAGCAGTCTGGCGGACATATCGACATTGCCTCGGAGACGGGGCAGGGCACCACTATCTCGCTGTTCATCCCACTGGTGGACGAAGCGGCCGACGAGACCGCCGCCCAGGTGTCATCCCCGGTTGCCAAGGGCGACGGCCAGTCGATCCTGGTGGTCGAGGACGACCCGCAGGTGCGCATGCTGGTGACCGTGGTGCTGGAGGACCTGGGCTACGCGGTGCAGGTGGTGGGCGATGCCGACGGCGCCCTCCCGATCCTGTCCTCGTCCCGCAGGATCGACCTGCTGGTCACCGACGTCGGACTGCCGGGCCTCAACGGGCGCCAGCTGGCCGAGATCGCCCGACAGTCCCGCCCTGAGTTGCCGGTGCTGTTCATGACCGGCTACGCCGAGAAGGCGCAGGAGCGCGCCGCGTTCCTGGACGAAGGGATGAGCATGATCGCCAAACCCTTTCCGCTGGAGGCGTTCAGCGACGCGGTTCGGGGAGCGCTGGCGACAGCCGGATAGACGACTCGCGCAGCACCAGTTTCACTGGAATGCTCTGACTTTCCACCGGGTCGCCCTGGATCAGCGTCAGCAACCGCTCCACCAGCAGCTGCCCCGCCTGCTTGGTGTCCTGCTGCACGGTAGACAAGGTCGGCGAGACCGACGCCGCGAGCGGAATGTCATCGAACCCCACCAGCGCCACGTCCTGCGGAACTCGCAGGCCGTGTTCGCGCAGGGCGCGCATGGCGCCGATCGCGATCAGATCGCTCGCAGCGAACACCGCATCCATTCCGCCACCCTGCGTCAGGAGCGCCTGGCAGGCTTCATATCCCGATTGCTCGGTGGTGATCGCATCGAACTGCAATCCTGGATCCGCCACCATCCCGCGCGCGGTGAGTGCCGCCACGTGCCCCCGATAGCGCTCCTCGAACTCGGGGTAATGGCTGGAGGCGTGGCCGACAAACGCGATGCGCCGGCAACCCTGGTCCAGCAGGTGGGCGGTGATGTCGAAGCCACCCTGGAAGTTGTCGCAGCCGATCGACACCCCGGGCTGGTCCGGCAGCGCCGCGCCCCAGCGCACGAAGTGGGTGCCCTGTTCGACCAGACGCTGCAGCCGCTCGCGCGACTCGTGGTAGTCGCCATAGCCGAGCAGGATGATGCCGTCGGCCTTGTTGCTGTCCTCGTAATCGGCCTGCCAGTCGGTGGACAGCTGCTGGAACGACACCAGCAGGTCATAGCCGCGCAGCGCGCAGGCACGGGTGATCGAGCCCAGCATGGCGTGGAAGAACGGGTTGATCAGCGAATCGTCGTTGGTCGGGTCTTCGAAGAACAGCAGGGCCAGCGTGCCGGCATTGCGCAGGCGCAGGCTGGAGGCGTTCTTGTCCACCTTGTAATTCAGCTCCCGGGCGATCCGCAGGATCCGCTCCCGGGTCTCCGGGTTGACCATCGGGCTGCCCCGCAGCGCCCGCGACACGGTCGGCTGGGACACCCCGGCCAGGTGGGCGATGTCCAGGGAGGTGGCTTTGCCGCGGATGGTCATGGAAGGCAGGGCTTGGACGACGGAAGCCATGATGCCATGGCCATGCCGGGCCCGGGCGGTGGCGCCTTGTAGGCCTTGTCCTATAAGGGTCGGGCCGAAATCGGAGGATCAGCAGGGGCATCCCCGACAGGGCCCGGGCGCACGGCGGTGATAGAATGCGTCGTTCAGTCATCCCTCGGACAACCGAAGAGCACCCTATGGCGCGCGGCATCAATAAAGTCATCCTGGTCGGCAACCTCGGCAACGACCCGGACGTGAAGTACACCCAAGGCGGCATGGCGATCACCCGCATCAGCCTGGCCACCACCAGCGTCCGCAAGGACAAGGATGGCAACCAGCAGGAGCGCACCGAATGGCACCGCGTTGTCTTCTTCGGCAAGCTCGGTGAAATCGCCGGTGAATACCTGCGCAAGGGCAGCTCGGTCTACGTCGAAGGCAGCCTGCGTTACGACAAGTACACCGGCCAGGACGGCGTGGAGAAGTACTCCACCGACATCATCGCCGACGAAATGCAGATGCTCGGCGGCCGCGGTGAAGGCGGCGGCGGTGGTGGCGGTGGCGGCAACTACGGCGGTGACCGTCCGCAGCGCCAGCAGGCCCCGCGCCAGGAGTACGGCGGTGGCGGCGGTGGCGGTGGTCAGCGCGGCGGTGGCAGCGGTGGTGGCTACGGCCAGCAGCAGCGCCCGCAGCAGCCGCAGCAGTCGGCTCCGCCGATGGACGACTTCGCAGACGACGACATTCCGTTCTGATCGAAGCGAATCAAAAGGCCCTTGCATTGCAAGGGCCTTTTTTGTGCCGTCCACGTGGAAAAGCGTTATGAACATGCGTCCTCTCCAAACCGAGCGTGACTCCTGCAACCTTGGAGAGCTGGACCTTGGCGAGTCGTTCCATGGCCTATCCAAGCCTGAACCGTTGAACGCGCAGCGGATTGTCATTGGCCGATCCGGTCTTGCCGATTCGGATCCAATGGGCTGACCAAGGGCCTTCTCTTGTCTGGATATATATCAGCACAGCATTAGTGATATTCCACTATTGCACTTTTTCTATCACCCGGCCTGACGTACGTTGCCCATTCTTATCGTGACTGGGTGCGCCATGAAGCCAACCGTACTGCCTCTGCGCGTTCGCGTTGCCACCGTTCTGCTCGCTTCCACCGCGCTCGTACCGATGGCAATGGCATCCGCACGCGATCCCCTTCAGATCGAATCACAAGGCAGCGTCATCGCCGGGGGAGCGGTGCACACCCAGGCAGGCGCCTTCGATCCGCTCACGCCGACCAAGCCGGACGGGCAGACCTATCACGGCGATCACGTCTACGCCTTCTACCAGGTTCCGGTGGGCGCCAAGCCCCTTCCGATCATCATGTGGCACGGTGCGGGTCAGTCGTCCAAGAGTTGGGAGACCACCGCAGACGGCCGCGAAGGCTTCCAGAACCTGTTTCTCCGCCGCCACTTCACGACGTACCTGATCGACCAACCCCGTCGGGGGAAGGCTGGCCGCAGCATGATCGAAGCGACAGTGAAGCCGGTTCCCGATGAGCAGATGTGGTTCAATCAGTTCCGCATCGGTTTCTGGCCGAATCGCTTCAAGGACAGCCAGTTCCCCGGCGGCGAGGAGGCCCTTGATCAGTTCTTCCGCTCGATGACGCCCAACACCGGTCCGTTCGATGTGCAGGTGCTCTCTGATGGCGTGGCGGCCCTGCTGCAGAAGACCGGTCCGGCGATCCTGTTCACTCACTCACAGGCAGGTGGGCCGGGATGGATGACGGCGACCAAGAGCCCGAATGTACGCGCGATCGTCGCGTTCGAGCCAGGCAGCAGCTTCGTCTTCGCAAAGGGCGATGCGCCGGCGCCGATTCCCAGTGCGTTCGACACTGTTTCGGCCACCGAGGTGTCGCCCGAGGCATTCAAGGCATTGACCCGGATCCCGATCCTGGTCCTGTACGGCGACAACATTCCTGAAACGCCGGTCCACCTGCCTGCCTTGGACAGCTGGCGCGCGCGGCTGGAAATGGCCCGGCTGTGGCGCGATGCCGTCAATCGGCAAGGCGGAGATGTAACGCTGGTCCACCTGCCGGATGTGGGAATCCGCGGCAACAGCCATTTCCTGTTTTCCGACATGAACAATATCGAGATCGCGGATCTGGTGGGCGACTTCCTGAAGAAGAAGGCGCTGGATCGTTGAGCCACGGAGCGACGGCATGAAATTTCCTTTTCTGGCTTGGATCAGTACCTCCGTCCTGGCCTTTGCCGGCGACGCAGCGGCCAGCCCCGACGAACACGCAAGGCAACGGGTGACGCCTGCAGGAACGCAGGCGGCCGTGTATGGCGCACCGGAAAACTTCACCGGGCGCGTTCGCGTGGATCCCTTGTTCGGGGCGGAGCCGGCGATTTCCGCATCCGGGGCCTACGTGACGTTCGAGCCCGGAGCGCGTTCGGCGTGGCACACCCACCCGGCCGGGCAGCGGCTGGTCGTAACCGCGGGAACGGGCTTGACGCAGGAATGGGGCAAGCCCATCAAGGTCATCCGCGAGGGTGACGTGGTCGTGTGCCCGCCGGGCGTGAAACATTGGCATGGCGCCGGTCCTGGCACTGCCATGACTCATCTTGCCGTTACCGGCGTCGTTGACGGCAAGAGCGTGCAGTGGCTGGAGAAGGTGAGCCAGGAAGAGTATGAGCGTCATGCGCCTGCCACGGCGCCGTCGGTTCAAGCGGATTCGGTGCTGTCACCAAAGCGCAGGTCCATTCCCGTGATCGGCGCCGCTGCCGCGAGCGGCGACCCGGTTCGACTGCGCCATGCCATGAATCAAGGCCTGAATGCCGGCCTTTCAGTAAGCGAGGCCAAGGAGGTCCTGGTCCAGCTGTATGCCTATGCCGGTTTCCCGCGCAGCTTGAATGCCCTGGGTGAGCTGATGAACGTGGTGGACGCGCGCAGGCAACAAGGCGCGCATGACCTGGCGGGTCCGAATCCAACCGGCCCACTTGCCCAAGGCGCCGAACTTCAGCGGATCGGGCGTGAGAACCAGACACGCATATCCGGGCGGCCCGTCGATGGACCGGTCTTCCAGTTCGCACCCGTGATCAATGACTACCTGCAGGCGTACCTGTTCGGCGCGATCTTCGAGCGCGACACGCTTAGCTGGCAGGACCGCGAACTGGCGACCGTGGGAATCCTTTCCACGATGCCGGACGTTACGGCCCAGCTGCGCTCGCACATCGCCGCGAGTCTTCGCGTGGGCCTGGAGGTCGAGCAGCTGCGTCGGTTGGCAGGGTCGCTCGACGACGCCGGCATGTCCGAAGCAGGCCAGCGGGTGGATGCCGCGATCGATTGGCATCTTGCCCAGAACGCTTCCGGATGACCTCACGGGTCGTGGCGCAAGGCGTCTCGAACCAACGTGAACGCCGGTGACGTCTGCCGCCGGCTGGGGTAGTACAGGTGATAACCGGGGAAGGGCGGGCACCAGTCCGCCAGCACCCGGACCAGTCGTCCGCTCGCGATGTGCTCCAGCACCAGGTCCTCCGGCATGTAGGCCAGGCCCAGTCCATTCAACGCAGCATCCAGTCGCATGGCGATGTTGTTGAACACCAGCTGGCCTTCGACCCGGACCTTCAGTTCTTCGCCTTTCTTCTCGAATTCCCACGCATAGATGCCACCGTAGGTCGGAAGCCGGATGGTGATGCAGTTGTGCTGCATCAGGTCGCGCGGTGTCTTCGGGCGCGGTCGACCCTTGAAGTAGGGGGGTGATCCCACCACGGCCATGCGCAGGTCCGGCCCGACCCGCACCGCGATCATGTCCTTGGCCAGCTGCTCGCCCAGGCGGACGCCGGCGTCATACCCTTCGGCCACGATGTCGGTCAGTCCGTAGTCGACGATGATCTCGATATGCAGGTCCGGGTTGTCGGGCAGCAGACGGGCCAGTGCGGGACGCAGCACGGTCACCGCCGCGTGCTCGCCGGCGGTAATGCGGACCTTGCCCGCGGGCTTGTCCCGATAGGCGCTGAGCAGGGCCAGCTCCGTATTTATCTCCTCGAAGCGCGGCGCCACGACGCGCAGCAGGCGTTCCCCGGCTTCGGTGGGCGAAACGCTGCGCGTGGTGCGCGCCAGCAGGCGCACGCCCAGGCGCTCTTCCAGTTGCCGGATGACGCGGCTCAACGCGGGCTGCGACATACCGAGCTTGGCGGCAGCGCGGGTAAAGCTGCGCTCCCGGGCCACGAGGGCGAACAGTGCCAGCTGGTCATAGTTCTCGGTGATCATTCATGCGTTCACGGTATGAACCATATTCGATTATGCCATCTAGTGGCGGCGTCCGAGGAGGCCTACATTGGTTTCCAACAGCCGAACAGATGGCGAGGGCAACATGAAAAAGCGTGTACTTGGACAAGCCGGACTTGAAGTTTCGGCGCTTGGCTTCGGCTGCATGGGCTTGAGCCACGGCTATGGCCCGGCGGTCGACAAGCGCCACGGCGTTGAGCTCATCCGCGCCGCGTTCGAGCGCGGGGTCACCTTCTTCGACACCGCCGAAGCCTATGCGCGGGGCGACAACGAAATCCTGCTGGGTGAAGCAGTAGCGCCGTTCCGGAACCAGGTGGTCATCGCGACCAAGTTTGGATTCAAGAACGGCGATCCCACGCAGGGACCGGACAGCCGGCCCCAGCGGATCCGCGAAGTGGCGGACGCAGCGCTGAAGCGATTGGGTACCGACGTCATCGATCTGTTCTACCAGCATCGGGTAGACCCTGCCGTCCCCATGGAAGACGTAGCAGGGACGGTGAAAGAGCTCATCGCCGAAGGCAAGGTCCGTCACTTCGGTCTTTCCGAAGCCGGCGTTGCGTCCATTCGCCGTGCGCATGCGGTGCAGCCGGTGACGGCACTCCAGAGCGAGTATTCGTTGTGGTGGCGGGAACCGGAGCAGGACGTGCTGCCGTTGCTGGAAGAACTGGGCATTGGCTTCGTGCCGTTCAGTCCCTTGGGCAAAGGATTCCTCACCGGCGCCATCGGTGCCGGGACCACGTTCGGCAGCGATGACTTCCGCAGTTCGGTGCCGCGCTTTTCTTCTGAAGCGTTGGGCGCGAATCAGGCGCTGCTGGAGCTGCTGGCCGAGCTGGCCACGCAGAAGGGCGTCACGCCCGCGCAGATGGCGTTGGCGTGGCTGCTGGCGCAGCGGCCGTGGATCGTGCCCATTCCCGGCACCACCAAGCTGCACCGGCTGGAAGAGAACCTCGCCGCTGACAACGTGACCTTGACGACAGGGGATCTGGAGCGCATCGCAACCGCGCTGGGCCAGGTCACCATCAGCGGCGCGCGCTATTCGCCCGCCGCGCAACAGCTGATCGATCGCTAGAGGAGTCTGTTCATGGCGGTTCCCCAAGACCCTTCACGCAGGGCAGTCGTCGCCGCGCTGGCAAGCCTGCCCTTGGGTGGCGCAGTGCCTGCCGGTGGCGAAGCGCCGGAGAACCGGATGAACGGCTCGGCGACATTGGTGGCGTACTTCTCGCGGTCGGGTAACACCCGTGTCGTAGCGGGGCTGATCCAACGTGCCTTCGGTGCAGATCTGTTCGAGATCCAGCCGGCCGTGCCGTACCCGGACGAGTACCTGGCCACGGTAGAGCAGGCACGCCAGGAACGGGACCGCGGCATCGAGCCCGCCCTTGAAGCCACGATCGCCACGATCCGCAGCTACGAGACGGTCTACCTGGGGTTCCCCATCTGGGGAGAAACCGCGCCACCGGTGATCCGATCATTTCTTTCCCGCCACGATCTTTCTGGCAAGACCCTTATTCCCTTCGTCACCCATGGGGGCTATGGCCTGGGCAGCAGCAGGGCAGTGGTCGCCCGCATGGCGCCCGAAGCGAACCTGCAGAAGGAGTTCCTGATGCAGGCCGACCAGGAGCGCCAGACGATGGAGCGTGTAAACCAGTGGCTGCAACGCAGTCGATGATGCGAGGACACTGGTATGAAAATGCGCAAGCTGGGACAGGGACTGGAGGTCTCTGCATTGGGCCTGGGCTGCATGGGCATGAGTGCCAACTACGGGCCGGCGGCCGACCCGGTGGAGATGATCGGGCTGATCCGTGCGGCGGTTGAGCGCGGCGTAACCCTGTTCGATACGGCCGAGGTCTACGGCCCCTTCGCGAATGAAGAGCTGGTCGGCCGGGCCCTTGAGCCCGTCCGCGACCAGGTGGTGATCGCCACCAAGTTCGGCTTCGATCTCGACCCTGCTACAAAACAGCGCAGTGGGGGCACCAACAGCCGACCGGAACACATCAAGGCGGTAGCGGAGGCAAGTCTCAAACGCTTGCGCACTGATCGTATCGACCTGTTCTATCAACATCGCGTTGATCCCAACGTGCCCATCGAGGACGTCGCCGGTGCGGTCAGGGATCTCATTGCCGAAGGCAAGGTCAAACACTTCGGCCTGTCTGAAGCGGGTGTCGACACCATTCGCCGCGCGCATGCGGTGCAGCCGGTCACCGCGGTGCAGAGCGAGTATTCGATGTTCTGGCGCGGCCCGGAGCATGAGCTGCTGGGTGTGCTGGAGGAACTCCAGATTGGCTTTGTTCCGTTCAGCCCACTGGGTGCTGGATTCCTTACCGGCAAGATCGACGAACACACTACGTTCGATCCCAGTGACTTCCGGAACATGGTGCCGCGTTTCTCGCCGGAGGCCCGCAAGGCGAACCTTGCACTGGTCGATGTGGTGTCCGCCGTCGCAACCGCCAAGGGCGCTACGCCAGCGCAGGTGGCACTGGCGTGGTTGCTCGCACAGCGGCCGTGGATCGTGCCGATTCCGGGGACCACCAAGTTGCATCGCCTCGAAGAAAACCTGGGCGCGGTGGAGGTTTCGCTGAGCGACGCCGAGCTTGCCACCATCAACGCCGGACTATCGGCGCTGGACGTTGTAGGCGAGCGCCTGCCCGAGGGCGCTCTGAAAATGACGGGCCTCTGACCCGACGGCTTGGTTGCTGCAGCCCATTCCCGATCAACATGGAGAGAGTGCGATGAATCGTCCGTCCGATATACCCGATACCCAGCGTCGCCAGATGCTGTTGGGCGCGGCAGTGGCGGGCCTTGCGCCGCTGCTGTTGTCTGCATGCGGCAACGCCGCAGGCGACAGACAGGCAGGCAGCCAGGGAACCGCCCCGGCCAGCACGGCCAGCACCGCCCCTGTTGCCCGGCGCCGCCTGGGGCCCATCGAAGTCTTCCCCATCGGCCTGGGTGTCCAGTGGAACCCGGGGAAGGGCACCGATGTGGCGAATGACCTGTATTCCAGCAGCACCGACCGGGCTGCCGGCATCGCGCTGATCCGCCGCGCGGTCGACCTCGGCGTGACGTTGTTCGATACCGCCGAGGTCTATGGTCCGTTCTTCTCGGAAGCGCTGCTCGGCGAGGCCCTTCAGGGCGTCCGGGACAAGGTCGTGGTGGCGACCAAATTCGGTTTCGACGTCGATCCGGACACCGGCGAGCGTCGCGGCAGTACCAACAGCCGGCCCGAACATATCCGCAAGGTCGTCGAAGCGCAGTTGCGACGGCTGCGGACGGACCGTATCGATCTCCTGTACCAGCACCGCGTCGACCCGAACGTGCCCATCGAAGACGTCGCGGGGACGATGAAGGACCTGGCTGCGGAGGGCAAGGTGCTGCACTACGGCTTGTCCGAGCCCGGTTTGCAGACGATCCGCCGCGCGCATGCGGTTCATCCTGTTGCGGCCATCCAGAACGAGTTCTCGATGTTGTGGCGCGGACCTGAAACCAGCGTGCTGCCCCTGTGCGAAGAGCTGGGCATCGGCTTCGTGCCGTGGAGCCCGCTCGGTATGGGGTTCCTTGCCGGCATGGTCAATGCCCGCACGCACTTCGGAGAAGGCGACTTCCGTGCAGCGGTTCCGCGCTTTGCGTCAGAGGCGCTGGCCCAAAACATCGTGCTGGCCCGACTGGTCCAGGAATGGGCGCTGCGCAAGAGCGTGACACCGGCGCAGCTGGCGCTGGCCTGGCTGTGTACCGTCAAGCCATGGATCGTGCCGATTCCTGGAACCACCAACATCGTGCATCTCCAGCAGAACGTCGCAGCGGCGTCCGTTTCGTTTACCGATGCCGAACTTGCAGAGCTGAACGCCGCATTGCAGGCGATCCACATCGAAGGGGAGCGCCTGCCGCCGCCTGTGTTGAACGCGACGGGTGTTGAGGCCCCCGCCAAACGTTGACGGGACCTCAGGACCGCCTACAAGCAGAGCGAGCCTTTCCAAAAAGCCCCGTTCACGGGGCTTTTTGTTGTGCCTTGCAGCATGCATTTTTTTCGTGCACTGCGACTTGCAATGAATCGATTCGCTACTTTATGGTGCAATCGATTGCATTGCCCCGAATTGTTGCGTTTGATACCGGTTGGGAGGCCGGAGTGCGAATGTCCGACCGTTCGATTGGATCGATCCAAGTTTCGCGGCTCTCGCGACGGGATGCGTTGCGCATCGCCGTCGCCGGAAGCTTGGGTCTTGGCGCTTCTGGCGTGCTGCCGGCGCTGGCCGCCGCCGCGCCGCTCAAGGGCAACATCAAGCATTCGGTCGCCCGTTGGACATTCCCGCAACAGTCGGTCGCCCAACTCTGCCAGACGGTAAAAGGCATCGGCTTCGCCGCCATCGATCTGGTCGGCCCGGAAGACTGGCCCACGTTGAAGGCGCATGGGGTGTACAGCTCCATGTGCAATGGCGCGGAACTGGGGCTGACCAAGGGCTTCGCAGGCGCCCAGTTCCACGAGGAACTGGTAGCGCGTTACACACGGCACATCGACCTCGTCGCCGATGCCGGCTATCGCAACCTCATCTGTTTCTCCGGCAACCGCAACGGCATGGACCCGCAGGAAGGCCTGGCGCATGCCGAGGCCGGGCTCAAGCGCATCCTTGGCCATGCCGAGAAGCGCGGCGTGGTGCTGGTGATGGAGCTGCTGAACTCCCGGGTCGATCATCCCGATTATCTGTGCGACCACTCCGCATGGGGCGTGGAACTGTGCCAGCGGCTTGGTTCGGACAACTTCGGCCTGCTCTACGACATCTACCACATGCAGATCATGGAGGGCGACATCATCGCCACCATCGGTCGGGATCATGCGCATTTCAAGCATTACCACACCGCGGGCGTACCTGGCCGACACGAGATCGGGGACCAGCAGGAACTCAATTATCCCGCCATCTGTCGCGCGATCCGCGACACCGGTTTCGATGGGTATCTGGCGCAGGAATTCAGCCCTGTGTCCGCCGATCCCGTCGGTTCGCTGCGCGAGGCGATCCGCCTCTGCGACGTCTGAAACGATATCCACCAAGGTGAAGTAGAACCCATGGCAGACAATCATTACGACGCCATCGTTGTTGGCTCGGGAATCAGTGGCGGTTGGGCGGCAAAGGAACTGACCGAGAAAGGCCTCAAGGTGCTGATGCTCGAACGCGGGCGCAACATCGAGCACGTCAAGGACTACGTCAATGCGATGAAGGAACCGTGGGATTTCCCGCATCGCAACCGGCCGACCCAGGCGATGAAGGTGGATTTCCCGGTGCTGATGCGCGATTACGGCCTGGCCGAGAACCTTGAGGGCATGTGGGCGGACGAAAAAGAATCGCCCTATGTCGAGACCAAACGCTTCGACTGGTTCCGTGGCTATCACGTGGGCGGGCGCTCGCTGATGTGGGGGCGGCAGAGCTATCGCCTGTCCGACCTGGATTTCCAGGCCAACCTCAAGGAGGGCATCGCCACCGACTGGCCGATCCGTTACGCCGACATCGCGCCGTGGTATGACCACGTGGAGAAGTTCGCCGGCATCGCCGGCACGCGCGAAGGGCTGGACGTGCTGCCGGACGGGGAGTTCCTGCCGCCGATTCCGCTCAACATCGTCGAGAAGGACGTCGCGGCGCGGATCAAGCAGGCATTTGGCGGCACCCGCCACATGATCCACTCGCGCACCGCGAACATCACCCAGCCCAAGCCGGAGCAGGGCCGCGTCAACTGCCAGTATCGCAACAAGTGCATCCTCGGCTGTCCGTTCGGCGCCTACTTCTCCACCCAGTCGGCGACGCTGCCGGCGGCGATGAAGACCGGCAACCTGACCCTGCGGCCGTTCTCGATCGTCAAGGAAGTGCTGTACGACAAGGACCGCAAGCGCGCACGGGGCGTGGAGGTCATCGATGCCGAGACCGGCCAGACCTATGAGTACACGGCGAAGGTGATCTTCCTCAACGCCTCCTCGTTCAACTCGACCTGGCTGCTGATGAACTCGGCCACCGACGTCTGGGAAGGCGGGCTGGGATCGTCGTCCGGCGAGCTCGGGCACAACGTAATGGACCATCACTTCGGCGCAGGCGCTTCTGGTCGCGTAGAGGGTTACGACGACAAGTATTACTTCGGGCGTCGTCCCTGCGGTTTCTACATTCCGCGCTTCCGCAACGTGGCGGCCGACAAGCGCGGCTACACGCGTGGCTTCGGATACCAGGGCGGTGCCAGCCGCAACGGCTGGTCGCGCGAGATCGCCGAGCTGAACATCGGTGCCGACCTCAAGGAAGCGCTGACCCTGCCGGGCGACTGGCGGATCGGCATGACCGGGTTCGGCGAGATGCTGCCGCACCACGACAACACAATTCGCCTTGATCCGGAACGCAAGGACAAGTGGGGGTTGCCGGTGCTGGCCATGGACGTCGCCCTGCGCGCGAACGAAAAGGCCATGCGCAAGGACATGGCCGCCGATGCCGCCGAGATGCTGGAGGCTGCCGGGGTGAAGGACGTGGAGATGCACGACAACGATTACGCCCCGGGCAAGGGCATCCACGAGATGGGCACCGCCCGCATGGGCCGTGACCGCAAAAGCTCGGTTCTGAACCAGCACAACCAGGTCTGGGACGCGCCGAATGTCTACGTGACCGATGGCGCCTGCATGACCTCCAGTGCCTGCGTGAATCCGTCGCTGACCTACATGGCGCTGACCGCGCGGGCAGCGGACCATGCGGTGCGCGAACTGAAAGCGGGGAACCTGTAATGGACCGTCGCGACCTCCTGAAGATGATCGTCGCCGCCACTGGCGCGGCGATGGTGGGCCTGCCTGCGCTGGCCGGTGGGAAATCGCCGGGCGCGGGGAGCGCCTCGTTCTCTGCCACCGACATCGCCACGCTGGATGAGATTGCCGAGACCATCCTGCCGCGCACGAAGACGCCGGGTGCCAAGGAAGCGGGGACCGGCGCATTCATGGCGACCTTCGTTGCCGACTGCTACACGGACCGCCAGCAGGCTGCGTTCCATGCAGGCCTGGCGGACATCGACAAACGCGCCGGCGGCCGCTTCGTCTCGCTCGCGCCGGACGCCCGCGCCGCGCTGCTGCGCGAGTTGGATGCAGAGGCGAAGAAGCGCAATGTCGACGTCAGCTCAACCGGTGAGGTGGACGCGTCCGAGGCGACGCCGCATTACTTCACGATGATCAAGCAACTGACCATCTTCGGTTTCTTCACCTCGAAGGTGGGCGCGACCGAAGTGCTGCAGTACGTTGCGGTACCGGGTCGCTATGACGGCGACCTGGCCTATGCCCCCGGAACCCCCGCCTGGGCGACCGGCTGATGGAGTGCAAAGACACGATGACCCGACCCCTGTTGATGGCGGCCTGCCTGCTGGCCGCTGCCCCCGCGTTCGCGCAGTCCAGCGGCGACCCCGCACGCGATCCGACCAGGACCGAAGTGTGGACGCACGTGCCTGCGGTCGTGGCCACGCCGGTGGGCGGTGCGCCCTCCGATGCGATCGTGCTGTTCGACGGCAAGGACACCTCCGCATGGGAGTCGGAGCAGGGTGGCCGCGTGCCATGGACCGTTGCCGACGGCGCGATGACGGTGGTGCCGGGCAGCAAGGGCATCCGGACCACGCAGAAGTTCTGCGACATCCAGCTGCACGTGGAGTGGCGCACGCCCACGCAGACCCAGGGCTTCGACGGCCAGCACCGGGGCAACAGCGGCATCTTCCTGCAGGAAGTGTATGAGCTGCAGGTGCTCGACAGTTACAACAACCCGACCTATCCCAACGGGCAGGCGGCATCGCTGTACAAGCAGGCCATTCCGCTGGTGAACGCTTCGCGTGCGCCGGGGCAGTGGCAGGCCTACGACATCATCTGGAAGGCGCCGCGCTTCTCGGCCGGAGGCGGACTTACCTCGCCCGCGCGCATCACCGTGCTGCACAACGGCGTGCTGGTGCAGGATGACACCGTGCTGTCGGGCAAGACCGAATACATCGGCGCCCCTTCCTACCCGGTTCATGGGTGCGCACCCATCTACCTGCAGGAGCACGATTCAAAAGTCAGCTACCGCAACATCTGGGTGCGCGCGCTGTAACGCTCGCGCACCCCCGGCGCCGGCTTCCTATTTGACGAGGAAGCTGGCGATGTCGTTGATCTCCTGCGGCGACAGCTGGGCAAACGGCGGCATCAGGCCGCCGCCCTTGGTGATCTTCTCCTTGATCTGTGCAGGCTGCAGGCGCTTGCCGATGTCGGTGAGCGCGGGGAACGTAGGCGGAACGCCTGCGCGCTCCGCCCCGTGACACGCGACGCAGTGGGTGGCGTAAAGCTTCGCACCGGCCGCAGGATTGTCTTCGCACCACGCGGCACTGGCCAGCGTCGACCCACAGATCAGTACAGCCACGGTCAGAATCGTTTTCAAGCAGAACTCCTTCGCGTACTAGCGCTGCGCACGCGCCGTCAGGTGGGCACGCAGATAATCGGCCCCGGCCTGGATGGCCTTGGCCGGATCGTGCGGTTGGTCGTGTTCGACGATGTACCACTGCACGCCGTCCGCCGCAGCTGCGGGCAGGATCGCGTTCCAGTCCAGCACGCCTTGGCCGACAGCGGCGAAGCCACCTTCGTCTTCGGCCTCGCCCTTCGGTGCGTTGTCCTTGGCATGGACGGCGAACAGGCGGCCCTTGAATTTGCCCAGCATCACCACCGGGTCATGCCCTGAACGCTGCACCCAGGCCAGGTCGAGCTCGGTCTGCAGGTCGGGGCCGGCGGCGGCGAACAGCAGTTCAAGGCCGGTCTTGCCGTTGAAGTCGACCAGCTCGAAGTCGTGGTTGTGGTAGGCCAGGCGCATGCCCTGTGCGCGCACCCGCTTGGAGATCTGGCCCAGTTCCGTGCCCAGGGCCGTCCAGCCTGCGGCATCGGTGGGGCGATCCTTCTGGTCCAGGTACGGCACCACCAGCACGGTGTTGCCGATCGCGCGGTTGAAGGCGATGGCAGCGTCCAGGTCATTGCGCAGGTCGGCCAGCTGAACGTGCGATGAGATCGCCTTGATCGCGTAGCGGTCCAGCAGCTGCTTGAGCTCCGCCGCGCTGACGTTCTGGGTGCCCACCGTTTCCACCGCGTGCACGCCCGCGTCGTGGACGATCTTCAACTGCTGGTCAAGTGAGCCTGCATTGCGCAGCGTGTACATCTGCACCGCGATGGGCGGTTGCGCACCGGCCGGGTCGCCTGCGAAGGCGGGCAGGGCGACCATCATCATCAGCGCGAACGTTGCAGTCCTACGTGCAGCAATCTTCATCCGGATGTCCTCAGGGAACTCAATCGATGGCGGTCCAGGCACGGGACCTGGCCGAGGCGATGACGCGGTCGACGATCAGCGCCGAGCGCGCGCCGTCTTCAAAGGTGGGCAGGCCCTCCGGGCGTTCGCCGTGGATGGCGGCATAGGTGTCGGCGACGAACGCCTCGAAGCAGTGGCCGTAGCCCTGTGCATGCCCGGGCGGCAACACCGAGAGTCGCCGCTGCTCGGCACTGCCGGCGCCCGGGCCGCGCACGAAGATCTCCTCGCGCTGGTCGGGTCGGCCGATCCACAGCCGCTCGGCGTCTTCCTGGTTGAAGGCCACGCTGGCGTTGGCCGCGTCGATCTCGAACCAGAGGCGATTGTGGCGGCCCGCCGAGACCTGGCTGACCGTCAACGAGGCCAGCGTTCCGGCGCCCGTCTTGAACAGTGCCGCCGCCACGTCCTCGCTGGAGACCGCCTGCATCGCGCCGCTGGCGGCGGGCGTGGTGAAGATCTGTCCACCGCCCGCGCCGCGCTCGCCGATCACGGTGGCAAACGCTGCGCTGACGTCGACGAAGCGCTCACCGCTCACCCATTCCACCAGGTCGCACCAGTGCGAGCCGATGTCGGCGAACACGCGCGAGGTGCCGCCCAGTGCCGGGTCCACGCGCCAGTTGTTGCTGGCCGGGTCCAGCAGCCAGTCCTGCAGGTAGCTGCCATGGATCAGGTGCAGCGGCCCCAGCTCGCCCTGCGCGACCCGTGCGCGCGCCTCGCGGACCACCGGGTGGTAGCGGTAGACGAACGGGACGGTGGCCACGCGCCCGCTGGAGGCGGCCAGCGCCGCCAGCACCTGGGCATCTTCCAGTGTCGTCGCCAGCGGCTTCTCGCAGATCACGTGCTTGCCGGCTTCCAGCGCCGCCTGCGCCATGGCGCGGTGCAGGTGGTTGGGGGTGCAGACGTGCACGACCTGCACCTGCGGGTCGGCGACCACCTCGTCGATATCGCGGTAGCCACGCGGCAGATTCCACGCACGCGCCACCTCGGTGGCGCGCTCCGGCGACGAAGCGGCGACCCCGCGGACCTCCGCGCCCGCGAGCAGGGCCGCGCGGTGGTGCACCGCGCCGATCATGCCGGTGCCGACGATGGCGATTCCAAGCTTGGGCATCGGGGGCGGTCCTCAGTTCGTGGCGGGCGAGGCCGCCACCGCCGGGCGGTCGCGGAACAGCGCCAGGAAGGCGATCAGCACCACCAGCGCAACGCCGGCGGGGAACAGCCAGATCTGCTGCCAGTCCGGACCGGCCGCCGTGGTGTAGTGCTCGACCACCGCGCCGGACAGGAACGTGCCGATCAGCATGCCCACGCCATAGGTGGCCAACGTGAT
This sequence comes from Stenotrophomonas aracearum, assembly GCF_031834615.1. Classification (NCBI taxonomy): domain Bacteria; kingdom Pseudomonadati; phylum Pseudomonadota; class Gammaproteobacteria; order Lysobacterales; family Lysobacteraceae; genus Stenotrophomonas; species Stenotrophomonas aracearum. The sequence continues at coordinate 1,166,888 of NZ_CP115543.1, forward strand.
GAAGCCCTGCGCGCTGCTGCGTGCGTCCGGGCCGGCATGCGCGTCGGTGTAGATCTGGCCGGTGACGAAGAAGAAGTCATAGCAGATGCCGTGCAGCACGATGCCGATCACCAGCAGCGAGAAGCCGCCACCCGCATCGCCGAACGCGAACATGACATAGCGCACCACCCACGCAGCCATGCCGACCGCCAGCATGGTCTTGACCCCCAGCCGCACGAACAGGAACGGCATGGCCAGCATCAGCAGCACTTCGGAGACCTGGCCCAGCGACTGCAGGCCGGCCGCGCCGCGCACGCCGAGGTCGTTGAGGTAGGGGTTGGTGAAGTTGTAGTAGAACGCCAGCGGGATGCAGATGGCGATGGAGGCGAGGAAGAACACCAGGTACGAGCGCGACTTCAGCAGCTTCAGCGAATCCAGTCCCAGGACCTTTCCGAGGCCGGCATCACGCTGCTGTGCCAGCGGCGGCGTATGCGGCAGGGTGAAGGCGTACAGGCCGAGTGCCAGCGACGCCATCGCCGCCATCTGGAAGGTCAGCTCCAGTCGATGCGCCTGTTCCCAGCCCAGCCAGCCGATCAGCACGCCGGCCACGATCCAGCCGATGCTGCCGGCCACGCGCACCGGGGGAAATTGCTTCTCAGGCGATTGCATGTGGCGCATCGCCACGCTGTTGGCCAGTGCCAGCGTGGGCATGAACAGCAGCATGTAGCCCATCACGCAGGCGAAGAACGTGTTGAAATCCGTTGCCGTGGAGGCCAGCCACATCAGCACTGCACCGGCCAGGTGCAGTACGCCCAGGATGCGCTGCGCGGCGAAGTAGCGGTCGGCCACCAGGCCGACCAGGAATGGCGCGACGATGGCGCCGATAGACTGGCTGAGGAAGGCGGTCGCGACCTGGCTGGCGCTGGCCTTGAGCGGACCCTGCACCAGGTACGTACCCAGGGTGACGAACCAGGCGCCCCAGATGAAGAACTGCAGAAACATCATCGCGCCCAAACGCGACATGGTGTGCTTCATGACGTGCCCTCCCGGGGCGGTAATGGCTCAGATTCCGAGCATGCGGCGCAGTGAGTGGGGATCGGTGCCGCCCTCGGCAAAATCGTCGAAGGCGCGTTCGGTGACGCGGATGACGTGGTCGCGCACGAAGGCGGCACCTTCACGCGCGCCGTCTTCCGGATGCTTCAGGCAGCACTCCCACTCCACCACCGCCCAGCCTGGGAAGTCGTACTGTGCGAATTTCGAGAAGATCGCCTTGAAGTCGATCTGGCCGTCGCCGAGCGAACGGAATCGCCCGGGCCGGTCGATCCAGTCCTGGTAGCCGCCATACACGCCGCTGCGCGCGCTCGGGCGGAACTCCGCGTCCTTGACGTGGAAGATGCCGATGCGCGGGTGGTAGCGGTCGATGAAGCCCAGGTAGTCGATCTGCTGCAGCAGCAGGTGGCTGGGGTCGTACAGCATCTTCGCGCGGGGATGGTGGTCGACCACCTCAAGGAAGCGCTCGAAGGTCGCACCGTCGTGCAGGTCCTCGCCCGGGTGGATCTCGAAGCACAGGTCCACGCCGCAGGCGTCGAACGCGTCGAGGATGGGGCGCCAGCGTCGGCCGAGTTCGGCGAAGGCTTCCTCCACCAGGCCCGGCGGGCGCTGTGGCCACGGATAGAGGTACGGCCAGGCCAGCGCGCCGGAGAAGGTGGCATGTGCTTTCAGCCCGAGGCGCTGGCTGGCCTTCGCGGCAAGCAGCAGCTGCTCCACCGCCCACGCCTGGCGGGCGGCGGGATCGCCGCGCTTGTCCGGTGGCGCAAAACCGTCAAACAGGCTGTCATAGGCCGGATGCACGGCGACCAGCTGCCCCTGCAGGTGGGTGGACAGCTCGGTGATCTGCAGGCCGTGTCCGGCCAGCATGCCGGCGAGGTCGTCGCAGTAGTCCTGGCTGCGCGCAGCTTCGGCCAGGTCGAACAGATGCGGCGCGCCGGTCGGCACCTGTACGCCAGAATAGCCCAGGCCGGCCGCCCAGCCGGCCAGCGTGTCCAGCCGATCAAACGGAGGTGTGTCGCTGATGAACTGCGCCAGGAACAGCGCCGGACCCTTGAGCGTCTTCAATGGGATTCGCCCGCGATGCAATCGATTGCATTACCCTAGCAGGGACTTCCGGAAATCCCGTTGTGCACTGCACAGCGGCAACCACACCTGACGCCATGGCCACCATCTACGACATTGCAAAACACGTGGGCGTCTCCGCCGGCACCGTATCGCGCGCGCTCTCGCGGCCCGACAAGGTGCTGCCGGCCACGCGCACGCGCATCGAACAGGCGGCCCTCGCACTCGGCTATGTGCCCAACACCGTGGCGCGTACGCTCAAGACCCAGCGCAGCGGCAAGCTGCTGGTAACCGTGCCGGACATCGCCAATCCGTTCTTCGCGCAGATCCTGCAGGGCGCCGAGGACGCGGCGCAGGCGGTGGGCTACGCCGTGCTGCTGGGCGACACCCAGCACCTTCCCGAGCGCGAGGAGCGTTACGCGCAGATGCTCCGCCGCAACGAGGCCGACGGCCTGATCGTGCTGGGCCATCGCCTGCCGCCGACCGCGCGCGAGATCGTGCAGCAGCAGGGCGTCGCTGCGCCGGTGGTCAATGGCTGCGAGTTCGACCCCGCACTGGGCATTCCCAGTGTGCACATCGACAACGCGGCTGCCGCGCGCGCGGTCATGGAGCACCTGTATGGGCTGGGGCACGAACGGATCGCGGTCGTGGGTGGGCCGCCGGACAACCCGCTGCATCAACAGCGGCTGGAAGGCGTTCGCAGCGCCGGCAAGGCACGTGGCCGCTTGCGCAGCCTGAGCGTGGTGCCGGGCGACTTCTCGGTCGAGTCCGGGCATGCCGCTGCGCATGCGCTGCTGGACGGCGCGCGCCCCACCGCGATCTTCTGCTTCAGCGACCAGATGGCGCTGGGCGCGCTGGCGGCGTGCCGGGAGCGGGGCGTGCGCGTGCCGGAAGATCTCTCGATTGTCGGCTTCGACGATCTGGCATCATCCAGCTATCTGTCGCCGCCGTTGACGACCATCCGGCAGCCGATGCGGGAGATTGGCGTGCGCGCGGTCAAGCTGCTGCTGGCCATCATCGAAGGGGTGGACGTGCCGCTGCAGCAGACGCTCGAATTCAGTTTGATGGTGCGGGGATCTACCGGGGTGTCGAAGGGCTGACGTCAGCTCCTGCGCATCAGGATCATCTTCTCCTGGGTCATGTCGCGCATGGTGTACGGAATGCCGCCGGTGCCGTAGCCGGATTCGCGGCGGCCTGCGAACGGCATCCAGTCGGTGCGGAACGCGGTGGGGTCGTTGATCATCACGGCCGAAGCATCCAGGCGGTTGGCGGCGCGCATCGCGATGTCGATGTCCTGCGCGAAGATGCTGGCCTGGAATGCAACGGGCAGGGCGTTGGCGCGCGCGATGGCATCGTCCAGGTCGGCGTAACGGTATACCGCTACCACCGGACCAAAGACTTCCAATGTGGAAATGCGTGCGTCGGCGGCGGGATCGAGAAGTACCGTGGGCTGGTACGTCGTCTCTGAAAGGCGTTCGCCGCCGGTCGCCAGCGTCGCGCCACCCTTGACCGCTTCATCTACCCACTCCGCAACCCGATCTACTTCGCGGGGCTGGATCAGCGGGCCCACTTCGGTGTCCTTCAACGTGGGATCGGCGGTGCGCAGCTTTTCCACGCGGGCGATCAGCCGCTCGGTGAAGTCATCGGCGATGGCGTTGTGCACGAAGATGCGCTGCGTGGACACGCAGACCTGCCCGGCATGGTAGTAGCCTCCCTTCACGACGGGCTCGATGATCTTGTCCAGGTCGGCGCTGCGGTCGACGATGGCCGGGGCCACGCCCCCGTGCTCCAGCGCAGAGCGTGCGCCATGGGCAAGCTTGGCATGCAACGACCAGCCGACCCGTGCCGAGCCGATGAAGCTGAAGAAGGCCACGCGCTTGTCCGTCGCCAGCGCTTCGGCCAGTTCGTTGCCGTCGGGCAGGAAGGTCTGGCACCACGGTTCGGGCAGGCCCGCCTCGTGCGCAAGTGCGACGAACTCCAGGCAGGACAGGGGCGTGGCACTGGCGGGTTTGATGATGACCGGGCAGCCCACCGCAATCGCCGGCGCCACCTGGTGCACGATCAGGTTAAGCGGATGATTGAATGCCGAGATGGCGGCGACAATGCCGATCGGCTCCCTGGTGGTGAACGCCCACCGGTTCTCCGCCGCGGCCGAGAGGCCCATGGGGATTTCGCGGCCTGCAAAGTTGCGAAGCTCGTCGGCGGCGTTGTGCACGCCGTCGATGGCGCGGGTGGTTTCCACGATGGCATCGGGCAGCGGCTTGCCGCCTTCGCGCGCGATCTGCAGGGCAAGGTGATCGCGCCTTGCGTCCATCAATGCGGCCAGGCGGCGAAGGATGGCGATGCGCTGATGGGGCGGCAACCAGCCGTCGCGGTCCTTGAAGACGCGGGCGGCGGCCTGAAGCTTGTGCTCCAGCGCTGCAGCATCGTCGGTAGCGACTTCTGCGATCTGCGCGCGGTCAAACGCCTGTACGACCTTCAACATGGTGGAGCTCCTCGAAACGGTTTGGCCTACCGGCATTCAACGTCGGGCGTGCGGTTGCGCAGCTCGTCGACCAGTACGCGGGTATTTTCGGAATAGTCGATGGGCACGTCGATCAGATGCACGCCGCCACCGGCGAAGGCGGCTTCAATGGTAGGCACAAGCTCGGCGACCGCGCTCACCCGTGAGCCCTTCGCACCATAGGCCTCGGCATAGCGCACGAAATCGGGATTGCCAAAACGCATGCCGAAATCCTCGAACCCATCGACCGCCTGCTTCCAGCGGATCATGCCGTAGGCGCTGTCATTGAGGATCACCACAACCAGGTTCAGTCCCAGTCGCACGGCGGTTTCCATTTCCTGCGAGTTCATCATGAAGCCGCCGTCCCCGCATACCGCCATGACACGGCGCTGCGGGTACAGCATCGACGCCATCATCGCAGAGGGCAGGCCGGCGCCCATGGTGGCCAGGGCGTTGTCCAGCAGCAGCGTATTGGCCACGTGGGTGCGGTAGTTGCGCGCGAACCAGATCTTGTACATGCCGTTGTCCAGGCACACGATGCCATCGTCGGGCATCACCTCACGCACGTCGTGCACCAGGCGCTGCGGGGTGACCGGAAAGCGGTCCTCCTCGGCGCGGTCGTTGAGACGGGTGAGAATCTTCTGGCGCAGCTCGGTCATCCCCTCGTCGGGCGACAGTTTGCCCTCCAACTGCGCGGCCAGCGCCTCCACTGCGCTGCCGACATCACCGATCACTTCGATGTCAGGGTGGTACACCTGTTCGACCGTCGCCGACTGGAAGCTGAGGTGGATGACCTTGGGGCCGCCGGCGTCCTTCATCAGGAATGGCGGCTTCTCGATCGTGTCGTGGCCGATCGCCAGGATCACGTCCGCGCGTGCAATGGCTTCGTGCACATAGTCGCCTTCGGAGAGCGCGGCAGTGCCCATGTACAGGTTCGAGCCACCGGTGACGGCACCCTTGCCCATCTGCGTATTGAAGAAGGGCAGGCGGGTGCGGCCCACGAAGCTGGACAGCGCGTCAGCCAGATGCGGTCGGCTGCAGGCAGCACCGATCATCACCAGTGGACGCTTTGCAGCCAGCAGCGCCGCGGCCGCCCGTTCGAGCGCGGCGGGGTGGGCGAGCGGGCGTTCCAGCGGATGCACCGGAACGACGGCGACGTCCTTTACCTCTTCGCCGGCGATGTCTTCCGGCAGCTCCAGATGGACCGGCCCGGGCCGGTCTTCCATGGCGACGCGGAACGCATCACGCACCATGCTGGGGAGCGCCTCCGCATTGACGATCTGCCGCGTCATCTTGGTCAACGGCTTCATCGAAGCAACGATGTCCACGATCTGGAAGCGTGCCTGCTTGGCGCTCATCACTGCCTTCTGGCCGGTGATGAGGATCATCGGCATAGCGCCGAGATGGGCATAGGCTGCACCGGTGGAGAAATTCAGAGCGCCCGGCCCCAGCGTGGCCAGGCAGACACCGGGACGCCCGGTAAGTCGCCCATGCGTGGCGGCCATGAACGCGGCAGCCTGCTCATGCCGGGTCAGCACCAGTTCGATCCGCGAGGTTCGCAGCGCTTCGAGGAAGTCGAGGTTTTCCTCGCCGGGGACGCCGAAAATCCGATCGACACCTTCATTCTCAAGCGCTTCAACCAACAGGGCAGCACCGTTGCGCATCGTTCGGTTCCTCATGGATGGAGTCGTACACACTGCAAGCCACTTCGATGCTAGCAGGCACGCACTACCGCATCCCTTCACGCACGCCCGGTGCAGCCGCAATCACCAGTTCCATCGCATCCCGACCTTCGCATCCCATGCGTCGAAGGTCCGGTTGAAGCTCTTCTGGTAACCGACGTTCGCATAGGTACTGGTGGACGCGCCCAGCTGCCAGGTCATTCCTGCATTCAGCTGCCACCAGGTGCCCTGCAGGTCGGCCTTGAATGGCACGTAGCCTTCCGCGGAGGAGAATTCGGTAACCGGCTGGCCGCGGAATTCATGCCAGACATTCAGCCGCAACCAGCCACTGAACAGGCGCCGGATGCCGTTGTCGGTCGGCTCCAGCGTCCAGGTATCGGCCCAGCGCAGCCCCAGCCGCGCGGCGAGTGAGTCCATGTCGTCGAAACGGATCATCGCCGCCGGGTCTGCGTTGCTGTCCTTGTCGATGCGCTGGTAGATCACCTGTGCCTGGGGTTCGAACACGCGGGTGTCGTTGCCGTCCTGGCGGAATGGATAGCCTCCCTCGAGGGAGACGCCCCAGCCGAAGGTGTCGCGGTCCAGCAGCAGGCCGTTGGAGGAACGCGACTTGCCTTTGCCCCAGCTGCCCTGCCACACCGCGTCCAGGTACTGACCCTCTTCCCAGTAACGCGTCCAGTACAGGCCGAGCGAGGTGGCGCGCACTTCGTTGCGCCCGGCAAGGTTGCCGTCGTAGTGGATCACGTCGCTGCGCATGCGGCCTTGGCCCAGGTAGAAGCCGGCGTGGTCGCGCAGGCCATTTTCACGCTCGACCGCGTACGCGTCGGTGCCGGCCTGGATGGCGAGGATGTCGTAGTCGTAGCGGGGCGCGCCTTCATACACACCGCGGCGGCGGCCTTCGGCGTCGCCGTTCTCGCCGATCACGCGCACCCAGGCGCCATTGAAGTAATCGTCGCCGCGCAGATCGGCGCGTGCGCGCAGCTGTTCCTGCTCGCCCACGCGCTCGTGCAGGTTGCCCAGCGTGGCCCAGCCGTAGCGCAGCGCGATCGCCGGCAGCGCGGTGTACAGCGAAACCTCCGCGCGATAGTCGGGCACGGGCTCGGGACCCGGCTCGGGCGGGTCCGGTGGCGTGGGTGGGGTCGGGGTCGGAGCAGGCGGCACCGGGATCGGCGGTGGCTCCGGATCCGGGATGGGATCGGGGGCCGGGTCCGGCGCTGGCGGTGCCGGCGGCTCAGGCTCGGGCGGTGGCGGCACCGGGGTGGGGGGATCGGGTGTCGGCGGTACCGGGTCAGGCGGCGTCGGCGTGGGGGCGGGGCATGGCGGGGAGGGCGCCGACGGGTCGCTGCAGTCCAGCGCGGAGCGCAGGAACCAGTCGTCGCCGGTGCCGGGCGTGTCGCCGCCCCGATAGAGCCGGTAGTTGTAGGGTCCCGCCAGCAAGGCTACCGCCTGGGTAAACGCATTCGGCGCGGAGGTGGCACCGTCCAGGGCCACCACCACGCGGATGCCGTCGCCGCGGGTCAGCGCGCCGGGGCCACCTGTGTTGGTGAATTCCAGCAGGCTCTGGCCGCTGGCGCTGCCGCCCTCCAGTATCAGCTGGTCGGTCGGTGAATCGTCTTCGCCCAGGTAGGTGTTGAGTGCAAACACGCTGCCACTGCCACCCATGTAGCTGCCGGTGTACAGACGCTTGTAGAGATCACCGGTCATCGGCGTGAACGCGATGCGCCCGTTGTTGGTGACAAGCTGCGAGACGGTAGACGTTTCCGGAATGATCCAGCTGCTGGTGGCATCCACGTCGACGTTGGTGATGTTCCACGCGGCGCCGGTCCACTGCGACTGGTTGGCCAGCGCGATGTTGGCTTGGCTGGCTGAATCCGCTTCTGCCAGCCCTTGCAGGACGCTGCGGTCGGCATTGAGTTGCACCAGGGTGGGCAGTGCCGGCCCGCTGCTGCCCTCGGCCGACAGCAGGCCCTGCACGCCGGCGACGCGCGCGCCGTCGCTGGCGCTGAACAGCAGCGGGCCTTCGGCGATGATCGCCCAGCGGTCGCTGGCCAGGCTGCCCCCCTGCAGGCTCACTGCATGCGCGAAACCGCCCGAGGCGTTGTTTGAATACAGGCCGTAGGCGCTGCCGGTGGTGGTGACGGTGCTGTTGACCAGTGCGATGGTGTTGTCGCGGGTAACCTGGCCGGCGCCGCCGTTGTAGCTCCACTGGTAGATCGCAACCAGCCCGTTGTCGTTGCGCAGCGAACTGTTGGTCGCCGCGACCTGCGCGTTGTTGTAGGTCTGCAGGGTGGTGCCGCGCGTGCCCGTGGTGGTGACGGTGTCGCCGCTCAGGGTGATCGTGCTTGGCACGCTGCCGTTGTAACCGGCGTACAGCCCGTAGCCGTTGGCGGTGGGATTGCTCCAGGTCGTCCCGGTACTGTTGAGGGTGCCACCCTGCACCAACGCACCCGCGCGCTGCGAGGCACCCGATACGCTTCCGAAAATCGTGGTCGTGGCCATCGACGAGGTCGGGCCCGGCGAAAATGCGTAGGACTGCCCGTTGTTGTTCGAGGAGACCGTGACCTGGCTGCCGCCGGTCAGTGTCAGCGCCGACCCGCTGCGCACCCAGGCCCCAAGCCCCACACCGGGTCCACTGACCACCAGGTGGTTCAGGCTGGCCGATCCACCGTTGGTGGCAACCACGGCAGTGCCGGATGAGCTGGTGGTCACGGTCGAAGCGAAGTTCATGCTCAGGTCCGACAACGGCGCGGCGTTGGCGCCGCCGTCCACAGTGAGCCCGACCGAACTGGTGCCCGTGAAGGTGAGCGCAATGGGCGCGCTGGCCTGCAGTTGACCGCCGCCATACAGGTAGATGCCGAGTGCGCCATTGTTCTGGAACGTGATCGGAAGCGCGCCGCTGACTGCGATGCTGGCGGATGGACCCTGCACGCCCAACCCGACCCGGTTGGTAGCGCCTCCTACGAACAGACGGTTTCCACCGGCAATTTCGGCGCGACCGGTTCCTTCGACGCCTACGCCATCGCCACCGCCTGGTGCCAGCAGCGGATCGTTGTAACTGGTGTTGGCAATGCGCACGTTTCCCGCCGTGACGCCGGCCAGGCGCCCGTTGGTGGTGCCGATGTTGCCACCGTTGACGATGATGCTGCCGCCGTCCGCGAACAGGGCGGCGCCGCGGTTCGTGAACACGTTCAACCCATTTGGCGCTGCGATCGTGCCGTTGGTAGCGTGCAGGCCACGACTGTTGCCGGTGCGCACGACAATCGCACCGGGCGATGCGCCGGCCTGCATGTCCAGCACCACATCGCCCCCGTTGGCGAGTACGCCATCGGTGGCGCCGGCGCTGGTGTCGATGGTGGTGTTGCCCACGACCGTGGTGGTGCCCGTGGTGGCGGTGAGCGTCGTGGTGCGGGCGCCGGGCCCCACAGTGGCCTGTGCGGCGCATTCTTCGACCAGGCAGGCGTGGCCGAGTGCGAGCGCGATGCTGGTGGCGAGGGCGTGTCGAATCAGGTTCATGGCGGCACTCCTTTGCAGGGTTCCATGGTCCCGTGCGCGGCTGCCACGGGCCTCCGCAAAAGCACCGTTGATCTCTCGGTACTTCTACTGCGTCAGCGGCGACGGTTTCCGGCTGAACGGCAGCCATCGCGTCTGCGCGCAGTTGCGCGGACATGATCCAGGTCAAGAGGCGCCGGCCGGCACTGCCTAGGCTCTGCTCACCCTCCTGGAGCCTTGTCATGAATTCGTATCGCATTGCCCGCCCCAACCGCCGCGCGCTGTCACTGGCCTTGATGAATGCGCTTGCCGCTACCGGCCTGGCGACCTTTGCCGCCCCCGGCGTCGCACTGGCCGACGGCTGCCAGCTGTACAGCGTCAACGGCCACATCTCGTGCTATCTCAACTCCAATGGCAGCGCAGGCTCGCCGGCGGGAAGTTCCGGCTCGGACCCGATCTTCGACGACAAGAACGGTTACACCGGCGGACCCGGTGGCCCGGCAGCGGACATCAACCTGGTGGTGGGATTGAACCCCACGCTGTACGACTACTCCGCCTACAACAGCAAGAACCAGTTGCTGCTCGCCTCTTCGCCGATCAATTCGGTGAGCATCGGTGGCGCCGGTGCGCAGGGCTCGGATGCCACGGCAGGCGGGTTCGACAAGGTCGGCGGCAACGGCGGCCTGGGCAACAGCGGTGGCGCGCTGACCGTCTCGGTGGGGCCGCAGGTCACCTCGCTGTCGCAGGACACGGTCAACGGCATCAGCGGCATCACCCTGATCTCGCTGGGTGGCGAAGGCGGCGCGGCCGGCAAAGGCAACATGAGCGGTGAAGACGGCACCTCCGGCGTGGGCGGCGTGGGCGGCAGCATCAACGCGACGCTCGATGGCTACACGCATTCGAACTTCCGCAGCGTGCTGGTGTCGAGCCAGGGCGGCGCAGGCGGCCGTGGCCGGGATTACGGCACCGGGCTGAATTCCCAGGGCGCCGACGCGACTGACGGCATTGGTGGCAACGGTGGCACGGTCACCGCCAGCTTCACCAACACCAGCAACAACGCCAACAACGGCTTCGTGGGCACTGCCGGCGTGATGGTCCAGAGCGTGGGTGGCAACGGCGGCAACGGCGGCTCCGCCGAGGATGTGGACGGTTCGCAGGGCGGCGATGGCGGCTTGGCCGGCAACGGCGGCAACGTTGGCGTCACCGTGGCGTCGAACGTGATCATGGTGGAAACCGGCGACAACGACGCGGCGTTGCATGTGCTGTCGCAGGGCGGCGCCGGCGGCCAGGGCAACAGCTCCGGCGGCTCCGGTGGCAACGCGGGCGCTGGCGGCAATGGCGGCAATGCCAGCCTGGTCATCGATGGCAGCGCCGGCAGTGGCGGTGCCATCGCCGCCAACGGCACCTACGCGCCTGCGGTGCTGGTGCAGTCGCTGGGCGGCAATGGCGGCGACGGCGGTACGCCCTCGCAGTTCGTGATCGGGCCCAACGGCGGTTCCGGTTCCGATGGCGGTACCGCAGGCACGGTGTCGGTGACCGGCAGCGGCCTGCTGGCACGCACCGGCTCGTATGTCGACCCGACCGACTTTGAAGGGTCACCGGGCGTGCTGGCGCAGTCGATCGGCGGCGGCGGTGGCTCCGGTGGCGTTTCCAAAGGAATTTTCGCAGTGGGTGGCGAAGGCGCAAACGGCGTGAACGGCAACAGCGCCACCGTTGCGCTGCAGTCGAACGTGGAAACCTTCGGGTTCGGTTCGGACGGCCTGGCGGTGCAGTCCATCGGCGGCGGTGGCGGCAAGGGCGGCGACGCCAGCGGCGACAGTGTCGGCCTGCAGTACGTGATCGGCGGTTCGGCCGGTGGCGGTGGCGACGGCTACAGTGCGTCGCTGACCAGCCAGGCCGGCAGCACCGTGCTGACCAACGGCGTGCACGCGCCCGGGCTGCTGTCGCAGTCGATTGGTGGCGGTGGCGGCCAGGGCGGTTCGGCCTACAGCAAGTCCACGTCCGCCGGTTTCGGTGCCTCGATGGCGGTCGGCGGCAGCGGTGGCGCCGGTGGCGATGCCTGCGGCAGCGGCTGCACCGGCACCCTGGCCCAGAACGACGGGCGCATCGGCACCGACGGTTCGGACAGCTACGGCATCCTGGCGCAGTCCATCGGCGGTGGCGGCGGTGCAGGCGGTGCGTCCACCGCCAAGTCGAAGGTCTACGCCGCCGAAGACGTGAGCATTTCGCTGAGCGCCTCGCTCGGCGGTTCCGGTGGCCAGGCCGGCAGTGGCGGCCTGCTCACCGCCACCAACACCGGCCTGGTCACCACCGGTGGCCAGGGCGCGGTCGGCATGCTCGCGCAGTCGATCGGCGGCGGCGGCGGTGCCGGTGGCGACTCGTCGTCGGCCTCGACCGCCACCGGTGGCGAGTTCGACATCAGTGCTTCGATGGCGCTGGGCGGCAAGGGCGGCACCGCCGGTGACGGCGGCGCGGTGACGGGGACCAACAGCGGCCTGGTGCTGACCACCGGGGAATCGGCAGCAGGCCTGCTGGTGCAGTCGGTCGGCGGTGGTGGTGGTGCTGGTGGCACGGGCGATGGCCAGGCCTCGGCGACCGGCGGTGAAACCAAGATATCCACCACGCTGACCATGGGAGGTACCGGTGGCGCCGGGGGCGATGGTTATGCGGCCACCGCCAACAACATCAACGGCTCCATCATCACGCTGGGCGACGGTGCGTTCGGCATTGGCGCGCAGTCGATCGGCGGTGGCGGAGGCGCAGGCGGCGGTGCTGCCGGATCGGCCAAGGGCGAGTACGTGGCCACCGTGACCATGGGCGCAAACGGCGGCAAGGGCGGCAACACGTACCACACCGATGGCAACGGCAATGAGATCGACGGCGTGTCGGTGCACAACGACGCAACGTCCACGGTGGTGACCTTCGGTGCAGACGCCAACGGCATCGTGGCGCAGTCGATCGGCGGCGGTGGTGGCGTCGGCGGCAAGGCCGGCTCCAACATCGCCAGCAGCAAGTCCGACGGCGCCGGTGGCAACAAGGGCAGCAACGCGGGCACCGCGACCAGCACGCTCACCGCCGCCTACGATGCCAACGGCACGGCGGCGCTCAATGACTATCTGGGCCTCAACAACGCAGTCACCTTTACCAACAGCCTGCTGGCCGACAGCGCTTCGCAGGTGGCGGCGCGTTCGCGGTTGGCAGCCGTAAGTGACGGCGACCTGGACGACGACCTCAACGACGCCGCCGAGTCGAAAGGCGAGACCGACGATGACAACGAGTCCACCAGCATCCAGCTCTCGGTCGCGCTGGGCGCCTCCGGCGGCAGTGGCGGTACGGCGGGCCTGGTCACGGTGACCAACGACGGCGGGATCGCCACGCTGGGCAACCACGCCGACGCGATCCTGGCGCAGGCCGTCGGCGGCGGTGGCGGCAAGGGCGGCGCGGCCAGCACCGCCTCGACCAACGACTACAGCGGCAACCTGTCCGTGGGTGGCTCGGGTGGCGGAGGTGGCTACGGTGGCCAGGTGATCGTCAACAACACCGGCGCGATCTACACCAAGGGCGCGCTCGCGGCAGGCATCGTGGCCGAATCGATTGCCGGCGGCGGTGGCGTCGGCGGCGTGTCGGCGTCCTCGGTGAAGGCCAGCAGCAAGAACTCCGGGGACGACGACGCCAACGATGGCGCGTTCAAGTCGATCTCGCTGTCGGTCGGCGGCAATGGCGGCGCCAGCTACGACTCCGGGCAGGCCAAGGTGACCAGCAGCGGCGCGATCTCCACGGCGGCGCACGATTCCAGCGGCATCATCGCGCAGTCCATCACCGGCGGTGGCGGTATCGCCAAGACCCTGGCCAGCGACCTGGAAGGCGCCGGCGGCAGCGCCAGCGTGAAGGGGGGCGACTACGACGTCATGTTCAAGTTCGGCGGCAGCGGCGGTGAAGCCTCCGGCGGCAGCGGCCTGGTCAATGTCACCACTGCAACGGGCGGCTCGATCACCACCAAGGGCGACAACAGCCACGGCATCCTGGCCCAGTCGATCAGCGGTGGCGGTGGCCTGCAGCTGGGTGGCACGGTCAGCGGCAGCACGGTGGCCGACTTCTTCGGCTCCGGCAAGACCACCGGTAGCGTCAACAATGACGGCGTGAACAGCCCGACCGCCGGCAACAGCGGCCTGTCGGTAACGGTGGGCGATGCGATCAGCACCGCCGGCGCCAACGCGGTGGGCGTGCTGGCACAGTCGATCGGCGGGGGCGGCGGCCTGGCCGGTGGGATTGCCGGGCAGACCAACCTGGCGGCTGCACCGCAGTACTTCAGTGGGAGTCGCAATGCCTCGGGCAACGGCGGCGTGATCAATGCCACCGTGGACGCCGGCGCGTCGATCAGCACCACCGGCAACAATGCTCCGGCGATGCTGCTGCAGTCGCTGGGCGGCGGCGGTGGCCGCGTCATCACCGACAACGCGATCTACATGGGCAGCGCCGGCGGTACCGGCACCGGCGCGGCAATCACTGCCACGATCAATGGCACGGTATCGGCCACTGGTTCGGGCTCGGCCGGCATCGTCGCGCAGAGCATGGGCGACAGTGCCTCCAACGCGCCGATCAGCATTACCATCGCCTCCACCGGCAAGGTCACTGCCGGCCAGCAATCGGTGGCCACCTCGCCCAATGGCGGCTCAGCCGGCGTCTACATCGACCATGGCGGTACCGGCAAGAACGGAAGCAACGGCACGCCGGTGGTCAACACGGTCACCAACAACGGCACGCTGTACACCTACGGTTCGCAGACCAACGCGGTGGCGGTGTACAGCACCGCCGGCGATACCCAGGTGATCAACAACGGCACCATGGGCGGCGACGTGCTGCTCACCAATGGCGGCGGCACCGGCTGCTTCACCAACAACGGCACCTTCAACGCCGGCGACAGCGTCACCGTAGGCAAGTGCGGGGTGACCAACAACGGCGTGATGGACATCCGCGCCACGCCGCTGGCAGTGCAGGGCAACCTGCTCAACAACGCCGGCGGTCGCATCGTCGTGGCCGCGGACTTCTCCGGCAAGGCCGCCACGCCGTTGACCGTGGACGGCGACGCGACCATTGCCGGTACGGTCGAGGTACGCCCCACGCTGATGCGCCGGAACACGGTGACGCTGGCCAGCGCCACCGGCACCCTGCAGCTGGATCCAACCCTGGCGGCGGTGCGCAACGACCACCTGTTCGACTACCGCTTCGACACCGACGGACAGAACCTGCGGGTCACCCCGAGCGCGCTGTTCAGTGCCCAGGCGGCGGGCATGGGCGCCAACAAGCGCGCGGTCGGCAACAACCTGCAGTCGATCTTCGACAGCGGCGCGGCGATGGATACCGGCTTCACCCGGTTGAGCAGCGTGGCCGACGGCGTCGAATACGAGCGCAGCCTGGCGGCGATGTCGGGCAAGGCACTGGGTGCCTTCGGCGCGTATCGGGTCAGCAGCAGCCGCGACTTCGCCGTGAACCTGTATGGCGGCTGCTCCAGCGCGCCGGTGGCCAGCAAGAGCACCGACAGCTGCGGCTGGGGCCGGGTGATCGCCAATGGCGCGGAGCAGAAGGAAACCAACGACGCGCTGGGCTACAAGGTCGACGCATCGGCGTTCCAGGCCGGCGGCCAGCTGCAGCTGTCGCCCGACCTGGCCCTGACCGGTTCGCTGGCCTATGAGAACAGCCGCCTGCGCGACGCCGACGGCAGCGCACGGGTGAATGGCGACGCGGTGCTGGGCGGGGTGGGGCTGCTGTACGACGCGGGCAGGATGGAACTGTCCGGCGGGCTGGACGCGGCATCGGGCAAATACCGCTCCACCCGCGACGTGTCGGTGGCCGGTTTCGATGATGAAGCCAACGCCAGTCCGAAGCAGTGGCAGGCCGGTGCGCACCTGCGTGCGGCGTACAGCGTGCCGGTAGGCCATGAGGGCTTCATGCGCCCGTTCGTGGAAGGCCATGCCATCCGCGTGGACAACAAGGCATTCACCGAAGACGGCAATTCGCCGTTCCGCCTGGCCGTGGAGGGCAATGCAGAAACCGCGCTGATCGGGGTGGTGGGTGTCGAGCTCGGCAACAGCGTGCACTTCAACAACGGCATGACGCTGCGCCCGTTCGCCAGCGCTGCGGCCGAGTTCAGCAACAACCGCGACTGGACCACCACTGCGCGCTTCGCCGACCAGCCGCAGAGTCAGTCTTTCGATGTCACCACGGCGGGGCCGGGCACGATCGGTCGCTTCGCGGTAGGTGCCGATCTGTATGGCTCCAACCACCTCAACCTGTCGCTGCAGTACGTGAAGGAAGTGGGCCAGGGCTTCGATGCCAACACCGGGCTGGCGCGCCTGACGTACAGCTTCTGACAGTAGAAATACTGGCGCGCTCTGCGTAGAAGTCAGCATTGGCCCGGTGGTGCTGCCGGGCGATGCTGTCAGGGTCGATCCGCAAGGAGCAGTTCCATGGCAACAGCACGTGCAAAGAAGGCGGCGCCCAAGGCGTCGCCTGCCGCGAAGAAGGGGCCCACTTCCGGCGGCGCCAAGCCAGGAAAGCCCGGCAAGCGCCCCAACATCCTGGTGATCTGGGGCGATGACATCGGCATCAGCAACCTGAGCTGTTACAGCCATGGATTGATGGGCTACCAGACCCCGAACATCGACCGTCTCGCGCGCGAAGGCATGATGTTCACCGATTCCTACGGCGAGCAGTCCTGCACCGCAGGGCGCTCGTCCTTCATCACCGGCCAGAGCGTGTACCGCACCGGGTTGTCCAAGGTGGGCCGCCCCGGCGGCAAGGAGGGCCTGCAGCCCGAAAGCGTGACCATCGCCGAGCTGCTCAAGGAGCAGGGCTATGCCACCGGCCAGTTCGGCAAGAACCACCTGGGCGACCTGAACAAGTACCTGCCCACGGTGCACGGCTTCGATGAATTCTTCGGCAACCTGTATCACCTCAATGCCGAGGAAGAGCCGGAAATGTACGACTACTTCCCGGAGCAGGACTTCCCCAACTTCCGCAAGCAGAACGGTCCGCGTGGCGTGCTGCACTGCTGGGCGCAGGACAAGGACGACCCGACCGACCAGCCGCGCTGGGGCAAGGTAGGCAAGCAGAAGATCAAGGACACCGGGCCGCTGACCAAAAAGCGCATGGAGACCTGCGACGACGAGTTCGTGGCGGCGGCGCAGAAGTTCATCCGGCGCCAGCATGAGGACGACCAGCCGTTCTTCGTCTGGTTGAACACCACCCACATGCACATGTTCACCCACACCAAGAAATCCAGCCTCGGCCAGGCCGGACGCTGGCAGTCGCCGTACCACGACACCATGATCGACCACGACCGCAACGTGGGTCAGATGCTGGACCTGCTGGACGAACTGGGCATCGCCGAAGACACCCTGGTGCTGTACTCCACCGACAACGGCCCGCATCGCAACTCCTGGCCGGACGCCGGCACCACGCCGTTCCGCAGCGAAAAGGACACCAACTGGGAAGGCGCGTTCCGCATTCCGCTGCTGGCGCGCTGGCCGGGGAACATCGCGCCCGGGTCCATCGCCAACGGCATCGTGCAGCACCACGATTGGCTGCCCACGTTCCTGGAAATGGCCGGTGCGCCGCAGGTGGTGGAGGAACTGAAGACCGGCTATACCGCCAACGGCAAGACCTTCCGCAACCACATCGACGGGACCAGCCTGCTGGGATATCTGACCGGCAAGGAGAAGGAAAGCCCGCGCAAGCTGTTCATGTACTTCAGCGACGACGGCGACGTACTGGCGATGCGCTATGACAACTGGAAGGTCGTGTTCATGGAACAGCGGTGCCGGGGCACGATGCAGATCTGGGCCGAGCCGTTCACCACGCTGCGATTGCCCAAGTTGTTCAACCTGCGCACCGACCCTTACGAGTACGCCGACATCACCTCCAACAGCTATTACGAGTGGTTCCTGTACCACGACTACCTGCTATTCGCGGCCTTCGGCATAGCCGACCAGTTCGCCAAGACCCTGGTCGAGTACCCGCGCGTGCAGGAGCCCGGGAGCTTCACCATCGATGACGCGCTGGCCAAGATGAGCGCGATGTCGTCGAAGGACTGAGCCGCAGGGGCGGCTCAGCCGCCCCTGTACGGTCGACCCGGCGGCGCCGCCTTGCTGCGGCGCTGTTCGGTGCGGCGCTCCTGATAGCGCTGCATACTGAGCTGCAGCTCTTCCAGCGCATCGCCCGGCAGCCACAACTGGCGGGTACCTCGGGTCATTGCGGTGTACGCCGCGCGCACCGGATTGTGGGGGTACTGGCGGGTGAATCCCGTGCGGAAGCAGCAGCGCGACATCGCCACGTTGGCAAATTCGGCATTCTTGGCGTGCTCCACCAGCATCAGCTGCAACGCTGCGTCGTGGAAGGGCAGCAGGCGCTCCATAAGCTCCACGAATCGTTCGCGGTTGTAGCCGCGCATGAACATACGCGGGATCTGCGCCAGGTCCTGTTCCTCGCACTCGGCCAACAGGTCTTCCCAGCGCTGGCTGCTGCCACCGTGCGCGGTAAGCTCGCGATAGGCTTCCGCGCCCCGGGTGACCTCGCGGCCAAGCGTGGCCAGCGAATCGGGATGGATGGAGAAGGCGGCGCCTGCTGCGGCCAGTCGCTGCGCCTCTTCCAACAGCCGCCATGGGCTGCCGTAAATGCGTGCGCCCGAGACCGGTACGTCGCTCCACGCGGTGTAGGTGCTGGACAGCGTCGGCTGGTCCGCCGAGCCGACGAACGGCGCTTCGTAGCGGTTTCCGGGATCCAGCGCCAGCGTTTCGTTGACGAGCTGCTCCACCAGGCGCCCCTGGCGGACCGACTGGTCGATCTCCAGCGTCATGCCGGTGGCGAAGCGCGGGGCGTGACCGACCAGGCGCTGGTTGGGATCGCCCAGGCTGATCACCGCGCCTTCGTAGCTGGAAAGCAGGGCTTTCCACGCCGGACTCAGATCGTGGCCTTCGTCGATCAGCAGGGTGCCCCAGGTGGCCGGCACGCTGACCTGGTGCAACGCCAGCCACTTGCCGATGTGGTCGACGTTGACGCTGAGCAGCGCATGGCGCTGCAGCTGCGGGTCGAACATGCTTCGCCAGACGTGCTCCGCTGCTGCCATCAACGCAGCGCTGTCGATCACGGTCCACGGCACCGCGCGCGCGAAGTGCCGCGGCGCAAGCTGCAGGGTCGTCGAACGGCACCAGGTGGCAATGCCTTCCAGCGCGATGCGCAGCACGCTGGCGGGCGCGAAAGAGCCGATGGATTGCAGCTCGATCCGTGCGGCGATGTCGCGCAGCGCGTGCTTGCTGATCTGGAACACGGGTCGCCAGGCGGTACGTAGCAGGCCGCGGCGGAACGCGTCACCGGCGACGTGGTTGGCGAATGCGATCTGCGAAACCACCTGCACCGGCAGCGCCGCGCTGAGCCGTTGCCGGAACGCCTGCACCTGGCCGGCACGCGGGGCGATGTAGGTGTAGCGACGCGCGCCGCTGTCCAGCAGCTGCAGGATCAGGTGGGTCTTGCCGGCGCCGGCGTAGGCGTCCAGGTCGATGTGCTCGTGATCGTTGGCGATGATTGCGCGCAGCGCACGCGCCTGTTCCTGGGTATAGGAATGCGTCCGCTCCACGAACGCGGGTGCGCGCTGGCTGTCGTCGGCCACGTGGCCTTCTTCGGCATACGCAGCCTCGGTGGCAAAGCGCAGTGTGTGCGGCTCCAAGGTGACCTGGCTGTCGGCCTGGAATGCATCCACCGGATAGGCGTCGGGCGAGGCCTGCGCGTAGCGCGCCACCACTGCGTCCGGGCCCAGCACCACGCCCTGCGCGGCTAGACCGTGCAGCCAGTCGTCTGCAGTGGGAGGCAACGCACTGCGCAGCGCCTGGAACTGACCGACAGCTGCGTCCGGCTGGGCCACGAACAGCGCGCACGCGTCATCGAGCAGCCGGGTCAGGGCGGCGGGATGGTGTGGGCGCTGCTGGCACAGCGCAGCGGCGAACAGCCCGGCGCGTTCCAATGCCGTTGTAGGAACGGCGCCAGACTCCAGGAATGCGCCCAGGTCCGTTTCAGTCAGCGGCAGGGCATAGGCGGGCGAGGTCACAGCAGCATGCTCAGTACGGATGCGCCTTGCCACAGGCCAGCACGTGGTTGTAGTCGCTGGACATGCACTGATAGAAGGCGCGCTTGTTGCCCTCGGCCGCGCTGCAGTCGGCCTGGGTCAGCTGCGGCAGCAAGGCGCGCAGCGGTGCGGCCGCCTTGTTGAACTGTTCGGCCGGCATATAGCCGCCCGCGACGTTCTTTGCGCCGACTTCGAGCATTGTCTCCACCCCGTAGCGCGCATTCTCCACCGCCTTGGTGCAGTCCAGCTCGGCCGGGTACTTCTGTACTTCCAGCAGGGCCTGCGCCATCTCGTTGGCGTCGGCGATGGCCTTGGCGCGAGGGTCGGCAACGGGCGAGGGCTCGGCGGCCCCGGCGGCAGCGGAAAGCGCGGTCATCAGCACCAGGCAGGTCAGGCGGGGAAACGTCGGCACGCGGTGGATCCTTCGGGCAGCGGGGCGGTCTGGGTCACGATGATACCGTGCGGCCCAGACCTGCTCCTGCCCGACCCGTTACTGCGCGCTGGCCACGGATGTGTTCCGGCGTGCCTCCGCCTCGGCCTTCATCGTCCGCCACCACGGCCTGCCCGCATGGGGCGCCGACAGGTCCAGGCGCTCGCCCATCTCCGGGGTGGACAGGGCGATGCCGCGTTGCGCCGCCAGTGCACTGACCCGCTCGAAGGGCTCTTCCCAGCGGTGCATGGCCAGGTCGAAGGTACCGTTGTGGATCGGCACCAGCCACTTGCCGCGCAGGTCCTGGTGGGCCTGCACGGTCTGCTCGGGCTGCATGTGCACGTAGGGCCACTTGGCGTCGTAGGCGCCGGTTTCCACGAACGCCACGTCGAACGGCCCGTAGCGCTCACCGATCTTCCTGAAGCCGTCGAAGTAGCCGGAGTCGCCGCTGAAGAACACGCGCAGGTCGTTGTCGATGATGACCCACGAGCCCCACAGCGTCTTGTTGCTGTCGCGCAGTCCGCGGCCGGAGAAATGCTGGGTGGGGGTGAGTGCGAATCGCACGCCGTCCACCTCGGTTTCCTGCCACCAGTCGAACTGGCGCACCTTGTCGCGCGGCACGCCCCAATCGACCAGGCGGTCCCCCACGCCCAGCGGGGTGAGGAACACGCCCACGCGGCTGGCCAGGAACTTCACCGTCGCGCGGTCCAGGTGGTCGTAGTGGTCGTGCGAGAGCAGCACGCCGCGGATCGGCGGCAGGTCTTCCAGCGCGATCGGCGGGGCGTGGAAGCGCTTCGGCCCGATCCACTGGAACGGCGAGGCGCGCTCTGAGAACACCGGGTCAGTGAGCCACCAGCCGCCACGCAGCTTGATCAGCAGGGTCGAGTGGCCCAGCCGGTACACGCTGCGATCCGGGGCTTCGGCCAGCGCCTGCGCGGTCAGCGCATGCACCGGCGTGGCGACATCCGGCACGGTGCCGGTCGGGCGGTTGAAGAAGAACTCCCAGAACAGCTTGATCGTGGCGCCCAAAGATTCCTTGGGCTTGGCCACGACGTTGGTGAACTGGTCGTCCGCACGCTGCGGCGACGTTTCATAGGAGGCGATAGGCACTTTAAGGGTCATCCCGATCAGAACGGCAAGGGCGAAGGCGACAGCGAGAAAGGACAGAATGCGCATGCGTCTCCAGAGGCTGGTGAGGTAGGTGAGTGCGTAAGCACTCACTTAAAAAACGCAAAAAAATCATCGCTGGATGCCCTTCCAGAACAGGTCGAATCCCGCCTGCTGGAGGACCTCGCGCTGTTCCGGCTGCGCCGCCATGGCTTCCAGCGTGGTTTCCAGCAGGGTGATCAGCACCCGACCCAGATAGAACGACAGCCGCTCCGGATCCACGTACCGGGCCAGGCTCGCTTCCAGGGTCTGCAGGGTGGTGCCGAACAGGCCGGCGCAATGGGTGCGGGTGCAGTCGGTGATCCGCTCGGACACCTTGAGCTGGCGCAGCGCCATGCGGTCCACCGGATGCGCCGCGCCCCAGACCAGCAACGCCTTCCACACATGCAGCAGCTGCCCGCGGACCTCGGCGTCGGCCGGGAAGCTGCCGCCCACAGCCAGCGCCAGGCGCTCTTCAAGCCGCACGAACAGCGCGTTGAGCAGCACGTCCTTGGTCTCGAAGTACGTGAACACCGTGCCTTCGGCCACCTTGGCCGCCTTTGCGATCTGCGCGGTCGACGCACCCACGCCCTGCGCCGCCACCAGTCGGGCGGCGGCATCAAGGATGGCGGTACGTTTTGCGTCGCTGAGCGGGCGGGCCATGGAAACATTTAGTTGAGTGGTCGCTCATTTATAGGCGCCTCCGCAGTCCAAATCAACCCCGCCTCCCCGCTGACAACGGCGTTCGTTCAGGCACTATAGGCGGGGTAGCGCCGGGCTCTGCCCGGCCGAGGGAAACCCATGGCCACCTCCAGCACCCATGCAGCCCCGCGCCTGCTCGCCGGCGGGAACCCCCAGATTCCCAAAGGCGAGGGCGACGCCCCCGTGCAGGCGTGGATCGCCGCAGTACCCGGCTGGAAGCAGCAAGCGGCACGGCAACTCGACGCCCTGGTCGTGGCGGCCATTCCAAAGGTCCGCAAGGCAGTGAAATGGAACTCGCCGCTGTACGCGGTCGAAGGCAAGGAGGGCTGGTTCCTGAGCATGCACTGCTACGCGCGCTACATCAAAGTCGCGTTCTTCCGGGGCGCGTCGCTCGACCCGATGCCGCCGGAATCCTCCAAGAGCCAGGACACCCGCTACCTGCACGTGTTCGAGGACATCCCGCTGGACACGGCTCAGTTCACCCGCTGGGTGAAGCAGGCCAGCCGGCTTCCCGGCGAGCGCATGTAGGCCGCTGCCGGAACCCACCTTTCCACGCGCCTGCGGTGGCAGACGCAACCAACTTCGGCAAAGATGGTGCGCTGCACGATCGCCCCGCGCGTCCGTGCATCCCCCATTGAAGATGGAACTGCCTGTGCTGAGTGTTGTTGGAGTGGTGCTTGCGTTGTACGTGGTGTGGCGGCTGATCTGGCCGCTGCGGGTGCCGGTCTCGCTGCGGGGGCCATTGGGCCTGCTGGTGCTGGCCTTGGCGCTGCACCATCGGATCGTGGCGCGGTTTGCCGGCACCATGGCGTCCCCTGAAATTCCCAAGGCTGCCATTGCGGTGCTGGCCAGTGGATTCACCGCACTGCTGCTGGTGGCGGTCTTCCTGCTGGTACTGGACGCGCTGCTCCTGCTTTCGCGCCTGCTGGGCCAGCCGCGCATCGCCGACGCATTGCGTCGCAGCTGGCTCCGTCCAGCCGCCGGTGTGCTCGCCCTGGCGCTGGGCATCTACGGCGTGCAGCAGGGCATGGCCGTACCCAAGGTGCGGCAGGTCGACGTCGCCATCGCCGGGTTGCCTGCCGCCTTTGACGGCTACCGGGTACTGCAGCTCACCGACATCCACGCCAGCCGCCTGCTCACCGGCGACTGGGTCACCCAGGTGGTGGCCGAAAGCAACGCGCAGATACCGGACCTGGTGGTGATCACCGGCGACCTGGTCGACGGCAGCGTGCGTGCGCGCTCCAACGACGTGCGCTCGCTGGGCCAGCTGCAGGCACCTGACGGCGTGATCGCCATCACCGGCAACCATGAGTACTACGGCCAGTATGCGCAGTGGATGCAGGCCTTCCGCGGTCTCGGCATGCAGGTGCTGGAAAACAGCCATACCCGGGTCACCCGCAACGGCAGCTCGCTCACCATCGCCGGTGTCACCGACCCGGTGGCCGCGCGCTATGGCCTGCCTATGCCGGACCTGAAGGCCGCGCTGGCCGGGGCGGATCCCAAGGATCCGGTGATCCTGCTGGATCATCGACCGAACCAGGCCGCTCCCAACGCCGCACAGGGCGTGAAGCTGCAGCTGTCCGGGCATACCCACGGCGGGCACATCGTGGGCATGGACCAGCTGGTGAAGCGCGCCAACGGCGGCTACGTCTCGGGCCGTTATGAAGTGAACGGGATGACTTTGTACGTCAGCAACGGCGCCGGGTTGTGGCCAGGGTTCGCCGCCCGTATCGGCGTTCCGTCGGAAATCACCGTGTTCACCCTGCGCCCAACCGTCACCACCCCGTAACACGCAGCGCTTACCTTGCGCCGCACTTCAGGGGTGGGGCGGCACAGTGGCCGAGCAGGCAAGAGGGCGGCTGGCGCGGATGTTCGAGCAACATGCGCCGGTGCTTCGGGGCTTCTTCGTGCGCCGGGGGGCGCGACAGGACGCCGAAGACCTGGTGCAGGAGACGTATCTGCGTCTGCTGCGTGCGCATGCGGGGCCTGGCGAGTCGATCGCCAACCCCGAGGCGTACCTGTTCACCGTCGCGCTGAACCTGGCGCGTGAGCAGGCCAGCCGCAGGCGCTGGGCCACGTTGCCGATCGAGGACATCGAACAGCTGGGCCAGGGCCTGGCCAGCGGGGAATGCGTGGAAGACGCCGCCGAACGCGAACAGCGCCGCCAGCGCCTGCAGGCACTGCTGGGAACGCTGCCCGAACACACCCGCGCGGTGCTGGTGATGCAGTACCGCGACGGGCTGAGCTACAAGCAGATCGCCGAGCGCATGGGCGTCTCCCCGCACATGGTGAAAAAGCACGTGGTGCGCGGGTTGTCGGTGTGCCGACGCGCGATGGGCGATGAGGAGGCACTGCGATGAGCAGGCCCACGCTGCACCCCGCCGCGCTGACCCAGGCCGCCGCGCACTGGCACGCGCTGCAACGACAGGGCGACGTGTCGCCTGCGCAGCAGCGCGCCTTCCTGGACTGGCTGCTGGTCTCGCCCGAGCATCTGCGCGAGTACCTGGCCATCAGCGAAACCGCCGGTGCGCTGGGCGAGGCGCTGCGCGCGATGCCCGACGACCTGGACGTCCTGCTGGCCACGCCGGTGCCGCGCAGCGCCGACGACAACGTGGTGCAGCTGCCCGTGCGTGGCGCGACTGCGACCGCGCCGCCGCAGCGTCGCAGGCGCCGTTTGCCGGGCCTTGCCGCAGCCGCTGCGCTGGTGATGGCGGTCGGCATCGGCACGCCGATGGCTTGGCCGCGCACCAGCCATTACGTTGCCGCGCACGGTCAACCGCAACAGATCCGGCTGAGCGACGACAGCCTGGTCCATCTCGATGCCGACAGTGAACTGTCAGTGCGCATGAGCCTGTTCGCGCGCCGGGTGGAACTGGAGCGCGGACAGGCCAGTTTCGTGGTTGCACCGGGCCGACGCCCCTTCGCGGTGCATGCCGGCGGGCTGAAGGTGACTGACATCGGCACCACCTTCGACGTCTCGCTGCAGCGTGAGCAGGCCCGCATCGCGGTCAGCGAAGGCCGGGTGCAGGTGCGCGGCGACAGTGGCCGTGGCCGCCTGCTGGCCGACCTCTGGGCAGGCAAGGTTGCGCAGGTCGACTACCGCGACCAGCGCGTGCAGATCCTCGACGAAGACGCGGCCAGCATGACCGCCTGGTGGCAGGGCCGCGTGGTGTTCCGCGACGAACCACTGCGCGACGTGGCCGACCGCTTCAACCGGCGCAACACGCAGCGCCTGCGGGTCAGCGACGACGCCGGCATGCTGCGCATCACCGGCAACCTGCGCGCCGACGACCTTGGCTCGCTGCGCGCCTTCCTCGACCAGCAACCGGCATTGCAGACCTCGCAGCAGGGCGGCCTCATCGATGTGCGGATGCGCACGCCTGGCTTCGACGCTGTCAAAAAAAATTCATCGAAATAACGGTGCCCGATCCGCGCACTGCGGCCTCGTAGTTGGGGAAAGCCACCGCCATTCCCTCACTGGATCCCACGATGCGCCGCACTCTGTTCCTTTCGATCGCCCTTGCCCTGCAGGCCACCGCGACCACCGCTGCTGCCGAACCCACCCGTGTTTCCGCCGAGGCCATCGCCTCGCAGCCGCTGGACCGGGCGCTCAACGCGCTGTCGCGCCAGACCGGGCTGCAGTTCGTCTACAACACGCAGACTGCCGGCAACCCGCGCACGCCGGCGGTGCCGGCCGGGCTGTCCGCCGATGCGGCACTGGGCCGCCTGCTCGCCGGTACCGGGCTGCGCTACCGCTATCTCAACGAAACCACCGTGACCATTGAGTCGGACGCGGTCGGTACCGAGCCGAGCTCGGGCATGGTCACGCCGATGGCCGTGGCAGGCACCGACGCCGCACCGCTGCAGGCCGCCGCCACTGTCGAAGGCGTCAATCCGCAGAACCTGGAAACCATCCAGGTCACCGGCAGCTACAGCCGCAGCCTGGAGCAGGCGGTTGACCTGAAGCGCACCAACATCGGCTTTTCCGATTCGATCGTCGCCACCGACGTGGCCGACTTTCCGGAGCAGAACCTCGCCGAAGCGCTGCAGCGCGTTCCCGGCGTGACCATCGAACGCAGCAAGGGGCTGGGCACCAAGGTCAATGTGCGCGGCCTGCCGTCGGAGTACACGATGGTCTCGATCAACGACCTGGCGACCGCGTCGGGCAGCGGTGGCCGCGACGTCGAGTTCGACATGTTCGCCTCCGAGATCATCCAGCAGGTCACGGTGCAGAAGTCGCCGACCGCTGCCGACGAGGAAGGTGGCATCGCCGGTTCGGTGAAGATCAGCACCGCGCGCCCGTTCGACTACAACGAGCGCAAGCTGGTGGTGTCGGCCGAAGCCGCGCACAACAGCATCTCCGAAAAGGTGGACCCGCGCTTCGCGTTCCTGGCCGCCGACACCTGGGGCGACTGGGGCGGCCTGGTGTCGTACTCGCAATCCAAGCGCACCAACCGCACCGATTCCACCTCGGGCATCAATTTTCGCCCAATGTCGCGCTTCCTGAGCGCATCCGGCACCCGCGGCACCCAGGCCCAGGCCGTGCTGGCGCGCGACGCCGGGGTCAACATCGTCAACCGCAACAATACCGACGAGACCAACCTGGTGGTGTTCCAGGACAAGGTCGGCGACCGCGTGTACCTCAACGAGCAGGACAAGTGGGGCGCCACCGCCTCGCTGCAGTACAAGCCGAGCAGCAGCTTCAGCCTGACCTTCGATGCGATGCTCGGTGGCTACGACGCGACTGAAGACGAATACGACGCGGCGGCGTACTCCGCCTCCAGCCGCAGCACCCTGGACACCATCCACGAGTACGACGCCACCACCCTGTCCGAGTACGGCATGGTGGTCCTGCGCGATGTCTCCTACACCGCCACCCAGCACGAGATGCTGAGCAAGGAGCGGATCAACAAGACCGACTACAGCCAGTACAGCGTCGCCATGGACTGGAAGGGCCAGGACTGGTACGTGGACGCGATGGCCGGGTACTCGGGCGCAGAAAAGACCTCGGACTATTCCAACCTCAAGCACGTCGCCTATGCGCCGTCGCGTACCCGCTGGACCGGGCGCAGTGGCGAGACCGTTCCGAGCACGCCGGGCGGCTTCGACATGTACAACGCGTCGGACAAGTACCTGTTCGAGGCTTATGAAACCACCCTGGAGAAGGTGGATGACGACAAGTATGCCGCCCAGGTCAACGTGACCCGGATGCTCGACCTGGCGTTCCTGCCGGCACTGCGCGACATCAAGTTCGGCGGGCGCTACACCGATCGCTCCAAGCAGCGCCAGTATGGCGAGCTCAAGATCACCGGCCCGTTGGCGGGCAGCAGCGCGTGGGTCAATACCCGCACGATGGCAGACAGTCCGCTGCAGTCGATCGGCGACATCGTTCCCGGCGGCGCCTACACCATCAAGGACCTGGACTGGCAGCAGATCTCCAACGGGTACGCGCGCAGTGCGTTCCGCTACGACGGCTTCTATACCCCGTTCGACGCCGGCCAGTTCTACCAGGTCGACGAGAAGGTGATGAGCCTGTACGCCATGGCCGACTTCGCGTTCGACATCGGCCACGTGCCGGTGACCATCAACGCCGGTGCGCGTTACGTGGACACCAAGGTCAACTCGTTCGGCTACCACCCGATCCAACGTCCGGACGGCAGTACCGGCTACACCGACACCCCGGTCTCCAAGGACGGCAGCTACGACGACCTGCTGCCCAGTTTCAACATGACCGCGGAACTGTCGCAGGGTCTGCTGCTGCGCGCGGCGGCCTCCAAAGTGATGATGCGCCCGGCGCTGACCGATATCGCCTACAAGCGCACCGCAAGCTGGGGCTCGTACCGCTTCACCGACGGCAATCCAGAGCTGAAGCCGACTTACGCCAAACAGTGGGAAGTGGGCCTGGAGAAATACCTGGACAACGGTGCGCTGTTCGCCGCGTCGTACTTCCGCAAGAACATCGATGGCGTGGTGATCAACTCGCTCACCGGCGTGGTCGAAGACGTAGCGGTGTACAACGCCAACGGCACCTTGAACGGCATCTTCGACTTCGACGTGTACCAGCCCGTGAACGCCAAGGGCTCGTACCAGGTAGACGGCGTGGAGCTGGTCGCGCAGCTGCCGCTGGGCATGTTCACCCCGGTGTTGGAAGGCTTCGGCATCAATGCCAACTACACCATGCTGGACAGCTCGCTGGCCGGTGAGTCCGACCTGGGCATCCGCACCCCGATGCCGGGCCTGTCCGAGAAGACCTGGAACTTCACTGCCTACTACGAGAACGACCGATTCGACGCGCGCGTGTCCTACAACCACAAGGACGAGTACGTGGAGTCGATCGGCTATGACATGTACCCGATCTGGCGCGATGCGTATGGCCAGATGGACGTGTCGATCGGCTACCGGATCACCGACAACATCAAGGTCAGCCTGAAGGGCATCAACCTCACCAACGAGATCACCAGCGGCTACACCATGGACCCGTCGTTCCCGACCATGTACGAGGCCTCCGGCCGCCGCATCAGCCTGGGCCTGCGTGCCGACTTCTGATTGATCTCCCCCTGCCTGTCGCCGCGCGGCAGGCAGGGGCCTGCAAGGAACCTTCATGCGTACTCTTCTCCTGCTGGCGCTGCTTGCGCCGGCCCTGGCCAGTGCGGCCAACACGGACCCCGACGCAGGCCGCGACTGGCAGCCCGGCGACCATCATGTCCACAGCGAATGGAGCGTGGACTGGGACCGCAGCACCACGCCGCCTACGCCGATCCGTGGCGGCGACTCGTCCTACACCCGTACCCGCAACGCACAGCAGGCGCGCCACTTCGGCCTGCGCTGGATGGTGCACACCGACCACGGTGGTCCCGGACATTCGGCGGTGACCCGCGACCATGCGTATCCCGCATTGCTGCAGGCCCGTCGCGACGTGCCCGACCTGATCCAGTTCAACGGCATGGAGTTCGACGTGCCGGCCGGTGAGCATGCTTCGCTGATCGTTGCGCCCGGTCCGAAGGAAGGCGAGCAGTTGTTCGCCATCGAGCGCGACTACAGCCGCGGTGAGCCGCTGCAGGAAGGCAGCCGCGATACCCATCAGCACATGCTGGATGCGCTGACCCACATGCGCGGCCTGCAGCCGCTGCCGTTGATGCTGGTCAACCACCCCTCGCGCACTGCGACCGGGGCAGGGCAGTGGGGCGAAGTGACGCCGGCCGAGCTGATCGCGTGGCACGCCACGGCACCGCAGGTACTGGTCGGCATGGAAGGCGCACCCGGCCACCAGGCCACCCGCACCGAGCGCGGCCTGTACCGCAATGCGGCGGCGCCGACCTTTGGTGGTTTCGATCAGATGACCACGCAGGTGGGCGGCGTGTGGGACCGGATGCTGGCCGCCGGCACCCGGTTCTGGATCACCGCCAGCTCCGATTCGCATGTGAACCAGCGCGATGGGGGCAGCGATTTCGACCCGGGCGAGTACAGCAAGACCTACGTGTGGGCACGGCCGGAGGCAGATGACATCCTGGGCGGCGTGCGGGGTGGCCGCATGTTCGCCGTCACCGGCGACCTCATCGATGCCATGGCGTTCAGCGTGCAGGCCGCAGACGGCGGCGCGGTGGCGCGGATGGGCGATGCGTTGGCGATCCCGGCAGGCAAACCGATGCGGATCCAGCTGCGCGTGCGCCGACCGGAAGCGCCCAATGCGATGGGCCAGCACCCCGCGCTGCAGCAGATCCAGCTGATCGTCGGCAGTGGCGGTGCAGATGCACCGAAGATGCAGACCCGCCGATTCACCGCGAAGGAGTGGACCCGGGAAGGCGCGTGGTACCAGGTTGCGTGGGAGCTGCCCGCACCGGCCGGCGGCGGTTTCGTGCGTGCACGCGGCAGCAACACCGACGAGCCCACGCCGCTGGCCGACATCAAGGGCGAGGACCCCTGGCAGGACCTGTGGTTCTATTCGAACCCGGTGTTCATCACGCGGTGAAGGCCGCGCCAGCAGGCGTGCACGGGGTGGTCACGGCGGCGCGCTGACCCTTGGAGACATCACCTCCCGCGAGCCGCCGATGACCACCCTGACCCTGCATGACCTGGCCAAGAAGATGGCCGGCATCGACTTCACCATGCTGCAGACCTTCGCCGACAACGGCGAGATCGCCGGCCGGCCGATGAGCAACAATGGCGATGTCGACTACGACGGCGACAGCTGGTTCTTCGCTCTCGACAGCACCGACATGGTCCGCGAACTGCAGGCCGAACCCAAGGTCGCGCTCAGCTTCACCGGCAGCAAGGGCCTGCTCGGCAAGCCGCCGCTGTTCGTGTTCGTGCAGGGCAAGGCACGCCTCGTACGGGACAAGGAGGTCATGCGCGAACACTGGCAGAAGAGCCTCGAGCGCTGGTTCGAGCAGGGCATCGAGACCCCTGGTCTGGTCCTGATCCATGTCCACGCGCACCGCATCCACTACTGGGACGGCGAAGACCAGGGCGAGATCCGCGTCTGAGCCCATGCCTGCCATTGTCCGCCCGTTGATCGGCTGTGCCGGCTGGTCCATCCCCAGCCGGTACGCCGATCTGTTCGGGCCGGGCGACAGCATGCTGGCACGCTACGCCACCCGATTCCCGGTGGTGGAGATCAACTCCTCCTTCTATCGTCCGCACAAACCCGCGACGTACGAGCGCTGGGCGGCCACGGTGCCCCCCGCGTTCCGCTTCTCCGTGAAGCTCCCGCGCACCATTTCCCACGATTCGGGCCTGGTCGGGGTGGGCAGTTTGCTGGATCGTTTCCTTGATGAATCCCTGGGGCTCGGCGCCAAGCTGGGCGGGCTGCTGCTGCAGCTCCCGCCGTCGCTGGCACTGGATCCGCGCCGGGCCGCCAGCTTCTTCCGCGCACTCCGCCGACGCACCGCCGTGCCGCTGGTCTGCGAACCCCGGCACGCCAGCTGGTTCACTGCACCTGCCGATGCGCTGCTGCTACGCCACGATGTTGCGCGCGCAGGCGTGGACCCTGCACGGGTACCGTCGGCCGCGCATCCAGGCGGCGCGTCCTGTTGGCGCTACTGGCGCTGGCACGGAT
The DNA here is from genome assembly GCF_031834615.1 of Stenotrophomonas aracearum. Taxonomy (NCBI): domain Bacteria; kingdom Pseudomonadati; phylum Pseudomonadota; class Gammaproteobacteria; order Lysobacterales; family Lysobacteraceae; genus Stenotrophomonas; species Stenotrophomonas aracearum. The sequence goes on from NZ_CP115543.1 coordinate 1,198,100, forward strand.
CGCCGCGCATGTACTACAGCGACTACGGCGAAACTGCGCTCGTCGGCCTGGCCGATCAGATGGGGGCGGTGGCAGCGTCGCCGCCGTGGGTCATCTTCGACAACACAGCGCACGGCTTCGCCGTTGCCAACGCTGCACGCCTTCAGGAGCTCACCGCCGATGCCTGAGGGCCCTTCCATCGTCATCCTGCGCGAGGCTGCGGCGAAGTTCCGTCGGAAGACCGTACGCCGCGCCATCGGCAACAGCAGCCTGGACCTGACCCGAATGGAAGGCCGGCGGGTACTGTCCCTGCGCAGCTGGGGAAAACACTTCCTTATCGAGTTCAGCGGCTTCAGCCTGCGCGTGCACATGCTGATGTTCGGGAGTTACCGCATCGACGAGCGCAAGCCCGCGCCGCCTCGTGTCTCGTTGCAGTTCGACAACGGCGAGCTCAACATCTACGCCTCTTCGCTGAAGTACATCGAAGGACCGCTGGACGATACCTACGATTGGCGCACCGACGTGATGAACGACGCGTGGGACCCCCGCTTGGCGCGGCGCCGCCTCAAACTGCAGCCGGAGACGCTGGTCTGCGATGCGCTGCTCGACCAGGACCTCTTCGCCGGGGTTGGCAACATCATCAAGAACGAAGTGCTGTTCCGCCAGCGCGTGCACCCCGAGTCGCGGATTGGCGACCTTCCGCCGCGAGTGCTGGGCAGGGTCATCACTGACGCACGTGAGTACAGTTTCAGATTCCTTGAGTGGAAGCGTGCCTTCGAGCTGCGCAACCACTGGCAGATCCACACGAAACGAACGTGTCCCAATTGCGGCGGGCCGGTCTCAAAGACCTATCCAGGCAAAAGCAAGCGGCGCACGTTTTTCTGCCCGAACTGCCAGGTCCGTTACTGAGCCGCCTGCCGGTGACGCCGTGACGACACGGCGTGGAGGCCGGATGGCCTAGGCTGCGGCCCCATGACCAGCCAAGCCTCCGCTGCGCGCTCGAGCGCAACAGCGCCCCACGCAGCTGCTACCGCCGCGACACCGACCCGCTCGATGATCGTGGCCGGCCTTTCCACCGTGGTGGAATGGTACGACTTCACCCTCTACCTGTACCTGGCGACGGTGCTGTCGCGGGTGTTCTTCGGCGGGGGCGAGAATGCGCTGCTGGCGACCTTGGCCGGGTTTGCGGTGTCCTACCTGATGCGTCCGCTGGGCGCACTCTGTTTCGGCCACCTCGGCGACCGCTTCGGGCGGCGCTACATGCTGCTCGCCTCGATGGCATTGATGACCGTGGCGATGCTGGCCACCGCCATGCTGCCCACCTTCGACAGCATCGGCACCACCGCAGGCGTGCTGTTGCTGCTGCTGCGCTGTGTCATGGCGTTCTCGGTGGGCGGCGAATATACCGGCGTGGTCGCCTACCTGCTGGAATCGGCACCGCTGCGCAGGCGCGGGCTCGTCACCTCGCTGGCGTCGGCCGCGAGTGAGGTCGGGGCGCTGCTCGCGGTTGCACTGTCGGCGCTGACCGTTGCCCTGCTCAGTACCGCGCAGCTGGACGGCTGGGGCTGGCGCATTCCCTTCTTCGTCGGTGCCGCCTTGGCCGGCGGCATCCTGCTGGCGCGCTCGACCATGCACGAGTCGCCCGAGTTCGAACGCCAGGTGGCGGCCGGCACGGTGCCGACCTCGCCGATCCGCGATACCTGGCGCTTCCACCGTGGGGCGGTGGCCCGCACCTTCGCCATTTCCGCGCTGGGGTCGATCACTTACTACGTGGGCATCACCTACGTGCCCGCGTTCCTCGGCTCGGTCAGCGACATCGGCGAATCTCAGGCGCTGTGGCTGTCCACGGGTGCTGCGGTCGCGGTGATCCTGGTGACGCCGATGGCCGGCGCGCTGTCGGACCGGGTAGGGCGTCGACCCGTGTTGATCGGGCTGGCCCTGCTGTCCGCCCTGTTGCCGTTGACCATGTTCGGCGTGATGGCCAGCGGTACTGCAGTGCAGATCGGCCTGGCCGCCGTGGTGCTGGCGTGCCTCGCTGGCGGCGTCAGTGCAGTGGCCGCACCGGCCACCGCCGAGCAGTTCCCGGGCGAAGGCCGGCTCAGTGGGCTTGCACTGGGTGTGACCATGGCCACTGCGTTCTTCGGCGGCGCCACGCCGCTGATCGCCGAACTGCTGGTGCGCCACACCGGCTGGGCCGCAGCGCCAGGCGCGATGATCGCCGCGGTGGCGCTGCTGGTGTTGCCGGTGATGTGGGGGCTGCGCGAAACCCGCCCGACCTGACGCCGGGCGGGCCCCGCTCTACGCGTGTTGGATGGTCAGAACTTCCAGCGCAGGCTGGCCGACACGAACCGCGGCTCGCCGTAGTTGTTGTAGTCCAAGTTCGCCCAGTAGGTCTTGTCCAGCGCATTGCGCACGTTGAGCGACGCGGTCCAGCTGTCATTGATCGCGTAGTTCGCGTGCAGGTTCACCAGCATGTAGGCCGGCTGCTTCACCGTGCGCGTGCCACCCAGCGGGTAGGGGATGTTGTAGCCCTCCACCTCGCTCTGCCAGGAGAACCCACCGCCCACGGTCAGCTTGTCCAGCACGCCGGGCAGGCGCACGCTGGTGTTGAGCTGCAGCAGGTCTTCCGGCGGATTCGCGTACAGCATGTCGGTGGCGGCGCGGGTCACCTTGACGTGGGTGAAACCGGCATTGACCGTCCAGCCCGGCATCACTTCGCCGTTGATGTCCATTTCCCAGCCGCGCGCCTTGGTGCCGTTCACGCCGATGTAGGCCGAGCTGCCATCGCTGAGGCTGCCGTCCGGCACGCTCATGTCGCGCACCGCGTAGTTGTCCTGCTTGGCTTCGAACACCGCGGCATTGGCGGTCAGGCGGCCGTCGAACCACTGGGTCTTCAGGCCGGCTTCCAGGTTGGAACCCTGCACGGGGGCCAGCAGGTTCTCGTTGCGGTCCTTGTAGTTCTGCGGGTTGAAGATCTCGGTGTAGCTGCCGTAGACCGAGACGTTGGGGTTGATGTCGTACACCAGGCCGACATACGGCGTGACTTCGTCGCTGACCTTGTAGGCACCGCTGGTGGCGGTGTACGCACCGGCGGCGTTGTACGCACGGGTAAGGGTTTCCCAACGGCTCAGGCGCGCACCGGCGATCAGCGAGAGCGGATCGGCCAGGCGCAGGCGGGTGGCAAGGTAGAAGCCGCTCTGGGTGGTGTGGGCGACGCGACGGGCGCCAGTGCGGCTGTAGGTGACTTCGGAAATGTCGCCGTCCCACGTGTACACGTTGGGAATGTAGTAGCAGCGTTCGGTGCCGCAGCGGGCCCAGTCGGTCGGGTAGCGCAGTGCGATGGTGTTGGTGGTGCCTTCGAGGTCGGACCACTGCGCGCCGACGGTGAGGTCGTGCTCGCGGCCGAACAGCGGGAAGGTGCCGCTGAGGTAGGCGTCGACGTTGCGGCGGGTGTCTTCGGAGTCGCCGGCGGCGGCGCGCAGGAAGATGCCGGCGCCGGTGTCCGGGTTCGGGTTGCCGGTGCCGTACAGGCGCACGTTCTGCACGTTGCCGCGGGTGTAGGCGGTGTTGATCTTCAGCAGCCAGTTCTCGCCGAAACGCTGCTCGAGGTTGGCGAAGGCGGTGCTGGTTTCGCGCTTCCAGTAGCTCCACTTCGGCGACAGGTTGGTTCCGCGCGGGAGGTGGGCGAAGTTGCCCTGGCTGTCGAAGAACGGCACGGTGCCCCAGGTGGAGCCGTACGGGTTGTTGTCCTGGGTCTGGTAGCCGACGGTGACGGTGGTGCTGTCGGTGAGGTCGCCTTCGAGCACGGCCATGCCGGCCATCTTGTTTTCGTCGTAGCGGTCGTAATACAGCCCGCGGTCGGTGTAGGCGGCGACCACGCGGCTGCGGAAGCGGCCGTCGGAGGTCAGCGGTGCGTTGACGTCGGCTTCCATGCGGCGGAAGTCCCAGCTGCCGGCGCTGACCGCGAAGGAGGCATCGAAGTCCTTGCCCGGACGCTTGCGCAGCAGGTTGACCGTGGCCGAGGGAATGCCGGCGCCGCTGAGCAGGCCGTTGGCGCCGCGGATGACCTCGATGCGGTCGTAGAAGGCGGTGTCGTATTCCTGGTTGGTCGAGCCGCTGTAGGTGGGGATGCCGTCGACCTGGAAGTCGGTGATGGCAAAGCCACGGGCGTAGTACAGCGGACGCTGGGTGTCGTAGAAGGACACGCTGACGCCGGTGACGTTGCGCAGGACATCGTTGATGCTGAAGAGGGCTTCGTCCTGGATCCGCTGCAGGCCGAGCACGGTGGAGGACTGCGGGGTCTCCTGCAGGCTGATCGGCAGGCGGGTAGTGCTGGAGGGCGCACGCTGGGTGCTGACCACGTTCACCTTGTCCAGGGTCTTGGCATCGCCAGCGGCATCAGCGGTCTCGGCCAGGGCGAGCGGCGAAGCCAGCGACAGCACGGCCAGGACAGCGAGGCCCAGCGGGGCGCGACGGACGGAACGGGAGGGCAGGGAACGGAAGGACTTTTGCGGTCTCAGTGGGCAGGGGGTGCACAACGGGACGCAAATGTAAATCGTTCTCATTCGAATTACAATAATTTAACGCGACGGACCGGCAACAAAAAACCGGCCAGAGGCCGGTTTCCGTAGAGCGGGGCTCTGCCCCGCTGCCTTTACGCTTTACTCGCTTACAACGCCTGCATCTCCTCATTGGCGTTGCGCTTTTCCGTCACCGGCGCCGGCGGGGTCAGCATCACCGCCGGGCTGGTGCCCTCCGGCACGTCCAGGAACGGCAGGCGCAGGGTGTCACTGGTCTGGCGGCGGATCTCGTTGGTCAGCGCAGCGCTGTCGTTGAGCTTGCGCCCGTAGGACGGCACGATCTCGCGCAGGCGGGCTTCCCAGCCGGCGGCCATCTGCGCGGGGAAGGCCTTCCTGAGCAGGTCGAGCATGATCGGCGGCGAGGTCGACGCGCCCGGCGAGGCGCCGAGCAGGGCGGCCAGGGTGTGATCCTGGTCGGTGACGATCTCGGTGCCGAACTGCAGCACCGCGCCCTTTTCGGGATCGCGCTTGATGATCTGCACGCGCTGGCCGGCGGTGACCAGCTTCCAGTCTTCGCGTTTGGCGTTGGGGAAGTACTTGACCAGCTCGGCCTGGCGGTCGTCGTCGTTCAGGCGCGCCTGGCCCATCAGGTACTTCACCAGGTCCAGGTTTTCCATGCCCACGTCGAGCATGCCGGCCACGTTGTTGTGGTTGACCGAGGAGTACAGGTCGAACCACGAGCCGTGCTTGAGGAACTTGGTGCTGTACAGCGCGAACGGGCCGAACAGGACCACCGGCTTGCCGTCGAGCTTGCGTGCGTCCAGGTGCGGCACCGACATCGGCGGCGAACCGGTTTCGGCCATGCCGTAGGCCTTGACGCTGTGGCGGCCGGCGATCTCCGGCGACTGGAAGGCGAGGAACTGGCCACCGACCGGGAAGCCGGCATAGTTCTTCGATTCGGGAATGCCCGAGAGCTGCAGCAGCTTGAGCGCGGCACCGCCGGCGCCGATGAACACAAACCGCGACTTGAGGGTGGACTCGGTTCCGGCGTTGAGGTCCTTGACCGTCACGTTCCAGGTCTTGTCGTCGTTTTGGCGCAGCGCCCGCACTTCGTGCTCCAGGTGCAGGCTGAAGTTCGGATTGCGCTGCAGGCCTGCGGTGAGCTGGCGGGTGATGACGCCGAAGTTGACGTCGGTACCCAGCGGCATCCAGGTCGCGGCGACCTTCTGGTTCGGGTCGCGGCCTTCCATCAGCAGCGGGGCCCACGCCTTGATCTGCGCGGGGTCTTCGGAGTACTGCATGCCGTAGAACAGCGGGTTCTTCACCAGCGCCTGCTGGCGCTTGTGCAGGTAGGCGATGTTGTCATCGCCCCATACGAAGCTCATGTGCGGCGTGGCGTTGATGAAGTCCGAAGGCTGGCTCAGGCGGCCTTCCTTCACCTGGTGCGACCAGAACTGGCGCGAGATCTCGAACTGCTCGGCAATGCCGACCGCGCGCTTGGTCTCGATGCTGCCGTCGGGCAGTTCCGGGGTGTAGTTCAGTTCGGCGAAGGCCGAGTGCCCGGTGCCGGCATTGTTCCAGCCGTCCGAACTTTCCAGGGCAACGCCATCGAGGCGCTCGAACACCTGGATGTTCCAGTCCGGCTGCAGTTCCTGCAGGAAGGTGGCCAGGGTGATGCTCATGATGCCGCCGCCGACCAGGACCACGTCCACCGGCTTGTCGTTGCCGGCGGCCGGTACCGAGCGCTGGGTCAGCGGCCAGTACAGGAAGACGGCGGCGGCGATCAGCAGCAGGGCAAACAGGGCGAGGACGAGCTTCGCGAATTTCCTGCGACCTTCGGAACGCGGCGGGGCGCCGTCCGAAGGCGTTCCAGACGATTTCGTCATGGGAATTCTCTTCATTGGGGAGAGGGGCAGGATGCCGACGCTTCCGAGTCGAAGCGTGAAGAAACAAGCACTTGAACGCATCCAGACGTCCATTTTAGCCCGTTCCGGTACGAATTTGGTGCAACGCAGCATCCGTTCGCTGTGCCACGCCCGGTCAGTCGATTCCCATCGTGAAGTATTCAGCGAGGAAGTAGCCGGTCTGGTAGAGCAGGGCGAAGATCGCGAGACCCAGGTGCCAATGTCGTGATCGGCTTGCAATGCCCAGTCCTGCGATCAACAGCATGATCCCGGTGTGCACCGGATAGGCCTCGCCCAGCATCTGCCAGCGGCTGTGGCCCTTGATCGCGGTATCGCCCAGGTCGAGCAGGGTCACCAGCGCCAGCATGCCGAAAAAGCCGGCGCGCCGCTGCAGCAGGTACTGCTCGTAGCTGCCGTACTCGCGCAGGTCGTCCGGGAACAGCAGCACGCACAGCATGTACCAGCTGGCGCAGTAGCCGATCACGAACAGGTACAGGCCGAAGGTCCACTCGCGCACGCTGGCCAGGCGGAACTCCCACCACCAGAAGGTCACCACCGACACCAGCGTCCACAGCACCCAGCACAGGTGGATGCCCGACCAGCCACCGCGCCGGGCCGGGTGCTCGATGATCGAGGCCAGGCCCTTTACCAGCGTGGTGATGCTCAGGCCGAGGATGATGCTGAGCACCACCCGGAGATGCAGGTAGACCGGATCCGATTCCATTGCCACCCCCAGCACGTTGGCCCGATCGTGCCAGATCGGAGGTCCATCCGCGTCAACGCCGCTTCCGCACCAGGGTTGCCGACGCTGCCAGCACTGCCCTGGTCAGCAGCGCCATGGTCTGTACGTCGCCCTTCCAGTGCTGCCAGTACAGGGGCACGTCTTCCCAGGCGCGCGGTTTCATCAGCACCAGCCGCCCGGCTTCCAGGTGGCGCTTGACCAGCGGCAGTGGGTTCATGGTCCAGCCCAGCCCGCCCAGGTTGGCCTGCACGAAGGCGCGGGTGGAAGGAATCCACCAGGTCGGCGCGGTCATCGGCAGCTCCTCGCCGGCCAGGCGGCGGGCAAAACGCGCCTGCAGATCGTCCTTGCGGTTGAACACCAGCACCGGCGCCTGGGCCAGCGACTGGGCGTTCACCCCCTTGGCGAAGTACTTCTCGTGGAACGCCGGGGTGCAGGTCGCTGCATAGCGGATGCTGCCCAACGGGTGGATCTGGCATCCCTGCACCGGCTCGTCCAGCGTGGTCACCGCGCCCAGCACCGCGCCCTGCCGCAGCAGCGCCACGGTGTGGTCCTGGTCTTCCAGGCGCAGGTCCAGCGTGGTGCCGGTCTGCTCGGCAAAACGCAGCGCGGCGTCGGTGAACCAGGTTTCCAGGCTGTCGTGGTTGACCGCCACGGGAATGCTGGCGTGGGGCAGGTCCTCGTCGGCGATGCCCATCCGATGAAGGGCGTCGTGTTCCAGTAGTGCGGTCTGCTCGGCCAGCTGCACCAGTACCTGGCCCTCCGGGGTCGCCACCGCCGGCGAAGCGCGTTTCACCAGCAGCCGGCCGACCCGGTCCTCGAGCGCCTTGACCCGCTGCGAGACCGCAGACGCGGTGACATTGAGCGACTGCGCGGCACGGTCGAAGCTGCCTTCGCGGATCACCGCCGCCAGGGCGCGGAGCTGGGCATGGTCGATACGCATCGTCTTAAGTTCCGCTAAAGATGGTTAAGTAAGTTTAGCTCTACTTTTTCATGTTGCGGCGCGACAATACGCGCCATCCGGTGCTGTACGCCTTGGCGAGGCACCGCCCCCCGCACTACAGGTGGCAACCATGTTCTCCTTCATTTCCGGCGGCCCCGGTCTGGCCGCGTGGTTCAGTGGCGCCGCCGCCGGCATCGGCCTGTTCGCCGTGGTCGGCGCGCAGAGCGCCTTCATCCTGCGCCAGGGCATCCTGCGCAAGCACATCGTTCCGGTCGTGGCGACCTGCGCGGCGATCGATGCGATCTTCATCTTTGCCAGCGTGGCCGGCCTGAGCACGCTGACCCGCGCGCTGCCCTGGCTGACCACCGTGGTGCTGTGGGGTGGCGTCACCTTCCTGGCCTGGTACGCCTGGCAGTCGGCACGCCGCGCGCTGGCCGGTACCGGTGGCATGCAGGTGGACGACAGCGACAACAGCTCGCGCCGCGCGGTGCTGACCGCCGCGGTCGGCTTCTCGCTGATCAACCCGCATTTCTGGCTGGACATGATGGTGATCGGCTCCATCGCCGACAACTTCGGCAATGCGCGCATGGCCTTCGCCGCCGGCGTGGTCACCGCCAGCTGCCTGTGGCTGACCGCACAGGGGCTGGGCGCGCGCATGCTGGCGCCGTTGTTCACCAAGCCGAAAACCTGGCGGATCCTGGACGGCACCATCGCCGTGATCCTCTCCATCCTGGCCCTGAGCCTGGCGTTCCGCGGCGTGCATTGATCTCTCTCTCTCTCTCCGTCAATGCACGTCTAAATGGCACCGCTCGCGGTGCCATTTTCTTTTCAGGGCCGTTCCAGAAACCGGATGACGGTACTGGTCTGGCGCGGGGCGATCTGTCTACACTCCGCCATCACGGACAAGGTGTCCGGACCGAAGGGGGAAGGATGAAGTACTCGAAGTGGGCGGCGCTGGCCGTCCTGGCTGCGTTGTCTGGTTCGGTCGGGCAGGCGTCCGCCGCCGAGGTGAACCTGGACCATTACCTCAAGCGCGATACCTTCAACGACATCAAGCTGTCGCCGAGTGGCCAGTACTACGCCGCCACCATCCCGATGGAGGACCGCACCGGCGTGGCCATCCTGGACCGGGAGGCCGGCAAGGTGGTCGGCTCGTTCATGCCGCCGAAGAACAACCACGCCAGCAGTTTCTACTGGGTGTCCGACGACCGCGTGCTGATCGGCCTGGCCGAGAAATTCGGCTCGCTCGACAAGCCGCAACCCACCGGTGAACTGTATTCCCTGAGCGCCAGGAGCGGCCGCGGCGACCTGCTGGTCGGCTACCGGGTCGAGGGCGCCGGGCCGGGCACGCGCATCCAGCCGAAGAAGGTCGAGGCAGTGGCCGCGTTCCTGATCGACTCGATGCCGCAGGAAGAACGCAACGTGCTGGTCACGGTGTGGCCGTTCTCCAGCGATCCGTACACGCGTGTCGACCGCTTGGACGTGACCAGCGGGCGCCGCCAGACCGTGGCGCGCTCGCCGGTGCGCAATGCCGATTTCGTCAGCGACCCAAGCGGGCAGATCCGCTTCGCGCACGGCGCTGGCAGCGACAACATCAACAAGCTGTACTACCGCGGCGTGACCGGCGAAGACTGGAAGCTAGTCAACGACGAAGCCGTGTCCAAGCGGATCGAAACCGCGCTTGGCTTCTCCGAAGATGGCCAGACCGCGTATCTGCAGGTCCAGCAGGCCGACGGTCCCGACGCGATCGTAAGCTGGGACCCGGCAACCGGGAAGCGCGCCACCCTGCTGCGTGACCCGGTGGTCGACCCCGAGCAGCTGCTGTACCGCCCGGGCACCCGCGTGCCGGTCGGTGCGCTGTACATGGGCGACAAGCCGCGCACCCGTTTCTTCGACGACGCGTCGGCCGACGCCCGCCTGTACCGCAGCCTGGAAGCCGCCTTTGCCGGCGAAGGGGTGTTGATCACCTCCAGCACCCGCGACGGTCGGCTGGTGCTGGTGCAGACCTGGTCGGGCGGCAATCCCGGCGATTTCTACATCTTCGACACCGTCGCCAAGTCGGCCGAGCACCTGATCAGCCGCAGCGGCTGGGTCGATGCGGCGCGCAGTGCCAAGGTCACGCCGTTCGCGTTCAAGGCCCGCGACGGCATGGAACTGCACGGCTATCTGACCGCGCCCACCGCCTCGGGCACGGCCAAGCCGCCGATGGTGGTGGTGCCGCACGGTGGCCCGTTCGGCGTGTTCGACGACGGCAGTTACAACAGCGAAGCGCAGATGCTGGCCGACGCCGGCTACGCCGTCCTGCAGGTCAACTTCCGCGGTTCGGGCAACTTTGGCCGCGCCTACCGGCAGGCGGGCGCGCAGCAGTGGGGCGGCACCATGCAGGACGACGTCACCGACGCCACCCGCTGGGCGATTGCCCAGGGCCACGCCGACGCGTCGCGCATCTGCATCTACGGCGCCAGCTACGGTGCCTATGCCGCGCTGATGGGCGCCGCGCGCGAACCGGGGCTGTACCGCTGCGCGGCCGGCTACGTCGGGGTCTACGACCTGCCGATGATGCATACCACCGGCGATATCCAGCGCAGCGGTTCGGGCAGCACCTACCTGAAGGAATGGCTGGGCAGCGCCGCCGAGGTGGCCGCGGTGTCGCCGGTGAACCTCGCCGATCGCATCAAGGTCCCGGTGTTCCTGGCCGCCGGCGGCGAAGACGAGCGTGCCCCGATCCAGCACACCAAGCGCATGGAGACGGCGCTGAAGAAGGCGGGGGTGCCGGTGGAGTCGCTCTACTACGACACCGAAGGCCACGGCTTCTACACCGACCCGCACCGTCGCGAGTACTACGGCAAGCTGCTGGCGTTCCTGTCGCACAGCTTGGGCGGCAAGACCGCCGGAGCAGCGCCGGCGTCGCCCTGAGCGGACACCACGACGATGGACAGGCGGCACCTGCGGGTGCCGCACCAGGAGGGGATGGATGCGCATGACATTCATGGCCGCGCTGCTGGGCACAGGCGCTGCACTGCTGTCGGCCAGTGCCGGTGCGATCGACCTGGACCGGTTCCTGCGCGAGGACGCGTTCGGCACGCTCAAGATTTCCCCGGACGGCACTTACATCGCGGCGACCATACCGCTGGAGGACGCCACCGCCGTGGCGATCATGGGAAGCACTGACATGAGCCTGGTGGGCTCGTTCCGGCCGCCGCGATACAGCCACGCCGACACCTTCGACTGGGTGAGCGACCAGCGCCTGGTCATCGGCCTTGCACAGAAGGCCGGTCGGCTCGACCGGCCGCAGCCGACCGGCGAGCTGTACGGCATCAACGCCGACGGCAGGGGCAGCGACCTGCTGGTGGGCTATCGGGTGGGCGGCTTGAATGAAAGCCAGGTCGCTGCGTTCCTGACCGACGAGCTGGCCGGCGACGACCGCAACGTGCTGATCGCGGTGTGGCCCTTCGCCGACAATCCCTTTACCCGCATCGAGCGCATGGATGCGGTGACCGGGCGCCGGCTGGTGGTGGCGCGGTCGCCCGTGCAGCGTGCCGAGTTCACCACCGACAGCACCGGCGAGGTGCGCTTCGCACTCGGTGCCGGCGCGGACAACGTAGGCAAGCTGTACTACCGCGCCCAGCGCGGCGAGGACTGGGTGCTGGTCAACGACGTGTCGGTCAGCCACCATGCGGAGCGTGCGCTGGGGTTCAGCGCGGACGGCAGCCTGGCCTATCTGCAGGTGGAACAGCCCGAAGGGCCCGATGCCATCGTCAGCTGGAACCCGCAGAGCAACGAGCGCCGGCAGCTGCTCCGCGACGACACCGTGGACCCGGGCCTGGTGATCTACCAGCCCGGCACCCGCGTGCCGGTGGGGGCGCTGTACTACGGCGACGTACCGCGCGCGCGCTTCTTCGACGACACCTCCAGCACCGCGCGTCTGTACCGCACCCTGCAGGCCGCCCTGCACAACCCGGTGTATGTGACGTCCAGCACCCGCGATGGGCGCACCCTGCTGGTGTATGCCTGGTCGGGTCGCAATCCGGGCGACTTCTACCGCTACGACACGGTCAACCGCACCGCCGCGCTGGTTGCCGGCAGGAACGGCTGGATCGATCCGTCCAGCAGTGCGGAGGTGCGCCCGGTGGCACTGACCGCGCGCGATGGGCTGAAGCTGCATGGGTTCCTGACCGTTCCGAAAGGCAGGCAGGCCGGCAGGCTGCCGATGGTGGTGGTGCCGCATGGCGGGCCTATCGACGTGTTCGATGCCGGCGACTACCAGAGCGAGAACCAGCTGCTGGCTGCGGCAGGGTACGCGGTGCTGCAGATCAACTTCCGCGGCTCGTCCAACTACGGGCGTGCGCATGCCCAGGCGGGACGGCTGCAGTGGGGGCTGCGCATGCAGGACGACGTCACCGACGCCACCCGTTGGGCCATCGCCGAAGGCATTGCCGACGAGAAGCGCATCTGCATCTACGGGGGCAGTTACGGGGCGTATGCGGCCATGATGGGCACGGTGCGCGAACCGGGGCTGTACCAGTGTGCGGCAGGGTACGTGGGTGTCTATGATCTGCCGATGATGTTCGAGCGCGGCGACATCCAGAACCAGAAGTCGGGTATGAACTACCTGCGCAACTGGCTGGGACCGGTCGAGGGCCTGGCGGCACGTTCACCGGTCAACCTGGCCGACCAGGTGCGGGTGCCGGTGTTCCTGGCTGCGGGCGGCGAAGACAAGCGCGCGCCGATCCAGCACACGAAGAAGATGGAAGCGGCGCTGCAGCGTGCCGGCAGCCCCGTGGAAAGCCTTTACTTCAAGACCGAAGGGCACGGCTTCTACACCATGGAGCACCGCCGCGAGTACTACACAAAACTGCTCGCGTTCCTGTCGCGCAGCCTGGGCGGGGAAACCGCGACAACGGCAACGCCCGCGCAACCGTGACCGGTGGCGCGGGCGTTTTCCACGTTACGTGAGGGCGATCAGAACGCCATCTGCAGCTGCATCTGTGCCTGCACGTCGCGGACCCCGAGCAAGCGCTCGGCCATGACCGCGCCACCCAGGTTGGCGCGGCGGTAGCGGTAGTCGGCCCCCAGCATCATCCGGTAGTCCATGCCCGTGGGGGCCTGGCCCGGTACCACGAAGGCGTGGTCGCCGGCGCCGTGCAGGGTGGCACTGCGCGCGCTGGCGCGATGCGCCATGGAGCCAAACAGGGCAGCATCGCCACGCAGCGTCCAGCCGTTGCCCAGGCGGCCGCTCACCGAGCTGCCCAGTTCCAGCTGCATGCCGCTGCGGGTGCCGGCACCCACAGACAGGCCCAGGGCATCGGCACCCACCTCATGGAACGCGCCTTCGCGCGCATGCCACGCCGACGCGCCAAGCCGCGGCTGCCAATGCAGGCCGGCCGCCGCCACCTCGGTGCTGAGCGTGCTGCCCAGCCGCACGCGCGACAGGGCACGTTGGCTGTGCGCGCTCATGCGCGTGCTGCCCCAGTGCAGCTGGCGTTGGCCGTCGGTCTGGTGCCATTCGTTGCCGAGCGTGTGCTGGAGGGTGAACGCACCCAGCGACTGCGCCATGCCGATACCGGCAAAGCGCGACTGCGAACGGGTCTGGCCGCCGTCGGTGGAGAAGTCCGAGCCGAGCAGGCCGGTGCTCAGCTGCAGCTGCCGGCCACCGCCCAGCGACATCGCCATCTGCATGCCGGTGCCCACGCCCTGCACGCCGGAGGCGCTGGCAGAACCTGGACCGAACGCCAGCATGCGGTAACCGCTGGCCGGCGTGGCGCGGGCCAGGCTCGACCAGAACGCATCGCCGTTGGCGGTCAGGCGCATGCCGGCCATGGCCAGGCCGGCACCAGAGAGCTGGTTGAGCGCGTGGTTGAACTCGGCGCCGCTGGCCACTTCCAGGCTGTGGTACAGCGCATTGTTGGCGTAGCCTGCTTCCAGCGCGGCGGCAATGCCGTGGCCACCGGCATCGGCCAGATCGCGGTAGTCGTTGCGGGTCATCACCACGTCGACGTTGCCGGCGGCGTCGCGCTCGGCCTGGGCCTGCCAGACCACGGTGGCGCTGCTGATGTTCTGCTCGCCGCCGTCTGCGCCCACGAACACCTTTTCCAGTCGGATCTGCGAGGCGTCGGTGCCGCGGGTGAAGCCGGTATCCACGTGCACGTCGGACAGTTCGCCGCCTTCATGCAGCACCATCTGCCCAGCGCTGCCGTCGGCATTGGTGCCAACGGTGTAGCCGCTGATCCCGCGCGGCGCCTGCCAGCCCAGGTCCGGGGCAGGGCGGTCGGCGTCCTGGGTGGGCAGGTCGGCGTGGACACCGCTGCCGGCGCCGAACACGTTGACCTGGCCGTTGTTGATCAGGCGGCCGCCGCCGTTCGCGCCCATGCGGAACGCGTGCGAGTTGTCGGCGTGGATGTTGATCACCCCGCCGCGGCGGTTGTTGAGGGCGGCCGAGCCGTCGGACTGCATCGCCACCATGTTCTGGCCATTCTGGCCGCCGGCCACGCCCAGGTTGATCACGCCGTCGTTGATCAGCGTGGCGCCGCGCGCGCCGGACATCGCCACCGCGCCGTCGCCGGTGACGGTCAGGGTGCCCTGGTTGAGCAGGGTGGCGTGGCTGCCTTCGGCATGCATCGCCGACTGGTTGCGCGCGTTGCTGGTGATGCGTCCTCCGACGCGGTTGACGCCGCTGCTGGCGTGGCTGTCGGCGACCAGGGTCAGCACGCGCGCGTTGCCGTCCAGCGTGATCTGGCCATGGTTGTCGAAGGCTTCGATCGGATCGCGCTCATTGCCCACCCGCGCGGTCACCGCATGTACCAGCGCGCCCTGGTTGAGCGTGCCGCGCGCGGTAACGGTGCCATGGTTGTCGAACTCGGCCATGCCGCCCAGCGCGAAGCCGCCGCCATCGACCAGCAGGCTGGCATTGCGGCGGCGTTCGCCGTTGTCGAACTCGCTTTCACCGCTCAGGGTCACCACGGTGTCGCGCAGCTCCATGCTGCCCAGGTTCTCGATATCCGAATCGCCGTCGATGCGGATGCTGGCGCCCTGCGCGACCAGGGTGCCGTGGTTTTCCAGGCTGCCCTCGCGCTGCAGGTGCAGCTGCCCCTGCAGTTCCAACCGCCCGTAATTGTCCAGCTCGCCGTCGTTCTCCAGCAGCAGGCGTGCGGCCTGGCCGATGCGCAGGGTGCCGGTGTTGCGCAGCTCGCCGTCGTTGCGCACCGCCAGGGTGCCAGCGCTGATGTGCAGGGTGCCTTCATTGCGTGCGTTGCCGACCACGCGGGTTTCCACGTTACGGTCCCAGGTGACGTCGCTGCCGGGCGCCGCCAGGTGCTGGTTGCCACCGTACTGGCCGCCTTCGCTGCCGGGCGGCAGGCCGCCACCGCCACCGCCGCTGCCACCGTCGCTACCGCTACCGCCGCCACCACCACCACCGGCTGCCGCAGCAGCGCCGCCGGCCAGGGCCACGCCACCCAGCAACCAGGCGCTCATGCCGCGCGACTCGCCGTCACTGTCGCCGCTGTCATCGCACTGCAGGTGGTCGGGCGTGCGCTCGCAGTCGACGTCGTCGTCGGCGTAGGCGGGCGCGGCAAGGGAACTGCACAGGGCAAGTGCGACAAAGACGGCCAACGGCCGACGGGCAGGAACAGCGGGTGACATTGGAAACTCCATGGACGCATCGGGGAAAACGTGCAGCTGCGTCGGGCAGGTCTGCACGTAGGAACGCCATGGTGGTCAGCCGCGGTGTGGCTGTATCTACAACTTGTTTCAACGCCCGCAAAGTGTGACTGGGTCGGATGGTGTTAAGAAGTGTTTATGTGCAGGGGTGCAACACCCGTGTCACTTCACCCCGTGCATCATCCGCTTCAACAACGGCGACCCCGCCAGTGCCACGGCGGCGCAGCCCAGTCCGATCCACATCAGCAGCCAGAACAGGTGCTCGTAGCTGGCGGCGGCGCTGGCGATGTTCATGGTTTCGCCTTCGGGCACCTCGATCGCGGCGAGCTTGCCGAACAGCGCGGCCAGCGTTTCGGAGAACGCGGTGGCCAGGAACCAGGTGCCCATCATCAGGCTCACCACGCGCGGCGCGGCCAGCTGGGTGACCGCCGACAGGCCGACCGGGGACAGGCACATCTCGCCGATCTCCAGCACCAGGTAGGCCAGCACCAGCCACCACACACTGGCCATCTGCCCGGTCGCGCCGACCTGCTGCGCGGCCAGTGCCAGCGGAATGAAGGACAGCGCACCGAACACCAGGCCCAGCGACGATTTGACCGGCTTGGAGGGATCCAGCCGACGCTTGTCCAGCCACGCCCAGAGCGCGGCGAACAGCGGTGCCAGCACCACCAGGAACAGGCCGCCCAGGTAGGTCAGCGAACCGGCGGTCTGCGGAATCACCAGGCAGTCGCGGATCAGCATCACCAGCATCAACGCGACGATGGCGATGAACAGGTTGCGCGGCGCGGTCGAGCCGGGGTTGCGCTCGGACAGGCGTGCGGCCGCCACGAAGCCAAGCGGGGCCAGCAGCAGCGAGGCGATCGACCACGGCAGCGGCGTGCCGCCCTGGATCACCAGTGCGGGCACCAGGTCCTTGGTCAGCATGCGGTCGGTGAAGGTCACCCAGGAACCGTAGGTCTGCTCGTACAGGGTGAAGAACACCAGCGCCATGAAGATCAGGGCCATCAGCGCGATCATCTGCTGGCGCTGCACCGGGGTGCAGCGGGTGCCGGTGAACCAGGCGAACCAGACCAGCACCGCGCCGAGCACGACGATCATCAGCATCAGCGCCAGGCTGATTTCGCCACCGAGGGCGAAGGCGCCGTTGGCCGCCGCCCACATCAGGGCGGCCACCGGCACCACGCCGAGCACGGCGGCAACGTAGATCAGCCATTCGCGGCGCAGGCCGAACACCGGCTGGCGCAGCGCCACCGGGTCGGTGGGTTCGGCGTGGCCCTGCAGGTACTTCTGGCCCCACAGGAACATCACCAGGCCGACCACCATGCCGATGCCGGCCGCGCCGAAACCGTACTTCCAGCCATAGGCTTCGCCGAGGAAGCCGCACACCAGCGAGGCGAACAGCGCACCGAGGTTGATGCCGGCGTAGAACAGCGAGAAGCCGGAATCGCGGCGCGGATCGTTTTCGGGATAGAGCTTGCCGACGATGGTGGAAATGTTCGGCTTGAGGAAGCCCACGCCCATGATGATCAACGCCAGCGAGAGGTAGGTCACCCCGAGCGCGGCGTTGTCGCGTACCACTTCGCCGTTGATGCGCGTGGCGGCGTGGCCTTCGAAGGCCATGCCCAGGTGGCCCAGCACCAGCAGCACGCCACCGAACACCACGGCCTTGCGCATGCCCAGCCAACGGTCGGCGAGCAGGCCGCCGAACACCGGAATGCAGTAGACCAGGCCGCCGTAGGCGCCGAGCAGGTCAAGCCCGGCCTTGTCGCCGAACAGGTGGTACTTGGTCAGGTACAGCAGCAGCAGCGCCTTCATGCCGTAGAAGGAGAAGCGCTCCCACATTTCGGTGAAGAAGCAGACGTAGACGCCTTTCGGGTGACCGAGGAAATCGTCGGAAGCAGGCTGGGCAGTGGTGGTCATCGGGCCGAAGGCGACAAAACAGGGCGCGATTATCACCGTTCGGACCGCGCGCAGCCACGCCAGTGATATAACATTACAAGTCGCCTTGCCCGTCCCGGCGACCGACCTTGCCGATCACGGCGGATCGGGCATGCCATTCGGCACGGGTTGCCTTGTTTTGGCTTGAACGCTAGGTTTGACAGGATTTTTTGCCAACAGGGGCATCCATGAACAACAACGACGCTGCGCCCAAACAGCTCACGCTCCGCGCGGTGGTGCTGGCCATCGTGCTGGCGGTGATCCTGTCGGCGGCCAACGCCTACCTGGGTCTGTTCGCCGGCCTGACCATCGCCACCGCGATCCCGGCGGCGGTGATTTCGATGGGGGTGCTGCGCCTGCTCGGCGGCGGCACGATCCTGGAGAACAACATCGTGCAGACCGGCGCCTCGGCCGGTTCGTCGATCGCTGCCGGCGTGATCTTCACGATCCCGGCGCTGGTCATCATGGGCTATTGGCCGGACTTCAAGTACTGGTGGGTGCTCGGCATCGCCGGCCTGGGTGGCCTGCTCGGCGTGCTGTTCTCGGTGCCGCTGCGACGTTCGATGATCGTCGAAGACCCGCTGCCGTTCCCGGAAGGCAAGGCCGCGGCCGAAGTGCTCA
Source organism: Stenotrophomonas aracearum (assembly GCF_031834615.1). NCBI lineage: Bacteria > Pseudomonadati > Pseudomonadota > Gammaproteobacteria > Lysobacterales > Lysobacteraceae > Stenotrophomonas > Stenotrophomonas aracearum. Next base: position 1,216,403 of record NZ_CP115543.1, read on the forward strand.
AGGCCGGTGAGAACCCGGGCCCGGGCCTGAAGATCCTCGGCCTGTCGGCGGTGATCGGCGCGGTGGTGAAGGTGGCGGCTGCAAGCGGCATGCGCCTGATCCCGGACGCCTGGGCGACCTCGGCGTACGTGGGCAGCTCCAAGGTCACCGCCTTCATCGGCACCAACCTGTCGCCGGCGCTGCTGGGCGTGGGCTACATCGTCGGCCTGAACGTCGGCATCGTGGTGGTGTCCGGCTCGATCCTGACCTGGCACATCGCCATTCCGCTGTACCAGGCGTTTTTCCTCGACACCGATCCCGGCCTGGCCGCATCGATCGCCACCGCCTCGTCCACCGACGCGGCGTTCGCCATCTGGAGCGCGAAGATGCGCTACCTGGGCGTGGGCGCGATGCTGATCGGCGGTATCTGGACCCTGATCTCGCTGCGCAAGTCGCTGCTCAATGGCGTCAAGAGCGGTTTCGCCGCGGCTCGCAAGAGCGGTGGCCCGGTCGTGGCGCACACCGAGCGCGACCTGCCGATGAAGTGGATGCTGGTGGCGCTGGTGGTGTTCACCCTGCCGCTGCTGGCGCTGTACCAGGCCATCGTCGGCCAGTGGCACGTCTCGATCCCGATGACCATCATCATGATCGTGGCCGGCTTCCTGTTCGTCTCGGTCTCGGCCTACCTGGCCGGCCTGATCGGCTCGTCCAACAACCCGGTCTCGGGCATCACCATCTCCACCATCCTGTTCGCCTCGGCGGTGCTGGTGGTGCTGCTGGGCAAGAGCGGCCTGACCCCGGTCGGCATCGGCGGTGCCCCGCTGGGCGCGGTGGCGGCGATCATGATCGGCGCGGTGGTGTGCTGCGCCGCAGCAGTGGGTGGCGACAACCTGCAGGACCTCAAGGCCGGCTACATCGTCGGTGCCACCCCGTGGAAGCAGCAGCTGATGCTGGGCATCGGCGCGTTCTCGTGCGCGCTGATCATGGCCCCGGTGCTGAACCTGCTGGCCACCGCCTACGGCATCGGTGCGCCGACCGCCGAGCATCCCAACGCGCTGGCGGCCCCGCAGGCCAACCTGATGGCCTCGGTGGCCAAGGGCCTGTTCGGCGGCCAGCTGCCGTGGGACTTCATCGCCATCGGTGCGGGCATCGGTGCGGCCATCATCGCCTTCGACAGCTGGCTGAAGGCGCGTGGTTCGCGCTTCCGCGTGCCGGTGCTGGCCGCGGCCATCGGTATCTACCTGCCGCTGGAACTGATGGTGCCGATCTTCCTCGGCGGCCTGATCTCCTACCTGGTCGAGCGCTTCCACAAGGTGCGTGCCGACGACGAAGAAGGCCGCGACCGCGTGCACAAGCCGGGCGTGCTGTTCGCCGCCGGCCTGATCACCGGTGAGGCGCTGATGGGCATCGCCATTGCGATCCCGATCGTGGCCAGTGGCCGCGCCGACGTGCTGGCGGTGCCGTTCAGCCTGCCGGCCGCGCAGTGGATCGGCCTGGCCGTGCTGTTCCTGGTGGGCTGGCTGATCTACCGGACCGGCAAGAAAGCCCATTCGGTCTGATCCGGCCGCTGATTGAACTCGACAAACCCCGCTCCGGCGGGGTTTGTTTTACCCATGACGTGTGGCCTTTGCACCGAGGGCATTTGCGACATTACCATCGGCGTTTTGCCGTTCCGCGGAGAACCCGATGAAGCTTCGTTACGCCCTGTTGCCGTTGTGCCTGCTGACCGCGCTGCCGTCGCTGGCTGCGACGCGTGGCCTGGATGTGCGCGACATGATCGCGCTGGATCGGGTTTCGGCCCCGCTGCTGACCGCCGATGGCGGCAACGTGGTGTTCGCCAAGCGCGTGCTCGGCAGCGACAGCAAGGCGAGCACCGGCCTGTTCATCCGCAACCTGCGTACCCGCGATGCCGCGCCGCCGAAGCCGCTCACCCCGGCCGGCTGGAACGTCAATTCGGCCGCGCTCTCGGCCGACGGCCAGACCGTGTACTTCCTCAGCGCCAAGGGCGGCAGCCAGCAGTTGTACGCGATGCCGCTGGCCGGCGGAGCGCCGCGCCAGCTGACCGACTTCGCGGTGGACGTGGACAGCTACCAGATCTCGCCGCAGGGCGACCGCGTGGCGTTCAGCGCCGGCGTGTTCCAGGACTGCGGTTCGGACCTGGCCTGCACCAGCAAGAAGCTCGACGCACACAAGGCGCGCAAGAACACCGGCGAGGTGTTCGACAGCCTGTTCGTGCGCCATTGGGACACCTGGAACGACGGCCGCCGCAACACCCTGTTCGTGGCCCCGCTGCCGACCGGCAAGGCGGCCGCAGTGAAGGGCGCTTCGGCGATCAGCGCCACCCTGGCCGGCGATGCGCCGTCCAAGCCGTTCGGTGGCAATGACGATTTCACCTGGGCACCGGACGGCAAGTCCGTGGTGGCCAGCATCCGCGTAGCCGGCCGCGAAGAGGCCTGGTCGACCAACTTCGACCTGTACCGCCTGGACGCCGACGGCAAGCAGGCGCCGGTCAACCTGACCGCCGCCAACCCGGCCTGGGATGCCGGCCCGGTGTTCAGTGCCGACGGCAACACCCTGTACTACCGCGCCATGAAGCGCCCGGGCTTCGAAGCCGACCGCTTCGGCGTGATGGCAATGGATCTGGCCTCGGGCAAGACCCGCGAAATTGCGCCGGGCTGGGACCGTTCGGCCGGCGAAGTGGTGCTGTCCGAAGATGGCAAGAGCTTCTACACCGCGGCCGATGACCTCGGCGAACACCGCCTGTTCAACATCGACATCGCGACCGGCAAGCCCACCGTGGTGGCCGAGGGCGGCAGCATCGGTTCGCCGGTGATCGCCGGTGGCACGCTGGCGTACACGAAGAACAGCCTCAAGAGCGGCGACCAGATCGTGGTGGCCGGCGTCGACGGCAGCAGCCCGCGCGAGATCACTCCGAGCGCGAGCCAGATGCTGCCGGACGTGGCCTTCGGCGACTACGAGCAGTTCCAGTTCAAGGGCTGGAACAACGAAACCGTGCACGGTTACGTGGTCAAGCCGTACAACTACCAGGAAGGCAAGCGCTATCCGGTGGCGTTCCTGATCCACGGTGGCCCGCAGGGCAGCTTCGGCAACGGCTGGAGCTACCGCTGGAACCCGCAGACCTACGCGGGCCAGGGCTACGCCGTGGTGATGATCGATTTCCACGGGTCCACCGGTTACGGCCAGGCGTTCACCGACGCGATCAGCCAGCACTGGGGCGACCGCCCGCTGGAAGACCTGCAGAAGGGCTGGGCGGCTGCGCAGAAGCAGTACCCGTTCCTCAACGGCGACAAGGCCTGTGCGCTGGGCGCCAGCTACGGCGGCTTCATGGTCAACTGGATCGCCGGCAACTGGAACGAGCCGTGGAAGTGCCTGGTCAACCATGACGGCGTGTTCGACCAGCGCATGATGGGTTACGCCACCGAAGAGCTGTGGTTCACCGAGTGGGAGCAGGGCGGCACGCCGTTCGCCAAGCCGGAGAACTACGAGCGCTTCAACCCGGTCAACCACGTGGCCGACTGGAAGAAGCCGATCCTGATCATCCACGGCCAGCTCGACTTCCGCATTCCGGTCGAACAGGGCCTGGGTGCGTTCACCGCCGCGCAGCGCCAGGGCATCGAATCGAAGTTCCTGTACTTCCCGGACGAGAACCATTGGGTGCTGAAGCCGCAGAACAGCGTGCAGTGGCATGACACGGTGAACGGCTGGTTGAAGCAGCACATCGGCAACTGATTCTTCGGCGCATCAAACCGTAGCGCCGGCCGCTGGCCGGCTCCACGCGATATCGGGAGCCGGCCAGCGGCCGGCACTACGATCCGTTGCACCCATCGAGAACCCCCTGCATGCCCCTGATCCAGAACGACATCGTCGTCTTCGGTTTGATCGCCGCTACCCTGGGCGCCGTGTTCTGGACCGCCTCGCGCGAGCAGGGGCTGTGGAAGCGTTTCTATACCTTCGTGCCGGCGCTGCTGCTGTGCTACATGATTCCCGGCGTCTACAACACGATCGGGTTGATCGACGGGCAGAACACCCGCCTGTACAACCCGGTCGCGCGTGACATCCTGCTGCCCGCCGCGCTGGTGCTGTTGACCCTGGCGGTGGACATCAAGGGCATCCTGCGGCTGGGCCCGAAGCTGATCGTGATGTACCTGGGCGCATCGTTCAGCATCATGCTGGGCGCGGTGGTGGCCTTCATGCTGATGAAGTGGGTGCATCCGGAAACCGTGGCCGGTGATACCTGGTCGGGCATGGCGGCGCTGGCCGGCAGCTGGATCGGCGGTGGCGCCAACATGCTGGCGATGCGCGAAGTGTTCGACGTCAACGCCACCACCTTCGGCCAGTTCGCGGTGGTGGACGTGGGCGTGGGCTATGTGTGGATGGCGGTGCTGATCTTCCTGGCCGGGCGCGCGGCGACGATCGATGCGCGCACCGGGGCCGATACCTCGGCGATCGACGAACTGAAGCTGCGCATCGAGAAGTTCCAGGCCGAGCACGAGCGGGTGGCCAGCCTGACCGACCTGATGCTGATCGTGGCGGTGGCGTTCGGCACCGTGGGGCTGTCGCATGCGATTGCCGGGCCGGTCTCGGCCTGGTTCAAGGGCCATGTGGCGTGGGCGCCGCAGTTCAGCCTGGACGCGCCGTTCGTCTGGGTGGTGGTGATCTCCACCACCTGCGGCCTGGCGTTGAGCTTCACCAAGGCGCGCAACCTGGAAGGGGCAGGCGCTTCGAAGCTGGGTTCGTTGCTGCTGTATTTCCTGATCGCCTGCATCGGCATGCAGATGGACCTGCTGGCGCTGCTGCAACGCCCGTGGCTGTTCGCGCTGGGGCTGATCTGGATCGCGGTGCATATCGCGCTGCTGCTGGCACTGGCAATGGCGTTGAAGGTGCCGTTCTTCTATTTTGCGATTGGTTCGCAGTCGAACATTGGTGGGCCCGCGTCGGCACCGGTGGTGGCGGCCGCGTTCCATCCGTCGCTGGCGCCGGTGGGTGTGCTGCTGGGGACGATGGGGTATGCGACGGGCACGTACCTGGCGTACATCGTGGGGATTACGTTGAGGGCCTTGGCCGGGGCGGGGTGATTACGCGCCCAACAGCCCGCGTTCAACCAACCACGCCCTGGCATCTTCGGCATCCTGCTCGAACCACGCCTGCGTCGACCCCAACCGATACGTGTATCCCCACGCATCCATGTCGGCCATCAACTGCGTGCTGCCCACGCCGGGCAACTGTCCGGCCAGCACGATCTGCAGGTAGCAGGTGGCGTCTTCTTCCGGAACCGAATCGGTCGCATCGGTGTGCACCAGCGCACGCCGCTCCGGCGGCAGCACGATCAGGTGGCAGGCTTCGTGCAGCATCGAGTGCACGGGGGTGTCATTACGCACGTACACGTCGCTGGCGATGATGCCTGCTTCAGGCTCGCCCCAGTAACTCCCGGGAATCGGTGCGCCATCGGCCACGCGGTGCAGCCGCAGCGCGTGCCGGTCCAGCAACGCCACGGCGTCGTTGAAATCGATGTCGCCCACGCGGGTGACCTGCGGTTCTGCTTCGGCGGTGGCGGTCATGGCGTGTGCGTCGTGCGCCCCTTCCCGGCCGGGAAGGGGCCTTGAGATGAATTACTGCTGCGGGCCTTCCGGCAACGCCACCGAAATGTCCAGTACGTCGTGCTCACCGTCCTTGACCAGGTCCACCTTGACCGCGTCGGCGTCGATGTTCACGTACTTCTTGATCACTTCCAGCAGCTCGCGCTGCAGCAGCGGCAGGTAATCCGGGCCGCCGCGGTGGCTGCGTTCCTGCGCGATGATGATCTGCAGGCGGTTCTTGGCCGTTTCGGCGGTGGTCTTCTTGGTCTTGAGGAAATCGAACAGGCCCATGCTTACCCTCCGAACAGCTTGCTGAAGAAGCCCTTCTTCTCCACCGAGGTGAAGCGCATCGGGCGCTCTTCGCCGAGGATGCGGGCAACCGCATCGCCGTAAGCCTGGCCAGCGGCCGATTCCGGATCCAGGATCACCGGCTCGCCCTTGTTGGAGGCGTTCAGCACGTCGCCCGATTCGGGGATCACGCCGATTGCCTTCAGCCCGAGCACTTCTTCCACGTCGGCAATGCTGAGCATCTCGCCGGTTTCCACGCGGGCCGGGCTGTACCGGGTCAGCAGCAGGAAGGCCGGCACGTTCTGGCCGGATTCGGCCTTGTGGGTCTTCGAGTCGAGCAGGCCGATGATGCGGTCCGAGTCGCGCACCGAAGACACTTCCGGGTTCACCACCACCACCGCGCGGTCGGCGAAGTACATCGCCAGGAAGGCGCCCTTCTCGATGCCGGCCGGCGAGTCGCAGATGATGTAGTCGAAGCCGTCGGCGGCCAGGTCCTTGAGCACCTTGCCCACGCCTTCCTGGGTCAGCGCGTCCTTGTCGCGGGTCTGCGAGGCAGCCAGCACGTACAGGTTGTCGAAGCGCTTGTCCTTGATCAGGGCCTGCTTGAGGGTGGCTTCGCCGTGCACGACATTGACGAAGTCGTACACCACGCGGCGCTCGCAGCCCATGATCAGGTCGAGGTTGCGCAGGCCGACGTCGAAGTCGATCACCGCCACCTTCTTGCCCTGTTTGGCCAGGCCGCAGGCCAGGCTTGCGCTGGAAGTGGTCTTGCCGACGCCGCCCTTGCCGGAGGTGACTACGATGATTTCAGCCAAAGGACTTCTCCTGATGATTCTGTTGGGTTGCTGCGTCAGTCCAGCGCAGCGATCTTGATCTGGTCCTGTTCCAGCCAGACCTGCACGGCCTTGCCGCGCAGGGTGTCCGGGACATCGTCCAGTACCTTGTAATGGCCGGCAATGGCGACCAGTTCAGCGTGGAAGTCACGGCAGAAAATACGCGCCGTGGTATTGCCCTGGGCACCTGCCAGGGCGCGGCCCCGCAGCGTACCGTAAATATGGATGCTGCCGTCGGCAATCACCTCGGCACCGGCGCCAACCGTGGCCATCACGGTCAGGTCGCAGTTCTCGGCGTACAGCTGCTGGCCCGAGCGGACGTTGCTGGTCTGCATGCGGCCGGGTTGCGGCGCACCGCCCGTGGCGGCCGGCGTGGCCGGGGCCGGGGCGGGCTCAGCGGCGCGCGGGCGGCGGGCCGGTTCCGGGGCCGGCGCAACCGCCGCCACCGCCGGCTCGGCCTCGGCGCGCTCGTACTGGGCGCGGAACTTGGCCAGCAGCGGCAGGCCCAGCTGCTGCGAAAGCAGGTCGGTTTCGTTGCTGCCGTAGGCCAGTGCCACCGGCAGCACGCCGGCGCTGCGCAGGCCATCGAGCAGGGCCTGCGCGGTGGCCACGTCGGGCATCTGGCTCAGCCCGCCGAAGTCCAGGATCACCGCGGCGCGGCCGAACAGCTTCGGCGCGCGGGCCACGCGGTCGTGCATTTCACGGGTGAGGCGTTCCACATCGAGCGTGCGGATGCGCAGGTTGGCGATACCCACCTGGCCGATCTTCAGCTCGCCGGCCTGTTCAAAATCCATGTTTGCCGCCACTTCAGGTCCCCGTCGGTCGAGGCGCGCGCTGCAGCTCGCGACGGTGGCCCACCCAGGGCACGTCGGGCAGCGCATCGCCGTAGGTGTCGTGCACCCATTGGTAACTGCACAGGTCCTTGAGCAGCATGCTGGCGCGCACGTCCACGTGCGGCATGTTGTTCTGGCCGACCTCGCGGAAGCCGAAGCTGCCATGGAACAGCAGCGCCGCGTCGGCGCCATGGTCCAGGAACACTTCGCAGGTCAGCTGCGGGTAGCGCAGTTCGGCAAAGCTCTGGGCATCGGCATAGAACGCCCGGCCCACGCCGCCGCCGCGGCGGCGGCTGGCCACCACGATGCGGTCGATATAGAAGAATTTGCGGGTCAGGTGCTGCTTGAACCAGGCGAAGTTGCTGCTGTCGTGCTGGCTGTCGCTGCCGAAGCCGATCAGGAAGCCGGCCAGGTTGCCGTCGCGCTCGGCGACGCGGAAATACTCAGCGGTATCGAAAAACAGGCGCAGCCGGGCGGCATCCAGCGGAAGGATGGCCAGGCCGGCGTTGTTGTTCAGGGCCAGGACGGAATCGAGCTCGTGCTCGCGCACGTCGCGGATGACAATCGACATTGTGACTCCGTGGGGTAACGCGGTTGGCCCCTCGCGGGACCCTGCCGCCGATTATTACATGGGTGGCCGGGCAGGGCACAGGCCGGGCATGACTTCTGCCGGGGTGCAGCGGCACAGGTTCAGCCTAAGATGCCCCCATGTTGGGATACCTCAGCCAAACCCGAGTACTGCGACTGGCCGGCCTGTTTACCTGGGTCATGCTGGGCCTGCCGCTGGTCTATTCCCAGTACGAAGCGCTGGTCCGGCGCGGCGGTGGCATGGACCTGCCGACCGCGCTGCTGTTCGTGGCCTACTTCGCGTTCGGTGGCGGCTACCTGTGGCTGACCCGTGGCCTGCGCGACGGCGGCGGCCATTCGGCCTGGTACGACCGCGCCATCCTGGTCCTGCTGACCATTTCGGCCCTGGCAGTGAGCTTCCTGAGCGGCTCGGGGCTGGGCAGCATCCTGATGATGGTCGCGGCCGGGGTCATTCCGTGGATGCTGCCGGCCCGGTTCGGGGTGATCTGGCTGCTGGTCAGCCAGCTGGCGGTGGCCCCGGTGTACTACCTGTTCCTGCCGTTCTCGCTGTTTGAGGCGGTCATGCAGTCGTTGCTGTATGGCGGCTTCTCCATGTTCATCTTCGTGACCAGCCTGGTCGCCCGCCAGCAGACCGACGCCCGCGAGGAGCAGCGCCGGCTCAACACCGAGTTGCGTGCCACCCGCGTGCTGCTGGCCGAAAGCGCTCGGGTCAATGAGCGCACCCGCATTTCCCGCGAGCTGCACGACCTGCTCGGCCACCACCTGACCGCGCTGAGCCTGAACCTGGAAGTGGCCGGGCACATCACCGAGGGCCAGGCCCAGGAACACGTGCACCAGGCCCATACCCTGGCCAAGCTGCTGCTCACCGACGTGCGCGAGGCGGTCAGCCAGCTCCGCGACAGCGGCGCCATCGACCTGGCCGCGGCGCTGCGCCCGCTGACCGAGCAGGTGCCCTCGCTGGACATCCATCTGGACATCGAAGAGCCGCTCAGCGTGGAAGACCCCGAGCAGGCCCACGTGCTGCTGCGCTGCACCCAGGAGATCATCACCAACGCGGTGCGCCATGCCCGCGCGCGCAACCTGTGGATCCAGGTGCAGCGCGAACCGCCTGGCCAGGTGGTGGTGCATGCGCACGACGACGGGGTCGGCGCCGACGGCATCGTGATCGGCAACGGCTTGCGCGGGATGCGCGAACGCCTGCAACAATGCGGCGGTGAGCTGCAGATCGAAACCCACCGGGGTCAGGGCTTCCGCCTGCGCGCCTCGGTCCCCGGCGTGCCAGTGCTGATGCTGGGTGCCATCCTGGAAGGAGTGCGTTGATGATTCGCGTCTGCCTGGTCGACGACCAAACCCTGGTGCGGCAGGGGATCCGCTCGCTGCTGGCACTGGACGACGGGATCGAGGTGGTGGCCGAGGCGGCCGATGGACGCCAGGCCGTCGACCTCATCCCCACGGTCCGTCCGGACGTGGTGCTGATGGACATGCGCATGCCGGTGATGTCCGGCCTGGAAGCGCTGCAGCACCTGTCGCGCACCGGCCAGCTGCCGCCGACCATCATCCTGACCACCTTCGACGACGACCAGCTGGTGCTGGCCGGGCTCAAGGCCGGGGCCAAGGGCTACCTGCTCAAGGACGTGACCCTGGAGCAGCTGGTGGGCGCCATCCGCACCGTGGCCGACGGCGGCTCGCTGGTGCAGCCGGCGGTCACCCAGCGCCTGCTGTCCGGCCTGGAGCACATGCGCAACGAGTTCGTGAGCCTGGACCGGCCCGACCCGCTGACCGACCGCGAGACCGAGATCCTGCGCCTGATGGCCAGCGGTTTCTCCAACAAGGAGATCGCCAACTCGCTGGGCGTGGCCGAGGGCACCATCAAGAACCATGTCTCCAACATCCTGTCCAAGCTGGGCGTGCGCGACCGTACCCGCGCGGTGCTGAAGGCATTCGAACTGCAGCTGGTGTGAAGGCCTACGAATATTGAAAATGAACGCCAGTTGAAAGCCTTGCTGGGCAAGGCCTGTGGCCGACGCGGGCGGCCCATTTGCCGATACCGGCAAATAAATATCGCGCGGGGCCACGTGCGGGCCCACCTGATGCGCTATCTTTCCGCTCCTTGCCTCAAAAAACCGCTCCCGGTATGGAAACCGGTGCGCCAATCCTGATCCATAACACCCGCGAAGCCTGCTAGGATTGGCGCTTCGCTTCAATCAACCCGGCCGTGGGATCGGCCCCGGAGACTCCTGAATGACCCGTATTATCGAGTTCCTGATCGCCTTGGGGATCGTGGCTGGCCTGTTCGTCATCATTGGCGTTGTGCTGCCGGGCGAGCGTCACATCACTGAAAGCATCGAGACCAACCGCAAGATGACGATCGTGTATGACACGGTCAACAGCCTGCGCCGCTTCAAGGACTGGAACCCGCTCGTGCTGCGCGATCCCGCCGTTGAACTGAAGCTCTCCGGCCCCGCTGCCGGCGTCGGTGCCCGTCTGGACTTCAACTCCAAGGAGCCGTCGCTGGGCCAGGGCAGCTGGGAGATCACCGAGTCCGAGCCGAACAAGCGCGTGGCCATTGCCATCGATGACGCCACCAAGGGTCACGACAAGAAGACCAGCTTCACCCTCGAGCCGACCGGCAAGGGTGGCCGCAACGTCAAGATCACCCAGGACTACAGCGTCAAGTACGGCTTCAACCTGTTTGGTCGTTACGCGGGCCTGTACGTCAGCCGTCACGTCGGTGACGACCTGAAGCTGGGTCTGTCGCGCATGGCCAACATGCTGGCCACCGTGCCGAACATCGACTACCGCACCGCCGAAGCCCCGCTGACCGACCTGGCCATCATCGATGCCCCGGCCGAAGACCTGCTGGTGGTCACCGCCGGTAACGTCGATCGTGGCGAAGGCACGATCACCAAGTCGATCAAGGACAACCAGGAGTGGATCAAGCGCGTGATGGAGGCCAATGACCTCGAAGCCGCCGGTCCGTTCCGCATCATCACCACCGACTTCGGTCAGGAAAAGTACGCCTTCGACGTGGCCCAGCCGGTCAAGAAGAAGGGTACCGAAGGCGCTTCGGCTGAAGCCCTGACGGTGAAGATCGACGGTGGCGCCCCGGTCAAGTACGTGCACGTCGCACCGCACCGCACCGCGCATGCGAAGTACACCGGCCACATGGCTGGCCTGGATATCGCCCGCAACGCCCTGCGTGCCTGGGCCGTGACCGGTGGCAACGAAGTGATCGACCGTCCGTACGAGTCCTGGAACGCAGGCGTTGAGAAGTCCTTCACGCCGGAAGCGACCTACGACATCTACTGGGCCGTCAAGTAATCCGACGGTTGCCGTGATGTAACGCAGAACAGAAAACGCGCCGCTTCCTGCGGCGCGTTTTTTTTTGGAGGATGCAGCATGCTCAACCTGGAACGACGCGCGCGTAAACCTTCGCTGCTGGCCTGCCTTGGCGGCTTGCTGGCGGCCACTGCGGTAGGCCTCTCGGCCTATGCATCGCACGGCATCGCCGAGCCGTTGGCGCAGTCGCACGTGAACACTGCCGCGCTGTTCGCGTTCGGCCACGGCGTGGCCCTGGCGGTGCTTGGTCCGACCCAGCAGAACGCGGTCGGCAAGCTGGCGCTGTACGTGTTGCTGCTGGGCACGCTGCTGTTCTCCGGCAGCCTGGTGGCCGGCGCGCTGTGGAAGCTCAGCACCGGGCTGGCCCCGGTCGGCGGGACCGCGCTGATGCTGGGCTGGGCGGTGTACGGCTTCAACGCACTGAGGCGCTGAGATGCCGCGCTTCCGCCGTGGGTTCGACGTGGACGAGGCGCACGACTGGCTCTCACGGCGCGACCGTCGGCTGGGCACGTGGATGAAGCGCCTGGGCCCGATCGAGCCACCGCCGGGCTGGGCGCGCAGTTTCGACCCGGTGGACGCGTTGGCCCGCGCGATCCTGTTCCAGCAGCTCAGCGGCAAGGCCGCATCGACGATTGTAAGACGGGTGGAAACGGCGATCGGCAGCACCCGCCTGCACGCGGACACGCTGTCGCGCATCGACGATGCCGGCCTGCGCACCTGCGGCGTGTCCGGCAACAAGGCGCTGGCCTTGCGCGACCTGGCCCGGCGTGAAGCCGCAGGCGAAGTACCGGACCTGCGCCGGATGTCGGTGATGGAGCACGACGCCATCGTAGAAGCGCTGGTGCCGATCCGCGGCATCGGCCGTTGGACGGTGGAGATGATGCTGATGTTCCGCCTCGGCCGGCCGGACATCCTGCCGATCGACGATCTCGGCATCCGCAAGGGCGCCCAGCGCGTGGACAAGGCCGAGGTGATGCTGACGCCGAAGGAACTGGCGCTGCGCGGCGAGAAGTGGGGGCCGTTCCGGACCTACGCCAGCCTGTACCTGTGGCGGATTGCCGATTTCAGCGAAGTGCCGAAGACGGCGACGAACCGGTCGCAGGATTGATCGGCTGCGGTGACGGTCCGCGCAGCCACGCAGGGCGGGGCTCTACCGGGGTGACGCGCATTGTCGGGGTGCAGCCGTACCGGTCTCCGGAGGGTAGAGCCACGCCCTGCGTGGCTGGTCACCGGCGCCAGCACCAATGCCAGGGCTCGTAGACAATCCCATGCGGATTGCCGCGCGGATAACTCATCTGGAACCCATGCGTCCCGGCATGCTGCTGCAACCACGCAAACGCCGGCGTCGCCTCGAAACTCTCCTCGGCAGGCGGTTCACCGGGTGCACTGATGTCCAGCGCCCGCCCGCTGTGATGTTCGCTGTAACCCGGCGCGGCGTTGACCTGCAGGATGTCCGCCACGTCAAGGCCGCGCGTACGCTTCCGTTCGAAAATGCCCAGCTGGTAATCATGGCTGCGATAGCCGGAGATCGCTTCCAGTACCACGCCTTCGCGCGCGGCATGCTGCTGCATGCGCTGCCAGCCCTGCGCCGCACCCTGCTGCAGCCAGAGCGGTCGGCGATAGCGATCGAAGCCGGCGAGTGACAGTCGCGCAGGCTCGGCTTCCAGCACCAGCCCGGTGTCGTCTTCATAACGCTCCGCGTCGATGCCCAGTTCCTCCAGCCGCGCCTGCAGTCCGCTCAGTGGCAGCAGGTCATCGGTCGCGTGGGCGCGATGCGCGCCACCCAGGGCCTCATCAAGGGCGTCCAGCGCCTCCTCGATGCCCGGCTCGCGCATCAGGTGCGGCACCAGCGGCAGCAGCCCGTGCGCGGTGGCGGCGGCCAGGTACTGGCCGTCGCGCTTGCGCCGCAGCACCCAGCGGGCCCTGGCCAGCGCCCGCGCGTCGGCGTTGCTGCGCGCGCGCAGCAGGCCACCGGGCCACAGTTCGACGTCAGTGGTGTTGATCAGCAGGGCAGGGTATCGGCGCATGCGCCCAGCTTAGCGCGTGGCCTGCGCGTTCAGCGCATCCAGCAGCGCACGCGGGTTTTCCGGGCTCAGCAGCAACGCGCTGCCGTCGCGCAGCGGCAGGTGCAGCACCCGGCTGGCGTCGGTGACCAGGCAGAACACCTTCTTCCCGCCACTGCGGTAATGGCCGGACTGGAAGCCGGGCATGCCGAAGCCGTTGATCTTGATGCCGGGCTTGAACTCGGCGTGCTCGGCCAGGTCCACGATGCGGGCCCGGTCCAGCTGCAGTGCCGACACCGCCGTGCGCCGCCGGTAGAAGGTGGAGGTCACCACCAGTTCGGTGCCCTGCAGTTCGATCCTGCGGCGGAAGAACGCCCAGGTAAGCACGCCGCTGACCAGCAGCAGGAACGGCAGGGTGATCGCCAGATCCATCGGGGTGCGCTGTGCGGACTGCAGCGTGGTCGCCACGATCATCACCGCTACGCCCAGCATGGGCAGCCACAGCCAGAGCAGGCGCCAGACCGGGGCGGGGGCGACTGCGAATTCCCTGCGGGTGTCCGGGTGGGCGTTCATGCCTGTTCCTTGATCCACGCGGCGACATCGTCGATCAACGTCGGCGACACCGTACCGGCAGCGCGGTATTCCTCCAGAGAACCGGGGCCTTCGCCGGCGATGCCCAGGTGGTTCAACGCCGGGTAGCGGTGGAAGCGCGCCTTCCGCCCTTCCGGCAGGCCCTGCGTCCAACGCTGCCAGTCAGCGTCCACCACCTGGAAGTCGCGCCCGCCCTGCAGCAGCAGGATCGGCTGCTTCAGCTTCCGTGCGTCGGCAACCGGGTCCACCGCGTCGAACGCGCGCCAATAGCTGGCCGGCTGGCCGAGCGGCAGTTCGCTCGCGGCCACGACGGCGGTGCTGCGTGCGGCGGTGATCTGTGCGTCCAGGCGATCCAGCGCGGCCTGCTCGTCGGCGCTGATGCGGCCGTCCTGGTTGAACAGGTAGCGGTTCTGTTCGGGCAATAGGGTCAGCAGCGAGCGTGCCGGTGCCGACCACAGCACCACGCCAGCCACCTTGCCCGAGCGCGCGGCAATGCGCGGGGCGAGCATGCCGCCCTGGCTGTGGCCCATGACGTATATCTGCTTCGGGTCGATGCCCGGCGTCTTGGCCAGTAGGGCGACGGCGGCGACTGCGTCGTCGGTGGTTTCATCGTCCATGGTGTAGTCGCCGCTGAAATCCTGCGGCCGGGCGTGGGTGCGCTTTTCATAGCGCAGCACCGCGATGCCCTGCGCGGCCAGGCCACGCGCCACGTCCAGGAACGGGCGGTTGGCGCCGATGGTTTCATTGCGGTCCTGCGGACCCGAGCCGTGCACCAGCACCACGGCGCGGAACGGGCCTGCGCCGTTGGGCAGCGCCAGGGTGGCCGGCAGCGGCCCCTTGCCGGCCACGATCTGCAGCTCGCGCTCGGTGTAGGTGGCTGCGGCAGGCGGCGGCGGTGGCGGGGACGCTGCGGCTGCTGCCGGTTGCAGGAACAGGCCTGCGACGCGCCCCTGGGCATCTACGGCGATGGTGGCATTGACCGCGCCGTTGCCGAACTGCAGCGGTTGCTGGACGACCTGCATGCCCTGCTGCTCGACCACGCGCGCCGCGCCGCGGCTGCGCAGCCCGCCGAGCGACTGCCACAGCGCCTGCAGCGACGCGGCGGGTGCGGCCTTGGCCATTTCCGGCGTGAACATGGCTTCGGCAGCGGCCATGTCACCGGCGTCCAGCCGGTCCAGCAGCTGGCTGGCGGTCTGCTGGGGCGTGGCAGCGCTTGCCGCCACTGCGACCGACGCCAGCATCCACGCGACCAGGTGCCTGCTCCAGGTGCGCATCTCAGCTCTCCTTCTTGAAGAACAGCAACGCCACGCCCATCGGGGTGCCCTGCAGTACGTTCACCAGCTCCCAGCCGAGTTGGCCCTGGCGGTTCATTTCGGCCTGCAGGTCTTCAGGCTTCAAACCGGTCCACGAGGGCTTCACTTCCACGGTCAGGTACGTCCAGCGCTTGCTCATTCCTTGCTCTCCGGATCAGGTGCGGGTTTGGGAAGGCGTCCAGCCTTGCGCAGTGCGTCGCGCAGCACGTACTCGATCTGCGCGTTGAGGCTGCGCAGCTCGTCGTCGGCCCAGCGCTGCGCCGCCGCCAGCACGTCGGCATTGATACGCAGCGGGTAGGCTTTCTTCTCACTCATGCTCAGTACAACGAACCGGCGTTGACGATCGGCTGGGTGCCGCGGTCGGAGCACAGCACGGTGAGCAGGTTGCCGACCATCTGCGCCTTGCGCTCTTCGTCCAGCTGCACGACGTTGTTCTTCTGCAGTTCGGACAGGGCCATTTCGACCATGCCGACCGCGCCGGCTACGATGCGGGTGCGTGCGGCGATCACGGCGTTGGCCTGCTGGCGCTGCAGCATGGCCTGGGCGATTTCCGGAGCGTAGGCGAGGTGGCTGATGCGGGCGTCGAGTACCTGCACGCCGGCGTCGGCCAGGCGTTCGGCCAGTTCGTCCTTCAGGTGCTGGGAGATCTCGGCGGCATGGCTGCGCAGCGAGAGCTGGCCTTCTTCATGCTGGTCGTACGGGTAGCTGGTGGCCATCGCGCGCAGCGCCGATTCGGACTGTATGTGCACGAAGCTTTCGTAGTCGTCGACGTTGTAGACCGCTTCGGAGGCGTCCACGACCTGCCAGACGATGACGGCGGCGATCTCGATCGGGCTGCCATCCAGTTCGTTGACCTTGAGCTTGCCGCTTTCGAAGTTGCGCACGCGCTGGCTGACCTTCTTCTTGCTGAAGAAGGGGTTGTTCCAGCGCAGGCCGTTGTCCTTGACGGTGCCGACGTACTTGCCGAACAGGCTGAGCACGGCGGCCTGGTTGGGCTGGACGGTGTAGAGGCCGGTCAGGCTGAACAGGGCTGCCAGGCCGAGCAGCAGGCCGCCGACGATCAACAGCGGGTTGACGTTGCCGCGCTCCACCCCTGAGAAGAACAACCATGCAGCCACCGCCAACAGGGCCAGGACGGCCAGCAGGAAGGGCAGGCCGGAGAGCGAGCGGACAGGCTTTTCTTTCATGGCGGGGCATCCTTTGCGGGTGGTTTTGGATAGTGATATCAGATTGATATCACATCTGCAACCGGCAAGATCCTACAATGCGTTCCCGCCCCCGATGTCCGGAACGCACCATGATTACCCTCGGCACCCCGCTGTCCCCCTCCGCCACCCGTGTCCTGCTGCTGGGCTCGGGCGAACTGGGCAAGGAGGTCGCCATCGAGCTGCAGCGGCTGGGGGTGGAGGTGATCGCGGCGGACCGGTACGAGAACGCGCCGGCGATGCAGGTGGCGCACCGGTCGCATGTGATCGACATGCTGGATGCGATGGCGCTGCGGGCGCTGATCGCGGCGGAGAAGCCGCACCTGATCGTGCCGGAGATCGAGGCGATCCATACCGAGACGCTGGTGCAGCTGGAGCAGGAAACCGGGCAGCGGGTGGTGCCGACGGCGCGCGCGGCGCGGCTGACGATGGACCGCGAGGGCATCCGGCGGCTGGCGGCGGAGACGCTGGGTTTGCCGACCTCGCCGTACCGGTTCGTGGATACGGAGGCGGAGTACCGGGCGGCGGTGGCGGCGATCGGGCTGCCGTGCGTGGTGAAGCCGGTGATGTCGTCGTCGGGCAAGGGTCAGAGCACGCTGCGCGGCGAGGACGATATCGCGGCGGCGTGGGAGTACGCGCAGACCGGCGGTCGGGCGGGTGCGGGGCGCTGCATCGTGGAGGGGTTCATCGATTTCGATTACGAGATCACGCTGCTGACGGTGCGGCATGCGGGCGGGACGTCGTTCTGTGCGCCGATCGGGCATTGGCAGAAGGACGGGGACTATCGGGAGAGCTGGCAGCCGCAGCCGATGTCGCGGGCGGCGCTGGCGCGTGCGGAGGAGATTTCGCGGGCGATCACCGACGACCTGGGCGGTTGGGGGTTGTTCGGGGTGGAGTTGTTCGTGAAGGGCGACGAGGTGTGGTTCAGCGAGGTGTCGCCGCGCCCGCACGACACGGGGCTGGTGACGCTGGCGTCGCAGGAGCTGAGCGAATTCGCGCTGCATGCGCGGGCGATCCTGGGCCTGCCGATTCCGCTGATCCGCCAGAGCGGTCCGTCGGCGTCGTGCGCGATGCTGGCGCACGGCGAGGGCGTGCCGGTATTCGGCAACGTGGAGGCCGCATTGGTGCATCCGGACACGGCGTTGCGCCTGTTCGGGAAGCCGAGCGTGCATGGGCATCGGCGCGTCGGGGTTACGTTGGCGCGCGGCGCTGATGTTGACGAAGCGCGGAAGATTGCGCGTGAGGCGGCTGAGGCTATTTCGATCGAGTTGCGCGCCTAAAGCGTTGGCGTTTCTGTTGTTACGTGCTGGGGCGACCGTCGGGCAGCCCCGCTCCGAGACACGCCGTGAACCCGTCCATGGGGGCTGCTAGAAAACATCCATGTTTTCTAGCGTCTCTCCGGGGGCTACCCGCCGGTCGCCCCCGATGGAATGCGTGTTGCGGATGGAAACGGCGGCCGACCGAATGCATCGATTGTCATGACGCCGGTAGGGTTGGGTCCCAACCAACCGCACGCACACATCCCGCGCCCGGTAACGCATTCAAACAATCGAAACTTCGCTTTTACCGCACGTCCACCCACACCAGGTGGTGGTCGCTGCCATCTGCGATCTTCGCTTCGGGCGCTTCATTCGCCGGCCAGAACACGCCGCTGCCGATGTAACTGAACCCCACCGACGGCAGCACGTAATCCAGGCGCATGGTGCCGGACTTGGGGCCGAAATCGCCGGTGGCGTGGAACGGGGCGCCCTTCCGGACGATGCCCTTTTCGGCGTACGCCAGGCTGGTCTGTTCGGCACCGACGCTGCGCGGGGTGGGGTAACGCAGCACGCGCGGGTTTTCGATCAGTTCGACGATGCCTTCATGGCGACCATCGCCGTCTACGGGATCGTTGTTGAGGTCGCCGAGGATCACGAAGCGGGCGTCCTGGGCGAGGCCGCCGCACTGGCCGCGGTCATCGCAGAGCCACGGCTTGTCGCCGGCGGAGAGGTACTCCTGCCACAGGCGCAGTTCGTCGTGGTTGCGCGCGGCGTTGCGCTTTTCCGGGCCGTCGAACACGGGCGGCGTGGGGTGCGAGACCAGGGCGTGGACGACGCCGTTGGGGGTGTTCACCGGGACGTCCCAATGTGACTTGGAGGACAGGCGCAGCTGCGACCAGACGTGGTCGTTGTAGAACGATTTTCCGGTGCGCGGGTCGATCGGGCGCAGTGCGCCGGGCATCGTGCTCCACTTCAGCAGCTGGAAGCTGCGCACCTTGGCCTCGTCGATCGGGTAACGCGAGAGCACGAGCATGCCGTACTGCCCCGGGTGCAGGCCGTAGCCCCAGGCGTCGTTGCCGCGGGCGCGGCCGTCGCCGCCGATCTGGCCGTTGTTGTCCAGGTCCAGGCCGCTCTGCACGCCAGTGTTGACCGGGGCCAGGTAGCGGTACGCGAAGTGCAGGGGCTCGCCGCCGCCGGGCTGGGCCACTTCCAGGTAGCGCTGCTGGAACAGGTCGGCGGCGCGGTGGGCGTCGTCGAAGTCGAATTCGTTGAGCAGCACCAGATCGGGACGGACCTGCTGCAGCACGGCGGCAATCTTGCGCGCGTGCGCGCTGTCGCCTTCGAGTTCGGCGATCAGGCCGCCGGTCTCGTCGCTGTACAGCGAGGTGTTGTAGGTGGCGATCCGCAGCGGCGCGGGGGAGGCATCCGGCATGGCGGCGGTCTTGGTCGAGGTTTGCGCGCAGGCGCCGCAGAGCAGGGCCAGGGCGATTATCAGGGGATGGGCTTTCATGCGCCTATTCTGCACGGGCGCGCGTTGCAATGGCGGGTCAAATGCCGTCGCGGGCGTCGTCGAACGCGTGCCAGCGGCGGCCGTCGTAGGCCTCCAGCGGACGGAAGCGGCGCTTGTAGTCCATCTTGCGGTGGCCGCGGATCCAGTAGCCCAGGTACAGGTGCGACAGCTGCTCGCGCCGGGCCCAGGCGATCTGCTGCAGGATCGCGAAGGTGCCCAGGCCGCGATGGGCGTGGTCGGGGTCGAAGAAGGTGTAGACCGCCGAGAGGCCGTGCGTGGTGACGTCGGTGACCGCCACCGCCAGCAGGGGGCCGCGGTGGCCGTCCACGGCAGGCCCGCGGACCTCCAGGAAGCGGCCCTGCGACCACCGGCCGATCAGGAACTGGTCGAACTCGTGCGGGCCGTGTTCGTCCATGCCGCCCTGGGCATGGCGATGGGTCAGGTAGCGGTGGTAGAGCGCGAACTGCTCGTCGGTCTGCTCGGCGGCGACGATGCGTACTTCCAGGTCGTCGTTGCGCGCCAGGCAGCGGCGCTGGCTGCGGTCGGGGGCGAAGCGGGCCACCGGCACGCGGACCGAGACGCAGGCGTGGCAGTTGGCGCAGTGCGGGCGGTAGACCAGGTCGCCGGAGCGGCGGAAGCCCCAGCTCAGGGCCATCGGGTACAGGCTGCCCAGGCGCTGGTCGTGCGGATCCAGCACCAGGTCGCGCGCAGCCCGGTCCGGCCAGTAGCCACAGGGATGGTCCCCGGTCTGGAACAGGCGCAGCTCGTCGTCGCGGTCGGTGTGGATCGCCATGCCCACAGCATAGCGCCGGGGCGTCGCAGGCGCCGCGACTGTCTGGCGGATTAACGCGGCCGGGGCGGCTGTCAACGCGGGCGGCGTGCGGGCGTTTTCTCTCCCGTGGGTGCCGAGCACCGCACGACGCTTCCCCCCGAACAACCGGAGTACACCATGCGCAACCGCAAACCCCTCCTGCTGCTGGCCCTGCTGATGACCACCGGCGCTGCCGGCCTGGCGGTGGCGGCCGATACCCCGACCGCGCCAGCTGCGCCGGCCCGCGCGAAGCTGGATACCAACGGCGACGGGTTCGTCGACCGCACCGAAGCCGTCAAGGCACCGCGCCTGGCCGAAAAGTTCGACAGCCTGGACACCAACAAGGACGGCAAGCTCTCGCGCGAGGAAATGCCGCGCTGGCAGGGCAAGCGCCACGGGCGTGGCCCGGGTGGCGGCCATGAGCGGATGGAAAAGTTGGACGCGAACAAGGACGGCCGCATCAGCCGTGAAGAAGCCAAGGCCGACCCGCGCCTGGCCGAACGGTTCGACAAGATGGACGTCAACAAGGACGGCTACCTGGACAAGACCGATCGCGAGCTGGGCATGAAGCAGCACCGTGACGCGTGGTTCGCCGCCGCCGACACCAACAAGGACGGCCAGCTGAGCAAGGCCGAGTTCGACGCCGCGAAGTCGCCCTTCGCCGGCAAGCGCGGCGACAAGTCGCCCCGCTGAGGTAGTGCCGGGCCCTGCCCGGCAACCACGCAACGGTCTCATCATGCGAAAACAAAGCGCCGGTCACTGACCGGCGCTTTTCATGTTTCAGATCAACCGGGCATCCCACGCCATCGCCAGCACGATGCCGACCACCAACAGGTTGGTCACGATCAACGCAGGCCGACCATACATCGACTGATACACCCAGCTCGGCCCTTTGCGCCCGTGCCGCGCCGCATCGCGCGCGATCATCGGCGCCATGATCCGTTGCAGGGGCACCAGGCACTGGTAGTTCACCACGCCGGTGCCCAGCACCATGACGATCAGTGGCCAGTGCAGCGGCGCGTGCAGCGTCGTCAACGCGAGTACGGCCATGCAGACGAGCATGGCGGTGAAGGTGCTGTAATGCACGAAGCGAAAGACGGCAGCGCGCTCGGACGGTGTTTCGGTGTAGCACAGCAGGTAGCGTCCGCCGAGATAGCTGCCGATGATGCCGCCGAGCATGGCGGTGATCGCCACGCCCAAACCCATCCCGGGGCTCATCAGCGGGGTCTGGCTGACCGCTGCGCCCAGCGAGCCCATCGCGGCACCGCCGGTCAGGCTGGCGCCGCCCAGTCCCAACTTGCCGCTGCCCACCCCCACGCCGGTGCCCAGCAGGATCGCGGCACTGGCGGTGCCGGGCGCAGCAATGATCACCATCGACACGACCGTGGTGGCGAACGCAGCCCCGGGCGCGCTGCCACGTGCGAACTCCCCGAATCGACGCAGCATTTCCTCGCGCACGCTGGCACGTGCACGCGACAGGCGCTTGCGCACGGCGGCGTCGCTGAGGCCGAGCAGGTCGGCCACCTGCTGCGAGCGCTGTCCTTCGCGGTAATACAGCAACAGGGTTTCGCGGCTGTCTTCGGGCAGTGCCGAGATGATTTCCTCTGCAGCCAGTTCTTCCTCCACCCGCTGCAGGTAGTCCGGCGCGCTGGGGCTGGGGTCGGCGGCCATGCTGATCGCGATCTCGGCGGCTTCGCCGGACAACGGCCGGCCACGATTCGCGCGCAGCCAGTCGCGGGCGAGATTGCGGGTGATCTGGCGCAGCCAGGGCAGGAAGCTGGCGGTGTTGTGCAGCTGGTTGAGCTGCTGCCAGCCCTTGATGAAGGCTTCCTGCGCGATGTCTTCGCTGGCCTGCACGTCGCGGGTGATCGCCAGCGCGATGGCGGTGACGGTGTTCTGGCAGGCCAGCACGATACGGCCATAGGACTGCTGGCAGCCGCTGGCGGCGGCGGGCAGTTCGCGTTCCAGCGTGTCGGTCAGGGGCAGGGTGGTCATGGCGTCGATCCCGGCGGGTGGTGACATCATGACGGGGTGGGGCGGGGAATGTGACCGGGTTGGGATCCCGTGGGACACGCGTGGCGTGTCGCTACGGTTGTTTGGCCGGTTCGATGCGGACGCGGATTTCTTCCTCTTCCTGCGCCGGAGGGGCTGCCGTCGGCTGCTGCTGTGTCGGCGCGGGCGCTGGCACCGCGATGGGCGCGCTACGGTGGCGCATCATCACCACCATGGCCACGGCGGCGATGACCAGCAGCAGGCCGATGCGGATGCGCCAGGCCCAGTTGCGGCGCGGGCCGGTTTCGGCGACCTGGTCGCGGAAGGCGAATTCGGCGGTGGGGTGGTCGCGCCGGGTGGTTTCCAGCAGGCGTGCGTCGCGCAGGATTTCGCGGGCGCGCGGCTGGTCGTTGGCGTGCACCACCCACAGGGTCGGGTGGGTGCTGGCCTTGCTGGTGTCCAGGTAGCTGAACTGGCTGCCGCGCTTGCTGTGGTACGAACGGCCGTTGGTGATGCGCACCTCGATACCGGCATCGCGCAGCAGCTGGGCCACGCCTTCCACGGTTTCAACGCGCTGGCTGCTGAAGATCTGACGCATGGCGGATTATTCCTTGGCCGGTACGGCGGCGGCCGCGGCACTGTCGTCGACCACGCGGATCAAACCTTCCTGCGCGGTGCTGGCAACCAGGATGCCGTTACGGGTGTAGAACTGGCCACGTGCCAGCCCGCGCGAATCCTGCGCGCTGGGACTGTCCAGCGAGTACAGCAGCCAGTCGTCGGCGCGGAACGGGCGGTGGAACCAGATCGCGTGGTCCAGCGAGGCCATCTGCACGTGCGGCTGGTAGTAGCTGATCCCGTGCGGGAAGGTCGCGGTACCCAGCAGGTGGAAGTCCGAGGCGTACGCCAGCAGCGCCTGGTGCAGCTCCGGCGCATCGCCGACCTTTTCGTTCAGGCGCAGCCACACCTGGTGGTAGGGCGGGCGCTTGGGTGGGTGCAGTTCGTCGCGCGGGTACACGTGGCGGAACTCGAACGGACCGCCGCGCGAGAGCCAGCGCTGCACCTTGATCGGCAGGCGCTCCAGCACTTCCTGCGGCAGCGGGCGGTTCGGTTCGATGTCTTCCGGCTGCGGCACGTCCGGCATCTTGTGCTGGTGCTCGGCGCCGCTCTCGGCCTGCTGGAACGAGGCCGCGCAGAAGAAGATCACCTTGCCGTGCTGGATGGCAGTGACCCGGCGCACCGAGAAGCTGCCACCATCGCGGGTGCGGTCCACGTCGTAGACGATCGGGTGGTCGATGTTGCCGGCGCGCAGGAAGTAGGCGTGCAGCGAATGCACGTGGCGGCCGTTGTCCACGGTCGCCTGCGCGGCCGACAGCGCCTGGCCCAGCACCTGCCCGCCGAACACGTACTTGGTGCCGATATCGCGGCTCTGGCCACGGAACAGGTTGTCTTCCAGGCGCTCGAGCGTGAGCAGGTCGATCAGCTCGGAAACGACGGGTTCTTGCGGCTGGGACAAGGCGGCGGCCATGGGGTGGCAAAGGAATGAGGGATTATACGTGTCCGTTGGCGCGGGCCGCCGGCGTCAGGTATTCCGTACGTACAACGAGCACGTACGCCGTAGTGCCGGCCGCCGGCCGGCTCCAAGCGGTGTCAGGCAGCGTCGGGAGCCGGCCGGCGGCCGGCACTACCCAGGCGCTCTACGAGGGTCTGCAGGGCCTGCTGGGCGTCCGGCGCGTACCAGGCCTCCACGAAGCGGTCCAGCTGGATCAGGTCGGCGTGCAGGGCCTCGTGCAGGTCGGCGCGGGCGACGCTGCGGGTGTGCAGCATCGGCTGCCGGGGCAGCTTCAGCAGGCGACCCAGCCAGGCCACCGCACGCGGCACCACGTCGGCGGGGGCGACCAGTTCGTCCACCAGTCCGATTTCCAGCGCACGCTCGGCCGGCACCATCTCGCCGCCGATCAGCAGCTGCGAGGCCCGGTGGTGGCCGACCACGCGGCGCATCAGCCGCTGGATGCCTTCCGGCGCCACCAGCCCCACCTGCACTTCGTTCAGGCCGATCACGTTCGGCTGCGCCGGGTCGGTGCTGCGCGCCATGATCCGGTAGTCGCAGCACAGCGCCAGCACGCAGCCGCCGGCCGGAGCGTGCCCGGTCAGCGCGGCCACCACCGGGATCCGGCTTTCGGCCAGGGTACGCACCGCGCCGAAGAACGCCTGCCAGCTGTCCAGCAGCTTGTGCCTGTCCTCGCCATGGCTGAGCAGGTGCGGCACGTCCATGCCGGCGCTGAAGATGCGCTCGCTGCCCGACAGCACCAGGCCGTGCACGTCATCGGCCATGGCCTGGTTGATCGCGTGGATCAGGTGACGGCACAGCTCGGTGTCCAGCGCGTTGACCGGCGGGCGGGCCAGCCGCAGCTCACGGATGGGGCCATGGTTGATCACCTCGATAAGCGTCGTCATGCTGCGATCTCGTTGCGGGCAGGGAACTGAGGCGATGATAACCAAACCATTCGTGTGCGTATTGTTGGGCCTGTGTGCGGCCGCAGCATCGGCCGGTGCTGCGGAACCGGCGTGTGTCAGCCTCACTGGAGGCTGGGTGCGGTTGCCGCCGCCGGGGATGACGATGGCGGCTGGCTACGGAACCATCCGGAATGACTGCAAGGCTGCCGTGACCGTAGTCGGCGTGGGCAGCAAGGCTTTCGACGATGTGTCGCTGCACGAGACCACCCTGGCCGATGGCGTCAGCCGGATGCGCGCAGTGGAGACGTTGCCGATCGCGCCGGGGAAGGAGGTCACACTGAAACCGGGCGGGCTGCACCTGATGCTGATGGAGCCGGTGGTGAAAGTGACGGAAGGGGCAGAGCTGCCCGTGCGCCTGAGCCTGCAGGACGGGCGCAAGGTGGATGGAACGTTGAAGGTGCGCCGGTAGGGTCGCACCCCGGTCGACCGCACGTGGGGTGTCCACGTGCGGTAGGGCATGACCTCAAATCGAAAAAGGCTGTTGCAGGGCGTCAGCTCGACGCGCTGCGGATCGCGTCCGGCAGCGGGGCGCTCTTGCCGGTCTGGGTGTCCATCCAGACCACGACCACATTCCCGTCCGAATACAGCGTGCTGTCGTTCTTCTGGTCCACGATGCGGTGGCCGATGGTCACGCTGCTGTTGCCCAGGCGTTCGACGAACAGCTCCACCACGATGTCGTTGGGCCACACGATCGGCAGGCGGTAGTTCACGTTGGTGGCGGCCACCACCGGGGCGATGCGGTCGGTCATCGACACGCCTTCCACGCCCAGCATCCAGCGCACGCGCGCTTCTTCCAGGTAGGAAATGTACTTGGCGTTGTTGACGTGGCCCATGCTGTCCATGTCGCGCCAGCGCACGCTGATCGGTACGCGGGCCAGGATCTTGTGTTCGCTGATCATTACTTCTTCTTCGCCTTCGGGGTCTTGGCAGGGCTGGTCTTGCTGGGCGTGGTGGCGCGCTTGGCCGCGACCGCCTTCTTGGCGACCTTGGCCGGCTTTTCCGGCTTGGCCTTGCGCGGCGGGCGGGCGTCCGGCTTGTTGGCCGTCGCCGCCGGGCGCTCCGGGCGCGCGCTGGTGGAGGGCAGCATCTTGGCCAGGAACTGGCCGGTGTACGACGCCGGGTGCGCCGCCACGTCTTCCGGCGTGCCGGTAACCAGGATGGTGCCGCCACGGTGGCCGCCTTCCGGCCCCAGGTCGACGATCCAGTCCGCGGTCTTGATCACGTCCAGGTTGTGTTCGATCACCACCACCGTGTTGCCCTCGTCGCGCAGCTTGTGCAGCACGCCGAGCAGCGCCTCGATGTCGTGGAAGTGCAGGCCGGTGGTCGGCTCGTCCAGGATGTACAGGGTGCGCCCGGTATCGCGGCGCGACAGCTCCTTGGACAGCTTCACGCGCTGCGCTTCACCGCCGGACAGCGTGGTCGCGCTCTGGCCCAGCTTGATGTAGCTCAGGCCCACGTCGACCAGCGTTTCCAGCTTGCGCGCGATGCTCGGCACCGGCTCGAACAGCTTCAGCGCATCTTCGACGTTCATCTGCAGCACGTCGTTGATGTTGTAGCCCTTGTACAGGATCTCCAGCGTTTCGCGGTTGTAGCGCTTGCCATGGCACACGTCGCAGGGCACGTACACGTCCGGCAGGAAGTGCATCTCCACCTTGATCAGGCCATCGCCCTGGCACGCCTCGCAGCGGCCGCCGCGCACGTTGAAGCTGAAACGCCCCGGCGAATAACCGCGCGCACGCGCTTCCGGCACCTGCGCGTACAGCTCGCGCAGCGGCGTGAACAGGCCGGTGTAGGTGGCCGGGTTGGAACGCGGCGTGCGACCGATCGGCGACTGGTCGATGTCCACCACCTTGTCGAACAGGTCCAGGCCATCGACCGACGTGTACGGTGCGATCGGGTGCGAGGAACCGTTGATCTCGTTGGCGGCCAGCGAGAACAGCGTGTCGTTGATCAGGGTCGACTTGCCCGAACCGGACACGCCGGTGATGCAGGTCAGCAGGCCCGACGGAATGTCCAGGTCCACGCCCTTGAGGTTGTTGCCGCTGGCCCCGCGCAGGTGCAGGGTCATCTTCGGGTTCGGCTTGTGCCGGCGCGCCGGGATCTCGATGGCGCGCTTGCCCGAGAGGTACTGGCCGGTGAGCGAACGCGGCGCCTCCAGGATGTCCTGCAGGGTGCCTTGGCCGACGATCTCGCCGCCATGCACGCCCGCGCCCGGACCGATGTCCAGCACGTAGTCGGCCAGGCGGATCGCGTCTTCGTCATGCTCGACCACGATCACCGTGTTGCCCAGGTCGCGCAGGCGGGTCAGGGTGCCGAGCAGGCGCTCGTTGTCGCGCTGGTGCAGGCCGATGGATGGCTCGTCGAGCACGTACATCACCCCGACCAGGCCGGCGCCGATCTGGCTGGCCAGGCGGATGCGCTGCGCTTCGCCGCCGGACAGCGTGTCCGCCTTGCGCTCCAGCGTGAGGTAATCCAGGCCCACATCGACCAGGAAGCCCAGGCGCTCGCCGATCTCCTTGACGATCTTGCCGGCGATCTCGCCGCGCCAGCCGGGCAGGGTCATGCCGCTGAAGAACTTCAGCGCTTCGTCGATCGGCAGCACCACCAGTTCCGGCAGCGCACGGTCGGCCACGAACACGTTGCGCGCCGCGCGGTTCAGGCGCTGGCCGTTGCATTCCGGGCAGTTGCGTTCGCTGATGTACTTGGCCAGCTCTTCGCGCACCGCGGCCGACTCGGTTTCCTTGTAGCGGCGCTCGAGGTTGGGAATGATGCCCTCGAAGCGGTGCTTGCGCTGGGTGCGGCCGCCGTTTTCGGTGAAGTAGGTGAAGGTGATGGTTTCATCGCCGCTGCCGTACAGCACCGCCTGGCGCACGCTGTCGGACAAGCTCTGCCACGGCGCGTCCACGTCGAACTTGTAGTGCTTGGCCAGCGAGGCGATCAGCTGGAAGTAATAGGCGTTGCGGCGGTCCCAGCCGCGCACGGCACCGGCCGAGAGCGACAGCTCCGGGTGCACCACCACGCGCGAGGGATCGAAGAACTCGGCCATGCCCAGGCCGTCGCAGCCCGGGCAGGCGCCCACCGGCGAGTTGAACGAGAACAGGCGCGGTTCCAGCTCGGGCAGCGAGTAGTCGCAGACCGGGCAACTGTACTTGGACGAGAACAGGTGCGCCGGCGCGTCTTCCACGTCCAGCGACTGCACCGAGACCATGCCGTCGCCCAGCTTCAGCGCGGTTTCAAAGCTTTCGGCCAGGCGCTGCTTGATGTCCTCGCGCGGGCGGAAGCGGTCGATCACCGCCTCGATGGTGTGCTTCTGGCGCAGCGCCAGCGGCGGCACCGCGTCGATCTCA
This sequence comes from Stenotrophomonas aracearum, assembly GCF_031834615.1. Taxonomy (NCBI): domain Bacteria; kingdom Pseudomonadati; phylum Pseudomonadota; class Gammaproteobacteria; order Lysobacterales; family Lysobacteraceae; genus Stenotrophomonas; species Stenotrophomonas aracearum. The sequence goes on from NZ_CP115543.1 coordinate 1,244,405, forward strand.
TGCAGCGCGCCGTCCACGCGCACGCGCACGAAGCCCTGCGCGCGCAGCTGGTCGAACACCTGCGCATGCTCGCCCTTGCGCTCGCGGATCACCGGCGCCAGCAGCATGTAGCGCTGCTCCGGGTCCAGCGTGAGCACGTGGTCGACCATCTGGCTCACGGTCTGCGCTTCCAGCGGGTAGCCGTGGTCGGGGCAGCGCGGGCTGCCGACGCGGGCGTACAGCAGGCGAAGGTAGTCGTAGATCTCGGTGATCGTGCCGACCGTCGAACGCGGGTTGTGCGAGGTCGACTTCTGCTCGATCGAGATCGCCGGGGACAGGCCTTCGATATGGTCCAGGTCCGGCTTTTCCATCACGCTCAGGAACTGCCGCGCATACGCCGACAGCGACTCCACGTAGCGGCGCTGGCCTTCTGCATAGATGGTGTCGAACGCCAGCGACGACTTGCCCGAACCGGACAGGCCGGTGATCACGATCAGCTTGTCGCGGGGCAGGTCGAGATCGATGTTCTTGAGGTTGTGCGTCCGCGCGCCGCGGATGCGGATGAAATCCATCGCCATGGGGGATCCGTTGTGGGGCTCTGGCCGGCAATCGGTCAGCCTACCGAGCTTGGGATTTGGGGGCAATCGGCGACATTGCCAGCCCGCCGTCTCATCTATTGAGACCCGGCGGGCCTGAACCTGAACGGGGTTCAGGCCCTGGCCGCCCGGGGCAGGGGGTGGGTTGACCCGGACCCGGTGCAGTCATTAAAATCCCGCTTCTGTCCGCCCTCGATGGCGGCAGTCCATAGACCACAATAACTACAGAGGAAGTCTGGTCATGTACGCAGTACTGGTAACCGGCGGTAAGCAATACCGCGTGGCGCAGGGCGAAACGCTCCGCGTTGAAAAGCTCGAAGTCGAAGTCGGCAACGAGATCAAGTTCGACGAAATCCTGATGCTGGGCGACAGCGACGGCATCAAGCTGGGCGACGCGCTGAAGGGCGCCTCGGTCACCGCCAAGGTCGTGTCCCAGGGTCGTGCTGACAAGGTCCGGATCATCAAGTTCCGTCGCCGTAAGCACCACATGAAGCGCCAGGGTCACCGTCAGTACTACACCGAAATCGAGATCACCGGCATCGCCGGTGGCAGCAAGTAATCAGGAGAAGCAGTCATGGCACATAAAAAGGGCGTAGGCTCATCGCGCAACGGTCGCGACTCCAACCCGAAGTACCTCGGCGTCAAGATCTTCGGTGGCCAGGCCATCGATGCCGGCAACATCATCGTGCGTCAGCGCGGCACCCAGTTCCATCCGGGCGCCGGCGTCGGCCTCGGCCGTGACCACACCCTGTTCGCGCTGGTCGACGGCAAGGTGGAGTTCTCGGTGAAGGGCCCGAAGAAGCGTCGTACCGTCAGCGTCGTCGCCGAAGCCTGAGCTTCGCGACACCCGGGCGTCGCCCCCGCCTAGGCGTGGGGCCGCTTGCGAAAGCCCCGCCTCGGCGGGGCTTTTGTTTTTCACGTTAGACTCTGCGGTCGGGCGCGTTCCGTGCCTACCGCCTCCAGGTGGCATCCAGAATCATGAAACTTGTAGACGAAGCAGAAATCCAGGTTACCGCCGGCAATGGCGGCAACGGCTGCGTCGGTTTCCGTCGCGAGAAGTTCATTCCGCTGGGCGGCCCGGACGGCGGCGACGGCGGCAATGGCGGCAGCGTGTACATCCGCGCCGACGAAAACCTCAATACCCTGGTCGACTTCCGCCACGAGCGCATCTTCAAGGCGCAGCGCGGCGAGAACGGCATGGGCCGCCAGGCCTACGGCAAGGGCGGCGAAGATCTCATCATCACCGTGCCGGTCGGCACCGTGATCATCAACGTCGCCACCGACGAAGTCATCGGCGACCTGGTCCAGCATGACGACATCCTGCTGGTGGCCAAGGGCGGCAAGGGCGGCCTGGGCAACATGCACTTCAAGAGCTCCACCAACCGCTCGCCGCGCCAGTCGCTGCCGGGCGAGGAGGGCGAAGAGCGCCTGCTCAAGCTGGAGCTGAAGTTGCTGGCCGACGTGGGCCTGCTGGGCTTCCCCAATGCCGGCAAGAGCACCCTGATCCGCGCCGTGTCCGCTGCCACCCCCAAGGTGGCCGACTACCCGTTCACCACCCTCTACCCCAACCTGGGCGTGGTGCGCGTGGAGAACTACCGCAGCTTCGTGATCGCCGACATTCCCGGCCTGATCGAAGGTGCGGCCGACGGGGCCGGGCTGGGCGCGCAGTTCCTGCGCCACCTGCAGCGTACCCGCCTGCTGCTGCACCTGGTGGACATCTCCCCGATGGAAGGCGGCGTGGAAATCTCGCCGATCGAGCAGGTCCGTGCGATCGAGCGCGAGCTGGCCAAGCACGACCCGGAGCTGCTGGAAAAGCCGCGCTGGCTGGTGCTGAACAAGGCTGACCTGATGTTCGAGGACGAGGCCAAGGCCGCGGCCGAGAAGATCATCGCCGAGCTGGGCTGGACCCAGCCGTGGTACCTGGTCTCGGCGCTGGGCCGTGAAGGCACCTGGCCGATCATGACCAACATCATGGCGTTCTTCGACCGCCAGAAGGAAGACGAAGCGGATGCGCGCAACGCGCTCTGACGCTGCCGTCGCTTTCATGGAAAACCCGGCTTCGGCCGGGTTTTTCTGTGGCGCCCATCGCGTAGAGCCGGGCTCTGCCCGGCTGCGCATGAACCTCAACGCAAAAAACCCGGCCTGGGCCGGGTTCTTTCACCGCACGCCGCGCGTGGCGCGGCGTTGCGCCGGATCAGGCAGCCTTGAGGGCCTTGATGCGGGCGGTCAGGCGGCTCTTATGGCGAGCGGCCTTGTTCTTGTGGATCAGACCACGCGAGCTGAAACGGTCGAGGATCGGCTGGGCGACGGCAAAGGCTGCCTCGGCGCCGGCGGCATCGTTGGCATCCAGAGCCTTGATCACCTTCTTGACAGCGGTGCGCAGCATCGAACGCTGAGCCGTATTGCGCGCGTTGCGCACGACGGTCTGCTTGGCGCGCTTCTTGGCGGACTTGATATTGGCCACAGTGGTGGTTTCCTGAAAAATCGGTGTAATGGGAACAGCAAGCTGGAAAGTATGATGGCTCGAAAAATGTACGTCAAGTCAATTGTCAAGAGGAAACACGGGTGAGTTCACCAAGGATGTTGCGCGGGCTGCTGTCTTTCAGCAGCATGACCATGATTTCACGGGTGCTGGGGCTGGTCCGCGACCAGTTCATCACCACCACGTTCGGCACCAATGCGGTGACCGACGCCTTCTGGGTCGCCTTCCGGGTGCCCAACTTCCTGCGCCGCCTGTTCGCCGAAGGCTCATTCGCGACCGCGTTCGTGCCGGTGTTCACGGAAGTGAAGGAAACCCGCTCGCATGAAGAGCTGCGCGAGTTGATGTCGCGCGTGGCCGGCACCCTGGGTGCGGTGCTGCTGCTGGTGACCGCGCTGGCGCTGATCTTCGCGCCGCAGCTGGCCACCCTGTTCTCAAGCGGGGTAGAGACCGACCCGGCCAAGCACGGCCTGCTGGTCGACCTGTTCCGGCTGACCTTCCCGTTCCTGCTGTTCGTGTCGCTCACCGCGCTGGCGGGCGGGGCGCTGAACAGCTTCCAGCGCTTTGCCATGCCGGCGCTGACCCCGGTGATCCTCAACGTCTGCATGATCGCCGGTGCGCTGTGGCTGGCGCCGCGGCTGGGCGGCACCCCGGAAAAGCAGATCCTCGCGCTGGGCTGGGCGGTACTGGCGGCCGGCATGCTGCAGCTGCTGTTCCAGCTGCCTTCGCTGAAGGGCATCAACCTGCTGACCCTGCCGCGCTGGGGCTGGAACCACCCCGGCGTGCGCAAGGTGCTGACCCTGATGGTGCCGACCCTGTTCGGCTCGTCGGTGGCGCAGATCAACCTGCTGCTGGACACAGTGATCGCGGCCAAGCTGACCGACGGCTCGCAGTCGTGGCTGTCGCTGGCCGACCGCTTCCTGGAACTGCCGCTGGGCGTGTTCGGGGTGGCGCTGGGCACGGTGATCCTGCCGGCGCTGGCCCGCCACCATGTCAGCACCGACAAGGCGGGCTTCTCCAGCGCGCTGGATTGGGGCCTGCGCACCACGCTGCTGATCGCGGTGCCGGCCATGCTCGGCCTGTTGCTGCTGGCCGAGCCGCTGATCGCCACGCTGTTCCAGTACCGCCAGTTCACCGCCTTCGACACCCGCATGACCGCGCTGTCGGTGTACGGCCTGAGCCTGGCGCTGCCGGCCTTCGCCCTGCTCAAGGTGGTGCTGCCGGCGTTCTACGCCCGCCAGGACACCCGCACCCCGGTGCGTGCCGGCCTGGTCGCGCTGGTCGCCAACATGGTCTTCAACTTCATCCTGCTGGCAATCCTGTACCAGGTGATGGTGCCCGAAGCGCTCAAGGCGCAGGGCGTCTGGGTCGCGCTGGGCAAGCAGCCCGGCCTGCACCTCGCGCTGGGCATTGCCAGCGCGTTGTCCAGTTACCTGAACCTGGGCCTGCTCTGGTACTGGCTGGGCAAGACCGACGTCTATCAGCCGAAGGCAGGGTGGGGCGGTTACGTCGCCCGGCTGGTGCTGGCCTGCGGGGCCATGGTCGCGGTGCTGCTGGTGCTGCGCGGGCAGATGCCCGGCTTCACCGGCATGGACAAGTGGCACCGGATCGGCAACCTCACGCTGCTGGTCGGCGGCGGCGGCCTGACCTACCTGGTCGCCCTGGTCGCCATGGGCTTCCGCCCGCGCCACCTGCGCGAGCATTGATCGAAGACCCATTCGCCACCACCTCCGGTAGAGCCACGCCCTGCGTGGCTGCTTCCTCCCAACGCCCGGCTATACTTGAGGGTCATGCATTGCAATACGTTGGCCCGGGTGGGCCGGATCTCGATCAGATGAGCACCTTGTTCCGATCCATCGAAGGCAAGCCCCTGTTCCCGCAAGGGAGCGTAGTCTGCATCGGCGCATTCGACGGCCTGCACCTGGGCCATCGCGCGCTGGTGCGGCATGCGGTGGCGCGTGCCCGCGCGCTCGGCGTGCCCGCCGTGGCCGTGGCCTTCGAACCGTTGCCGCGCGAGTACTTCGCCCAAGGCGAACCGCCGCCGCGGCTGACCCTGGCCCGCGACAAGGTGGCGATCCTGCGCGAGTGCGGCGTGGACGCCATCGGCCTGCTGCGCTTCGACGCGCGCATGGCCGCCATGCCCGCCGAAGCCTTCGTCGAGCAGCTGCTGGCCCAGCGCCTGGGCGCGCGCGAAGTGTGGATCGGCCCGGAGTTCTGCTTCGGCAACCGCCGTCGCGGCGACTTGGCCCTGCTGCAGGCCATGGGCGAGACGCTCGGCTTCAGCGCCGGTGAGATCGAAGCGGTGGACCTGCACGGCGACCGCATTTCCAGCACCCGCATCCGCCAGCTGCTGCGCGAAGGCGATTTCAACCGTGCCGCAGACCTGCTCGGTCGCCCGTATACGATCAGCGGCCGTGTCGTGCGCGGGCGCCAGCTCGGCCGCACCCTGGGCTTCCCGACCGCAAACCTGCGCTTCCCGAAGACGCCCGCGCTGGCCGGCATCTATGCCACCTGGGTGCACGGCGTGTTCGACCAGCCGTGGCCGTCGGTGTCCAGCTTCGGCACCCGTCCCACCGTGGACGGCGTGGAGCCGCTGCTGGAAGCGCACCTGTTCGACTTCCAGGGCGACCTGTACGGCCGCCACATCGAAGTCGAATTCGTCGCCAAGCTGCGCAACGAAGAAAAGTTCCAAGACCTGGCGGCGTTGACCGTCCAGATGCACCGCGACGCCGATCAGGCGCGTCGCATCCTTTCCGAACACAGATTGCGAGCCACTGCGTGAGCCAGGACTACAAAGCCACCCTTCATCTGCCGGCAACCGAATTCCCGATGCGCGGCGACCTGCCCAAGCGCGAGCCGGGCATTCTGTCGCGCTGGGAAGACGAGGGCCTGTACGCCCGCCTGCGCGACAACGCGCAGGGTCGCCCGCTGTTCGTGCTGCACGACGGCCCGCCGTATGCCAATGGCCAGATCCACCTGGGCCATGCGGTCAACAAGATCCTCAAGGACATCATCGTCAAGTCGCGCTACCTGGCCGGCTTCGACGCGCCGTACGTGCCCGGCTGGGACTGCCATGGCCTGCCGATCGAAATCGCGGTCGAAAAGAAGTGGGGCAAGGTCGGCGTCAAGCTCGATGCCGAACAGTTCCGCCAGAAGTGCCGCGAGTATGCTGAAGAGCAGATCGAGCTGCAGCGCCGCGACTTCAAGCGCCTGGGCGTGATCGGCGATTGGGACAACCCGTACAAGACGCTCAGCTTCGACTTCGAAGCCAACGAGATCCGCGCGCTGTCGAAGATCTTCGCCAACGGCCACATCGTGCGCGGCGCCAAGCCGGTGCACTGGTGCTTCGACTGCGGCTCGGCGCTGGCCGAAGCGGAAATCGAATACCAGGACAAGACCTCGCCGGCCATCGACGTGGCCTACGTGGCGCGCGACAGCGCGCAGCTGGCTGCGCGCTTCGGCGTGACCCTGCCGGCCGATGTCGAAGTAGCCGTGCCGATCTGGACCACCACGCCGTGGACCCTGCCGGCCTCGCTGGCGGTGTCGCTCGGTGCGGACATCCAGTACGCGCTGGTCGAAGGCCCGGCACATGCCGGCAAGCGCCGCTGGCTGGTGATCGCCGCCAGCCTCGCCGAGCGCGCGCTGCGCCGCTACGGCGTGGAAGACGTGGTCGCGCACGGTCATGCCGCCGGTGCCGCGCTGGAAAACCTGCTGCTGGCCCATCCGTTCTACCCGCAGCGCGACATCCCGCTGCTCAACGGCGCGCACGTGTCCGATGAAGACGGTACCGGTGCGGTGCACACCGCGCCGGGCCACGGCCAGGAAGACTTCGTGGTCAGCCAGCAGTACGGGCTGATGGACAACTACAACGCCGGCCAGATCAACCCGGTCGACGGTCGCGGCGTGTACCTGCCGTCCACCCCGCCGGCGGGCGAGGTGGTGCTGGCCGGCGTGCACCTGTGGAAGGCGCAGCCGCTGATCGTGGACGTGCTGCGCGACTCCGGCGCGCTGCTCGCCTTCGTCGAGATCGTGCACAGCTACCCGCACTGCTGGCGTCACAAGACCCCGGTGGTGTTCCGCGCCACCCCGCAGTGGTTCATCTCGATGGACAAGGCCAACCTGCGCAGCGACGCGATGGCCGCCATCGACAGCGTGGGCTGGTTCCCGAGCTGGGGCAAGGCGCGTATCGGCAGCATGGTCGACGGCCGCCCGGACTGGTGCATCAGCCGCCAGCGCACGTGGGGCGTGCCGATCGCACTGTTCACCCACCGCGAAACCGGCGAGCCGCATCCACGCACCGTTGAACTGATGCAGCAGGTGGCCGATCGCGTGGAGCAGGGCGGCATCGACGTCTGGTACGCGCTGGACGCCGCCGAACTGCTCGGCGATGAAGCCGCGCATTACGAGAAGGTCACCGACATCCTCGATGTCTGGTTCGACTCCGGCGTCACCCATGAAGGCGTGCTCGCCGCGCGTGGCTTCGGCAAGCCGGCCGACCTGTACCTGGAAGGCTCCGACCAGCACCGCGGCTGGTTCCAGTCCTCGCTGCTCACCGGCGTGGCCATCGACCGCCATGCGCCGTACAAGCAGTGCCTCACCCACGGCTTCACCGTGGATGAGAAGGGCCGCAAGATGTCCAAGTCGCTGGGCAACGGCATCGAGCCGCAGGACATCATGAAGACCCTGGGCGCGGACATCCTGCGCCTGTGGATCGCCTCGGCCGACTACAGCAATGAAATGTCGTTGTCGCAGGAAATCCTCAAGCGCAACGCCGACGCCTACCGGCGCCTGCGCAACACCGCGCGTTTCCTGCTCGGCAACCTGGACGGCTTCGACCCGGCCGCGCACCTGGTGGCCCCGGCCGAGATGGTCGCGCTGGACCGCTGGATCGTGCATCGCGCCTGGGAAGTGCAGGAGAAGATCAAGGCGGCGTACACCGGCTACAACATGGCCGAGATCGTGCAGCTGCTGCTGAACTTCTGCAGCGTCGACCTCGGTTCGCTGTACCTGGACGTGACCAAGGACCGGCTGTACACCATGCCGACCGACTCGCGTGGCCGCCGTTCGGCGCAGACCGCGATGTACCACATCGCCGAAGCGTTCACCCGCTGGGTGGCGCCGATCCTGACGTTCACCGCCGACGAGCTGTGGGGCTACCTGCCGGGCGCGCGCAAGGACAACGTGCTGTTCGCCACCTGGTACGAAGGCCTGGCCCCGTTGCCGGCCGATGCCCCGTTGAACGCGGCCGACTTCGATCAGCTGCTGGCCCTGCGCGAGCAGGTCGCCAAGGTGCTTGAGCCGATGCGCGCCAACGGTGCCATCGGTGCTGCACTGGAAGCGGAGATCACGGTTGCCGCCAGCGAGGAAACCGCCGTGCGCTGGCAGCCGCTGGCCGATGAGCTGCGTTTCCTGTTCATCAGCGGCGACGTCAGCGTGCGTCCGGCGACCACCGACGAGGTGTTCGTCAGCGCCCAGCCGACCACCAAGCAGAAGTGCGTACGCTGCTGGCACTACCGCGCCGACATCGGCTCGGTGGCCGCCCACCCGGAACTGTGCGGCCGTTGCGCAAGCAACGTCGACGGTGCCGGCGAAGACCGGAAGTGGTTCTGATGGCCGCCCCGCGTCCGCGTCCCAGCGCGCTGGTGTGGCTGCTGCTTTCCGCAGCGGTCATCGTCCTGGACCAGTGGAGCAAGGCCTGGGTGCTGTCCAGCCTGCCCGAGTTCCAGCCGGTCACGGTCATCGACGGCTTCTGGAACTGGTACCGCACCTACAACACCGGTGCAGCGTTCAGTTTCCTGAGCGACGCCGGTGGCTGGCAGCTGTGGTTCTTCACCGCCCTGGCGGTGGGCATCAGCGGCCTGATGGCGTTCTGGCTCTCGCGCACCCCGCGCGCCCACTGGCGCAGCGCGGTGCCGTACGCGCTGGTGATCGGCGGCGCCATCGGCAACGTCATCGACCGCCAGGTGCACGGCCATGTGGTCGACTTCATCCAGTGGTACGTGGGCGAGCACTACTGGCCCGCGTTCAACATCGCCGATGCGGCGATCGTGGTCGGCGCGATCGGTATCGCCGTGTTCGGCCTGTTCGACGGCAAGACCGCCAAAAAGGCGGATAATGCCAACCCGTAACCCCTTGCCGGCCGCTGCCGGGAGACCTGTCTGATGGATGTGCTGCTCGCCAACCCGCGTGGATTCTGTGCCGGTGTCGATCGTGCGATCGAGATCGTCAAGCGCGCGATCGAAACACTGGGCGCGCCCATCTACGTGCGCCATGAAGTGGTGCATAACCGCTTCGTGGTCGACGACCTCAAGCAGCGCGGCGCGATCTTCGTCGAAGAGCTCGACGAAGTGCCGGACAACAACACCGTGATCTTCAGCGCGCACGGCGTGTCCCAGGCCGTGCGCCAGGAAGCCGAGCGCCGTGGCCTGAAGGTGTTCGACGCGACCTGCCCGCTGGTGACCAAGGTCCACTTCGAAGTCGCCCGTCACTGCCGTGCCGGCCGCGACGTGGTGCTGATCGGCCACGCCGGTCACCCGGAAGTGGAAGGCACCATGGGCCAGTGGAAGCAGGAAGCCGGCAGCGGCCACATCTACCTGGTCGAAGACGTGGAGCAGGTGGCCACGCTGGAACTGAACCAGCCGGAAAACTTCGCCTACACCACCCAGACCACGCTCTCGGTGGATGACACCCGCGGCATCATCGACGCCCTGCGCACCCGCTTCCCGGCGATGCAGGGGCCGAAGAACGACGACATCTGCTACGCCACCCAGAACCGCCAGGACGCCGTGCGCGACCTTGCCAAGCGCTGCGACCTGGTGCTGGTGGTCGGTTCGCCGAACAGCTCCAATTCCAACCGCCTCAGCGAACTGGCCCGCCGTGATGGCGTGGAGTCGTACCTGATCGACGGCGCGCATGAGATCGACCCGGCCTGGGTCGTAGGCAAGAAGCATATCGGCCTCACCGCCGGCGCCTCCGCGCCGCAGGTGCTGGTGGATGGCGTGATCGAGCGCTTGAAGGAACTGGGCGCCACCGGCGTCGGCGAACTCGACGGCGAGCCGGAATCGATGGTGTTCGCGCTGCCGAAGGAATTGCGGTTGCGGTTGATCAGCTGATCCCCAACCGTGACCTTTGGCCATGGGGCGGCACACCCCCGAGGTCTAGGATCGAACGTTTCGCCCCCGGAACCTTCGCCCGATGAAACTGCGTGCCGCCGTCCTCTCCGTGCTTCTCGCCGCCACCGCCACCGGTGCCCACGCGCAGACGCCACCGCCGCAGGACGTCGCCTTCCCGGGCCTGCTGCGCATCGACGTGGACGCACGCGACATCGGCCGCCGCATCTTCAAGGTCAAGGCCACCGTGCCGGCCCAACCCGGCCCGCTGACCCTGCTGTACCCCCAATGGCTGCCCGGCGCGCACTCGCCCAGCGGCCCGGTCGACAAGGTCGCCGGTCTGGTGGTCACCGCCAACGGCAAACCACTCACCTGGAAGCGCGACCCGTACAACGTGTACGCCTTCACCGTGGACGTACCGCAGGGCGCCAGCGAAGTCGTCGCCGAATTCAAATTCCTCTCCTCGCAGGGCGCAGGGCAGGGCCGGGTGGTGATGACCCCGGAAATGCTCAACCTGCAGTGGATCGCCAACTCGCTCTACCCGGCGGGCGTGAATACCCGCAACATCCAGGCCCAGGCCAGCGTCACCCTGCCGCCCGGCTGGGCTTACGCCACCGCGCTGGACACCGAGCGCCGCGACGGCGACACCGTGGTGTTCAAGCCGATCAGCTACGACCATCTGGTCGACTCCCCGCTGTACGCCGGCCGCCACTACCAGCAGTTCGACCTCGACCCCGGCGCCAAGGTCCCGGTGCACCTCAACGTGTTCGCCGACGACGCCAAATCGCTGGTCGCCAAGCCCGAGCAAGTGCAGGCCCATCGCGCGCTGGTGCAGCAGATCTACAAGCTCTACGGCGCCCGCCACTTCGACCGCTACGAATTCCTGCTGGCCCTGACCGACAAGCTCGGCGGCATCGGCCTCGAACACCAGCGTTCCAGCGAAAACAGCGGCGACACCGGCTACTTCACCGAGTGGGACAAGACCTGGCTCGGCCGCGACCTGCTGCCGCACGAGTTCAACCACTCCTGGAACGGCAAGTACCGCCGTGGCGCCGACCTCACCACCGCCAACTTCAACGTGCCCATGGGCGACAGCCTGCTCTGGCTGTACGAAGGCCAGACCCAGTTCTGGGGCCATGTGCTGTCCGCGCGCTCGGGCCTGTGGACCACCGACCAGACCCGAGACATGCTCGCCAACGTAGCGGCGACCTATGATCGCGGTCGCCCTGGTCTGTCGTGGCGCAACCTGCAGGACACCACCAACGACCCCACCATCGCCCAGCGCCGCGCGCTGGCGTACCGCAACTACCAGATGAGCGAGGACTACTACTCCGGCGGCCAGATGGTGTGGTTGGAGGTGGAAGGCAAGCTGCGCGCGCTCACCGGCAACAAGCGCAGCCTGGACGATTTCGCCAAGGCGTTCTTCGGCATGAAAGACGGCGACTGGAACGTGAACCCGTATACGTTCGAAGAAGTCGTCAGCACCTTGAACGGCATCGCTCCGTACGACTGGGCGAGCTTCCTGCGCGAGCGCCTGGACGGCCACGGCCCGCTCACCGGCGGGCTGGAAGCAGCGGGCTGGAAGCTGGTCTACACCGACACCCCGAACGACGCCTTCAAGGCGCAGGAAACCCGCGCCAAGAACACCAACCTGCTGTACTCGCTGGGCCTGGCCGTGAATGACGCCGGCGCCATCAGCGACGTGCTCTGGGACAGCCCCGCCTTCAACGCCGGCCTCTCCCCGGGCATGACCGTGCTCGCACTCAACGGCCGCGTGTTCAAGGGCGAAGACCTCAAAGACGCCGTGACCGCAGCCAAGACCGACAAGGCACCGCTCACCCTGCTGGTGAAGAACTTCGACCACATCGACACCGTCAAGCTCGACTACCACGGCGGCCTGCAGTATCCGAAGCTCGAGCGCATCGCCGGCAAGCCCGACCGCCTGGCCGAGCTGTGGAAGGCGCGGTGAACCTGCGCCGCGACGTGCCGATTTTGCTGGCGGCGACAGCCGCCATCATCGGCGCGTCGCTCGACGGCGACGGCCGCTGGCTGCATTGGGTAGCCAAGCCGCTCACCACGCTGTTGATAGCCGCAATAGTCTGGCAAACCCTGAAAAACAACGCACCGGAACCCCGTAGTGCCGGCCGCCGGCCGGCAACCTCGCACCCCATCACCGCCCGAACATACAGCCGCGCCATCCTGCTCGGCATGGGCTTCTCCTGCATCGGCGACATCGCTCTGATGCTTCCCTTCGACGCCTTCGTCCCCGGCCTGATCGCCTTCCTGCTCGCGCACATCTGCTACATCGTCGCCTTCCGTGCAGGCTTCACGGCAGGGAAAGGGTTGGTGCTGGCAGGCGCACTCCTCGCCCTGTTCGCCGGCATCAACTTGGCCGGCCTATGGCCGCTGTTGCCCGGCGATCTACGCATTCCGGTCGTCGTCTACGTAGTAGTGCTCGCATTGATGGCCACACTCGCCTTGGCCCGCGCGTGGTCACCCAACTCCACCGATACAGCCGCCGGCACGAACTGGGCCGCCTTCGGCGCCGTGCTCTTCGTGATCAGCGACTGCACCCTAGCCTGGGACCGCTTCGGCGGCGGCCTGCCCCTGGCATCCCTGTGCATACTCGCCACCTACTACGCAGCGCAGTACTGCATAGCGCGCTCGGCAAGCGATTGAGTGATCACTCCCCAACATCCCCCGCACTCTCACACCGCTTCCCCTCCGCACACAACCGATCCAACAACGCCAACGTAACCCCATTACTCCACCCAAACCCATCCTGCAGCGGATACTCCCCGCCACCCCCACCGCCCGCAGACCCGTCCACCACATACTTCTCCACCAACTTCCCCTCGCGGTCATAAACCGTCTGCACCGTCCGCAGGAATCGCACCCCGATCTGCCGCGCCAACGCGTCCTGCCGATACCGCTGCAACCCATCCACCGCCACCCACTGCAACGGCGCCCACCCGTTCGGCGCATCCCACTGCTGCCCCGTGTTCTCCGTGGTGGTCAACAACCCACCCGCGCGCACCAGTTGCGCCTGCACCGCATCCGCCGTACGTCGCGCCTGCGTCGAATCGGCCACCTGCAACCACAACGGAAACAACGCCGCCGCCGTCAACGCAGGCCGGGGCGTACCGCGTTCCATATCCCGATCCGCATACCACCCCTGCCGCTCATCCCACAGCAGCGTATTGATTGCCCGCTTGCGCTGCTCCGCCTGCCGCTGGAAATCACGTGCCTCGGCACGCTCGCCAGAAACGCGACTTGCCCGCGCCAACGTCACCTCCAGATGGAACAGCAGACTGTTCAAATCCACCGGCACGATCTCGGTGGTATGAATGCTCCCCAGCTCCGCCGGATGCATCAGCCAGCGCGAACTGAAATCCCATCCAGACTCCGCCCCGGCACGCAGGTCCCGATACACCTGCGAAGGCGCCCGATCCGGCACCGTCGCCGCCGTGGCCAGGTCATCCGTCCACGACTCCGTACGCGGCACCGCCCGCGCATCCCAATAGCGGTTGAGCAGGCTGCCATCATTCATCCGCACCACGCGCTCACTGGCTGCACCCGGCGTCAAACCCTCCGCCCCACGCATCCAGAACGCATGCTCCGTGCGCAGCTGCGGCAGATAGCGGCGATACGCCTCATCGCCCTCATGCGTCGCCAGCAGGTCCACCATCAGGCTGAAGAACGGCGGCTGCGACCGGCTCAGGTAATAACTGCGGTTGCCGTTCGGAATACGCCCGTACTGGTCCAGCTGCCACGCGAAGTTGTCCACCATGTCGCGCACCTGCTGCCAGCGCCCGCTGGAAGCCAGGCCCAGCAGGGTGAAATAGCTGTCCCAGTAGTACACCTCGCGGAAGCGCCCACCCGGCACTACGTACGGCTTGGGCAACGGCAGCAGCGACCCGCGCGGATCCACCGTCTCCGTGCTCCGGGTCAGCACCGGCCACAACCCCTCGATATGCGCGCGCAGGGTTTCACCGGCAGGCGGCACAAATGGCGTGCCCTCGGCGGGCACCGTGAAATGGTCGGCCACGAAGGCGGGCAGGGCATACCCCGGCTGCACCTGGGCCCGCGTCCACTCCGCCAGCAGCGCATCCGGATCCTGATGCGGCACCGCGTCGGCAAAGGTCTTCTGGTCCTTGAACAGGTGAGTCCGCTGGACCTGCTGGAACAAGGGTTGCCACTGAAGGTCCGGCGGCTGCGGGGCCTGGGCAGGCGCCTGCGCGGCGGCAACCGCGGAATACAGCAGCGACGCCAGCAACAGGCCGGCCAAGCGGGGACGTGAGTTCATGGGCGGTGTCCGAAGGGCATCAGCCCGACTGTAAGGGCGTATGCGTCAACGCACGGTGCGGCGCGCGATCTTCACGCCGTCTGCAGGACCCGCTACCATCCCGATCGGGCACGCCGCTGGGGAGTGGCGTGCCTCCAAGGATGTCGCTCATTTCAGGGTTGTTTGAGCCTGCCGGTCGGTGTGACCGGAATTCAGGGAGAGATCGTATGCGCAGCCTGCTGTTCGTAGTGGCCCTGCTGTTGGCAGTGCCGGGTATCGCCGTGAGTGCCCCCCAGGATCCTGCCAAGCTGGTAGCGACTCACGGGTATGCCTATGCGTCGTTCTCCAAGGGAGGACGCGATGTCGTTGTCGTCAGCCCCGTGGGTAGCAAGCGCGAATTCCGCATCGACATGACAGCTGCCGTTCCGCCAGTTGCGGGCATGCAGGCGTCGGGCGTGTGGTTGCCGGCGGGCAGTTACCGCATTGCCGGTTGGGGCCTTCTGAAGTGGAAGGACGGGCCGACGTTCGAGGTCAAGCCAGGACGGGTCACCGACCTCGGCGATTATGTCGCCGTCAATGTCGGTGGTTACAAAACCATGGTGATGCCCATCACCCAGGCCGAGCATTCGGGCGGCGTGCTCGCCGCAACGCAGTCATTCGCCTCTCTGCTGGTGGACCCCGCACCGCTACGGCCCGCAACGCCCTCCCTGTCGCCCGCCATGGAAGACGGCGCCGCAATTACCGGCCTGGGCCTGGTCGCCGATCTACTGATGATGTACGACCGCAAGGTCAACAAGACATCCACGATCGAGGCGCTTACCGCCGCCAAGGATCCAGAAGAATTTCTCCGCCTGGTGCGCACCGTTACGGCGCCCGTGCAGGATGAGCCGGCCCTGCTCCCCGATGGAACGATGTACTTCCCGGCCGACTTCGGGCAGTTGCGCAGGCGCACGCCAGACGGCCAGTGGAGCAACGTCGGCATGGACACCCTCCGCAAGATCATGTTGGTGGAAGCGCATGACGGCCGCCTGGTCGCCGGAAGCGATGACGGGTACATCCGTGAATCACGCGACGGCGGCGCCACCTGGACCCCGCTCGCATCACTGGGCAGCATGCGTTCGGTGGTGGACATCGACCACGCAGGTTCGCACTGGGTCGTGACCACCGTGGAGAACGTCGATGCATTCGAGGCGACGCGCGTCCTGGCCAGTGTCAAGGTGCAGCGGCAGGCCAAAACGGTGCGCCTGCGGGTGTATGTTGCGCAACACGATGACCTCAGTGACCTGAAGCTTTCCCGCGAGTGGCCGCTGGAGGCCAATGAAAGATGGGGCTGGACGTCCCCGCAGGGGCAGTTGGTAGACGATCGCTACTACCTGTTGGCCGGCAACACCCCGCAGCGGTTGGACCTGTCCACCGGGCAGTGGAGGGCGATTGCGCCACGGGAACGGACGTCCACGCTTCGGGTCAACCCATCCACCGGCGTTGTCGCCGCGCTCTGGAACCAGGGGGCGTTCTCCAAGGTTTACTACTCGACCAATCGCGGAGAGAGCTGGCAGCAGATTGGCCGGCCACCCTATGTGATCCAGGACCTCCAGATGGATACCGCCACCTCGGGCTGGGCAAGTCGCTGGAATGTCGGCACCTGGGGTGGCAAGTGGGAGCTCTACGCCTACTCGGTGCAGAAGGACGACTGGGACATGGCAGGCGAAGCACCATTCAACTGCAAGCCCATGCGCGTGAACGTCGAGACCCCCGTATTGTGCATGGCCGCCGACTCCAGCATCTTTGCGTTGCGCGACGGTGCCTGGAAGGTCGAGTTTTCCGCGCAGTGAATGCGTCCGGCCTGGCTGATCCTACGGCGAGCAGGGCACGGATGGTTCAGGAGACTTGAGCCGCCGAGCGCCTTTTCGGCCAGCCGTTCAGCCGGCCAGGGGCCTATCCGCAGAGGCGGATTGACCCCTCGCGCCCACCCCCTTAGAATTGCCTGCTTGGCCGGAATAGCTCAGTTGGTAGAGCGGCGCATTCGTAATGCGTAGGTCGCAGGTTCGATTCCTGTTTCCGGCACCAGTTTCAGCGGAAAGCCCCGACCTAGGTCGGGGCTTTTTGTTTGTGCGGATCGGCCGTCGCTTCTGCCAGGCACCTGCCGTAACCCTCAGGGCTGCTTTTTCCACCAATCGTTTCGGCCTCTGCCGGTCCGTCGCGCGTGCTCCTTTCGCTGCGCCTCCTGCTGTTCCTCAGGAGATCGGCGGTCAGGTCCGAAGCACATGTGATTGAACATGCCGGCGCGCTCTGCGCGCCCGTGGGTAGTGGTGTCGTGTTGGCTTGTCGTCATCAGCACAGGCTAACGGCGGTCGGTGTCACTCCTTGAGACGACGCGACACCACGTCGATCAGCGGTGGTCTCCGCGATGCACGGCTCGAGACCGCGTTGCCGGAGTGTTGGATCAAGGCGGACAGTTCCCAAGCGGTCGATGGGGCTGTACGGTTGAGGTCTACTTCAAAGGAACTGAACCACACATGGGAAGCTTCTCAATCTGGCATTGGCTGATCGTGCTCGTCATGCTGGCGCTGCCGGTTGCAGCCGTCGTTGCAGTTGTTCTCTTCCTGAATTTCCGCCGCCGCGCAGGCAAGTGATGGAGGAGGAGGGCGTCAACTTTTGACGCGTCCACCTAACCGCCAGTTGATCGTCACCGTTCTCTGCGCCAGCCCGAACAGAAGCTGGCGCAGATAACCGCCCATTGCACCTGCCGCCAGGCCGGCCATTGCACGGCGCGCGGGATCAAGCGCTCGCTGGGAGTGGTCCGCAACCCAGGGCAGGGTGGCCAGCAGTTGGCTGCCCAGTAGCAGGGCCAAAACATCCAGCCCCACCATATCCACGAGCGCAGCCAGCGGCGCCAGCTCGGGATTGCAAGCCAGCAGCAGTACCAGAACCACGGTGGAAACCGCCAGCACCCGGCGACCGGTCGTGCTGGCGGTAATGCTGCGCAGAAAGGAGGGCAGGGGCACGGAGCTTACTCGCGTGGGGTCTGTCTCCGATCATGGGGCCGTCAGCAGCCGGGTTCAACGCCCCCCTGAGGTGGCGTCGGCGATTTTCTGCAACGCGTGGTCCAGGATAAAGGACGCCGCCTTCTGGCGCGGCTGGAACTCCTTGAACGAGTCCAGGAAGGACTGCACCACCCCCATGCCCAAGTGATCTGCGGCACCTGGTCGATGTATCAGTCGTAGCAGGTGTTGGATGTAACGCGCGCAGCGCGACCAGGTTGCCGTCGTCGTCGAAGTGGACCAGACCCGTCGGTACAGCGCATGCCTTCATGCGCAAGCCGGTTGATGTTGGGCATGCGGCTTTTCCGGAGGCGGCCTGAATGGGTTAACGTCTTGGCATGCCTCCGCCAGGACTCGCCATGAAGACTGCAGTTTTCAGTGCTCGCCCCTACGACCGCCATTTTCTGGAGGCCGCCAACCAGCAGGGAGGTACGGCAGATGCCTTCACGTTTGAGTACTTCGATGTGGGCCTGGACCTGGCGACCGCGACGCTTGCGCAGGATTGCCAGGCGGTGTGTGTGTTCGTCAACGACCGCCTGGACGCACCGGTGCTACGCGCCCTGCATGCTTTGGGCGTGCGTGCGGTACTGCTGCGCTGTGCGGGCTTCAACAACGTAGACATCGCAGCAGCGGAGCAGCTGGGCTTGTTCGTCGCGCGCGTGCCGGCGTACTCGCCTGAGGCGGTGGCGGAGCATGCACTGGCGCTGATCATGACGCTCAACCGGCATACACATCGGGCCTACAACCGGGTGCGCGAAGGCAACTTCATGCTGGACGGGCTGCTTGGGCGCACCCTGCATGGCAGGACCGTGGGCATCGTGGGTACCGGCAAAATCGGCCTGGCCACCGCGCGCATCATGAAGGGCATGGGCTGCACTGTGCTGGGGTTTGATCCATACCGATCGCCTGCGTTTGCAGAAATTGGTGAAGCGGTGGCGCTGGACGAGCTGCTGACCCGTTCGGACATCGTGTCGCTGCATTGCCCGCTCACGCCGGACACGCATCACCTCATCAATGAGGAGTCGCTGGGGCGGATGAAGCCGGGCGCGATGTTGGTGAATACCTCGCGCGGTGGACTGGTGAATACCGATGCGGTGGTGCGCGCATTGAAGTCGCGCCACCTCGGCCACCTGGCCATTGATGTGTATGAGCAGGAAAGCGCACTGTTCTTCCAGGACCTCTCTGGGGAGATCATCGACGATGACTTGTTCCAGCGCCTGATGACGTTCCCGAACGTGCTGGTGACCGGTCACCAGGGGTTCTTCACGGTCGAGGCGCTGCAGGAGATCTGCAGCATCACCTTGGGCAATCTGTCCGACTTCGCCAATGGGGTGGAGTGCACCAACACGGTGACGGCTGCGTAGGCAGCTTTGGACTTCCCGTCACTCTTTCGCGTCCTTTTTGCCCGCCAAGGCGACGTCCAGGCGTGCCTCCAGGCCGGCTTTAACCTGGCCCATGTGATGCGCAGCCTCTTTTCTGGACAAGCCCGGACGGGGATCAGCACGTGCTACCTGGATGCCTTGGCGCAGAAATTCGGTGTATGCGGCATGTTCGCGAGCCCGCTTGAGAGCGGCGCTGCAATCGGGTCGAGGGCGACGGTTCATGGGGTCATCCGAGTAGCCAGTGGCATCCACGTGGTAGTAGGGGGCCGACTGGCTAGGCAGCTTTGGCCTCCCGGTCTTCCACGCCGGTGTAGCGGACGACGGGCTTTTCGGGCTCGCCATTCATGAGCCCAAGGGGCTCGCCGTTCCACAGCGGTGTGATGACGATCCGGCCCTGGAAGGCTTCTATCCGCACCTGCGCGCCGACGGTGAAGCCGAAGGTCCGCATCCAGGCGCCGCTCAGGGTGATCAGGGGGAGGGGGCCGAACTTGTCGCGGCAGTGCTCGTCGATCTGCGGCATGGCGCGGATGTTGTGGGCGTAGCGGGGCCGGTAGCGGGGCAGGAGCGGCAACGGCGGGGTGGGCGGTTCCAGGGGCGAAGGGTCCGGAGCGAGCGTCATGTGTTTGCCTCCATCAAGGGAATGGCCCTCGCCGGTTAGGGCGAGGGCGTCGGGAGGTCAAAACCGTGCACAACCAGACGGCGGGCGTATTCCCCCGTGAAGGGTCTTGTATTAGCCGCCCTCCCGACATGGGACATCCACTATTTTTGGTTGTACGGAGTTTTGAGCTCCGGGGCCGACCTTGGGCAGATCTGCCGGATGAGGCAAAGTGATTGTTTCTGTTGATTTTTCGATTTCGATAGGCTGTGCCTACTGATTGACGTGACTGGCCCGTGCAGCGCGTGGAATGGTGCTTTGGGGTGTGACCGTGGGCACAGTTGGGGGCGGCGACAGAGGCGATCGCGTGCGCGCCAGTGGGGGAGGGGGATGTCGGGATGGGCGCGTGGGTGGTCTTGAGTGCGTCGGCGGTTCCAGCCGGGCAGGGCCCGGCTCTACCCGCGGGAGCGACGTGACCCCGTAGCGCCGGGCTCTGCCCGGCCGCCGTTGGCGGAATCTCCGCCCGTGACGCAGTTCATGTCTATACATGTACACGCGACTTTGCCGAATTCGGCAACTGCGCGCGCCGTGCGACAACGTGTCGCAGCCATTTCCGGGCTCTTCCTGCGCCAGATCATTGTCAATGGACTTCTTAAATGGTGCATAACGGCATAAAATCAGGGGGCTGACATGTACGTCCTCCGTGCCGCCCCCTGGGACCGGTACACCTGCCTTTGGCTGGCGGGGCGCGCTTGAGATGGCATTCCCTACGCAATTGGATCGACCGATGATTCCGTTGAAACCCCTTGGGCGCTGGTTGCGCCCGGGCCTGCTGCTGGCGTTGTCCGTGTTCCTGACGGGCTGCAGTTCGGCCATTCTCGACCCGAAGGGCCAGATCGGCCATGACCAGAAGACGCTGCTGATCACGGCTACCGTGCTCATGCTGCTGGTGGTCGTGCCGGTCATCATCATGACCCTCGCCTTCGCCTGGAAGTACCGTGCCTCGAACACCAAGGCCCGTTACGAGCCGAAGTGGTCGCATTCCACCGCCATCGAAGTGGTGGTGTGGTCGATCCCCTGCATGATCGTGCTGGTGCTGGCCGTGCTGACCTGGCGCTCCTCGCACTCGCTCGACCCGTACCGACCGCTCGAGTCGGAGACCAAGCCGGTCGTGATCGAAGCCATTTCGCTGGACTGGAAGTGGTTGTTCATCTATCCGGAAGAGAACATCGCGACGGTCAACGAGATCACCTTCCCGGTCGATACCCCGCTGAACTTCAAGATCACGTCCGATTCGGTGATGAATGCGTTCTTCATCCCGCAGCTGGGCACGATGATCTACTCGATGACCGGCATGGAGACCAAGCTCCATCTGATCGCCAACGAGATCGGTGAGTTCCCGGGCATGTCCTCGCACTACAGCGGCGCGGGCTTCAGCAAGATGCACTTCACGGCGCATTCGGTGACCAACGAGCAGTACCAGCAGTGGCTGGCCAAGGTGCGCGCCGAGTCCAGCACGCTGAACAAGGAAGCGTTCGCCGCCCTGGTGGCCGACCGCAACCACGACTGGCACCCGGTGACCTATTTCGGCAGCAGCGAAGCCGGCCTGTTCGACTGGGTCATCGCCAAGCACATGGGCAACAACCAGCACTACGGCATGAACCACACGGGCATGTCGCACGGCGCTGCGGGCGAAAGCCACGAAGGCCATGAAATGCCGGCCGGTGACCATGAAGGCCACGACGCAGCAATGGCTCCGGCCGGCGCTTCGGCGGCCGACCATGCCGAACACACTGCAGACGAGCACGCCGCCGCCGGTCACGCCGGCCACGCGGGCTCGGGAGAATAAGCATGAATCTGTTGGGTAAACTGACATTCGCTGACATCCCGCACGACCCGATCATCATGACCACGCTGGTAGGCGCGGGCATCGGTGGTCTGCTCCTGCTGGCGGTCATCACCAAGTTCAAGCTGTGGGGCTATCTCTGGAAAGAGTGGTTCACCTCGGTCGACCACAAGAAGATCGGCGTGATGTACCTCATCGTCGCCTTCGTCATGCTGCTGCGCGGCTTTGCCGACGCCATCATGATGCGTGCCCAGCAGGCCATCGCCGCCAATGGCGCCGAAGGCTTCCTGCCGCCGCACCACTACGACCAGATCTTCACCGCCCACGGCGTGATCATGATCTTCTTCGTGGCGATGCCGCTGATCACCGGCCTGATGAACGTCGTGGTGCCGCTGCAGATCGGCGCACGCGACGTGGCCTTCCCGTTCGTCAACTCGCTCAGCTTCTGGCTGTTCGTGGCGGGCGCGGGCCTGGTGATGATCTCGCTGGGTGTTGGCGAGTTCGCGCAGACCGGTTGGCTGGCCTTCCCGCCGTTGTCGGGCAAGGAGTACAGCCCGGGGGTCGGTGTCGACTACTACATCTGGGGCCTGCAGGTTGCAGGCCTGGGTACGACACTGAGCGGTATCAACTTCTTCATCACCATCCTGAAGATGCGTACCCCGGGCATGAAGCTGATGCACATGCCGGTGTTCACCTGGACCGCGCTGGTCACCAACGTGCTGATCATCGCCGCGTTCCCGGTGCTGACCGTCACCCTGGTGCTGCTGACCCTGGACCGTTACCTGGGCACGCACTTCTTCACCAATGACGGTGGCGGCAACGCCATGCTGTACATCAACCTGATCTGGATCTGGGGTCACCCGGAAGTCTACATCCTGGTGCTGCCGGCCTTCGGCGTGTTCTCGGAAGTGATCGCCACCTACTCGCGCAAGGCGCTGTTCGGTTACAAGGGCATGGTGTACGCCACCGCCTGTATCGGCGTGCTGTCCTTCATCGTGTGGCTGCACCACTTCTTCACCATGGGCTCGGGTGCCAACGTCAATGCCTTCTTCGGCATCACGACGATGATCATTTCGATCCCGACCGGTGTGAAGATCTTCAACTGGCTGTTCACCATGTTCCGCGGTCGCGTGCAGTTCACCACCCCGGTGCTGTGGACGATCGGCTTCATGGTCACCTTCACCATCGGCGGCATGACCGGCGTGATGCTGGCCATTCCGGCCATCGACTTCGTGCTGCACAACAGCCTGTTCCTGATCGCGCACTTCCATAACGTGATCATCGGCGGCGTGGTGTTCGGCATGTTCGCGGGCATCACCTACTGGTGGCCGAAGATGTTTGGCTTCCGCCTCAATGAAACCTGGGGCAAGGCGGCGTTCTGGTGCTGGTTCATCGGCTTCTATGTGGCCTTCATGCCGCTGTACGTGCTCGGCTTCATGGGCATGACCCGTCGCATGCAGAGCTACCCGAACCCGGAATACCAGCCGTTCCTGATCGTGGCTGCCTTCGGTGCCGCGATCATCGGCGCTGGCATCCTGTGCCAGATCATCCAGGTGGCCGTGTCGATCCGCGACCGCAAGAAGACCGCCGACCTGACCGGCGACCCGTGGGACGCCCGTACGCTGGAGTGGGAAACCTCTTCGCCGCCGTCGTTCTACAACTTCGGTTCGCTGCCCAAGGTCACCGAACTGGACGACTTCTGGGAGCGCAAGCAGCGTGGTGAGGCGTGGGAACGCCCGGCGAAGTACACCGACATCCACATGCCGCGCAACACCGGCACCGGTGTGGTGATCGGCGCCTTCAGCCTGGTGTTCGGCTTCGCGATGATCTGGCACATCTGGTGGCTGGCCATCGTCGGCCTGGTCGGCATGATCGGCACCTTCATCTGGCGCACCTTCGACAAGGACGTGGATTACTACGTGCCGGCTGCCGAAGTGGAGCGCATCGAAACTGAGCACCGCCGTCACCTGCAGGCGCAGGGTCTGGTGAAATCGGAGTTGCAGGCATGAGCAGCACTATCGCCAACACCGTGAACCACGGGCACGCCGCGCACGCGGCGGCCCATGGCCATGACGACCACGAACACCACGACACCGGCGAGAACACCGTCTTCGGTTTCTGGGTGTACCTGATGAGCGACTGCCTCATCTTCGCCAGCCTGTTCGCGACCTATATCGTGCTGGCCGGCGGCACCAACGGTGGCCCGGGTCCGAAGGACCTGTTCGACCTGACCTTCGTAGCGTGGGAAACCACGCTGCTGCTGGTGTCCTCGCTGACCTTCGGCCTGGGCATGATCGCGCTGCACAAGCACAAGGTCGGCCAGATGTACCTGTGGCTGGGCCTGACCTGGCTGCTGGGCTTCGGCTTTATGGTCATGGAAGTGTGGGAGTTCAACCACCTCATCCATGAGGGCTTCGGTCCGGACCACAGTGCGTTCCTGTCGGCGTTCTTCGCGCTGGTGGGCACCCACGGCCTGCACGTGAGCGCCGGCCTGCTGTGGCTGCTGATCATGTTCATCCAGATCAAGCAGAACGGCCTGACCCCGACCAACAAGACCCGCATGGCGTGCCTGAGCCTGTTCTGGCACTTCCTGGACCTGATCTGGATCGGCGTGTTCTCCGTCGTCTACCTGAAGGGAGCGCTGTAATGGCACATGACAATCACGCACACGACCACGGCCACGGCGCCGCTGGCGAGAGCCACGGCAGCGTCAAGTCGTACCTGGTCGGTTTCCTGTTGGCGGCGGTGCTCACCATCATCCCGTTCTGGGCCGTGATGAAGGGCGGCCTGCCGGTGTTCACCACCGGTGTGATCATCATCGTGGCCGCGATCCTGCAGATCTTCGTGCACCTGGTGTTCTTCCTGCACCTGAACCGCTCGTCGGAACAGCGCTGGAACGTCAGTGCGGCGGCCTTCACCGTCGTGGTGATCGGCATCATCGTCGCCGGCACGCTGTGGGTCATGCACAACATGAACATGCACATGATGCATTGACATCTTCGGATGTCGCGCAAGCAGAAAGGCCGCCCGGAAGGGCGGCCTTTTTGTGTGTCGTGAATCGGTCGGCGGATATCCGCGTTGTGGGATGGCGATCATCGGTAGGGTCGGTTCCCAAACGACCGCCGATGACGGTGCAACGTTCTTTAACGCGTGACCTCCAGGCGAAGGCGCGTTTCCGTCACAGGTCATGCGTTACCGGACGTTGACGGGGTATCGGCGGTCGTTTGGGAACCGACCCTACCGGTCAGCGCATCCCGCCATTTCCATGCATCACGCGGCGTTGCGCAGGAACTCCTCGGCGTCTACCGGCTTGCCCAGGTGATACCCCTGCAGCAGGTCGCAGCCCAGCTCGTTGAGGTACGCGCGTTGCCCGGCGGTCTCCACGCCCTCGGCCACGATCTGCAGCTGCAGCGAGCGGCCCAGTGCGACGATCGAGGAAACGATCGCCGCATCCTCGGCGTTCTCTTCCAGTTCGCGCACGAAGGCGCGGTCGATCTTCAGTTCGGTGGCCGGCATGCGCTTGAGGTAGAGCAGGCTGGAATAGCCGGTGCCGAAGTCGTCGATGGATATCTTCACCCCCATCTCGGTCAGGCCATGCAGGATCTGCAGGCTCGCTTCCACGTCCTGCATCGCCGTGGTCTCGGTCACTTCCAGGGTGAGGAAGTGCGGCGCCAACGCGTGCTTTTCGAGCGTGGTCTTCACCGTTTCGAGCAGATTGGTCGAGGCGAACTGCAGCGGCGAAAGGTTCACCGCCATCGACCAGTCCGGATGCCCGGCGTCGTGCCACTGCCGCAGCTGCGCGCAGGCCTGGTCCAGCACCCAGTCGCCCAGCTGCAGGATCAGGCCGCTGCGCTCGGCGATGGGAATGAAGGTGTCCGGGCCCAGCAAGCCCAGACCCGGATGCTGCCAGCGCACCAAGGCTTCCGCCCCGATCACGCCGCCGCCGTCGGCGCGGAACTTGGGCTGGTAATGCAGCACCATTTCATCGCGCTGCATCGCGCGGCGCAGCTCCTGCAGCAGCTTGAGCTGGCGGTTGGCGCTGACGTGCATGGCTTCGGTGAAGAACGTATGCCCGTTCCGGCCCGAGTCCTTGGTGTGGTACATCGCCGCGTCGGCGTGCGCCATCAGCTCGCGCTCGGTGGTGGCGTCGGTCGGGTACATCGCGATGCCCAGGCTGGCGGTGACCTGCAGCTCCACGCCGTCGATCTCGAACGGCTCGCCCACCGTGGCGATGATGCGCTCGGCGATTTCGGCCGCATCTTCCGGTACGTCCAGCTGGATCACGATGACGAACTCGTCGCCGCCCAGCCGCGCGAAGGTGTCGTGGCCGCGCAGCAGCCCCTTGACCCGTTCGCTGACCTGGATCAGCAGTTTGTCGCCGGTCTGGTGGCCGTAGGCGTCGTTGACCGCCTTGAATCCGTCGAGGTCGCAGAACATCACCGCGAAGCTGAAGTTGCGGCGCTTGGCCTTCTCGATGGTCTGCTCGATACGGTCCTGCAGCAGCATGCGGTTGGGCAGCTGGGTCAGCGGGTCGTGCAGGGCGGCCTGCATGAGCTTCTCGTTGGCCTGGGCCAGTGACTCGGCCAGCATGCCGGTGCGGGTGCGCATCTGGCGGTCGAACAGCGAGGCGATCAGCGCGATGCCCAGCGTGCCCAGGGTAGTGACGATGACCAGCACTGCCAGCCATTTGGTATCCAGGCCGTCGGCGTAGACGGCGCCGCAGATGCTGCCTTCGGGGAAGTGGGCTGCGGCCATGCCGGTGTAGTGCATGCCGACGATGGCCAATCCCATCACCAGCGAGGCCAGCCCGCGCAGCAGCATCGGGCGGCGCGTTTCGGTGCGCAGGCGGAAGGCGATCCACAGGGCCGCGCCGGCCGCAACGATGGCAATCAGGAGCGAAGCGGCGAACCACCACGGGTCATACTCGATGCCCGGTTCCATGCGCATGGCGGCCATGCCGAGGTAGTGCATGCAGGCGATTCCAAGCCCCATCAACACCGCGCCTGCTATGAGCCGTGGCCACGGCAGTGCGGCGTGCGAGACCAGCCAGAGCGCGTAGGCCGAGGCGCCGACCGACGCCGCCAGCGAGTACAGGGTAATGGCCAGGTCGTAGCCGACCGGAATGGGCAGGTGGAAGGCCAGCATGCCCACGAAGTGCATGGACCAGATGCCCAGGCCCATGGCGGCGGCGCCACCGGCCAGCCACCAGCGCGCCACGCGGCCTTCGGTGCTGGCCAGGCGGCCGGCCATGTCCAGCGCCGTGTAGGAGGCGAGGATGGCAACCAGCAGCGAGAAAACGACGAGACTCTGGCTGTAGGTGCCGGTCATGGAGAAGCCTGGGGGGACATGGGGAAGGAAAGGCGCGGGCGCCCGCCACGGTATCGGCCATGGCGGCGGAAGATTGAGTGGGGGCGTTCAGCCGGCGGTTGGGCGCACGTCTCGGTTGCTGCGACGCGGCTCGGCTATCCTGCCCGACAGAGAATGAATTGGAATTGACATGGCCAAGCGGCTTACCGCCTACGTGTGCACCGAGTGCGGCGCGGAATACAGCAAGTGGCAGGGACAGTGCACCGAATGCGGCGCCTGGAACGTGCTGAGCGAAATCACGCTGGAAAGCGCGGTGGCTGCCAAGTCGCCCGCCGCGCGCCGCTCGGGCTGGGCCGGCAAGGTCGATGCGCCGAAGATCATGGCGCTCAAGGACGTGCAGCAGACCGAACACCTGCGCGTGAGCACCGGCATCGGCGAGTTCGACCGCGTGCTCGGCGGCGGCCTGGTCGAAGGCGCGGTGGTGCTGGTCGGTGGCGACCCGGGCATCGGCAAGTCGACGCTGCTGCTGCAGGCGGTGGCGAAGATGGCCGCCGGCTTGCCGGTGCTGTACATCACCGGCGAGGAGTCGCTGTCGCAGGTGGCCGGGCGCGCGGTGCGGCTGGACCTGCCGCTGGACAACGTCCACGCGCTGGCCGAAACCCAGGTGGAGGCCATCCTGCAGCACGCCAGCGCGGCCAAGCCGAAGCTGATCGTGGCGGACTCGGTGCAGACACTCTGGACCGAATCGCTCACTGCTGCGCCGGGCTCGGTGAGCCAGGTCCGCGAGAGTGCGGCGCGGCTGGTGCGGTTTGCCAAGGAAACCGGCACCGCCGTGTTCCTGGTTGGCCACGTGACCAAGGAGGGCGGCATCGCCGGCCCGCGCGTGCTCGAGCACATGGTGGACGCGGTGCTGTACTTCGAAGGCGAGAGCGGCAGCCGCTTCCGCCTGCTGCGCGCCTTCAAGAACCGCTTCGGTGCGGTCAACGAGCTGGGCGTGTTCGCGATGGGCGAGAAGGGCCTGAAGGAAGTCTCCAACCCTTCGGCGATCTTCCTCTCCGGCGGCAGCACCCGTCAGCCGGGCAGCTGCGTGATGGTCACCCGCGAAGGCACCCGGCCGCTGCTGGTTGAAGTGCAGGCACTGGTGGACGCCTCGCCACTGTCCAACCCGCGCCGCGTGGCGGTGGGCCTGGAACAGAACCGGCTGGCGATGCTGCTGGCGGTACTGCACCGCCACGGCGGAGTGCTGGTCGGCGACCAGGACGTGTTCGTGAACGTGGTGGGCGGCATCCGCGTGCAGGAAACCGCCGTGGACCTGCCGGTGCTGCTGGCGGTGCTGTCGTCCCTGCAGGACCGGCCGCTCGCCGAGAAGACGATTGCTTTTGGCGAAGTCGGCCTTTCCGGCGAGATCCGGCCGGTACCCAACGGCGAAGACCGCCTGCGCGAAGCCGCCACGCATGGCTTCAAGCGCGCCATCGTACCCAAGGCGAACGCGCCGAAGACCGGCAGCGTGAAAGGCATGGAAGTAATCGCGGTAGAGCGTCTGTCAGAGGCCATCGACGCGATCTGAATCCGTCGCCCTGCTGTGCTAGTTTTCCGCTACTGGATCCCACGAAAACGACTGCATGCAAGACGACGCCCTGGATGTGACCGGCCCCAGCGAGATCCGCCGCGCCGGGGTCGACCTCAATGGATTGATGACGGTCCTCGGCAAGCACCTGTACTCCACTCCCGTGGTGGCGTTGCGCGAGCTGGTACAGAACGCGCACGATTCGCTGCTGCGGCGGCGCCTGGAGCAGCCTGGCTGGCAGGAAGCCGGCCGGATCGAGGTGCGCGGCGACGCGGCCAACGGCATCGTGCGCATCATCGATACCGGTGCGGGCCTGACCCAGCAGGAGATCCACGATTACCTGGCTACGGTGGGCGTGGGCTATACGCGCGGCCTGCGCCAGGCGGGCGCCGACGACGAAGGGTTGATCGGCATGTTCGGGCTGGGGTTCCTTTCCGCGTTCGTACTGGCGCGTCGGGTGACCGTGCGCACCACGTCCTACCAGCAGCCCGCGCTGGGCCACTGCTATGTCTCCAGCAATGCGGAGCAGTACACGGTGTCGCCGATGCCGGCCCGCGCGGTCGGCACCGAGGTGGTGCTGGAACTGCATCCCGGCTACGCCCATCTCGCGCAGGAGTCCAGGCTGCGCGACATCCTGGCACGCTACTGCGCGTTGCTGGGCGAACCGATCCACATCGGCCAGGACCCGCGCGCGGTCAATCCCGAGCCGCCGCCCTGGCGCCCACGGGCGGGGGTCGCACTGCACCCACTGCAGGCGCAGCGCCGCGCGCTGGAGTTTGCCGCGCAGTTCGAGCGCAGTTTCGAACCCATTGCCTGCATGCCGCTGGGTGCCGGAGTTCAGAGCGACGCGGTGGGGCTCCTATGGGTACAGGATGGCGCAACCTACGGCACCAGCGACAACCGCAACCTGTCGGTGTTCGTGCGCGGGATGCTGCTGGACGACGATGCGCGCGATCTCCTGCCGCCCTGGGCCGGCTTCATCGGCGGCGTCATAGAGTCCGGCCGACTGACGCCCACCGCCAGCCGCGAAGATCTGCAGCGCGATGACATCTACCACGCGGTCCAGCACGCCTTGTCGGAAGCGCTGATCGACGGGCTGGCAGGCATCGCCATGCAGCAGCCCGAGGCCTGGCGCCGGATACTGGCGCGGCACAATGAAGCGCTGCTGGGCGCATCACTCTGCGATGAGCGCCTGTTTTCGCTGCTGCTCGAGCACGTACGCATCCCCAGCTCGCACGGCGATGTCAAGGCCGGTGAGCTGAGGTCGGGGGGCGCGGTCCACGTGATCCTGGACAGCGGCGGCGGTTTCGAGGAAATGCTGTTCCGTGCGATGGGTGTACCGGTGGCGCATGGCAACCGCTATGCGGTGGTGCCTTTCCTGCGCCGCTGGGCCCAGGCCAAGGGCGTTCGCCTGGTAGAGCTGGGCACCGAACAGGGAAACCGGGCGCTGTTCCGTACCGACACCCTGCCAGAGGTGGAGCTCGACTGGTTGCAGACGCACCTGGGCGACGGTGAGCAGCTGCTGCCCGCGCACTTCAGCCCGCTCGAGCTGCCGGTGGTGGTGGTGCCTGATCGCGATGCCGAGCTGAAGCGCCGCCTGGAAGACGACGAAAACAACAAGCGCGTCTCGACGGCCGCGCTGCGCCTGGCGCGCCAGTTCACCGCCCGGATTACCGCGCGGTCACCCACGCGCCTGTACCTCAACCTGGACAATCCGGCCGTGCGCGCGCTGCTGGCCGCAATGCGCGCCGACCACCCGCAGGCGGCTGCGGCTGCGCGCCTGCTGCGCTCGGTGAAGGTCATCCTCGGCGCGCAGGGGCGCGCGCAGGACGACGGCGTGGCCAGTGGTGATCTCAATCGGGCATTCGGCGGCATTGCCGATGCGGTGCAGCAGATGCTGCAGGCGCGCTGAAACTTACATTGCAACGATACGCAACACAGGACGGCAACGCGTGGATATCTGGAACTGGGTGGGGAAGCTTCAGGACGACCTCGACGAGGCAGGACAGGCACAGGGCGCGCAGTTGCTGACGCGCTTGACCGATGAGGTCTGCGAGCTGCGCATGGACCGCGTGGATGCGCTGCTGCCGGAAGCGCGCGCGCTCGGCAAGACGCTGGCCAATCCCTGGGTGGAGGTATTCGTGGGCCATTGGGAACTGCGCAACCGGGTAGGCAATCGCCTCGAGGGCGAGGCGGCCTTGGGCGATACCGTTGCGTTGTTCGAACGTGCCCATCGCCCCGATACCGTGGAGTGTCCCCAGTCGGTGTGTGTCACCCAGGACCTGGCCGCCTGTTACGGCAATATCGACGGACCGGGGTGGGTGTCCGAACGCATCGAGGTGTGCGACGAAACGCTGGCGCGGATCGACCCGGGCTGGGCCTGTTACCAGTGCCTGAGCTGCGAGCGGGCGGACGCGATGATGGACGACGGCAACAGCCAGGGGGCGCTGGATTACCTGGATGCCCAGGCCAGCGCAGTGCTTGCCCACGGCGGCACGGTCGACGACAGCTTTCCGGAGATGCGCGTGAAGATCCTGCTTGGAAGTGGTCGCGCCGCCGAGGCGCTGGCGTTGATCGACCAGCGCCAGGGCGAGGTGGACGCAGGCGACTACGACGAACCGGCCAACTGCAGCGTGCCACGCCGGCAGTCGCGCGCGTGGGCGCTGGCGCAGCTGGGCCGCGACGACGAAGCGTTGCAGGCGATGGTGCCTTGGGCGCAGTTGTCGCCCAACTACCGCCGCATGTGGGCGCACACGGTGGCCCTGCTGGTACGCAGGGCACCCGAGCGCAACAGCTGGGACCTGGGGCGCCGGCTCAGCCTGACCCTGGCGCACTTCGCTCAGGTTGGCGCGCACCGCATGGTGGTGGAAATCGCGGGCCTGTGCGTGGAGATGGCGCTGCAGCGTGGCGCGCCGTGGAGTGCACGACGCCATCTGGCGCTCGCCCGTGAGCACGTGACCCGGTTGCGACAGGACCGAGGTGCTGCGCAGGCGGTGGCGGCGATGGCGGCGGAGATCGACGCCGCTCCGGCTGCGGCCTCCGCGCCGGTGCCCGCCGAGCTGCTTCTGGAGTGGCTGGCAGGGCAGGACGGAAGCGGGCGTGACCCGGAACGCGAGGCGCAGTGGCTTCTGCAGGCTACCCAGGAACGGCCGGAGGATGCCGCGCTTCTGGACATGGCGGCCTCGGCACTGGCTGCCTGTGGTGCCGGGGAGCAAGCGCTCGCACTGCTATGGGCCTTTGTCGAGCGCCATCCGCACCAGGATGTCGCCCCGGCGTATTCCCTGGCGCGCATGCTGGTGGAGCGCGGCGACCAGGTCGGGCTCGACCGGCTGGTGCGGCACTACCAACGGCAGGTGCCAGCGTTCGCGCTGTGGTGTCATGCCCGGATGGCGCACAAGCTGTCTGACTGGACGGCAGTGGAGCAGGCCTGTGCGGCGCTGCTTGCGCTGTCGCCCGACGCGCAGGAGGCGCGCAGCCTGCTGGCCGGGGCGCTGATGTCGATGGGCCGTTTCCAGGACGCCGCCGCCCACTATCGTCTGCTCACAGAAGCGACGGATGCGCCGCGCAGTGCGTACTGGGACCACATGACCGCCGCCAGCGCCGCCCGCGATTGGGACGCCGTACGCGCGTCGGCCGCCGCGCTTGGCATGGCACTGGAGGGCAGCGAAGGTGTGGTCGAGGAGGCCTGGGGCACCGTGATCATCCGCTCCATGGACCCGAACGATCCGATCGAATACTACGCACGCCGCACCGGCCCGGTCACGGCCCGGATCGTGGAAAACGCACCGTCCAACCGCCGCCAGCGGGTCGGCGACTGGGTCGTCTTCGACGCAGCGCTGGTCTACCCGGCGCCGGAAGATGAGGACGAACGCAGGCATTTCATGCCGACCTATCCTGAAATCCACCTGCTGGAAGAGGGCGGCTATGCAACCAGCTGGCTGGTGGACGGCGTGCATCCCGGCGAAGAGGCGTGGAACGCATTCTCCGAGGCCGTTGCGGCCCAGGGCTGGAAGCTGTGGACCCATAACCGGGACGATTACGAGGTGGTCGACACGCAGGCTGGCGACGTTGCGCTGCCGGGCGTTCTGTTCACCGTCGCCCAACCGCGCGGGCAGCTACCGCTGGTGCTGCACCGCTTCCTGCTCGAAGCCACTGTTGGCTGGCCTCACCGCATGTGCTGGCTGCGCTTGGCGGAGTCGTGCGATCAGGACGAACAGCCACACCTGGACGTCATTGAGCGGTACGGTCTGTAGGGCCCAAAGGGCGCAACCGGCTAGCGGGAGCGCCCGAACACCAGCTCGATCGCAAACTGGCTGCCAAAAAACGCCAGCAGCAGCAGCGCCATCGCCGTCAGCGTCCAATGCACGGCCTTGGCGCCGCGCCAGCCGTAACGGCGGCGGCCGATCAGCAGCACGCCGAACACGATCCACGAGAGCACGCTCAGCACGGTCTTGTGCACCAGCTTCTGCGCCAGCAGGTCGTCCACGAACAGTACCCCGGTGACCAGGGTCAGGGTCAGCAGCGCGAAGCCTGCCCCGATCACCCGGAACAGCAGCGACTCCAGGTCCGCCAGCGGCGGCAGCGCACGCAGCCAGGGCCGGAAGTCGCGACGGCGCAGGGCGCGTTCCTGCAGCCACAGCATGATCGCCAGCAGCGCGGCCACGCTCAGCGTGGCGTAGGCCAGCAGCGCCATCCAGGCGTGCGTGGCCAGCTGCCAGCCCAGCGGCTTGCTCGGCGCGTGGCCATAGGCGTGGTACGCGCACAGCAGCACCGCCGCCATCGGGAACACCAGTACGCCCAGCGTCGCCATGCGCCCGCGCGCGGCCACCAGCGAGGTCAGCCAGGCCATGCCCAGCCCGACCAGCGACAGCGCCGCGAAGAAGTGCATGTCCGGCCCGCCGCTGGTGCGGATGGCCACCAGCGCGTGGTAGCTGCCGTGCAGGACCATGGCCGGGATCGCTGGCCACAGCCAGCCCGGGGAGGCGGCGGCGTCATCGCGCACCACCGCGCGCACCAGCAGGCCGGTGGCGGTCAGGTAGAGCAGGGTGGCGATGAGAACGATTGTCATCGTGCCAGTTTCTCATACAACGCGTGGCCCCGGGCCCGGCCCGGCGACCGGCTATACTGTGGGTCTCTTTGTCTTTCGTTCTGAACAGGTTGCCTCCATGTTCGAGTCCCTGACCCAGCGCCTCTCCGGCACCATCGAGCGGCTGCGTGGCCGCGGTCGCCTCACCGAGGAAAACATCCGCGAGGCCACCCGCGAGGTCCGCATCGCGCTGCTGGAAGCCGACGTCGCCCTGCCGGTCGTGCAGGCACTGGTCGAGCGCATCAAGGTGCGCGCGGTCGGCCAGGAAGTGCTCAAGTCGCTGACCCCCGGCCAGGCGCTGATCAAGATCGTCCGCGACGAACTGACCGCGGTGATGGGCTCGTCCGCCTCGGACCTGAACCTCAACGTGCCGGCCCCGGCGATCATCCTGATGGCCGGCCTGCAGGGTGCGGGCAAGACCACCACGGTGGGCAAGCTGGCCAAGCACCTGAAGGACAAGCGCAAGAAGAAGGTGATGGTGGTGTCGGCCGACGTCTACCGTCCGGCCGCGATCGAGCAGCTCAAGACCCTGGCCGACCAGGTCGGCGTGCTGTTCTTCCCGTCCAGCGCCGACCAGAAGCCGGAAGCCATCGTGCGCGCGGCGATTGACGATGCGCGCAAGTCGTTCGTGGACGTGCTGCTGGTCGATACCGCCGGCCGCCTGGCCATCGACGACGCGATGATGGCTGAGATCAAGGCCCTGCACGCAGCGGTCAATCCGGCCGAAACCCTGTTCGTGGTCGATGCCATGACCGGCCAGGACGCGGCCAATACCGCCAAGGCCTTCGGCGAGGCGCTGCCGCTGACCGGCGTGGTGCTGACCAAGACCGACGGTGACGCCCGTGGCGGTGCCGCGCTGAGCGTGCGCTACATCACCGGCAAGCCGATCAAGTTCGTCGGTGTCAGCGAAAAGCCGGACGGCCTGGACGTGTTCCACCCGGACCGTATCGCCAGCCGCATCCTGGACATGGGCGACGTGCTGTCGCTGGTGGAGCAGGTCGAGCAGCAGGTCGACAAGGACAAGGCGCAGAAGCTCGCCGAGAAGGTCGCCAAGGGCAAGAAGTTCGACCTGAACGACATGCGCGACCAGCTCGAGCAGATGCAGAACATGGGCGGCATCGGCGGCCTGATGGACAAGCTGCCGGGCCTGGGCCAGATCCCGGAGCACCTCAAGCAGCAGGTCAGCCAGGGCAAGGAAGTGCCGCGCATGATCGCCATCATCAATTCGATGACCAAGAAGGAACGCCGCAACCCGGGCCTGCTCAACGGCTCGCGCCGCGCCCGCATCGCGCGCGGTTCCGGCCTGACCCCGGCCGACGTCAACAAGCTGATGAAGCAGTATCAGCAGATGGAAAAGATGATGAGCAAGATGGCCGGCGGCGGCATGAAGGGAATGATGCGCAGCATGAAGGGCATGATGGGCGCCATGGGCGGCCGCGGCGGCCTCCCCTTCCGGTGAACCCGCGAATCCTCGAACGCGCCGACAGTTTCTGTCGGCGTTTTTCATTGCAGGCCCCGATCCTGCTGGCCCCGATGGCGGGCGCCTGCCCGGTGGCGCTTTCGGCTGTACTGGCCAATCACGGCAGCATGGGCGCGATGGGCGCAGTGCTCTCGCAGCCCCAGGACATCGTGGCGTGGATGGACGCGTTCCGCGCCCAGTCCAGCGGCCCGGCCCAGGTCAACGTGTGGATTCCCGACGACGCGCCGCTGCGAGACGCCGCTGCGGAAGCGGCCAGCCGCGCGTTTCTCGCGCAGTGGGGGCCGGAGGTACCGGCCGAAGCGGCCGACGGCGGCCCTGCCGATTTTGATGCGCAGTTCGACGCACTGATCGCGGCGCGCCCGGCGGTGGCATCGACCATCATGGGCGTGTTTTCCGAGACCCAGGTGCAGCGCCTGAAGGTCGCCGGCATTGCCTGGTTTGCCTGCGCCACCACCCTGGCCGAAGCGCTGGCCGCCGAAGCGGCCGGTGCCGATGCAGTGGTCGCGCAAGGCTTCGAGGCGGGTGGCCATCGTGGCGCATTCGACCCGGCAGCGGCCGAGCGCCAGCTGGTCGGGTTGTTCGCCCTGGTGCCGCGCCTGGCCGACCGTTTGCAGGTGCCGGTGATCGCTGCCGGCGGCATCGCCGATGGGCGCGGCGTGGCGGCCGCCCTGATGCTGGGCGCCAGCGCGGTTCAGGTGGGTACGGCATTCCTGCGGACGCCCGAATGCGCGATCGATCCGGCCTGGTCGCAGGCACTGGCAGCAGCCGAACCGGAAGACACCTGGCCGACGCGCGCCTTCAGCGGCCGACTCGGTCGTGGCCTGGCCACGGCCTATGTGCGTGCTGCAGCCGATCCCGCCGCGCCGCCACCGCGTCCGTATCCGGTGCAGCGCGGACTGACCGCGCCGATGCGCGCGCAGGCCACTCGTGAGCACCGCATCGATGCGATGCAGGCGTGGGCGGGGCAGTCGGCCTGGATGGCGCCGGAGCGTCCTGCGGCCGACGTGCTGCAGTCACTGTGGGCTGACGTGCGCGAGCTGCTCGGATGAGCGTGTACTGCAACGGGCACCCTGCGACTGCTGCGGACCTCGCGGCTGCACTGGTCAATTACGGCCACTTCACCTCGCTGCAGGTGCGTGGGGCTGCCGTGCAGGGGCTGGACCTGCATCTGCGCCGGCTGCGGCAGGGAACGGAGGAATTGTTCGGCACCGCGCTGGATGGCACCCGGGTGCAGGCGTGGATCGCGGCGGCGCTGCAGGCCGAAGGTGTGTCCGATGCGTCGGTGCGGGTCACCGTGTTCTCGCGCGCGTTCGATTTCCGCCAGCCGCTGAAGGCGGTGCCGGTGGATGTGCTGGTGTCCGTGGCGGCGCCGGCTTCCATGCGGGGTACGCCGAAGCACGTACGCAGCGTGGTGTATCAGCGCGACCTGCCGCACCTCAAACACGTGGGCACGTTCGCGCTGTTCCAGCAGCGTCGGCAGGCGATGCAGGACGGTTTCGATGACGCCTTGTTCGTGGACGCGCAGGGCAGGATCAGCGAAGGCAGCACCTGGAACGTGGCGTTTGCGCGTGGCGGCGAACTGGTATGGCCGCAGGCGCCGGCCCTGCGCGGCACGCACGAGCGGCTGCTGCAGGCGGGGTGGGGTGGGGAACCGCAACTAGCGCCGGTAGGATTGGATCAGCTGGGCGGGTTCGACGCGGCGATAGGCCTCAACGCCACCGACGTCTGGCCGATCGCGGGCATTGACGGGTACCGGTTCCCCGGATCGGAGGCACTGTCGCAGCGCGCGGCCGAAATCCTGGCCGCCCAAACGTGGATACCCCTGTAGAGACACGCCACGCGTGTCCCGCAGGGCCCCATTCAGGTTCGACGATCTTCCCGGGCTTGGAATGCCCAGCCCCCGCCGCTATAATCGCCGGCTTACCGCGCCATCCTGGCGACTGGGCAATAGAGGAAATACCACCATGGTCAAGATTCGACTGACCCGCGGCGGCGCCAAGAAGCGTCCGTTCTACCACATCATCGTGACCGACTCGCGCAGCGCGCGCGACGGCCGCAACATCGAGCGCGTCGGCTACTACAACCCGGTTGCCCAGGGTGCCGAGTCCCGCATCGTGCTGGACCTGCCGAAGGTCGACGCATGGGTCGCCAACGGCGCCCAGATGACCGACAAGGTCCGCAACCTGTACAAGGAAGCGACCAAGGCCCAGGCCGTCGCGGCCTGATCCTGAAGGGCCGCGCCTGGCGCGGCCCGTCGGCATACGCAGATGAAAGATACCGAGCGCCGCATCCTGCTGGGCAGGATTGTCGGCGCTTTTGGTGTGCGAGGCGAGATAAAGCTCGAGTCCTGGACCGAGCCGCGTACCGCCATCTTCAACTATCAGCCCTGGATCCTGCGGACGCCCGCCGGCCAGGAGAGCACCCTCAAGGGCGCGCGTGGACGCCAGTCCGGCAAGCATCTTGTGGCGGTGTTTCCCGATGTCACCGACCGCGACGTGGTCGAGTCGATGTTCGGAACCGAAGTCTATGTAGCACGCAGCGCACTGCCGCCGCCGAAGGCCGACGAGTATTACTGGGTCGACCTGGAAGGCCTGCAGGTGCGTACCGTTGAAGGCGTCGAACTGGGCCGGGTCTCGCACCTGTTCTCGACCGGCTCCAACGACGTGCTGGTGGTGCAGGGCGACCGTGAGCGGATGATTCCGTTCGTGCAGCCGGACTTCGTGGTGTCGGTGGATTTCGAGGCCAACCTCATCGTCGTCGATTGGGACCCGGAGTTCTGATCGATGCGCATCGACGTCATCACCCTGTTCCCGGAATTCATGGCGCAGTCGGCCGCGCTGGGCGTGGTCGGCCGTGCGGCCGAGCGCGGCCTGCTCGACCTGCATGGTTGGAATCCGCGTGACTACGCCGAGGGCAACTATCGCCGGGTGGACGACCGTCCGTTCGGCGGTGGCCCGGGCATGGTGATGCTGATCGAACCGCTGCGCGCCTGCCTGGCGGCCGCCAAGGCGGCCGACCCGGCGCCGGCGCCGGTGATCTACCTCAGCCCGCAGGGCAAGCCGCTGACCCAGGCCAAGGTCCGCGAACTGGCCGCGCTGCCGCGCATGATCCTGCTGTGCGGCCGCTATGAGGGGGTGGACGAACGGTTCCTGGCAGCGGAAGTGACCGAGGAAATCTCGATCGGCGATTACGTGCTGTCCGGCGGTGAGCTGGGCGCGGCGGTGATCGTGGACGCGGTGACCCGGCTGCAGGAAGGCGCCCTGAACGACGCCGAATCGGCCGCCCAGGACAGTTTCGAAGGCCCGCAGGGGCTGCTGGACTGCCCGCACTTCAGCCAGCCGGCACACCATGAATGGGGCGATGTCCCGGACGTGCTGCGCTCCGGCAACCACGCCGCCATCGCCAACTGGCGCCGCCAGCAGTCGCTGCTGCGGACCTGGCTGCGCCGCCCGGACCTGCTGGACGAGTCCGCCCTGTCCAAGGCCGACCGCAAGCTGCTGGACCAGGCCAAGGCCGAGCACGGGTCCCCGTAGCGCGGGGCGCCCAAATACGCTAGAATCGCGGATTCCCATCAGGCCTTACCGGGCCCGATGCCGGAAACCCAACAAAAAACGTGCAGCACAGTCCGGTGACTGCATGAGCCCACGTTGTCAAAACGACACGACCACCCGAACACTATCGGTGCACCCATGAGCAAGCTGAACAAGACCATCCTCTCGGATTTCGAATCCGCCCAGATCACGCGCGAGCTGCCGAAGTTCAGCCAGGGTGACACCGTCGTCGTCAACGTGAAGGTGAAGGAAGGCAACCGCGAACGCGTCCAGGCGTACGAAGGCGTTGTCATCGGCACCAAGAACGCCGGCCTGAACTCCGCGTTCACCGTCCGCAAGATCTCGCACGGCTACGGCGTCGAGCGCGTCTTCCAGACCCACAGCGCCATCATCGACTCGGTCGAAGTGAAGCGTCGTGGTAAGGTCCGCGCCGGCAAGCTGTACTACCTGCGTGGCCTGGAAGGCAAGGCTGCCCGCATCAAGGAAGATCTGGCTGCCGCTGCGCAGGCCAAGGCCGCCCGCCTGGCTGCCAAGAACCAGTAATTCCGACCGGCACCTTCGGGTATCGCGTCAACGAAACGGCCACCGCGAGGTGGCCGTTTTTGTTTCTACCGAGGATCAGGGTCCGCGACAGGCGATGGCGGCGCGGCCGGAATCTCCGCCGGCGCGGCCATTTCTTCCCGGTGCGTCGGCAACATCGTCGCCTTGCGCCAGCCGCCCCAGCGGTAGTACGCCAGCGACATCAGCATCGCGCAGAACGAACTGATCGGGAAGCTCCACCACACTGCATCGGCCCCCCAGCGGTCCTGCAGCAGCTCGGCAAACGGCACGCGGATGCCCCACAACGACGCGGCCAGGATCAGCAGCGGCGGAATCACCGCGCCGGTCGATCGCACCACGCCGGAAATCACGAAGTTCACGCCGAAGAACAGGAACGACCACACCGCGATGTGGTTCAGATGGCGCGCCACGTCCAGCGCCTCGCTGCCGCTGGGCAGGAACAGGGCGAGCGTGTAACGGTCGAGCAGGATCAACGGCAGGATCAGCACGCCGGTCAGCAGGAAGTTGTACATCACCCCACTGCGCGCGGTGCCACGCACGCGTGACCAGTTGCCCGCGCCCACGTTCTGCGCCGCCATCGACGAGCACGCCGCGCCGATCGCCATCGCCGGCATCTGCACGTAGGTCCACAGCTGCAGCGAGGCGCCATAGGCCGCGGCCGTATCGGTGCCGTAGCTGTTGACCATGGTCATCATCATGATCATCGACAGCGAGATCAGCACCATCTGCAGGCCCATCGGCACGCCCTTGACCACCAGCGCGCGCAGGATCTCCGTATCGATCCTGAAAAGCGCCATGTCCTTGCGCCCCAGCCACAGCACGTGGCGCTTGTTACGCATGTACCAGAGCAGGCCGACCAGCGACAGCGTCTGCGCGATCAGCGTGGCCCACGCCGCACCGGCAATGCCCAGCTGCGGGAACGGACCGATGCCGAAGATCAGCAGCGGGTTGAAGACGATGTCCAGCACCACCGACAGCAGCAGGAAGCGGAACGGGGTGCGCGAGTCGCCCACGCCGCGCAGCGCCGAACTGAGGAAGGCGAACGCATACAGCGTGGGCATCGCCAGGAAGATGATGCGCAGGTACGCCTCGGCCAGCGGCAGCGACGCCGCCGGCGTGCCCATCGCCGCCAGCAGCGGGTGCGACAGCCACCAGCCCGCAATCGCGATCACCACCGACAGGCCGATGAAGAACGTGGCGCTGGTGCCCATCACCCGTCGGGCCTGGTCGATGTTGCGCGCCCCCATCGCCTGGCCGATCAGGATGGTGGCGGCCATGCCGATGCCGAACACCGAACCGATCAGGAAGAACATGATGTTGTTGGCGTTGGCGGTCGCGGTCAGCGCCGCCTCGCCAAGGAAGCGGCCCACCCAGACCGCATTCACCGAGCCGTTCAATGACTGGGCGATGTTGCCGGCCAGGATCGGCAGGGCGAACAGGAACAGGTTGCGCCCGATCGGGCCGGTGGTCAGGTCAAGCGGCGCTTTGGCCATGTGCTATGGAGATCAGGTCCGGACAGCGGCACACTAGCACCAAGCCCGTCAGTGGGATATCGCGATGAACACGCCCTCCGCAACACCCCGCGCCGTGGTGCCGGTTGCCGGCCGGTTTCTGCCTGACCGATTCATCCGCACCGCGCTGCCCCTCTTGATCGCCGCGCTGCTGGCCGCATGTTCCAGTACAGACCGCATGCGCGACACCCAGGTCCGGCCTACCGACCGCCCCGAATGCAACGTGGGCAGCCAGCGCCAGGATTTGAATGCCGGGGTGCCCACCCTGATCGGGGGTACCGGCTGCCGCACCGACCCGTCCCAACCGATGCCGCTGAACAAACGAACGGAGTAGCGATTCACCGATGACCGACGTTTTCGTGCCCGAACCGAGTGTCCGCCTGGATGTGTGGCTGTGGGCGGCGCGCTTCTTCAAGACCCGCAGCCTGGCCAAGCAGGCGGTGGAAACCGGCAAGGTCGACGTAGCGGGGCAACGCCCGAAATCCTCGCGCGCGGTGCGCGTGGGCGAGCAGCTGCAGATCAGCCGCGGCGATGAAGTGTATGAAGTGCAGGTACGCGGCCTGAGCGACCTGCGCGGCCCGGCGCCAGTGGCGCAGCAGTTGTACGCAGAAAGCGAAGCCTCGCTGGCACGTCGTGCCGAAGCCAGGGCGCAGCGTGCGGCGGCGCGGAATGGTTACCAGCCGCCGGAGCATCGCCCCGACAAGCGTGCGCGGCGGTTGATCCGTGCGCTGGGGGACCTCGACGCGTTGTAGGCATCGCGAGGGCCGGCCAACGGCCGGCGCTACCGGAGAGGCCCGCACCCTGCGGACCTCTCCTGATCCCTCACCGGTGCAGGTCGTACCGGTCCAGCTCCATTACCCGGGCCCAGGCGGCCACGAAGTCCTGCACGAACTTCTTCTCGCCGTCCGCACTGGCGTACACCTCGGCCACCGCACGCAGCACCGAATTGGAGCCGAACACCAGGTCCGCCCGGCTGCCGGTCCAGCGCTTCGTGCCGCTGCTGCGGGTGCTGCCGACGTATCCATCACCGCTGGCCTTCCACTCGGTGCCCATGTCCAGCAGGTTGACGAAGAAGTCGTTGCTCAACGTGCCCGGGCGTTCGGTCAGCACGCCTTCGGTGCTGCCATCGACGTTCGCCCCCAGCACGCGCAGGCCACCGACCAGCGCGGTCAGCTCCGGCCCGGTCAGGGTCAGCAGCTGCGCGCGGTCGATCAGCAGCGCCTCGGCAGGCACCGCGTAACGACCCTTGGTGTAGTTGCGGAAGCCATCTGCATACGGCTCCAGCACCGCGAACGATTCCACATCAGTCTGTTCCTGGCTCGCATCGGTACGACCCGGCGTGAACGGCACGCTGACCGTATGGCCACCGGCCTTGGCCGCCTGCTCCACACCCACCGCACCGGCCAGCACGATCAGGTCGGCCAGCGACACCTGCGCGCCACCGTCGCCCTTGAAGCCGGC
Source organism: Stenotrophomonas aracearum (assembly GCF_031834615.1). Taxonomy (NCBI): domain Bacteria; kingdom Pseudomonadati; phylum Pseudomonadota; class Gammaproteobacteria; order Lysobacterales; family Lysobacteraceae; genus Stenotrophomonas; species Stenotrophomonas aracearum. The sequence continues at coordinate 1,286,241 of NZ_CP115543.1, forward strand.
CTGGATCTTCTCCAGCGCGGCCAGCACCTTGGCCAGCTGCTTGGGCTGGTTCACCGCCCAGTCCTTCTGCGGGGCCAGGCGGATGCGCGCCCCGTTGGCGCCACCGCGCTTGTCCGAACCGCGGAAGGTCGACGCCGAGGCCCACGCGGTGGACACCAGCTCCGCCACGCCAAGCCCGGCCGCTGCAATCTGCTGCTTGAGCGCTGCCACGTCGTTCGCGCTGATCTGCGCCTTCGGCGCGTCCGGCACCGGGTCCTGCCAGATGAAGGTTTCGGCCGGCACTTCCGGGCCGAGGTAGCGTGCACGCGGCCCCATGTCGCGGTGGGTCAGCTTGAACCACGCGCGGGCGAACGCGTCGGCGAACGCCTGCGGGTTTTCCAGGAAGTTGCGCGAGATTTTCTCGTAGGCCGGATCCAGGCGCAGCGACAGGTCGGTGGTGAGCATGGTCGGGCGGTGCTTCTTCGACGGGTCGTGCGCGTCGGGAATCACGGCGTCGGCATTCTTGGCCACCCACTGGTGCGCACCGGCCGGGCTCTTGGTCAGTTCCCATTCGTTGCCAAACAGGATCTCGAAGAAATCATGGCTCCACTGCGCCGGGGTGCGCGTCCAGGTGACCTCCAGGCCGCTGGTGATGGTGTCGCCGCCCTTGCCGCTGCGGAATTTGTTGGCCCAGCCCAGGCCCTGGTGTTCCAGGCCGGCCGCTTCCGGTTCCACGTCCACGTTGTCGGCCGGACCGGCGCCGTGGGTCTTGCCGAAACTGTGGCCGCCTGCGATCAGTGCGACGGTTTCCTCGTCGTCCATCGCCATGCGGCCGAAGGTGTCGCGGATGTCGATGGCAGCCTTGATGGGGTCGGGGTTGCCGTCCGGGCCTTCCGGGTTCACGTAGATCAGGCCCATCTGCACGGCGGCGAGCGGGTTTTCCAGCTTGCGCGAGTGGATGTCGCCGTCGGCGTCGTCATCGGAGACCAGCACGCCGTGGTCCTCGACCACGCCTTCGGAGCCATGCGCATAGCGCACGTCGCCACCGAGCCAGGTGGTCTCGCGGCCCCAGTACACGTCCTGGTCTGGTTCCCAGGTATCCGGGCGGCCGCCGGCGAAGCCCAGCGTCTTGAAGCCCATCGATTCCAGCGCGACGTTGCCGGTAAGGATCAGCAGGTCGGACCAGGAAATGGCCTGGCCGTACTTCTGCTTGATCGGCCACAGCAGGCGGCGCGCCTTGTCCAGGCTGACGTTGTCCGGCCAGCTGTTGAGCGGGGCGAAGCGCTGCTGGCCACGGCCGCCGCCGCCGCGCCCGTCACCGATGCGGTAGGTACCGGCGCTGTGCCAGGCCATGCGCACGAACAGGCCGCCGTAGTGGCCGAAGTCGGCCGGCCACCAGTCCTGCGAGTCGGTCATCAGCGCGGTCAGGTCGGCCTTGAGTGCGGCGTAGTCGAGCCCGGCGAAGGCCTTGGGGTAGTCGAAGTCCGCATCCAGCGGGTGCGAACGGGAGGAATGCTGGTTGAGCAGGTCCACGCGCAGCTGGTTGGGCCACCAGTCGCGATTGGTGGTGGCGTCGCCGACGAGGGCGTGGTTGAACGGGCACTTCGCTTCGCTTTTCATGGGTCGTTTTACCTGTGGACTGGCGAATGTGGGAGGGGCCCCGCTGTGCATGCAAGGGCAGCCCATCTACCCTATGCAAGGCGTTGCTATCGGTAAATTTGATTGAAACTAAGGAATCGATAGTCGTGATCTATCAAAAGGGCGCCGGCCAAGGGAACCGGCGACCGGGTCAGCGCTTGAAGAGCATGCCCACTACGTCGCTCGCGCCAAATTTGCCATCGCCATCCTGGTCGAAGGCGTTGAGCAGCCCGCCGATGCCGCCACTGGCGGAAGCAGGCGTTTCGGCACCCAGGGCCTGGCTGAGTTCACCGGCATTGCCCTGCTGGGCGAAGCGCTGGGCCAGGAACGACATCACAATGGGTGCCAGCACGGCCAGCAGTTGGGTGGACCGTCCGCTGTCCAGGCCGGTCTTCTGGCCGAGCAGCTGGGCCGCCTGGGAGGTCTGCCCGCCGAACATGTGACCCAGGATGCCGGCCCCGTTGGTGGCGCCGCTACCGCCGCCGCCGAGCACGGCGCCGAGGATGCCGCCAATGTCCAGGCCGCCTGCGCCACCGCCGCCGCCGAGATGGTCCTTCTGCAGGGCGTTGAGCAGGGACTGGGCGCCCTGTGGCTGGCTGGCATTGGTACCCAGTGCACCCAACAGCAGTGGAACGGCTGCACTGATGGCCGAAGAGGCCTGCTGCGGTTCCAGGCCCAACTGCTGGGAAACCTGCTGCAGGCCTTGGCCTTGCTGCAATTGCGAGAAAAGAGCTTGAGTTAGCGAATTCGCATTCACGACCGACTCCTTTGCCCCGGGATGGGACGGCCGGAGCATAACGCCGCCTGCACGAAGGGCATGCGAAGGCTTCACGTCGGGGGTGGGCATCGCCTTGGTAGCGCCGGCCGTTGGCCGGCCCACGCAGGGTCGGATCCGGCCGAAGCGGCCCGACCTCCGGCTAAACCAGCGCCTTCAACCGGTACAACGCCTCCAGCGCCTGCTTCGGGGTCAGCTCGTCCGGGTCGATCGCCGCCAACGCCTTCTGCGCCTTGCTGGACGGGGCGGTGAACAGCCCGAACTGCTGCGGCGCATCCAGCGCCTGCGGTGTCACGCTGGCGGTCACGGTCTCGCCGCCACGCTGCTCCAGCTCGGCCAGCCGGCGCCGGGCCTGGGCCACGGTGGCCCGGGGCAGGCCGGCAAGGGCCGCCACCTGCAGGCCGAAGCTGCGGTTGGCCGGGCCGTCCTTCACCGCGTGCATGAACACCAGCGCCTCGCCGTGCTCGACCGCGTCCAGGTGGACATTCGCAATGCCGCTGGCGCCGCCCTGGTGCTGCTCGTCCGCGAGCGCGGTCAGCTCGAAGTAGTGGGTCGCGAACAGCGTGTAGCAGCCGTTCTCGAAGGCCAGGTGGCGGGCCACCGCGTCGGCCAGGGCCAGGCCGTCGTAGGTCGAGGTGCCACGGCCGATCTCGTCCATCAGCACCAGCGACTGCGCGGTGGCGTGGTGCAGGATGTAGCTGGTCTCGCTCATTTCGACCATGAAGGTCGACTGCCCGCGCGCCAGGTCGTCGCCGGCGCCGATGCGGGTGAGGATGCGGTCGATCGGGCCGATCACCGCGCGGCTGGCCGGCACGAAGCTGCCGATATGGGCCAGCAGCACGATCAGCGCGTTCTGGCGCATGTAGGTCGATTTACCGCCCATGTTCGGGCCAGTGATCACCAGCATGCGGCGGTCCGGGTGCAGGTCCAGGTCGTTGGGCTCGAACAGCTGCTCACGCACCGCTTCCACCACCGGGTGGCGGCCGCGCTCGATGCGCAGGCACGGCGCGCTGTCCAGCTCGGGGCGGGCCCAGTCCAGCGCCTGCGCGCGCTCGGCGAAACCGGCCAGCACGTCCAGTTCGCTTAGCGCCGACGCGCACTGCTTCAGCGGTTCCAGCTCGCTGCCGAGCGTGTCCAGCAGCTGTTCGTACAGCAGCTTCTCGCGTGACAGCGAACGTTCGCGCGCGGACAGCACCTTGTCTTCGAAGGACTTCAGCTCTTCGGTGATGTAGCGCTCGGCATTGGTCAGGGTCTGGCGGCGGGTGTAGTGCACCGGCGCCTTGTCGCTCTGGCCCTTGCTGATTTCGATGTAGTAACCGTGCACGCGGTTGTAGCCGACCTTCAGCGTGGCGATGCCGCTGCTGGCGCGCTCGCGCTGTTCCAGGTCGACCAGGAACTGGTCGGCGTGGGTCGAGAGCCGGCGCAGTTCGTCCAGCTCTGCATCAAAGCCTTCGGCAATCACGCCGCCGTCGCTGAGTTTCATCGGCGGGGTAGGGGCGATGGCCGAGGCGAGCAGGTGCGCGCATGAGTCATGCGAACCCAGCGACTCGCGCAGCGCCACCAGGCGCGGCGAATCCAGCGGCGCCAGCACCGCACGCACCTCCGGCAGCAGCCCGAGGCCGTCGCGAAGCGTGGAGAAATCGCGCGGGCGCGCCGAGCGCAGCGCCACGCGGGTCAGGATGCGTTCCAGGTCGCCGAGCGCACGGAAGGCATCGCGCACATCGCCGTCGGCACCGCGGTCGATCAAGGTCGCCACCGCATCGTGGCGCTGCTGCAGTACCTCGCGCAGGCGCAGCGGACGGTGCAGCCAGCGCCGCAGCAGGCGCCCGCCCATCGGCGTCACCGTGGTGTCGAGCACGCCGAGCAGGGTGTTGCGGGTGTCGCCGTCAACGCGCGTGTCCAGCTCCAGATGGCGGCGCGTGGCCGCGTTCATCGCGATGGCTTCGCTGGCCGACTCGGTGGCGATGGCGGTCAGGTGCGGCAGCCGCTGCTTCTGGGTTTCTTCCACGTAACCCAGCAGCGCGCCGGCGGCAGCGGTGGCGCGCGGCTTGTCGTCGATGCCGAAGCCGGTGAGGTCGTGCAGTTTGAAGAAGGCCAGCAGCTGGCGGCGGCCGCTGTCGGCGTCGAACAGCCACGGCGCCCGACGGCGGATGCCGCTGCGCTGCTTCAGGAAGTCCGGCCAGTTCTCTTCGTCCGGCACCAGCAGCTCGGCCGGTTCCAGCCGGGCCAGCTCGGCCTCCAGCGCGTCTTCGGAATCGACCTCGTTGACCAGGAAGCGACCGCCGGCCAGGTCGGCCCAGGCCAGACCATAGCCATTCTTGCCACGCGACAGTGCCATCAGAAGCGTGTCGCGGCGCTCGTCCAGCAGCGCCTCATCGGTGACGGTGCCGGGGGTGACGATGCGCACCACCTTGCGCTCGACCAGCCCCTTGGCCAGCGCCGGGTCCCCGATCTGCTCGCAGATCGCCACCGACTCGCCCAGCGCCACCAGTCGCGCCAGGTAACCCTCATAGGCATGCACCGGCACGCCGGCCATCGGAATGGGCGCGCCGCCGGAGCTGCCGCGCTGGGTCAGGGTGATATCCAGCAGCCGCGCCGCCTTGCGCGCGTCGTCGTAGAACAGCTCGTAGAAGTCGCCCATCCGGAAGAACAGCAGCAGGTCCGGGTAATCGGACTTGGCGGCAAAGAACTGCTTCATCAGCGGGGTGTGTTCGGCGGGCTTCTGGGTCACGCGGGGTCCATCGGGGCAGGCGGGTCCCCCTATTGTAGAGCCACGCCCTGCGTGGCTGGGCCCTGCGCTGATCCACTTGGTGCCACGTCCTGCGCTTTCATGGGAAGCAAAAAAAAACCCGGGGCCCGTCACTCACGTAAAGCGTGTGAGGAGGGGAGCTGATCCGGGTGTGTGGATCCATTGTATTCCCGGGTCAGCCAGTCAACACCTTGATGCGGGGATGGGCCGCAAGGATGTCCATGACAATCTGGTAGAAAGTGAGCCCTTTTCCAGCGTCCAGCGCCTGCAACTGGCCCGCGATGTGCGGTCGGTTGAACCTGTCGTTTCCATCCAGCTTAGCCTGCAGCCAGGCACGGGTAGTCTCCACACCGAGCGCTCTGCGGCTATGTTCGATGTCCTTCCAGATCAACGTCGCGCCTGCGTGTCCGGCCAACACCCCGTAGCCGCCGTAAAGCATGTCATCCAGCGCATCAAGGCTATGCCCGAGCTGCCAGTCCTCGTCGGCCATGAAGACGCGGTTGATCTCCGCGTAGAAGCTGGGGATGTCGTGCACGGCGCCGCCCTCGAAAACCAGCACCAGGGGATCCGGGTTCGTCATTCCGTCCTGTCCGTCGGGATGGGGTGTCACACATGTATATGGGAATCGCCAACGGTTATTTAACTGCGGCGTTGCGGCATGGAAGAGTGGGCTTCTGTTCACGATCCGCCTCGGAGACCGCTCGCCCATGTCCATCGCCCGCTCCATGTCGCCGCTCAAGGTTATCGGTGCCACCGCACTGTCTGCAATGCTGCTGTTGGCTGCCCCGCAGGTCGTTTCCGCCGAAGACGCGGCCTCGCCGCTGCGTGCCTACCTGGCCGCCAAGCACGATGCCATCCAGGCACAGTCGACCAAGCCGGCCACGCCCACCGCCATCCACGCCAAGGTCACCGCCGAAAGCCGCTCGGGCGTGCGCCGCCTGCGCATAGGTCAGACCGGGGAATTCCAGTACATCAGCGACAGCGGCCGCGATTACGCCGGCTACAACCTCGGCGCCGGTTCCTGGGACTCGCTGGTGGGCACGCTGGCCAGTGCCGTGGCCGACGAATACATCGTGCAGGCGGCTGCGCAGGGCGTGCCGCTGGATGCGCTGGACGTGGTGTTCACCAGCATTCCCGAGCGCAAGAGCGAGAACCTGGCCTACCCGAACAACCTTTCCTACGTGGCCTACATCGACTCACCGGCCACCGATGCGCAGCTGCAGGCACTCAAGCGCGCCGTGCATGAGAAGTCCTCGGCCATCGACCTGGTGACCCGGCCGCAGCAGGTCAGCCATGCCGACGTCGAGTACATCCACAGTCCAGCGACGCGCGATTCGAAGCTTCCGCCTGGCCTGCGTGACTTCATCACCGAAGAAAAGCGTCCGGCGGTGCTGGCAAGGCAGGTCAAGCCGGCCGCCGGGAAGGCCAAGCCGGCTGGCCCGGAGCCGCTGGTCGCACGCGCCCACGTCGAGCCCCACACCGGCCTGCGCCGCACATTCCTGGGCAAGGACGGGTACCACCAGCAGCTGCACGACAGCGCGCCCGAACTGCTGGGCTATGCGCTCGCCCCGACCGTCGAGGAACACCTGCTTGGCGTGACCGGTACCTGCCTGACCCACATCTTCGAGGTGCAGGCCGCCTCGCGGAACGTGCTGCTGGATTCGCTTGAACTCACCGTGGACGGCCAGGTGAGCCCGCGCTTCGGCAGCAACGTCACCTCGCCGGCCCGCTTCAGCGATATCCGCTACAAGGTGCGCATTGAATCGCCGGCGTCGGAGCAGGAGATCGACGCGCTGCGCCAGTCGGTCGAAGCCACCTGCCCGCTGTACAACCTGGTCAAGGACGAACAGAAGCTGGAAGGCAGCATCGTGCGAGGCGCGTATGCAGAAGCCGCGCGCTGAGAGCGGGCTGGTGCGCCGCAGCCAACGCGGACTGCCGTGGCGTCGCAGCCACCTGGCGCTGGCGTTGTGCACGCTGCTGGCGCCCGTGGGCGAGGCTGCCGAGCCTGCCGAGGAAAGCACTGCGTCCGCCTCGCAGACCCAGGGCTCCAACGCCCGGTTGCTGGACAAGGTCTCGGTGCTCGGTTCGCAGATCGCCGGGGGCGGCGCGCAGGCGGCGCTGCCGGTGGTTGCGGTGGACCGTGAGCAGATCGACGCCACGGCGGCGACCAACGGCAACGAGCTGTTCCGCAGCCTGCCGCAGTTCGGCGATGTGGCCATCACCGAGAAGGGCACCACCAATGCAGGCCGCAACTCCAACGTTGCGCGCGGCGATGTCGGCTCGGTGAACCTGCGCAACCTGGGCTCCAAGTACACGCTGCTGCTGGTCAACGGCCGCCGTACCGTGCAGCACCCGATCAGCAACAGCGGCGACGACACCACCTACAACGCCAATGCCATTCCGGTGTTCGGCCTGGAACGGGTCAACCTGCTGCTGGATGGCGCGTCGTCCATCTACGGCTCCGACGCCATCGCAGGCGTTGTCGACCTGGTGATGCCGAGCAACCTGGCCGATGGCGGTGGGATCAAACTGAACTACGGCAAGGTGAGCGACGGCCACCGCGAAGACGTGTCGCTGGAAGGATACTTCGGCAGCGACTTTGCCGGAGGGCGCGGCAACCTGTCGCTGCTGTACGGCTTCTCGAAGCGCACCGCACAGCTGAACTCCGATGCGTGGTTCACCGCCACCGATGGCCGCCGTCCGCTCGGCGACGGCACCAGCGTGCCGGACCCGAACGGCACCACCGGCTTCAGCACGCGAACCCCCTGGGGCCACTTCGAGACCTACACCGGTGGGCGCCGTACCGGCAGCTGGTACGTCAATCCGACCACGGGTGCCTTGACCAGTGGTTCGGTGCCGACGCGCTACCACTACGATTCGGCGGCCGAGCCCGGCATCACCTCGTCGCCGGCAATCCGCAAGGGCAACGTGTTTGCCAGCGGCCGCTACGACCTGACCGACAACCTGCAGCTGTTCGGCGAACTGGCCTATTACCGTGCCAGTTCCGAGTCCTGGGTGAGCAGCGAGTCCGGCTTCGGCGGTGATGGCTTCCTGCTGCACATCCGCCCGGACGCATATTGGGTGCCGCAGTCGCTGCGCGGTGCGGACGCGATCCGGCTGCTCAACTATCAGTTCGCAGACTCCGGCATTCGAAAGGTCAAGGTGGACAACGACCAGTCGCGGTTCCTGCTGGGCGTGCGCGGCTGGACCGAAGGTGGCTGGAACTGGGAAAGCGCGCTGCTGTACTCGCGGGCGCGCAGCACCGACACCCAGCAGGGCGGGCTGACCGATGCTTTCATCGAAGCGGTGAACCGCACCGATGCCAGCGCCTACAACCCCTTCAGCGGCGGCGACCCGGCCAGCATCCGCGTCGGTGACGCCACGCCCTACGACACCTCGACGTTCATCGGCGAGGCCACCCGCGAAGGAACGGCGGAACTGGCGCTGTGGGACTTCAAGATCAACCGTTCCGACCTGTTGAGCTGGTACGCGGGTGACATTGGCATGGCGGCGGGCGTTGAGTACCGTTATGAGAGCCGCACCGACGACCGCGATGACAACATCGACGGCAGCAACCCCTACACGGACTGGTACACCGGCACCATCGCGCGCAGCAATTTCTTCACCCATAGCCCGCGACCGGATGTCCACGGCAGCCGCAACGTCAAGTCAGCGCTGATCGAGTTCGCGGTACCGCTGGTCTCGCCCGCGCAGAACGTGCCGTTCGTGCAGTCGTTGGACCTGCAGTTGGCCGGACGGTGGGAGGACTACAGTGATGCGGGGCAGGTCGCCAAACCGAAACTGGCGGCGGCCTGGAAGGTTAACGACAGCGTGCTGCTGCGCGGCTCGGTAAGTGGTGGCTTCCGCGCACCCGGACTGGAGCTGGTCAACTCGCCGCCGACCTACGGGTTCGGTTTCAACAACGATGCCATCCGCTGCCACGCGCTGATCGCCAAGGGTGCGCAGCCAGACTACAGCGCCTGCTTGAATGCTTTCAGCAGCGGCTCGGTGGTAAAGCCGTCGGTAAGCGCAGTGACCTCCTACGGTGAGGATGTCAAACCGGAAACCACCCGGCAGTCGTCGTGGGGCGCAGTGTTCGAGCCGCGGTTCGTGCCGGAACGCTTCGGCACGATCAGCCTGAGCGTGGATGCGTGGCGGGTAAAGGTCGAGAATCCGATCAGCACGCTGGGGGATGAATTGCTCTACGACGCGTACCTGCGCGTGGTGGAGGGCAGCAGCAACCCGAACGTGGTGCGCGCTGCGGTGACCGCCGAGGACATTGCGCAGTTCGAAGGTTCGGGTCTGGCGCCGGCCGGCGTGGTGACGCATGTCTACAACCGCTACCAGAACCGCAATCCGCTGACCGCCTCGGGCGTGGACTACAACTTCAACTGGCGCCTGACCGGGACCGCGTGGGGCAACTTCGCGTTTCTGGTCAGTGCCAGCCAGCTGAGGGAATACACCCAGCAGAAGCCCGCCGAGGTGCAGCTGGTGGCGGCCGCCATCGCCAGTGGGCAGCTGAACATCATCGCGCCGGACCTGGGCGCGGCCAACGAAGTCGGCATCAATGGCGCCAAGCCCGAATGGCGGGCCAGCGCCACCCTGATCTGGAACCTGCAGGACTGGACGGTGCGCCTGCGCGACGACTACATCGACAGCGTGACCGCCGGTGCCTACGCCGACCGCACGCCGTTCGTGGTGGGCTCCACCCAGCGCTGGACGCTGTCGGTGAAGAAGGAGTTCACCCAGGGCGCGCTCGCTGGCGCTGCGGTGGAGGTGGGCGCAAGAAACCTGTTCGACAAGGAACCGCCGCTCAATGCCTCCGGCAATTACCTGAGCGCGCTGCACGAAACCTACGGGCGTTACCTCTACGCCGGCATTTCCAAAAACTGGTGAACGACATGAAGACACGCGCACGTGCCTGTTTGTTTGTAACGAGCCTGTTCGTAACGGCCTGCAGCCAGCAGGACAGGGTGGCAGTCGCCACGCCCGCCGTTGCGCCGGTGGCCGATGCGTTCCAACGCGAGCACGCCGCGTGGGTCCGCGAGCGTGCCGCCGACCTGGGCAAGCCCGACGGCTGGATCAGCCTGATCGGACTGCACTGGATCGAGCCCGGGACGCACAGCGTGGGCGGCGGCGAGGAGAACGCCATCCACCTGGCGATCGCGCCGGATCGGCTGGGCCAGGTGGAGCAGCGCGCCGACGGCCTGTACTTCCAACCCACCGAGGGCGTGCCGATCACCGCCGACGGCACGCCGCTGCACGGCGAGCTGAAGTTGACGCCGGAAGGCGCGGGCGGAGGGACCAAGCTGGAGTATGACGGGGGCAAGGGCCAGATCACCGCGATCAAGCGCGGCCAGCGGCTGGCGCTGCGGGTGCGCCATGCGGACGCGCCGGCACGCTTGGCCTTCCATGGCCTGGACTTCTTCCCAGCCGACCCGGACTGGCGGGTGCAGGCGCACTTCGTGCCGCACCCGGCCGGCAGGACGCTGCCCATCGCGAGCGTGATCGGCACGGTGACCGACACGCCCAATCCGGGCTATGTGACCTTCGAGAAAAAGGGACGCGAGTGGCGGTTGGAAGCGCTGGGGGATCCGGAAAAGGGGTTGAACCTGATGTTCCAGGACCAGACCACCGGCAAACTGAGTTACGGGGTAGGGCGCTACCTGCACACCGATCCGGTCGCGGCGGACGGCACGGTTGTCGTGGACTTCAATCGCGCCTACAACCCGCCCTGCGCGTATACCGATTACGCGACCTGCCCGCTGCCGCCGCCGGAAAACCGCCTCGCCTGGCAGCACGGCAACGGTCAGCGCGAACGGCTGGCGGTGCTTGCCGGGGAGAAGAAGTACGCGTTGGCAAAGCACTGAGCTGCACGCTGCATGCCAGGTTCGCGCCCCCGGCTGCCGCCTGAACGGGGCGAACCACCTTGACGCGGTATCGACGGGTTTTCACGGTGGATTGTCAGCCGCGCGCCGACACTGGCGCTACGTGATGAGACGAGGGAGACAACCATGAATCTTTCAACCCGGAACATGCTGTGTGCAGCCGCCCTGATGGCCTCGGTATTCAGCGCCAGCGCCCAGACCTACGGGCCGAAGGACGAAGGGCGCCGCTTCAATGACGGCACCAAGGTGGTCTGCAAGAACGTCGAGGTACAGCGCAACAGCAAGGATCCGAACCGCATTGCCGGTACCGCTACCGGTGCGGTGGTCGGTGGCCTGCTCGGCAATCAGGTCGGCGGCGGTAGCGGCAAGAAGATCGCCACCGTGGCCGGCGCGGTAGCCGGTGGCGCGGCCGGTCGCCAGATCCAGGGCAACTCGCAGAGCAAGAACGGCGACCGCATAGTCGAGCGTCAGTGCTATCGCCGCTGATTCAGGCGTCGGTACAACCAGGCAAATGAAAAGGGCTGGCCTTGTGCCAGCCCTTTTCACGTCTGTTGAATGTTCGCAGGCTCAGCATCGAGCGTGATCGGGGGATCACCAGCGGGGGCAATGCTTCAGACTGCGATGAGTGCGGCCGGTCTTCTGCCTGTCCGATGGACGGCGGGTAACCGGCGGGTGCCGCTTGTCGCCGGGAGAAGACCGTGGCAAGCCTCTGTTCCCGGGTGCTTCGGGCGCTCGTATTGGGCTGCGTGGGTGCCGTATCGATCGATGTTGCCTGCGCGCAGGGTGCTGGGGCCGATGAGGGCCCAGGCGTGCTGTACAACGGGTGCGCCCGCACCGACACGCAATCGTATGCAGGTTACATACAGCCCGGCTGGGCATCAGCAGCCCGTTCGGGCCAGTTCGTGGTGGCATCCGACCCGCAGTACCCGAGGACGCTGCTGAACTCCGGCGCAGAGGGCGAGGATCGAGCGCTGTCGGAGCAGCGGCTGTCAGCTGTATTCGACGACATCGCGGGGTTCCGAAAGACCAACGCCAGCTACGTTCCGGTGTTGATCAACGGCGACCTGACCGAGTTCGGGCACGGCTGGCAGCGCAGCACCACGCAGACCCTGTTTCGGCGGCTGGCCGGCACCGCCAAGGGGCCGCTGATGTTCCCGGGCATGGGCAATCACGATTACCGCAACAACGTGGACGACTGCGCCAATAATGGCTGCGCGCGCGACAGCATCTGCGATGTGATCCGGTGGTATTCGGAGATCCATCCGACCGCGCTGCAGCCGGCTTCCATGGACCATTACGCCTCCGAGGACCTGCATCGCGGCAGCTTCGGCTACTCCATCACCTATGGGCCATTGCACTTCATCCAGCTCAACGATGAACCCACCTACCGGAGGGAGTTCGGGTCGGACATCATCATTCCGTTCGACAAGGTCAAGTTCTCGATCGTGCCTTCGCTGCGGTGGCTGCAGGCCGATCTGCGCGAAGCGCGTCGCAAGGGCCTGATCATCTTCGTCAGCCTCCACAAGCGCGTGGACTGGAATGGAAGCCTGGTGTTCAAGGAGCTGATCGAATCGTACGGCGTCAGTGCGGTCTTTGCCGGGCACGTGCACGCCCAGCTTGGCGCCTATCCCACACCCGCCTTCTTCGGCAACATACCGGTGTTCCAGAGTGGTGCGCTGGCGTATCGCAGCTATCTGACCGTCAGCTACAACGCGGATGCGGGTACTGCAACGGTCTTCAAGGTGCCGCCGGGGCGGTCGCACACGCAGAAAGAGCGGGTCCAGGACATTGCGCTGAAGGCGGGGACACAGCTTCCTGCGCCGATCATCTTCGACGATGCGCTGACCTTCTTCGAGGGCAACAGCGCCACCGAGAAGGCGATCTGCGATGTTCCGCTCGGTCCACAGCAGTTCAACATGGGCGGCACGCACGGGTGCCCGAACGATGAGGCGCGGTCGCTGCTCATCATGCAGGCCAGCAAGGGCACCGTGATCCATCTGTACGGAAACTACAACTACAACGGCGACCAGGGCTATGCGGCGATCACGGTCACCGACGACATCGTCCAACCCACGTTGGTGGGATCGTTCAATCGCGACTACAACGGCACGCAGTGGAACATCCGCAAGTTCGGGCCGGATACGCTGGATGGCAAGATATCGAGCGTCAGGATAAGCCGGCTCAACTATGACAACGGATACATCACGCTGTACGAGGGTCACGGCCAGACGCAGAACGTTGTGTGCACGGAAACCGTCGCCTACAACCGCTCGTACAATATGGGAGGGAAGTGCGCAAACGATGAGGCGCAGTCGGGCATTCTGCACTACGTAAAGCGCGGCACAGAGGTGTGCTACTACGGCGACTGGGACAACAAGACCGGGCAGGGGTATGCGTGCATTGTCGTCTACCGGAACATGGACGAGATCCGGATAGACACGTTCGACGCCAGCGTCGCCGTGCCCGGCAGCTACACCATCACCAGCTGGGGCAAGATGATCGACGGCAAGATATCCAGCACCAAGGTGTATCACTACCCGTGGAACAAGGAAGACGGGTCCGAAGCGCAGGTGTCGGACTAACGCGTCGGCGGATACCCGGCAATCGTGCGCGCCCCGGTGATGATCATGCGCAGCATCTGCGCGGTCTGTTCGATCATTTCCGGGTCGCGCTCGGGCGGCTGGTCCAACGCGGTGCCGCCCATGGCGAACACCAGCCGGGTGATCGCCTTGGCCACCAGGTGCGGCTCATGCAGCCGCGCGCCGTTGTCGGCATGCGCCAGCCGGATCAGGTCCACGCAGAGCTCTTCTTCGAAGTAGTTCAGTTCGCGCTCCACCGCCTGCTTGAACGCGTCCGAACCGGCGCTGCCTTCGCGCAGCAGCACGTGCAGCAGGCGGTCGTCGGCGCGCAGCTGCTCGAAGAAGGTTTCCACCGAAAGGCGGATCACGCTGCGGTCGGACGACGCCGCGCGCTGCCGCGACTCACCGATGATGGTGCGCAGCGAACGGCCGGCCAGGTCGATCAGCGCCACGGTCAGCTCGTCCATGTCGCGGAACTGGCGGTAGAACGAGTTCGGCGCGATCCCCGCTTCGCGGGCCACTTCGCGCAGGCTCAGGGTCGAGACGCTGCGGTGCGGGCCGATCAGCGCCAACGCGGCGGCCAGCAGGTCCTCGCGGGAAATCGAGGCTTTGCGGGCCGGCAGGGCGTCGTCGTGGACGGTCAGGTGCGAATCGGGCGGTGTCATCCAGGGGCCAGACGGTCAAGTCCCTGAATCATAGCCGGTCTGGGCAATATACAAGTGTATACACAGCTGTATGCTCGCCCGTATAGTGTGCTCCATGAGCGCTCTCCCTCGTCCTGCCGCCCGCCGTTCGTCCCTCTCACCCCGTCACTGGGTATCTGAAGAGCTGTTCGACTTCTGGGCCGGTCGCGTGAATCCCCTCTGGACCCAGCGCCGTGCGCGGGCCCGGCTGGTGGCCCGCGATGCGGCCAGCGCCGATGCGGTCACCCTGGTGCTGCGCCCGAACCGGCATTTCCGCGGCGTGGCGCCGGGCCAGCACATCACCCTGGGCGTGGAGGTGGACGGCCGCCGGCTGAGCCGCAGCTACAGCCCCACCGTGCTGGACGACGGCAGCCTGGCGATCACGGTCAAGGCCGTGGCCGGCGGCAAGGTCAGCCAGCATCTGGCGCAGCACGCACAGGTGGGCGAGGTATTCGAGCTGGGCGAGGCGTTCGGCGAGATGACCCTGCCCGCAGTTCCTTCCGCTCGCCTGCTGTTGCTGGCGGCCGGCAGCGGCATCACCCCGATGCGCGCGCTGCTGCGTCAGCTGGACAGCGCAGGCATGCCGGTACAGGTCGACCTGGTGTACTGGGCGCAGCAGCGCGATGCCCTGTGCTTTGCCGAGGAGCTGGCCAGCATCGCGGCGCGCCACCCTGGCTTCCAGGTGCATCTGGCGCTGACCCGCGACCCGGCCGCGCGTGCAGCGCGGGTCGGCGACTACGATTTCAGCGCGCTGGGCGATCTGTCCGGCGCGCACGTGATGGCCTGTGGCCCGGGTGGGTTCGTCGACGCCGCACAGGCCCGCCTGCACGGCCAGGTGGCCACGCTGCAGTCCGAGGCCTTTACCCCGCCTGTGCTGCCGGATGTGGAAACCGGCACGGTGCAGGTGGAGCTGCGCCGCAGCGGCCGCACCCTGGAACTGCCGCGCGGCACCTCGCTGCTGCAGGCGCTGGAAGCCGAAGGGCTGCGCCCGGCCAGTGGCTGCCGCATGGGCATCTGCAATACCTGCGTGTGCGGCAAGGCCAGTGGCGTGACCCGCCACACCCTGACCGGCGAATACGCGGCCGAACCGGCCACGCAAGTGAAGCTGTGCGTGAACAGCGCCAGCACCGACCTGATCCTGGAGCTCTGAGCATGCCTGCCGTGCAGAACCGCGTGTTGTCCGCCGCCGAACTCGATGCATTCGGCTCTGAACTCGACGCCTTGCGCGCGCGCCACCTGGAAACGCTGGGTGCCGCCGACGCGCGCTACATCCGCCGCGTGGTGGCCGGCGTGCGCTGGACCGGCGTGGCCGGCCGTGCGCTGCTGTTCCTGGGTGCGTTCGTGCACAGCGTGCTGATTCCCGCGTGGATCGCCGGCGTGGTGCTGTTGGCGCTGTCCAAGATCCTGGAAAACATGGAGCTGGCGCACAACGTCATCCATGGCCAATACGACTGGATGGGCGACCCGCAGCTGCAGGGCAGCACCTACGAATGGGACATCGTCGGCACCGCCGACAACTGGCGCAAGACCCACAACTTCCGCCACCACACCTACACCAACGTGCGCGGGCTCGACGACGACATCGGCTATGGCCTGCTGCGGATCTTCCCCGAACAGCGCTGGCGCCCGTTCTACCTGGCCCAGCCGGTGGTGGCGGTGGTGTTCGCGCTGCTGTTCGAATGGGGTATCGCCATACAGGATCTGCGCCTGGGCCGCTGGTTCGCCGGCAAGATCACCTTCCGCCAGCTGCTGGCGCAGGCGCGCCCGGTGGGCCGCAAGATGGGCACGCAGATGTTCAAGGACTACCTGCTGTTCCCGGCGCTGGCCGGCCCGTTCTTCCTGCCGGTGCTGCTGGGCAACGTGGTGGCCAACCTGATCCGCAACGTGTGGACCTACGTGGTGATCTTCTGCGGGCATTTCACCGCCGACGCGGAAACCTTCCCGAAGGAATGCGTGCGCGACGAGCGCCGTGGCCACTGGTACCTGCGCCAGCTGCGCGGTTCCTCGAATATTGCCGGGGGCAAGGTGATGAACCTGATGACCGGCAACCTCAGCCACCAGATCGAGCATCACTTCTTCCCGGACGTGCCGGCCAACCGCTATGCGGCCATTGCCGTTGAAGTGCGCGAGATCTGCACGCGCTATGGCCAGCACTACAACACCGGGTCGCTGCCGAAGCAGTTCGGCCAGGTGGTCTGGCGCATCCTGCGCCACGCGTTCCCGAGCCGACCGGCACGGGTGCGTCCGCTGGTGGCGGCGGAGCAGGGGGCGTAACGCCCCCGCTTCAGTCGCTTTCGCCCATCCGGCCTTCGGCCAGCGGCATCCGCGAACCATCCAGCAGCCCGCGCGTCACCTTGCCGTCTTCAATGAACAGCAGCTCGCCGTTCTCGCCCTTCTTGATGCTGCTGTCGATGGCGATGATGCGCCCGTCGTGGAAGCTGCTGACGTGCGGCATCGAGGTGTGGCCGACCACGATGCGCTTGAGTTCCAGCTGCTTGAGCAGCGCATCGACCTGGGCGGTGTCCATGCGGCCGTCGAAGTAGCCGCGGTACCAGATCGGGCTGGTCTTGCCGTCGAACAGGCGGGCGGTATCCGGTGCGGCTTTCACCTGATCCTTGGGCAGGCCGACCGAGGCCTGGTATAGCGTGTTGGTGGCCTCCAGGTTGCGCACCAGGTCCAGGTTCTCCGGCGCGATGCCGCCGTGCAGGAACAGGGTGTCGCCGATCTGCAGCAGCACCGGGCGGGTGCGCAGCCACTGGCCGATCACCGAGTCGGCGCCGTACAGGGCCGGGTAGCTGCGGCCCAGCAGCTGTGCGCTCTTGAGGTACTTCGGGTTGACGTAGCGGAGGTCGTCGTAGAGCACCATGGTTTCGTGGTTGCCCAGTACGAAATGCACCGCACCGCCGGCAGCGGCTGCCTGCTGCTGCAGGCTGTACAGCAGCCAGAACGCTTCGGTCACCTGCGGGCCACGGTCGAACACGTCGCCGGCCACCACCAGGGTGGCGTTGCCCAGCGACCAGCGGTCTTCATGGTCGATCACATGGTGGGCGCGCAGCAGTTTCACCAGCAGGCCGTACTGGCCGTGGATGTCCGACAGCGCGATGATGCGCGGCGTGGCCGGGTAGCGCGCGCGGGTGGCCTGCTTCGGCCCCATCACGGCCAGGGGGTGCGGATACCCGCATTCGGGCAGCACAACGGTGGTGTTGCCGCGCGTGGGCAGGTCGCGCTGGACCACATGGTCGTTGCAGACCCACTGCGCCTGGTGGCCCTTGGCGGTGGTGAACACATACGGGCCGTCGGCGTCCACGTGCTCTGCGGGAGCGGCGACCTCGCGTGCGACGCCCAGCAGCGGCATCAGCAGCAGGCCGGCCAGCAGCAGTCGCGCGGGGGTGGAACAGGAAGAGTGCGGCATTGGGGGCTTTCCAGCAGGGCGGGCGGCCAGCTGCCGCCTGCCCGATGCTACCCGCCGGTCGTGCCGGCGGGTATGCCCCATTGGTCAGCTTGCCATGCGCAATGCGGTCGATCAGAAGTTCGCGCGCAGGTTGAACAGGACCCGCCGCGGCTCGCCCCAGTAGCCGGAATTGAAGAAGCCGACGTTGCGGTAGTAGACCTTGTCGAACACGTTGGTCACCGTGACGCCGACGCTCACGTTGTCGTTGATCCGGTAACGCCCCATCAGGTCGAACAGCATGTAACCCCCCTGGGTCATCTTGCCGGTCGCCGTGATCGGTGCACCGGTGGCGGTGTAGCGGCCGGTGGGGATCGGCTGCAGCTGGTAAATCTCGCTCTGCACGGTGAACCCGCCGCCCACCATCCAGCGACCATGGCGCCAGGTGGTATTGAAGCGGGCCAGGTGCATCGGGCTGGTGCTGGCGAAACGGCTGCCGTCCGGGTTGGTGCTGTAGGCGTAGGTGTAGCCGCCGGTCACGCTCCAGTTGTCGGTGATCGAGCCGGACAGTTCGAACTCGGCGCCGTTGGTTTCGATGCCCTTGCTGGCGATGTACGGCACGCTGCCGTCGGGCAGGATGACGTCCGCACCGGCCGGGTCGCGCGTGGCCACGTTGTCCTGCTTCATATGGAAGCCGTTGAGTGAGCCGTACAGCCGGCCACCGAAGAACTCGCCCTTGAAGCCGTATTCGTAGTTGTCGCCGGTGACCGGGTCCAGCAGCTGGTTGTTGATGTCGCGCAGCGCGGTGGCCTGGAACACGTCCGAGTAGCTGGCAAACGCGGAGATGTTGGCGTTGATGTCGTAGATCGCGCCCAGGTAGGGCGTGGGCTCGTGCGCGGTGGTGCGTGCGCTGCGGCCGGTGAAGTTGCCGTTGACGTCGAAGTTGTCGGTGGTGGTTTTGTAGTCCGAGTAACGCGCGCCGGCGATCACCTTCAGGTCGTCCATCGGGTTCAGGCGAACGGCGGCGTAATAGCCGGTCTCGGTGGTGTTGACCGTGCTCGACGGGATGCCGTAGTTGACTGTGGTCGGTTTGCCGATGTTGCCGTCCCAGCTGAAGATGCTGGGGAAGGCGGCCACGTTGTACGGGCGCGCGGTGATGCTGGCGCGGATCGTGTCCAGGTCGCGGTCGTAGTGGTTGATGCCGGCCACCAGCTCATGCGAACGGCCGAACAGCTGGAACGGGCCGGAGGCATACAGGTCGAACGCGTCCTCGCGGGTTTCCGACACCGAGTAGGTGTCGGCAATGCGCAGCCCCAACCCGGTGACCGGGTCGGCCCAGTTGCCGGTGTTGGAGCCCGCCAGCAGCAGGCTGTCGGTGTCGGTGTTGCGGCGGTTGTAGGCCAGGCGACCGCTCCAGCCCGCGCCGAACTGCTGCTCCAGGGTGAGGAAGTAATTGGTGCTTTCGCGGTTCCACGCGTTCCAGCGCGCCGCTGCGCTGTACGAACGCGGCATCTTCGCCGTGCTGCCGTCGCGGAAGTACAGCGGCGACGCGCTCCACGCACCGCCGTCGGATTCGGTTTCCAGGTGGTCGATACCGGCGCGCAGGCGGGTGCTGTCGGTCAGGTCGGCTTCAACCACGCCATACAAGCTGGGCGAGGTGTCGTGCTGGAAGCGCACCCAGCTTTCCTTGTCGGTGTAGGCGCCAACGAAGCGGCCGCGCACGCGCCCGCCGGAGGTCAACGGGCCGGACACGTCCACTTCGGCGCGCCGGTAGTCCCAGGAGCCGGCGCTGAGGCTGGTGCTGGCCTGGAAGGTGTCGGTGGGGCGCTTGCGCACCATGTTGACCGTGGCCGACGGGTTGCCCGAGCCGGTGACCAGGCCGCTGGCGCCGCGCACGATCTCGATGCGTTCGTAGATGGAGGTGTCGCTGAGGATCGAGTTGCCGCCGGCGCCGGTGGTGTAGTTGGTCGGCACGCCGTCGAACATGAAGTTGTTGATCGCAAAGCCGCGCGCGGTGAACAGGGTGCGGTTGCTGTCGTAGGACTGCACGGTCACGCCGGGGGTCTGCTGCAGCACCTCGGCAATGGTGATGAGGTTGAAGTCTTCGATGCGCTGGCGGGTGAACACGGTCAGCGACTGCGGGGTTTCGCGCAGGGTCAGCGGCAGCTTGGTCGCGGTGTTGGTGCCATACACCTGGTAGCCCTCGGTGCGCTGGGTCACCATCACCTTGTCCAGCTCTGTGGTACGCGGGGTGTCGCCCTCCGGCGTGGCAGGGGCCTGCGCGAATGCCTGCGGTGAGGCAGCGGCGGCCAGCGCCAGGCACAGCGCAAGCGTGTTCCGGCGCGGAGCGCCAGCGGTGGGGGAACGGGACATGGGGACCTCGGTGGGAGCGGATATCAGGGTTTGGAAGGGGCGCGTGGCGTGGGTCGCGCCTTGGGCGCGGTCCGGTAGCTGAGCCAGAGCAGGGGCAGGGCGGCGCCGATCGCGAAAATGCCGCAGCCGGCAATCACGCCATAGGCCACGCCCCAACCGACGATGCAGCAGGCGACAGCGGCCAGCAGCGCGGCCCAGCCGCCCAGGCGGAACAACCGGCGGAGCCGCGCGACGGG
Organism: Stenotrophomonas aracearum; assembly: GCF_031834615.1. Lineage (NCBI taxonomy): Bacteria > Pseudomonadati > Pseudomonadota > Gammaproteobacteria > Lysobacterales > Lysobacteraceae > Stenotrophomonas > Stenotrophomonas aracearum. The sequence goes on from NZ_CP115543.1 coordinate 1,306,529, forward strand.
CAGGGCGCCGAACACATCGCGATGATGGCGGTCCATCGCCAGCGACAGGCAGGCGAAACCCACCAGTGCCAGCAGCAGGGCGAGCACGGTCATGCGCTGGGCTCCGCTGCCACGGCCGTAGTCGCGCGCGGAACGCGCACGCGGCGCTGCGCCGGAACGTGGCGATGCACGCGGCGCGCGGTCCAGAGCAGGCCCGCGCCGATCAGCAGCAGGCCCACGTCGAGCCCACCCTTGGCCAAATCCCCTGCGGCGAATGCGCCGAACAGCCCGCCGTGCCAGGCCACCATGTTGAACGCCGGCAACAGCAGGGCCAGTACACCGGCGGCGGCCAGCTGTTCGACCCAGGCGCGGCGCGGCTGGCGCAGCGTGGCGTGTACCAGACACAGTGCCCAGGCGGCGAAGAACACGCTGATTTCAGTTTTGGAGCGCTGCTCGAGCGCTGCCGGCAGCAACCGGTTGCCCCACAGGAACGCCAGCATCGCCACCGGCAGGCCGGCTACGAACGTGATGTTCATGCGTTCGACGAAGCGAAACGCGCGCGGCGGCCGGGTCGGGTCGGGCAGCTGCTCGCGGCGCTTCACCGTCCACAGCACCAGCCCGCTGGCCACCATCAAGGTGCCGGCCACGCCAGAGAGGAAGAACAGCCAGCGCATCGCCGTGGGCGCAAAGCGTCCGGCATGCAGTCCGATCATGCCGTCGCGGGTGTACACCGTGGCCGAGCGCTGCGGTGCTTCGTCCATCAGCATGCCTTGGGCATCGAAGCGCAGCGGTTCGCCGCTGTCGGCGATGCGGTCGCCGCTGTCGCGGCGCAGGGTGATGCGCATGGCGGCATCGCCGGGCTGCTCGACCACCACCGAAGCGGCATGGCCGTCGCCCCATTGGCGCGCGGCGACCGGAAGCAGGCCCGCCAATGCCGGCGGCGTCACCGTTACACCACTGGGTTCGACCTTCGCATCGCGTGGGAACAACTCTGCGAAAAACGCGTCGCGCCCGCCGAAGTTGGCGTCCACGGCCCAGGGCATGTACACCGTCATCAGGGTGATCAGGCCGGTGTAGGTGATCATCAGGTGGAACGGCAGCGACAGCACCGCCAACGCGTTGTGCCCGTCCAGCCAGCTGCGCTGGCCCTTGCCGCGGCGCAGGGTGAAGAAGTCGGCGAAGATCTTCTTGTGCGTGATCACGCCGCTGACGATGGCCACCAGCATGAACATGGTGCAGAAGCACACGAACCAGCGCGCCCAGATCACCGGCACGTAATGCAGGTCGAAATGCAGCCGGTAGAAGAAGTCGCCACCGCGGGTCTCGCGCGCCTGCACCGGCTGGCCGCTGGCGTCGAGCGTGGCCTGCCACGGATTGGGCTGGCCGCGCTTCGGCTCCGGCGCGTCCTTGGGTTGCCAGCGCACGCTGGTGGCATTGCTGCGGCTGCCAGGCAGTTCGATCTGCCAGCGGTTGGCGTCCGGTGCGGTGCGCGCCAGGAACGCCTGGGCCTGGTCGAGGGCGACCTCGGCGCTGGCCGGCAGGGTCAGTTCCGGCTGCATCCAGCGGGTCAGTTCCACCCGCCAATAGCTGGCGGTGCCGGCGATGAAAATCAGGTACAGCACCCAGCCCACGACCAGCCCGGACCAGGTATGCAGCACCGCCTGCGACTGCCGGAACCCCTGGCTCATGCCGCGCCCCCGGCCAGCAGCAGCGACAGCCCGCCGCCGAGTGCGGCCACCACGGCCAGCCCCACGGCAGCGCGCACGCTGCTGCGCGCGGCGTAAGCCCAGATCGCGGCCAGCGTGTAGATCACGAACGAGGCCATGGTCGCGGCCAGCGCGGTGTCGGCCAGGCTGCCGGGCAGCAGCCGGGCCAGTGCCGAGGCCCAGGTCGCGGCGACCGCGTAGCCGCCGAGCAGGGCCAGCAGTCCGCGCGCCCAGAGCACGCCATTGCCACCGCCCTTGCGGGTAGCGCTGCGGCGGGGAGGAGAAGCGGCGGGCGCGGTGTGCGGCGGGGCAGGCGGCAGCGGGAGGGACATCGCGGGAATCGGCAGGACGACAGGTAATTGAGAATCAATATTATTTGACCGGGGCGGCCCTGTCGAATCACCCGATGGAGGGATGTATGCGGCCAGCCCTTGTGCTGCGGGGGTTCCGGGCGCGCATCGGGGTGCCGGCTGCAATGTTATAAACAGCGTAATAGTCTCCTTCGCGCCGCCCGCAGTAGGCTCTTGCCATTGCACAGGAGCTGTTCCGATGGGCCACGACCACGATCACCTGCCAAGCGAGATCCGCCACGAGAAACCCCTGTGGTGGGCGCTGGGACTCACCACCACGTTCCTCGTGGTCGAGGTCGTGGGCGCGTTCTGGACCAACAGCCTGGCGCTGCTGTCCGACGCGGCGCACATGGCTACCGATACGCTGGCGCTGATGATCGCGCTGGTGGCGGTGCGGCTGAGCCGGCGCCCGCCAGACGCGCGCCGCACCTACGGCTACGCGCGGCTGGAAGCGCTGGGTGCGATGATCAACGGCGGCATGCTGTTCGTGGTGGCCGCCTACATCCTGTGGGAAGCGGTGGCGCGGTTCCGCGAGCCGCAGGAGATCGCCTCCACCGGCATGCTGGTGATCGCCGCGTTCGGACTGCTGATCAACCTGATCTCGATGCGCCTGCTGCGCGCCGGCAGCGGTGAGAGCCTCAACGTGAAGGGCGCATACCTGGAAGTGTGGGCCGACATGCTCGGCTCGGTGGCGGTGATCATCGGTGCGCTGCTGATCCGCTGGACCGGCTGGAAGCCGATCGACCCGATCCTGGCGGTGCTGATCGGCCTGTGGGTGCTGCCGCGCACCTGGGTGTTGATGCGCGAGGCGATCAACGTGCTGTTGGAAGGCGTGCCCAAGGGCATCCAGGTCGACGCCGTGCGCACGCGGCTGTGTGCGCACGAGGGCGTGCTGGACGTGCACGACCTGCACGTGTGGGCACTCGCCTCCAGTACCCCGGCGTTGACCGCGCACGTGGTGATGGGCGAAGGCGTGGATGCCGACGCGCTGCGCCGCCGGCTGGGCAGCGCATTGCACGAGGACTTCGGGATCGACCACGTGACCCTGCAGATCGAAGCGGACCATTGCGGCGATGACTGCGGCGACGGCACGCCGGCGGGCAAGGCCGGGCATGCCGGACACGACCACGGTCATGATCACGATCACGACCATGGCGCCGACGCGCAGGGCCACCACGGTCATCCGCACGCCTGAGCGGGGGAACGCCGCTACAATGGCAGCCTGCCTTGCCACCCCCTCGGAGAAACCGCAGTGACCCGGAAACTCGTACTGTTGCGCCACGGCCAGAGCCAGTGGAACCTGGACAACCGCTTCACCGGTTGGGTGGACGTGGAACTCACCGAGCAGGGCCGCCGCGAAGCCGCCGCCGCCGGGCGCCTGATGCGCGAAGAAGGCCTGCAGTTCGACGTGGCCCACACCTCGGTGCTCAAGCGCGCGATCCACACGCTGCAGGGCGCGCTGGCCGAGCTGGACCAGGACTGGCTGCCGGTGAGCAAGAGCTGGCGCCTGAACGAGCGTCATTACGGTGGCCTGCAGGGCCTGGACAAGGCTGAAACCGCCGCCAAGCACGGCGAGGACCAAGTCAAGATCTGGCGCCGTTCGTACGACATCCCGCCGCCGGCGATGGACCGCGAAGACCCGGGCCACCCGATCCACGACCGCCGCTACGCCGGCCTGGACCGCAACGCGCTGCCGGGTACCGAGTCGCTGGCGACCACGCTGGAACGCGTGCTGCCGTACTGGTTCGACGCGATCGCGCCGCAGCTGAAGGACGGCAAGACGGTGCTGGTCACCGCGCACGGCAACTCGCTCCGCGCGCTGTACAAGTACCTCAACAACGTCTCGCAGGAAGCCATCCTGGAATTGAACATCCCCACCGGCATCCCGCTGCTGTTCGAACTCAACGACGACCTCACCGTGCAGTCGTTCCGCTACCTGGGCGACCCGGAAGCGGCGCGCAAGGCGGCTGAAGCCGTGGCGAACCAGGGCAAGGCCAAGTAACAAAGAACACGCTTTGGGCTTGTCCTACCGGCCTCGACCCACTATCGGGGGAGACCGGCGGGTAGCCCCCGGAGGGACGCTAGAAAACATGGATGTTTTCTAGCAGCCCCCATGGATGGGTTCACGGCGTGTCCCGGAGCGGGGCTGCCCGCCGGTCTCCCCAGCCCGTAGCCCATCGGAGCCAGCGCTTTCCGCCTGTGACCTTTGGCCGGTCCACCCGGCGCACTCCCGCGCTACGCTGCAAGATTGCCCGCCTCGCGGGTAATGCCTTTCCGCAGCTGGAGTGACGCATGACCCTTTCCAAGCTGGCCCCGCTGGGCCTGAACCTTGCCATTGCCGCCTCGCTGGCCGCGTGTGGCAAGACCGAGACCGCTCCGGCGGCCACCACGACCGATGCCAAGCCGGCCTTCGACCTGTCGCAGATCAAGACCCCGCTGATCTCGCTCAACAGCGCCGACCTCGACCCGGCCATTGCCGCCTGTACCGACCTCAACGGCTTCGTCAACAGCAAGTGGCTCAAGGCCAACCCGGTGCCGAACGACCAGACCACCTGGGGCAGCTTCGAAATCCTGCGCGAGCGCTCGCTGGAAGTGCAGCACGCACTGGTCCAGCAGGCCGCCGCCAGCCAGGCCAAGGCCGGCTCGGTGGAAGCCAAGATCGGTGATATCTGGAAGACCGGCTCGGACGAAGCCAAGATCGAAGCCGCCGGCATCGCCCCGCTGCAGCCGCAGCTGGACAAGATTGCCGCGCTGAACGACACCGCCGCCATCAGCCAGTACCTGCGCGACAGCCAGGCGCAGGGCCAGGGCGTGCTGTTCTCGCTGTTCGCCAACGCCGACTACAAGGATTCGGCGAATGTGATCGCCTACGTCGGCCAGGGCGGCCTCGGCCTGCCGGAGAAGGGCTACTACTTCGACGAATCGCAGGCCAAGATCCGCGACGCCTATGTGGCCTACATCGCGCAGGCGCTGACCCTGTCCGGCGTCGACGCCGCGCAGGCCAAGACCGATGCACAGGCGGTGATGGACTTCGAAACCCGCCTGGCCAAGGCCTCGCTGTCGCGCATCGAACTGCGCGACCCGGCCAAGCGCTACAACCCGCTCAGCGCCGCCGAAGCCGACAAGCTCACCCCGAACTTCAGCTGGACCGCGCTGTTCGACACCCTGAAGATTCCGGCCGCGCAGAAGTTCTCGCTGGCCCAGCCGGCCTTCTTCAGCGAAGTGGACAAGATGCTGACCGACGTGCCGGCCTCCACCTGGCAGGCCTACCTGCGCTTCCACACCGTCGATGACGCCGCGCCGTACCTGAGCAGCGCCTTCGAAAAGGCCAACTTCGACTTCTACGGCACCACCCTGCGTGGCCAGAAGGAAATGCAGCCGCGCTGGAAGCGCGTGCTGGAATCGGTCAACAGCTCGATCGGCGAAGGCCTGGGCCAGCTGTACGTCGACGCCGTGTTCCCCGCCGAATCCAAGGAGCAGATGCAGCACCTGGTGGAAAACCTCTCGGTCGCACTGAAGGCGCGCCTGGAGAAGCTGGAATGGATGGGCGAAGACACCCGCAAGAAGGCGCTGGAGAAGTGGGCCAGCTTCACCCCGAAGATCGGCTACCCGGACAAGTGGCGCGACTGGTCGGGCTTTGAAACCAACGCCGACAGCTACCTGGGCAACATGCAGGCCGCGCGCGCGTTCAACTACCGCTACATGCTGGACAAGGTCGGCAAGCCGGTCGACAAGACCGAGTGGGGCATGACCCCGCAGACCGTCAACGCCTACTACAACGCGACCAAGAACGAGATCGTGTTCCCGGCGGCGATCCTGCAGGCGCCGTTCTTCGACGCCAAGGCCGACCCGGCGTTGAACTACGGCGGCATCGGCGCGGTGATCGGCCACGAAATGATGCACGGCTACGACGACTCGGGCAGCCAGTTCGCCGCCAACGGCAACTTCGACAACTGGTGGACCGACAGCGACCGCAAGGCCTTCACCGGCCGCACCGACCAGCTGGTCGCGCAGTTCGACGGCTACGAGTCGCTGCCGGGTGTGAACGTGAAGGGCAAGCTGACCCTGGGCGAGAACATCGGCGACCTCGGCGGCCTGACCGTGGCCTATGACGCGCTGCAGATGGCGCTGAAGGAAAACCCCAAGGCGAATGTCGAGGTCGACGGCCACAGCCAGGACCAGCGCTTCTTCATGAACTGGGCCACCGTGTGGCGTCGCAACTTCACCGACGGTGAGCTGCGCGTGCGCCTGAACACCGACCCGCACGCCCCGGCGAACTTCCGTGCCAACGGCGCGCCCTCGAACATGCCGGCCTTCGCGCAGGCGTTCGAGTGCAAGAGCGGCGACGCGATGGTGCGCGCCGACGACAAGCGCGTGGTGATCTGGTAACAGCAACAGCGATGTAACAAGGAGGCCCGGCATCTGCCGGGCCTCTGCGTATCTGGCACCGCCTGGGTCGGCCAACGGCCGACGCTACCCGAAGCGGGCGCAGATAACGGAACGGGCACGACCTGGTAGCGTCGGCCGTTGGCCGACCCAGGCGGTGCCGGCTTCGTTCGTCAGCCCGGCGTCAACGTAGTCAACAATGCCTTGGCCGCATTGAAACGGTCTTCCGGCAACGGCAGCGGCACCTTGATGCGCAGCTTGTCCGGGCCGTCCATCGTGTACAGCTTGGGCTGCTTCTGGATCATCTGGATCACCGCCATCGGGTCGATGCGCGGCTGCGCCTCGAACACGATGCGGCCGCCGTTCTCGCCCAGCTCCAGCTTGCGGATGCCCAGCGCGTTGCACTGCAGTTTCAACTCCGCCACCGCGAACAGATGCTTGGCCGCGTCCGGCAATAGCCCGAAGCGGTCGATCATCTCCACCTGCAGCTCACGCAGCTCACCACTGTCGCGCGCGCTGCTGATCCGCTTGTACAGGGTCAGGCGGGTGTGCACGTCGGGCAGGTAATCGTCCGGGATCAACGCCGGTACATGCAGCTCCACTTCGGCACCGCGCACTTCCTCGCCCGCATCCAGGTCGGGCAGCTTGCCCAGCCGGATGCTGCGTACCGCGCGCTCCAGCAGCTCGGTGTACAGGCTGAAGCCCACCTCGGCCATCTGCCCGCTCTGGTCTTCGCCCAGCAGCTCGCCCGCACCCCGGATCTCCAGGTCGTGGGTAGCCAACGTGAAACCGGCGCCCAGCGAATCCATCGAGGAAATGGCTTCCAGCCGCTTTTCCGCATCCGGCGTCATCGAACGCTTGTCCGGCACCACCAGGTACGCATACGCGCGATGGTGCGAACGGCCGACACGGCCGCGCAGCTGGTGCAGCTGGGCCAGGCCGAAGCGGTCGGCGCGGTTGATGATGATAGTGTTGGCGTTGGGGATGTCGATGCCCGACTCGATGATCGTGGTCGACAGCAGCACGTTGTAGCGCTGCTTCTGGAAGTCCAGCATCACCCGTTCCAGCTCGCGCTCGGGCATCTGCCCATGGGCGATGCCGATGCGCGCTTCGGGGACCAGTTCGGCCAGGTCGCGCTGCATTCGGCCGATGCTTTCCACGTCGTTGTGCAGGAAATACAGCTGTCCGCCGCGCGACAGTTCGCGCTGGAACGCCTCGCGCAGCAGCGCGTTGTCCCACGCAGTAATGATCGTCTGTACCGCCAGCCGGTTCGGCGGCGGGGTGGCGATGATCGAAAGGTCGCGCAGCCCGGCCATGGCCATGTTGAGCGTGCGCGGGATCGGCGTGGCGGTCAGGGTCAGCAGGTGCACGTTGGCGCGCATCGCCTTCAGCGCTTCCTTCTGGCGCACGCCGAAGCGCTGCTCTTCGTCCACCACCACCAGGCCCAGGTCCTTGAACTTCACGTCCGGCTGCAGCAGGCGATGGGTGCCGATGATTACATCGATGGTACCGGCGGCCACCTTCTCCAGCTCGGCCTTGATTTCCTTGGCGGTCTTGAAGCGCGAGAGCACTTCCACCCGCAGCGGCCAGTCGGCGAAGCGGTCGCGGAAGTTGCGGTAATGCTGTTCGGCCAGCAGCGTGGTCGGTACAAGCACCGCCACCTGCTTGCCGGCACTGGCCGCCGCGAAGGCGGCGCGCACGGCCACTTCGGTCTTGCCGAAGCCGACGTCGCCGCAGACCACGCGGTCCATCGGCTGGCTGCTGGCCAGGTCGCGCAGGGTCGCTTCAATGGCGGCGATCTGGTCCTGGGTTTCCTCGAACGGGAAGCCGGCCGCGAACGGTTCGTACATCGCCCGGTCCACGTGCAGCGCCAGCCCGGCGCGCGCGCGGCGGCGGGCCTGAATTTCCAGCAGCTCGGCGGCGACGTCGCGGACCTTTTCTGCGGCGCGGCGCTTGGCCTTGCTCCACTGTTCGCCGCCCAGCGAATGCAGCGGTGCGGTTTCCGGCGATGCACCGGAGTAGCGGCTGATCAGGTGCAGCTGGGCCACGGGCACGTACAGCCGGTCGCCCTTGGCGTATTCGATTTCCAGGAACTCGCCCGGCATGCCACCGGCGTCGAGCACGATCAGGCCGCGGTAGCGGCCGACACCGTGGTCTTCGTGGACGATCGGCGCGCCTTCGGTCAACTCGCCCAGGTCGCGGATGATCGCTTCGGGCTCGCGCCCGGCGCGACGGCTGCGCCGGGTCTGGCCGGCGCGCTCGGGGAACAGCTGGCGTTCGGTCAGCACCGCCAGTGGCGGCATGTCGAGCGCGAAGCCATCTTCCAGCGGCGCCACCGTGATCGCGAAGCGCTGGCTGTCGTCGGCCAGGAAGGTGGGCAGGTCAGCTACCACCGGCGGCTTCAACTCCGCTGCCAGCAGGACCTCGAGCAGCGCTTCGCGACGGCCCGGCGAGTCGGCCGCGATCAGTACCCGGCCCGGATAGTGGCCGATGAAGGATTTCAACGCCTCGCCCGCCGGCGCGTCGCGCGCGGCCACCGGCAACGGCGGCAGCGGCTGGTCGCCGAGCGGCGAAGCCTCCTCGATGCGCGCATGGTCCGCGCCCCACACTTCGATGCGGGGCAGGGTGTTCAGGTGTGCGTTGAGTGCTTCCGGACTGAGGTACAGCTCGCTCGGCGCCAGCAGCGGGCGCTCCACGTCGTGACGTCGCTGCTCGTAGCGGTTCTGGGTCTGGGCCCAGAACGAAGCCGCCGCTTCGCCCACACCGTTGGCGATCACCGGCAGCGCGTTCGGCTGCAGGTAGTCGAACAGCGTCGCGGTCTCATCGAAGAACAGCGGCAGGTAGTACTCCACGCCGGCCGGCGCCAGGCCCGCCTTGAGATCCTGGTACAACGCGCTGCGCCGGGTGTCGACGTCGAAGCGCTCGCGCAGGGTGGCCAGCACCCGCGACACGCTCAGCTCGTCCAGCGGCACCTCACGGCCAGGCAGCATGCGCACCGCGTCGACCTTGTCCAGCGAACGCTGGCTTTCCGGGTCGAACGCGCGGATCGAATCGATGTCCTCGTCGAGCAGCTCGACCCGCAGCGGCGCGTCGGCACCCATCGGGAACACGTCGAGCAGGCCGCCGCGCACGGCGAAATCGCCCGGGTCCATCACCTGCGGCACGTTGCGGTAGGCGGCCGCTTCAAGGCGGCGCTTCTCTGCGTCCAGGTCAAGGCGCTGCCCGACCTTCAGGTCGAAGCTGCCACCAATGATGTACTTGAGCGGGGCCAGCTGCTGCAGCAGCGTCTGCACCGGCACCACCACGATGCCGCGCTTGAGCGTGGGCAGCTGGTGCAGGGCGGCGAGGCGTTGCGAGATGATGTCCGGGTGCGGGCTGAAGGCGTCGTACGGCAGCGTTTCCCAGTCCGGGAACGCCACCACCGGCAGGTCCGACGCGCTGCCCAGCAGGGTGCGCAGGTCGGACTCGATCTGGTTGGCGCCGTGGTTGTCGCGGGCGATGACCAGCAGCGGGCCGGCATGCGCATCGGCGGCGCGCGCGATGTACCACGCCAGCGCCGTCGGCGATGCAGGAGCGCGCCACCAGGCGCGGAGCTGCCCGGAACGGGGCAGCGGCGGAGCGGGATAGGAAGTGCGTGACATGAGCTGCCGATTTTAGCAGACGCCCACGTGATGACTTCCTATTGGCCCGGGTCGAGCTCCAGCACCATCCGCACCAGGCCGGAGCCTTCATTCGGGTGCGGCACCTGCTTGAAGCCGAGCGAGGCGGCCAGCTGCTTCATCGGCACGTTCGCTTCCAGCACGTCGCCGTACAGGCGGTCCAGGTACTTGCCGCGCGCCCACTTGACCAGCTTGCGCATCAGCTGCCGGCCCAGGCCCTGGCCGATCAGGAAGCGGCTGATCAGGATGGCGTACTCGGCCTCGCGGGTACCGGGCACGATGGAGGCGCGCGCCAACGCACCGACCACGGCATCGCCGGGCGTTTCGTTTTCGGCAGCCACCAGGGTGATCTCGCCCTTGGGGTTGGGATGGGTCAGGCGCTGCATCGACTCGTCGGACAGCTCGGTGACCGACTGCAGCAGGCGGTCGCGGATTTCCTCCGGCCCGAACAGGCTGAAAGCGGCCTTCAACGGTGCGCCGTCTTCCGGACGGATCGGGCGGATCAGCAGTTCGTGGCCGCTGGGAGCCTTGAAGATTTCGTGCCAGGGCGGCATGCGGTTACGGGTAGCCATACCGGTGATTCCTTGGTGGTCTTCGGATTCTCGCATCCCCGGGGGCGCGTTCCGTGAACGGAACGCTCACGCCGGTCATTCGGCCTGCTTGAGCCACTGCAGGCGGGTAGTGGCGCCAGCTTCGCCCAGATGCTGCTTGAGCGCGGGCATGGCCGGGGCCAGCACCTGGTCGAACTGCCAGGGCGGGTTGAGCAGCAGCATGCCACTGCCGTTTAGCCTGAGGGGAGAGTCGTCGGGCCGCACCAGTAGTTCTACTGTAAGCACCGACTTCACCGGCAGGGCGCAGGCCTTGCGCAGGAAATGCAGGATGGTGCGGCGCTGCTTGATCGGGAACCAGATCGCGAAGCTGGCCTGCGGCCAACGCCCCAGGATCTCGCCCACCGAGGCGAGGATGCGCTGGTACTCGGCGTCCTGGCCCTCGTACGGCGGGTCGATCAGGACCAGGCCGCGGCCGATCTTGACCCCGTTGGCCTTGGGCGGCAGCAGCGCCTTGTTCTGTGCGTACCCGTCGGCGTGCAGCACTGCAACCCGACTGTCGTGCGCGAACAGGGCCTTCAGCGACGCCGTTTCGGCGTCCTGCAGTTCGCACACCGCCATGCGGTCCTGCTCGCGCATGGCCTGCGCGCTGAGCAGCGGCGAACCCGGGTAGCTGACCATCGCGCCGACCGGATTGTCGGCCTGCACCGCCTTGAGATAGCGCTCCACCACGGCCGGCAGGGTCGGCTGTGCCATCAGTCGCATCACGCCGTCTTCGGCCTCCAGGGTCTTGCGGCTCTCCTCGCTGGCCAGCAGGTAGCGGCCGGCGCCGCCATGGGTGTCCAGCACGAAGAACGGGCTGTCCTTGCGCTTGAAGCTGTCGAGCAGGGCAAGCTGCACGATGTGCTTGAGCACATCGGCGTGGTTGCCGGCATGGAAGGCGTGGTGGTAATTCATCGGCGCAGTGTACGGCGCGGCGGCCCCAGCGGCTATGCTGCGCGCATGAACCGCCCCCCGCATACCGTCCTGGTCGTCGAAGACGAGGCTGCCATCGCCGATACCGTGCTCTATGCGCTGCGCAGCGAGGGCTACGCTGCGGAGCACTGCCTGCTGGGCGCGCATGCCCTGCAACGGCTGCGCCAGGTGCCGGTGGACGTGGTGGTGCTGGACGTGGGCCTGCCGGACATGAGCGGGTTCGAGGTGTGCCGCGCGCTGCGCACCTTCAGCCAGGTGCCGGTGATCTTCCTGACCGCCCGCAACGACGAGTTCGACCGGGTGCTGGGGCTGGAGCTCGGGGCCGACGACTACATGGCCAAGCCGTTCTCGCCGCGCGAACTGGTGGCGCGGGTGCGTGCCCGGCTGCGCCGCAGCGGGCCGGTGGAGGAGGCCGGGGTGGTGCGCTGGCAGCCGCACGGCCGTTTCGCGATCGACCGAGAGGGCCGCCGCATCCGGTTCGACGACAAGGCATTGGACCTGACCCGCTACGAGTACGCGCTGCTGGCCGCGCTGCTCCAACGCCCCGGTGCCATCCTCAGCCGCGCCCAGCTGATGGACCGGGGCTGGGACAGCGACACCGACAGCGCCGACCGCACCGTGGACACCCACGTGAAGACCCTGCGCATCAAACTGCGCGCGGCCGGGGCGGACCCCGACCCGATCCGCACCCATCGCGGCGTGGGTTACGCCCTGGAGGTGTAGCGTGCGGCTGGGCCTGAAACTGTTCCTGGGCTTCTTCCTGATCGTGGGCATCGCCGCGTTCTTCGTGATGCGCGTGTTCGTCAATGAAGTGAAGCCGGGGGTGCGCCAGGCGATGGAGGCGACCCTGGTGGACGCGGCCAACGTGCTGGCGGAGATGGCCGCGCCCGACCTCAAGGCTGGCCATATCGACAACGGCCCGTTCGTAGCCAACCTGGCGCGCGCGCAGCGTCGCGACCCGAAGGCGATGGTGTGGCGCTTCCCCAAGCGCAGCCTCGACTACCGCGTGACCATCACCGATGCGCGCGGGATCGTGGTGTACGACTCCACCGGCCAGGACATCGGCCGCGACAATTCGCGCTGGAACGACGTCTACCGCACCCTGCGCGGCGAGTACGGCGCGCGTTCCAGCCCGGAGACGCCCGGCGACGAGGTGCACTCGGTGATGCACGTGGCCGCGCCGATCCATGACCCGGCCGATGCCACCCGCCTGATCGGTGTGCTCACCCTGGCCCAGCCCAACCGCAGCATCGACCCGTTCATCGCGGCCAGCCAGCGCGCCATCCTGCAGCGCAGCGCGTGGCTGATCGGGATTTCGGCACTGATCGGGTTGTTGATGACCGCTTGGCTGATGCATGGCGTGAACCGGCTGAACCGTTATGCCCAGGCGGTCAGTGCCGGTGAGCCGGTAGCGCCGCCCAAGCCGCGCCGCGACGAGATCGGCGACCTGGGCCGCGCGCTGGAAACCATGCGCCGCAAGCTGGAAGGCAAGGCGTACGTGGAGCAGTACGTACAGTCGCTGACCCACGAGATGAAGAGCCCGCTGGCGGCCATCCGCGGCGCGGCCGAGCTGCTGCAGGAGCCGCTGCCTGAGGCGGACCGGGTGCACTTCGCGCGCAGCATCCAGGGCCAGGAGCAGCGCCTGACCGAAACCATCGACAAGCTGCTGGCGCTGGCGGAGGTGGAGCAGCATGGCTGGCTGCAGACGCGCGAGCGGATTGCGGTGGCGCCGCTGCTGCAGGCCGCCGCAGATGCAGTGGCGGTGCGGGCGCAGGCGGCCGGGGTCGGCGTTGACGTTGAGGCGGGGGCGGACCTGGAAGTGCAGGGCGACGCCTACCTGCTGCGGCAGGCGTTGAACAACCTGCTGGAAAATGCGCTCGCGTTTTCAACGGAGGGCAGTCGGATCACCTTGGGCGCGGTGCGCGAGGGCGATGCGGTGGTGCTGCGCGTGGCCGACCGGGGAAGCGGGGTGCCGGACTACGCGTTGGAGCGCGTGTTCGAGCGGTTCTATTCGCTGGCGCGGCCGGCCACCGGACAGCGCAGCTCGGGGTTGGGGTTGTCGTTCGTGCAGGAAGTGGCGCGGTTGCACGGGGGCAGGGTGACGTTGGTGAATCGAGAGGGTGGGGGAGCGGTGGCCGGCGTCTGGCTTCGGTGAGTCTGCAGCCACGCAGGGCGTGGCTCTACCCTCTGACTTCACATTCGCTTCAAACCTGGCGCACAGTCTGTTGGGAAGCTGGCACCCTTCCCAACCGAGGACGGGTGATGAAATCCCTGAAAATGCTGTTGCGGTTCGCCATCGTGGGCGGGCTGATCCTGTTGCTGCTGATTCCGTTGATGATGATCCGCGGGGTGATCAGCGAGCGCGAGGCGTATCGTGACCAGGCCTACCTGCGCGTGGCGCAGAGCCGGGCCGGGGCGCAGACCCTGACCGGGCCGATCCGGGTGGTGCCGTGGACCGACACCCGCCAGGTCGAAGTGGTGGATGCCACCGGCGTCCGCAAGGTCGAAACGCAGGTCGAGCAGAGCTACTGGCTGCAGATGCCGTCGAAGCTGGTCGTGGACGGCGGCATGGTGCCAGATGAACGCCGGATCGGCCTGTTCCGCGTGCCGGTGTACACCTGGAAGGCCAAGGTCAGTGCAGTGTTCAGCGATGACGACTACCCGATCAAGGTCGGCCGCGTGTACGGCACCCCATACCTGGCGGTCGGCATCGCAGACGTGCGTGGCCTGGTCGGCTCGCCCGACCTGAAGGTCGACGGCGAAGCGCTGACCCTGCAGCCGGGCATCGGCGATGTCAGTGGCATCGGCAAAGGCCTGCACGTGCCGCTGCAGGGCTTCACCGATACCACCGGTGGCCTGCTCAAGGCGAGCAAGGTGGACTTGTCGCTCGTGCTCGACGGGACCCGTTCGCTGGCGGTGGTGCCGGTGGGCGACGACAGCCGCATCGCGATCCGCTCGCCGTGGCCGCACCCGCTGTTCGGCGGCAGCTTCCTGCCGAACGAGCGTCGGGTGGACGAGAAGGGATTCGATGCGCAGTGGGCCGTTTCCTCGTTGGCTTCCGAGGCGCAGCGCCAGCTGCGCAGTGCCCGCGACGTGGAGCCGGAAACGGTCAGCGTGGAGCTGGTCAACCCGGTCGACATCTATACCCAGGCCGACCGCGCCAGCAAGTACGGCATCCTCTTCATCGTGCTGACGTTCGTCGGCTTCATCCTGTTCGAACTGATCAAGCAGCTCCGTATCCACCCGCTGCAGTACCTGATGGTCGGGCTGGCGCTGGCGATCTTCTTCCTGCTGCTGCTCAGCCTGTCCGAACACATCCCGTTCTGGGTGGCCTACGTGGTCTCGGCCGTGGCCTGTATCGGGCTGCAGGCGGTGTATCTGTCCGGGGTGCTGGGCAGCTGGCTGCGCGGCCTCGGGTTTGCCGGCATGCTCACCGTGTTGTACGGCGCGCTGTATGGCCTGCTGGTCTCGGAGAACAACGCGCTGCTGATGGGCTCACTGCTGCTGTTCGGCGTGCTGACCACCGCGATGTGGATCACCCGTCGGATCGACTGGTACGAACTCGGCGCGAGCCTGAAGTAAGGCGATGGCCCGTGCGCCATACGGTGTGGCGCACGGGCGAGTGCTGTTGCCGACACAGAGCGAGTGCGGGTTCGGTTGGCGGCGTTGACGCTTCCGGCTTCTGCTTGCGTGGCGCGATGCTGCTGGCGCAAGGACGGACTGGAAATGCTGGAGGATCGCGTTAGGTTTACGCCACTCGTCACCTCACTCTGTATCCATGGCGAACCTGACCCTGTCCCCCGCAGGACGCGCTGACGTCGCATCGACCGCGGCGTCGGCCCTGCCGATGTCGCGGCGCTCCACGACCGCTGTTTCGGTATCGAACCGCAGCATGCATCCCATTCCCAACGCGCGTCGTCTGTGGCTGGACGGCGTACCGCAGGACGAGCTTGACGCGCTCGCCACGGCGCTTGGCAAGGGCCCATTGGACGCCCATTTTTTCCTGACACTGGAATCGGGTTTCCACCGGACCGCGCTGGCTACGTCGATGGCACAGGAACTGGTGGACGACGCGCTGCCCGGGCTGCTTCCCACCCAGCTGCCGGAGGAGCAGCGTGCCGCGTGGCGAATCTGCCTGACCTCGCTGCTGACCGTGCCACGGGTGGACTGGGAAGTGCAGTGCGTCCCATTGCGTACGCTGCTGGCCGACGTCGTGGCAGCACGCAACTCACTGTTTCGGGCCATGCGTGATGCGCTGTACCGGCCGCTGGATGTTCCGCGCGCTGAATGGAACGCCACCCTCGACGCGCGGCGAGTGAACGCTGCACATGATGTGCGGGCGTCAGCGCTGGAGCTGCGGCCGCATTCCCCGGCACTGCAGTGGGAGATCGCCCGCAACCAGCTGTCTCAGTGGTTGCCGGCGCTGCCGTCCGCGCAGGTCGAACGTGCGCTGGCACGGGTGGCCGCCAGCGCTGCGGCAGCGGGCGATGTAATCGATGCGCGGGCCGCGCTGCCGGCCTTGTTTGACGTGCTGGACTTCGACCGGCGTCCACTGATCAGCGATGGGCAGCGTGCGACGTTGCTGGAGAGGCTGGATCATGCGGCGGGTGGCGCTGCTCCTCCGCTGCTGTGCACCGACGGCGGCAGCGGTGACCGCCTGGGGCAGTGGTTGCTGTCGGTGGCGCAGCGAGCGAGCGCGCCGCCACATCCTTCCACCGGACTGCGCCGCGCGCTGGCGGATGCGCTTCTGTACGTCGCGTCCCTGGCGCCAGGCCGGCAGCCACTCCTGTCCCGCGATGCGGTTGCGTCACCGGCGCCGATCAACACACCCGGCACTGTGCGCGCTGCAGACGATGTTGAAGGCGTGCCGCTGCCGATGGCCTCCGGCGCGGCGCGGCACGGCGGGCACGGCATGCTGGCCGCGGCCGCTGGGCTGGTTGGCAGCGGGGTGGGCCTGGTAGCGCTGGGATGGCACCTGGCATTCAGCGACTCGCGGCCCGCAGTGCCTGTGCCTTCACCCACGCCTGCATCGCCCCGGCGCGTAGCGCATGCCGTGGCGCTACTGGACGAGATCATCGACCGCGAAGCCGGCGGGTCGATCTGGCACGCGCTCTGGCATCGGGTACACGGCGTACCGTACCCGGACATGGCAGGGTTGACCGCACAGGTCGCCGAACTGCTCGAGGGCAACCACGTCGCGCGCGAGGTGATCGCTGCATTGGCGCCGCCAACACCGACAGACGCCTTGGAGACGCGGCATCGCATGCGTCGATCCATCGCAACCCCCTCGCTGATCGGCCACAGCGAAACCGTTCTGGATGCCAGCGAACGCAGCCAGCTGGATGACGTCAGCCGGGTGCTGGTGGACGTGGCGCGGCAGGCGCCGCCGCCGGATCCTGAGCCTGCCATTCCGCTGCCCGGATTGGACCTGGCGCTGACCCGCTCGCGGATGCTGACCTGGGTGCAGTCGATGGGACGCAATGCCAGCGAACAGCATCATCGCCTGCGCACAGCCTGGCGCCAGGTGGTGGCGTCCGAGCACAGCCTGGTCCTGGCTTACGCCGAGCTGCCCCACCTCGACCGTGACCTGACGCAGCTGGTGACGGCGGACCTGCGCAGCGTGACCGGCAAGGAGATCGACCCCACCCAGATCTACCTCAATACCTTCCAGACCAGCGAGACCTGGCCGCAATGGGAGGCCCGACAGTTGCGCCCGCCGGGGGCAACCTTCCGCAGCCAGCACCGGCTGGTACCGCCCGACCAGCGCGTGCGCAGCGGGCTGGTCAGTGCGCACACGCTGGTGGCTGCGGCACTGCTGCCGGTCCCGCCCGACAGGAAGTACGCCGGTCTGTATTACCGGGGGGTGCCGGAGATCTATTTCCCGGTGCAGGAGTGTCGAGAGCTGACCCTCGACCAGTTTTCCCGTGCGGTGGACGGCCGCGATTACCTCGGTGCGTTCGGGCGCCGCCATTACGCATGCCTGGAAGAGGCCTGGCATGGACGACCCGTTGCCGGTTCGTCGCGCTTTGTCACTGCCATCGGCCGCCGCCTGGCAGGTGCAGCGGTCCTGCTCAACGCGGCCGGCCAGCTCAGCGACCCGGCGGCGGCCGCGATCAAGGCGCTGGTCGATTTCCCGACCCGATTCAACGTGGCAGAAGCGGGCGACGGCCGCGCGCTGGCCCTGCCGGGCTGGCAGGTCGATGTGCACGCATTGGCCGCCAACGCGTCCGGCCACGTGGTGCCCCTGCACGGCGTGCTGCTGGTCACCGCCGTGGCCGGCGAGCTGCAGCCGGCGCCGGTCACGCTGCTGGTCAGCACCACGCGTACGCCACTCATCGAGGCGTTCGATTCCGCTGCCGAGGCGATGCAGCAGCTCGCCACCGAAGTGCCGCACCAGCTTCCGCTGCGGGTGGCGGTGAACCAACACGCGCGCTGGCAGGATGGCGTTCTGCCGGTGATGCCCGCCTATGTGATTGATGGCGACTTCCGCTGGGCGTTGTTCCTGCAGGCACTCGAGCTGCGGCATGCGCAGTTGAGCGCTACGGGCCTGCCCTCGCGGGCACAGCTGCGCCAGGCGTTCAATGCACTGGACGCAGAACTTGCCTCGCCCTACCTGCCCATTCCGGTACCGGTGTTGGCCGCCGCCGGCGAGCTGGCGGCGCTGGATGCTGTCGGCCTGGCGGCGCGAAGCTCCGCTCATTGGCTGGCGCGGTTCCCGCCGGGCACTCCGGGCGCGCTGCAGAACGCCGGCATGGACGGCGCGCGCTGGCTCCATGCGCTGAGTGTAGGGCGCAGCCTGGTCGAGCGCGCCTACCCGTTGCTGGTGCCGTTCGTGCAGCAGCGGCTGGACGATGAAATCATGCGCCGTCACCGCACCGCGTTCGACAGCAGCTGCTGCTTCGTCGTGTCGTTCAAGGATGGACATGCCGGCGAGCAGACCTACAGCGGCTGGGTGCACAACCGCGCGCAGAAGAAGGCCGCCGCCAGTTTCGCCGAATGCGCGATGACCCGCGCGGCCGGGTTCGACGACCCGCCCGGGCGCCTGCTGGGCCTGTACACCAGCAGTGACAGCGCGCTGTTCGACGAGAACAACGAAGTGGTGGGGCTGGAGGCATCGCAGCTGCTTTCGATCGCACGTGAACTGGACGTGCAGGGTGATTACCTGCGTGCGCTGGACCAGTTCTGGCAACGCCATCAAACCGATGTGCTGGCCACCCTGCGCGGCGGCTACCTGTACGGCTGCGCCCAGCAGCATGCCGACGGATCGCTGTCCACGCGCGGCGCGCACCTGGCCCTGGGGGTCTTCGGCACCATGACGGCAGCCCAGTCGCAGGACCCGCGCTACACGCCCGTGCCGCGCAGCGGCATGCGCACCGGCTGGTTGCAGATCCACGGCATTGCCTCGACGGTCCTGCATATTGGCGACGCGGATGGCCCGGAAGTGCTGCTGTACTTCCCCAACGACCGACACCGCTTCCATGAGTTCGCCAGCGATGCGGACATGTTGGGCTGGATCGAACGCGCCGCCGCCACCGACATCGGACGGAAATGGCTGGAGACGGCGTTCGACCTGGCCGACCTGCAGGACGGCTGGATCTCCAACGGCGTGCATACGGCGTTGGGTGACGGGGCGCAGGCGATGTTCGGGCATGGCGGTGCGGTGCTTCCGATCGAAGGCGAAACCTCGCGGGCGCTGATGGCGCGGCTGCAGCAACGCGCGCGTCGCGATGCGCAGACCCTGATGACGTCACCGTGGGAAGCGTTCCGACGGACGTGGATGCCACGCCTGGAACGCTGCCAGGAAGCGATGGGCCTGGTCGCCCTCGTGCTCCCCGAGGTGCTGCCGGTCGTGGCATTGTTGTCAGCCGCGGAACTGGGCGTGGGCGTGCAGCAGGCCGTAGGCGGCAATACCGCAGCCCAGCGTCGCGACGGTGCCGGTGCTGCGCTGTTCGGCGCGTTCGGCGTGGCACTTTCGGCCCCCTTGGGGACGGCGCGCTTGGCAGGGCTTGCCGCGCGCGATGGAGCGCGGTTGCAACCGGCCATACAGGCGCCCTCGTGGGAGCGTGTGGTCGACCCGCTTGAGCACCTGGCGGAGCGGTATGCGCGGCCAGTGTCGCTGTCAGGCTCGCGCGCGGCCGACAACGGCGTGCACGACTACCTGGGAGGCAAGTACATCGAGCAGGGCGGGCACGCCTATCAGGTGGCGTTCGACCGGTCGCACGGCACCTGGCGCCTGCAGAACCCGGCGCCGGGAAACTTCTACCACCAGCCGGTGCGCCTGAATGCCGACGGCGCGTGGGAGCCACATAGCGACGTCGGGCTGCGCGGTGGCGCGCCCAACAGCGGCTCGCGCAGGCGCCAGCAGTGGGTGGACCGCAGCTACCGTGGGTCGTTGAACTCGCTGGTTGAGCGCTCGGTGTCGCGCTCGGTGGACAGCAGTTCGCAGGACTTTGCCTGGGGCCAGGAGAACTGGGGACGGGTGACCACGCCAACGAACGCCGACACGGTGTCGCTGGAGCGCATGAAGGAACTGTTCGTGTCGGGCAATCTCGACCCGGTGCAGCAGGGCGCGCTGTCGGTGATCATCGAGCGGCTGGACAACACCCTGCGCGCCGAGCGTTACATCGTGGTCAACGAGGTGGTACACGACTCGGTCTACATTGCCGGGGGCGAATTCGTTCCCGCATCCCAGACGCTGCTCGGCGAGGACATGGGCATTGCCGCGTCCGGCATGTGCACCGGGTTGTCGCGGATCATGGTCACCGCGATGGGGCAGGGCGAAGAAATGCATGTGCTCAACCAGCTGCGCAGGGCCATCCGCGAGCCGGGTAGCGCCCACGCCGGGGTGGTGCGTGCCCTGATCCGCGACGCCCAGGGTGCGGCGTTGCAGCCGGGTTCGGTCTCGGCCGCCTCGCTGATCGGGATCGACGAATTGGCCGATTTCCTGTCGAAGGTCGCCCGCAGCAGCCAGTTCATCCTCAACGGCGCCAGGCACAGCATGGCCCTGGCGGTGGACGTGCTTGCCAACGGGCAGCGGGAGTACAAGCTTCTGGATCCGAATTTCGGCCTCATGGTGTTCAAGCGACGGTCCAAACTGGACCGCTGGATGAACAACCTGTTCGGCTCGCGCTATTTCAGCCGACTGTCGGGCGGCGCGACCGGCAGCAAGGCCGATGAAACCCTGGCCGAAATGTACGGCGCGGTGCCTGTGCCAGGGACGGCGCGCATGCAGTTCCACCTTCGCCAGGTCGACACCGAACGCATGAAGGCCCAGGCCGCCGCACGCGGCTGGACCGCCCTGTTCGAGCATGTCCGCTGACCCCCGGCCCCCATTGCCGCCCGGGGCAGGTAAAATTGTCCCGGACCCTGTACCCCGAGCCTTCCATGACCTGCCGCACCCGCTTTGCCCCCAGTCCCACCGGCTACCTGCACATCGGCGGCGCCCGCACCGCGCTGTACTGCTGGCTGGAAGCGCGCCACCGTGGCGGCGAGTTTGTGCTGCGCATCGAAGACACGGACCGCGAGCGCAGCACCCAGGGCGCCATCGACGCGATCCTGGAGGCGATGGACTGGCTGGGCCTGGGCTATGACGAAGGCCCGATCTACCAGACCCAGCGCGTGGCCCGTTACAAGGAAGTGGCCGAGCAGCTGGTCGCCGACGGCAAGGCGTACTACGCCTACGAAACCCGCGAAGAGCTCGACGCGATGCGCGAAGCGGCGATGGCGCGCCAGGAAAAGCCGCGCTACAACGGCGCCGCGCGCGAGCTGGGCCTGCCGTACCGTGACGACCCGAACCGGGTGATCCGCTTCAAGAACCCGCAGGAAGGCACGGTCGTGTTCGACGACCTGATCAAGGGCCGCATCGAGATCGCCAACAGCGAGCTCGACGACATGGTGATCTTCCGTCCGGACGGCTTCCCCACCTACAACTTCGCGGTGGTGGTGGACGACTGGGACATGCGCATTTCCGAAGTGATCCGCGGCGACGACCACATCAACAACACCCCGCGCCAGATCAACCTGTACGAAGGCATTGGCGCTCCGGTGCCGAAGTTCGGGCACATGCCGATGATCCTGGACGAGCAGGGCGCCAAGCTGTCCAAGCGCACCGGCGCGGCCGACGTGATGCAGTACAAGGACGCCGGTTACCTGCCCGACGCGCTGCTCAGCTACCTGGCCCGCCTGGGCTGGTCGCACGGCGACCAGGAGCTGTTCAGCCGCCAGGAGCTGATCGACCTGTTCGACGTGACCCACTGCAACTCCAAGGCCTCGCGCCTGGACATGGCCAAGCTGGGCTGGGTCAACCAGCACTTCCTGAAGAGCGAAGACCCGGCCAGCATCGCCCCGCACCTGGTTTACCAGCTGAATAAGCTGGGCCTGGACCTGACTGCCGGCCCGGCCCCGGCCGACGTGGTGGTGGCGCTGCGCGACCGCGTGCAGACCCTGAAGGAAATGGCCGAAAAGTCCGTGGTCTGGTACCAGCCGCTGGTCGAATACGACGACGCCGCGGTGGCCAAGCACTTCAAGCCGGGCGCCGAACTGGCGCTGGGCAAGACCCGCGAGCTGCTGGCGGGGCTGGGCGAGTGGACCTTGGACGGCGTGGCGGTGGCCCTGCATGACGTCGCAACGGCGCTGGAGATCGGCATGGGCAAGGTGGCGCAGCCGCTGCGCGTGGCCATCACCGGCACCCAGGTCAGCCCGGATATTTCGCAGACCGTGTTCCTGGCCGGGCGTGAAGAGGCCTTGAAACGCATCGACGTCGCACTTACTAAAGTACCGACCGCCTGACGCCAGGAGACCGCGCATGTCCGCCAAGACCGCTTGTACCGCCCCCCATCACCACGTTCACGATGCCTCGGACTTCGTGAAGGTGGTGGAGCGCGTGTGCACGGAACGCGGACTGCGGCTGACGCCGATCCGCGCCAACGTGCTGCGCCTGATCGCCGAGGCCGGCAAGCCGGTCAAGGCGTATGAGCTGCTGGAGTGGGTGCGCAGCGGCAAGGGCGTGGGCGCCGACGCCCCGCCCACCGTGTACCGCGCGCTGGACTTCCTGATGGCCAATGGCTTCGTGCACAAGCTCGAGTCGGTGAACGCCTTCGTGGCCTGCCACCACCCGAGCAGCGCCCAGCACTCGGTGCCGTTCCTGATCTGCAACAGCTGCCACAGCGCAGTGGAGCTGGAAGACCGCGACATCGTCAGCCAGCTGGAGAAGCGCGCCAAGGAGCTGGGGTTCCAGCCGCAGGCACAGACCCTGGAAGTGCATGGTCTCTGCGCCCGCTGCGCGGGCTAGGACACGCATGGCGTGTCCCTACGCGGTTCGCCGCATCGCCTGATCTGGACACGCATGGCGTGTCCCTACGCAACGCCCGCGTAGTGACACGCCATGCATGTCATCGCGGTGCCGGATCATCGCAGTGCCCGAATCATCGCGACGCGTCGGCGGTATTGACCCGAACCACCACCGACATCCCCGGCCGCAACCGCTCTACCAATTTCTGATCCGGATCAATCGCAATCCGAATCGGCAATCGCTGCACCACCTTGGTGAAATTGCCGCTGGCATTGTCCGGCCGCAGCACGCTGAATTCCGACCCGGTCGCGGGCGCGATCTGTTCCACATGTCCGGTCATCCGCTCCCCATCAAACGCATCCACGGAAAACGACGCCGGCTGGCCAATCCGCATGCGCCAGGTCTGGCCTTCCTTGAAGTTCGCCACCACCCAGAGCGTGTCCGGCACCAGGAACAACAGCTGCGAGCCGGCGGTAACGTACTGGCCCAGGCGCACCGAGGCTTCGCTGACCTGACCGTCGCGCGGTGCGTGGATCACCGTATTGGCGAGGTCGATACGCGCCAGTTCCAGCTGCGCCTTCGCCGTTTCCACGCCCGCTTCCAGCCCTTTTCGCGCGACCTGGGTGGAGGTCAGGGTTTCTTCGGCAATCCGGATCTGCGCCTGCGACTGCTGCACGGACGACTGCGCGGCCTGCGCGCTGGTACGGAACTTGTCGCGGTCGTTGAGCGCCACCAGTTGCTGGTCGGCCAGCTGTTCGTAACGCTTGAGCTCACTGCGCGAGCGCGAGAGCTCGGATTGACCGGCCGACAGATTGGCCTTGGCCGCCCCGATCTGCGCCCGGTTCTGCGCCTGGGCCTGGTCGGAGTTGGCCAGCGCCGCCAGCGCGCTGTCGACGTTGGCCTGCGCCTGCGCCACCTTTTCCTTGTAGATGAGGTCGTCGATGCGCACCAGCGCCTCGCCCTGCTTCACGTGCTGGAAGTCCTTGACCAGCACCTCGGTGACATACCCATTGACCTGCGGCGCCAGCACCGTGATCTGCCCGCGCACATAGGCGTTGTCGGTGCTCACCCAGGTGCTGTTGAACGGCCACAGCGACCACGCGCGCAGGATCAGCGCGATGCCGATCAGCGCCACCACGATCATCACCACCACCGCGCGCGCGCTCGGCTTGAGGTACTTCGGCGCGCCGCCGCCGCTGGGGGCGGCCGCGGCGGCCGGGGCCGGCGCGGCGTCGGTGGGCGGTGGCGGGTTGACGTCGTCGGGGGCGTCGTCGCGCGGGGGCGTGCTGGACATGGGGAACTCAGGGCGAAGGGGAAAGGACAGGGCGCGGGTGGCGCTTGCGCCACTGCTTGAGCACGGCGGTGCGCACCGACAACAGCAGCAGCCAGCCGAGGAAGCAGAGCGCAACGCGCCCGCTGAGCGAGAACACGTCATTGAAGCCGCGCACGTTGGCTTCGCGGCGGGTCACCTGGGCCAGCTGCGCGGTGCCCTGCGCGCTGCGCTGCACCGGGTCGGTGATCTGCGCGGTGTACACCTGCTGCTGCAGCTTCAGGCGTTGCGCAACGACGTTGTCGGCCGGGTCGAGCTGGCTGACCAGCGCGCTGGAATAGACCTGCTCGCGGTGGACCTGGTAGGTGCCGAGCAGCGCTGAGCCGGCCAGCCCGCCCAGGGTCTGGGTGATCGAGACCGTGACCAGGAAGGTGATCATGTGGTCGGTGCCCTGTTTCAGCGCCTGGGTGATGCCGAGCATGATCAGCGGGCCCATGAACATGCCCGAGCCCATGGCCGCCAGGAACTGGCTCAGGAAGAAGTCGTGCGGGCGGTCCTGGCTGGTGCGGCTCTGGTCGAGCAGGGCGGCGCTGCCCAGCAGCAGGATCGCCATCAGCAGCTGCGCGATGATCCGCTTCGGGCCAAACGTCAACGAACTGGTCGCGATGCCGGTGATCACTCCGGCCAGAATGACCGCGAACAACGGTCGCATCTGGTCAGGCCCCATGCCGAGCTGGCGCATCAGTCCGACCACGCCGAACGATTGCTCGGTGGTCAGGAAGCGCAGCAGGAACGCGCCGAGGATGAAGTGCAGCATCGGCAAGGTGGCCAGCCAGCGGATCTGCAGCAGCGGATTGCGTCGATAGTGCTCCACCACCAGCCCGGCGGTGCCCAGTGTGATCGAGGCAATCAACGCCCAACCCAGCCACGGCGTGTCGAGCCACCAGCGCAGGGTGCCCTGTGCGAGCACCACCACAAGCAGCGCAACCGCAGGGGCAAGCAGCGCGAAGCTGACGAAATCCATCGGCTCGAATACCTTGATCTGTGCACCGGGCGGCAGCTTCAGCATGACCACCGCCGCGAACGCACATAGCGCCAGCCCGGCTTCGAACAGATAAAGGTTATGCCACTGGCCGGTGTCGATCAGGCCGGGCGAGACCAGCCAGGCAATCGGCACCGCCATCTGCGAAATGCCGACGCCGATCACCAGCAGGTTGCCGGTGAAGCGACGTGGCAAAGACTGCAGCATGTACAACGTGCCGAGTGTGCTGCAGGCCGCGCCGGCAAAGCCGCTCGCCGCGCGCATCATCATGGTGGTTTCGAAACTGCCCACGAACAGGTGCAGCACCGCCAGCGCGGCGTACAGCCCCAGGCCGATCTCGGCAAACAGGCGGATGCCGTACTGCTGGCGGAACTTGAAGGCGAGCAGGTTGGCGGTGACGTTGACCATCGCATAGGCCGCCACCAGCCAGCTGCCCTGGGTAGGGGTGAGCCCGAGCTGACCCTGCAGGAACGGCAGGTTGGCGGTGACCAGCGCGCTGCCCAGGCCGCCGGTGATACCGACCAGCAGCGACACCAGCGCATAGGCCAGGCGGCGGTGCGGCGGATGCCAGGGCATTGAAGCGGAGCCGGGCAGGGTCGGCTTTTCGTGTTCCTCCCAGTCGGGAATCGGCTTGAGGTACTCGGGCATCAGCCGCTCCCGTCGACCTGCCCGCCCAGCCCTCCACGCAGCAGCTGCAGGGCGCGCGTGGCAAGCCGTGCGCGTTCGTCCTTGGTCTTGCCGCGCAGCGCCGCGCCGAGCATGCTGGAGATCAGCGAGATGTCGGCCGCCTGCAGGTCCGGGCGGCACAGGCCGGCATCGATCGCGCGCTGGATCGGCACTTTGAGCAGGGCGTGCACGGTCTGCCGCGCAGCCTTGATGCTGGGTTCGTCCGGATCCACCGCACGCCAGTAGTCAGCCAGCGCCGGCGAATGCACCAGCCGTGAGGCCATGCCCTGCAGCACTTCGAACAGTACGTCGTCGCGGTCGCCCAAGGTCTCGACCTGCCGCGCGATTTTGGCCACGGTGCGATCCAGCAGCGCTTCGATCAGGGCGGTGCGGTCGGGAAAGTTGCGGTAAAGCGTGGCGCGCCCGACCTGTGCCTTTTCCACCACCAGGTCAAGCGGTGCGGTGACGCCATGCTGGCCGAACACCGCATCGGCGGCATCCAGGATGAGGGCGCGGCGGGCAGCCGCATCGGCACGTTGACTTTGCATGGGCTATTTTCGGACAGGAATGTCCGTAATGGAAGCCGGGGCAGGCGTTACCGGTATAAGGCGGCTGGGGATGGTCAACGAGGCGTGAATTCAGGACAACAAAAAACGGGGGCCTCGCGGCCCCCGAAGATCAGGCATGACCCCAGCGGGAATCAGAAGTACGCGCGGATGCCAAAGGCGACACCACGGCCCGGCAGCGGCGAGTAGTCGCGCAGCAGCGAGGTGTGGGCACGGGCCTCGCGGTTGGTCAGGTTGTTGCCGTCCAGGAACACCTCGTAGCTGTTGCTGTCGCTGCGGTCCCAGCGGTAGGCGAAGTGCGCGTCGACCAGGGTGTAGCCGGCGCTCGGTTCTTCGTTCTGGGCGGTGTCCTTCTGGCTGCTGTAACGCACCGCGCCCACCGAGGCGCGCCAGCCGTCACGCGACCAGCGCAGGTCGGCACCGACGCGGGCCGGGGCGATGCGCGGCAGGTAGCCGCTGTTGGCCAGGTCCACGGTGTAGTTGTGGTCGTGGTCGCCATGCGGCACGGCGATGTCGACCGTGCGGCTGCCGCTGCCATCCAGTTCGGCCTTCACGTAGTCGCCGAACACGCGCAGGTCCCAGTCGCCGCTGTTGCCTTCGAACAGGTGCACCAGCGCTTCGGCCTCGGCGCCCTTGAAGGTGGCGTCCTGCTGCGTCCACAGGCGCACGGGCAGGCTTTCAACCACGCCGGTATCGGCCAGGTAGATGAAGTCCTTGAACTTGGTCTGGTAGATCGACGCAGAGAAGTCCAGGCGGTCGCTGTGGGTGTGGATGCCCAGCTCCACGCGCTGGCCGCGCTCGGTCTTCAGGTTGGCGTCGCCGATTTCCAGCGAGCGGGTGGCGATGTGCGCACCGGCGGCGTACAGCTCTTCGTTGGTGGGGGCACGCTCGGAGCCGTCCACGCCAAAGCGCAGGTCGACCGCATCGTTGAGCTTCCAGATACCCGCTGCCGACAGGTTGGTGGCGTCGAAGGTGCGCGCGCGGTAGTCGCCGGTGGGGTCCAGCTTGACCTGGTCGTGGCGGCCGCCGAGTTCCAGCTTGAACGGACCGAACTGCTTTTCCTGCAGCACGAACACGCCAAGGTTGCGGGTGCCGGTGTCGGGCACGAACGCTTCTTCCCCCTTGGCGCCGAAGTCGCTGTTGCCGAACTGCAGGCCGAACGCGCCGTCCCAGCCGCCGATCTGCTGCTGCACCGCTTCCAGACGGCCTTCGATGCCGCGGTTGGTGAAGCGGGTGGAGGGCGTGCCGGCTTTGAGTTCGACGTGTTCGTAATCGGTGTAGGCGGTGCGCAGGTTGATGTTCTTCAGGAACGAGACCGGGTTGTAGATGCCGCCCTTGGCTTCGAAGCGGTTCTGCACCATGTCGATGCGCACGTCGTGCTCGTCGCCTTCTTCCTCTTCGTCGCCATGGTCGTGATCGTGGTCATGGTCGTCGTCGGCGTGCACGTGGGCGCCGTTGGGAATGCCGTAATTGGTGCGGTAGGTGCTGGCCGAGGCACCGAAGAAGCCGCCTTCGCCGAGCCAGGTCGCGCCAACGCCGCCGGCGCGGGTGCGGATCGAGCTGTTGTCCAGGGTGCCGCGACGCGGTTCGTCGGTGTCGCCTTCTTCGTGGTCGTGGCCGCTGTGGTCTTCCAGGCCGTCGATCACGGCGTAACCGGGAATGCGGTAATCGTCGCCGTTGCGCACCAGGCCGTCGACATGCAGCACCCAGTTGCCGTTGACGCCGTCGAGCCGGAACATGCCGCTGCGCTCGTCGTTGACCGAGTTGCCACGCAGTTCAGCGCGGCCGCTGAGCGGTCGGTCGGGCAGGTCGCGGGCGATGCGGCCGTCCACCACGTTCACTGCACCACCGATGGCGCCGCTGCCGAACAGCAGGGTGGCCGGGCCCTTGAGCACTTCGATCTGGTCGGCCAGGAACGGTTCGATGCTGGTGGCATGGTCGGCGCTGACGGTGGAGGCATCCATGTTGCCCATGCCGTTGGAGAGAACGGCCACGCGCGGGCCTTCCTGGCCGCGGATGATCGGGCGGCCGACGCCGGGGCCGAAGAAGGTGCTCTGTACGCCGGGCAGCTTGGCCACGGTGTCGCCGAGGGTGCCGGCCTTCTGTTCATCCAGGCGTTCGCCGGCGAGCACGTCGACCGGACGTGCCAGCGATTCGGCATCGCCCTGCAGCGGGGTAGCGGTGACCTTGACCGCAGACAGCTCGGTCAGGTGGTGGTCACGTTCGCCGGCATCGTCGGCGGCCGTGGCCAGGGAGGGAACCAGGGCCACGGCGAGGGCCAGGGAGAGGGCGTGCGGCGTGAGGGAGCGGGAAGAACGCATGGTCAAAGGGTCCGTCAGTCAAATGTTATAACGTATCAAACATGGGGCGCGCCGATCCCCGGAGAAGTGGGGGGTGGAGGCAGGAAACGACAGGGGAGGGAGTGCGCGTCGGGATTGATGTTATATTATTCCATATCGTTTCGCCGCCCTGCTGGAAGTCATGCCCCTGCTCTCGCGCCTCCGCCATCTGCTGGATCGTTTCGGTTCCACCGCCTCGCTGCTGTGTGCGGTGCACTGTGCGGTGCTGCCCGTACTTCTCGCCGCGGCGCCGTCGCTGGGGCTGTCGGTGTGGCTGGGTGATGAGGTGGAGCTGGCGCTGGTCAGCTTCGTGTCCCTGCTGGGTCTGTTCAGCCTGGTGTGGGGCTACCGCCGCCACGGGGCGCTGCGCGCGCTGGGCTTCCTGATCCCGGGCCTGACCGCGCTGTGGGCGGGCCTGCTGTACGGCCCGCTGCATCATGCGCCGGTGCCGCACGCGGTGGTGATGACGCTGGGCGGGGTGCTGGTGGGCGTGGCCCATCTGGTCAACCTGCGCTTGAACCACGGGCACGTCCACGACGCGAGCTGTGCGCACTGAGGGGCTGTGATAGTCTTCTTGATCGTGCGCGGGGGCGTCTGAGAGACGGGCCCGCCGAACCCGTGCCAGCACGGGGTAATCAGAATTCAGACTTAAGGAGTTGACGACATGGGTAAGGGTGACCGCAAGACCGCCAAGGGCAAGCGCTACAACGCCAGCTACGGCAATTCGCGCTCGCATGTGGTGAGCAAGGTGGCCGTGGGCGCAGCTGCGCCGGTCGCCAAGAAGACCGTGGCCAAGGCCCCGGCGAAGAAGGCCGTGGCCAAGAAGGCTGTTGCCAAGGCTGGCTGAGTCTCGCCAAACGCCTGAAGAAAAAACGCGGCGCATTGCGCCGCGTTTTTTTTGTGCGCGAACAGCAGCGTTGCAAACCGGCACCGGGCGGCCCAAGCCAGGGAAACCGCGCACCCCAGGGTTGTTCGCCCAAATGCGTGAAGCCGGGCGCAGCCCGGCACCAGGTGATCGCCCGCAATCATGGGCGCCGGCCGGCGTTACCGCAGTGCCGGCAGCAACGTTTCCGGGTTGCCGTCGTTCGGCGCGGCAGGAATACCCAGCAGGCGCGTCGTCAGTGGATAGACGTCGACGTTGTCGAATGCAGGAAGCGTTACGCCCTGCTTGAACGAAGGGCCGTGCGCGATGAACACCGCGCGCATCGAGGGCAGGGCGTTGTCGTAGCCGTGCGAGCCGCGGTCGCCCGGTTCGCGCTTGGCCAGACGTTCGCGCTTCAGCGCGTTCCAGCCTTCGTGCATCTGGCAGATGATCGGCGGGATGCGTGGATTGGAGCCGTATTCCCAGCGTGCCGGCAGCGTCTGCCGCGTCCAGCAGTCGTAGGTGGCGTGCTTGCCCAGCAGAATCTTTTCGGCCGCGGCCTGCTTTCCCGGCATTGGCGCAAAACCTATCGACTGGCCCGTGGAAATGTTCGTGGCGATCGTCGGATCCACCATGTCTTCCACCGCGATGGTCTGGCCATCGGGCACCTGCGCCATGCCGTGGTCGGACAGCACGATCACGTTCGTGTCGGTGTCCAGTCGACGCGCAGCAAGGCCGTCCAGCAGGCGGCCGATCGCCGCGTCCACCGCCACGATCGCGGCCGCATATTCCTGCGAATCCGGGCCGTAGTGATGCCCGGCCTTGTCCACCTGTTCCATGTACAGCGTGACCAGGCGCGGCGCGTCCTTGTCGGTCTGCGACAGCCAGCCCAGCACCTGGTCGACCCGATCGTCCAGTGGCACGTCGGCGTTGTACACCCGCCACTGGCTGGGGCGCACGCCCTGGATCGCAGCCTCGCTGCCCGGCCACGACCACGTCGCGCTGCGCACCCCGGCCTTCTCCGCGCCTACCCAGATCGGTTCGCCGCCCCACCAGCGCGAATCGGTCACGGCTGCGGGCAGGTTCACCTGGAACCGGCCCAGGCCGTCTTCCTGCATGCTGTTGTGGATGATGCCGTGGTGGTTCGGGCGCAGCCCGGTCACCAGGGTGTAGTGGTTCGGGAAGGTCAGCGACGGGTAGGACGGGGTCATCCACCGTGCGCGGACGCCGTCCTGCGCGATCCGCGACAGGTTGGGCGTGATGCCCTTGTCCAGCATGTCCGCGCGCAGGCCGTCGATCGACACCAGCAGCAGTTTCGGCGCGTGCGCGGCGACCGGGGTGCCTGCACCGGCAGCCGCGGCCGGCGGGGTGGGCGGGGCGCTGGCACAGCTGGTCAACGCGAGGGCGGCGGCAAGCGCCAGCGAAAGGCGGACGGAAATCATCCGCCCATCATAGTTCCCCGCAGTGACGCAGCGAAGACAACCAATGGCACGGTCAGGCGAACAGCGGCTGCGTGCGCGACTCCAGTTCCAGCAGCGCCGCCTTGGTTTCCAGCCCGCCGCCGAACCCGGTGAGTGCACCGCTGCTGCCGATCACGCGGTGGCAAGGCAGCACGATCGGCAAAGGATTGCGCCCGTTGGCGGCGCCAACCGCGCGGCTGGCGGTGGGGTGGCCGATATGGCGCGCCAGCTGCACGTAACTCCACGTCTCACCGAATGGAATGTCGGCCAGCGCCTTCCATACCCGCAGCTGGAACGCCGTACCATGCGGCGCCAGCGGCAGCGCGAAGCCGCTGCGCTCGCCGCGCAGGTACTGCAGCAGTTGCGTGCGCGCCTCGCGCATCGCGTTCGCATCGCGCTGCCATTGCGCGCGGCCCTTGGCGTCGTAGCGGTTGTTCTCGAACAGGATGTGGTGGATGCCCTGGCTGTCGCCGGCCACGGTGAGCGCGCCGATCGGACTGTCGAAGGTGTCGTAGAGCAGGTTCATGCGGTTACTCCGAAGCGGACGTGGCCAGATGCCACAGGTGCAGTACGGCGTAGGCACGCCAGGGTCGCCAGGCCTGCGAACGGGCCTCGGTGGCGCGTTCGCTCAGGCGGGTGTCGCCGCCGAGCACCTGCTGCAGCACCAGGTCGCCGGCGGGGAAGGCATCGGGCAGCGCAAGCGCGCGCAGCGCGATGTAGTGCGCGGTCCACGGCCCGATCCCGGGCAGCGCCACGCAGCGTTCGATGAAACTGTCCAGGCGCTGGCCGGCATGGAAATCCAGGCGGCCTTCGGCGACCGCCGTGGCCACCGCGCGCACCGTGGCCGCACGCGTGCGCGGCAGGCCGATGCCTTCCAGCGGCGCCTCGGCCAGCTGCGCCGGGCTCGGGAACTGCCGGTCCAGGCCCTCGGGCATTCCCTCCAGCGGGGTGCCGAAGCGGTCGACCACCCGACGCGCCAGGGTGATCGCCGCGGCGACGCTGACCTGCTGGCCGAGCACCGCGCGCACCGCCACTTCAAACCCGTCCCAGCCCCCCGGCACGCGCAGTCCCGGGCGCTGCGCGATGCCGCGCGCCAGCAGCGGGTCCTGCGCCAGGGTGGCGTGCACGATGCGCAGATCGGCATCGAGGTCGAAGATGCGCCGCACCCGGCGCACGATGCCCGGAATCGCGCGCGGGTCGACCTGGCCCAGCTGCAGCAGGAGTTCGGGCCGGCGCGGATCGGCGGTCACGCGGATCACCGAGGGGCGCTCGACTGGCCCGATCACGCGCTGGTAGCTGTTGTCATCGATCTGCTCGATGCCCGGAATGCAGCGCCGGCGCAGGAACCCGAGCATCGCACTGAAATCCAGCGGTGGCCGGTAGCCCAGGCGCAGCGTAAGCGCGCCGTCGGCGAGCGTGCCGCGCTGGCGGCGGATCGCGGTGGGCGGCATGCCGCAGCCTTCCACGAACGCGGCGTTGAAGCGGCGCAGGCTGTTGTAGCCGGCGGCCATGGCCACGTCGGTGACCGGCAGCGCGGTTTCGGTCAGCAGCTGCTTGGCCAGCAGCAGCCGCCGGGTGGCATGGATCTGCGCCGGAGCGGCGCCGAGCCGGGCCACGAACAGGCGCTGCAGCTGTCGCGCGCTCAGGCCCAGCCGAGCGGCCAGGTCGCCGACCGCGGCGTCCTGCAGGTAGCCGTCGTGGATCAGGGCGAGCGCGCGCTGCAGGGTTTCGTTGCTCAGCGCGTCCTGCGCTTCCGGGGCCAGCTCCGGGCGGCAGCGCAGGCAGGGCCGGAAGCCGGCCGCGGCGGCTGCGGCGGCGGTGGGGTAGTAATCCACGTTGGCCGGTTTCGGCGCCGGTGCCGGGCAGACCGGGCGGCAGTAGATCCCGGTGCTGCGCACGGCGGTGAAGAATACCCCGTCGAAGCGCGCATCGCGGGCCAGGCGAGCGCTTTCGCAGGCGGCGTAGTCCAGGGGCAGGGCGGCGTTCATGGGGCCAGCATAGGCCCAGAGACCCACCGCCGCTCGCCATTTTCGGACACCTATGCGGGGGATTCAGGGCAGGTTGCAGCGCAGCGCCCCGGCGGAACTAGACTGTGGGTCCACGTGCCGCATCCGGCACGCCAGTAATCGGGATCCGGGGATTCATGGTGTTCAAGTCGTGCGCGGTGTCACTGCTCCTTTGCCTGGGGCTGGCTGCCTGCAGCCAGCTGGAAAACCCGGGCAACGTCACTGCGGCCGACAAGGCCGTGCGCGCGCAGACTGGCGACGGCGACCACATGGTGTCGTTCAACGCCGCCGATGCACCGCCGGCACCCGCGCCGCCGCCCAAGCGCGGCGAACAGGGCTGGCCCGAAGTAGCACTGGACAACGGCAAGGCCTGGATCAGCTGCGACACCGAATATGCCGACGCGGCCGGTGATGGCGCGCCACTGGAAGCGCTGGACCGCGCCAGCCTGGAGGCGGCCATCGGCCCCTGCGTCGAACGCGGCCTGCTGCGCCTGCGCTACGCCGGCAAGATCAATCCCGGCTTCACCGAACTGGTGGCGCGCGTGGCGCTGGTGGCCGAGGCGCAGCATGTGTCGCGGCGCATCCTTGACCTGGATTCCAGCGGCGGGCAGGTGGAAGCGGCGATCGTCGCCGGCGACCGCATCGGCGAGTCGAACTGGACCATCTGGGTACGCGAAGGCTCGGTCTGCCACAGTGCCTGCGTGTTCGTGCTGGCCGCCGGCGACAACCGGCTGGTGTCGGGCAAGGTCGGCATCCACCGCATGATGCGGATCAGCTCCAAGGCGACCTCGCGCGCCGAACTCA
Organism: Stenotrophomonas aracearum; assembly: GCF_031834615.1. Classification (NCBI taxonomy): domain Bacteria; kingdom Pseudomonadati; phylum Pseudomonadota; class Gammaproteobacteria; order Lysobacterales; family Lysobacteraceae; genus Stenotrophomonas; species Stenotrophomonas aracearum. The sequence goes on from NZ_CP115543.1 coordinate 1,340,437, forward strand.
ACCGCGAGCTCCACGAGGTCTACGACAACGTCAAGGATTACCTGCAGCGCAACGGGGTGGCGGTGGGCGTGGCCGACCTGATGATGACCGTGCCCAACCGCAGCCTGCGCCTGCTCAGCAGCGACGAGCTGCGCCAGTTCGGCCTGGACGGCACCAACGCGGTGCAGGACGACCTGGAACGTATCAAGCAGATGCGCAAGTGCGGCGACGATTTCGTGCGCCGCAAGGACGCGTTCCTGGTGGCGTTCGACCAGGACTGCAAGCGCGAGGGCAGCGAGCTGGAGACGATCACCCGGTGCGGCCAGACCCTCAAGCAGCGCTACGGCTTTCCGGATGCGACCTGCCCGGATGAAAGTCCGTTGTCGGAAATCGATGTATCGATCCTGCTGCCGCCCAGCGACAAGCCGCGCGACGCGGTCGCCGAGCGTACCGCCAGCGATGCCGAGCAGCCGGCGTCGGAGGCGGCCGAACGCAACTGACGGACCGCTCACGGGATTCCCTTACACTGGCCCGTAGTCCACTGCCACTGACGGTGTCCCGATGCGCATTCCGCTGCTGCTGTCGCTGTTGCTTCCGGCCGTTGCCCTGGCCCAGACCCCGCCGCCGGCCACCCCGGCCCCGGCGCCCGCACGCCCGGCGGCGTCCGCGCCCGCTGCGCCGACCGCTCCGGCTGCGCCGGCACGTCCCGCGCTCACTCCGCAGCAGCAGGCCCAGGTGCAGAAGCAGGACGCCGAAATGGCCGCCGCCGGCCTGAAGGTCGCCCAGTTGGTGGATACCAACCGGGCAGCTGAAGCCTGGAAAGGCGCCTCGGCCATCGCCCGCAAGTCGGTCACCGAGCAGGCCTTCGTGAGCCAGCTGGCGGCCGACCGCACCCGCCTCGGCGCGTTGCAGTCGCGCGGTACGCCGGTGGTGACCCGGGTCAAGTACGCACCCGGCGCCACGGTGCCCGAGGGCCTGTACATCAACGTCAGCTTCCCCACCCGGTTCGCCAACAATGCCCAGCCGGTGCGTGAACTGGTCTCGTTCCGCCTGGACGAAGACAAGGTCTGGCGCCTGGCCGGTTACAGCGTGCGCGCCGCCGCTCCCTGACACCACAAGGAACATCGCATGGGTATCGAAATCCAGATGCTGGGCTGGGCCATCGTGCTCGGCCTGGTGCAGGTGATGCTGGCCGCTGCGGCGGTCACCCGCGAACGCGGCACGGCTTGGAACGCGTCGGCGCGCGACGGCACCCCGCCGCCTCCGGGGTTGCTGGCCGGGCGCCTGCAGCGCGCACAGTCCAATTTCCTGGAAACGTTTGCGTTCTTCGCCGCTGCCGTGCTCGCGGTGGTGCTGACCCAGCGCCAGGACGCGACCACCGCGCTGGCGGTGCAGCTGTATTTCTGGGCGCGGGTGGTCTACCTGCCGCTCTACGCTGCCGGCATTCCGTACGTACGCAGCCTGGTCTGGCTGGTGTCGATGGCCGGCATCGTACTGTTGCTGTGGCGCCTGCTGCACGGCCTGGCGTGAACTGTTGCCGACGCGGCTGATCCAGATCAAGGGCGGCCATCCGCTGTAGCGGTAAGCTTGAAGCTGGACCCACATCGGATAACGGACCATGGCGGACACGCCCGGAAAGGATGCGCAGTCAGTGGATGTGCTGGTGGTTGGCGCCGGACCGGCCGGGCTGTGTTTCGCGCGTGCGCTGGCCGGCACGGGCCTGAAGGTGACCGTGGTGGAACAGCAGCCGCGCGCGGCGCTGGCCGAGGCTGCGTTCGATGGCCGCGAGATCGCGCTGACCCATGCCTCGCGCCAGATCCTGGAGCATCTGGGCCTGTGGGCCCGGCTCGATCCGGCTGAAATATCGCCGCTGCGCGATGCGCGGGTGATGGACGGCGGCTCGCCGTTCGCGTTGACCTTCGCTGCCGGTGAAAAGCACGGCGGCGACCTCGGTTGGCTGGTGCCCAACCATCTGATCCGGCGCGCGGCGTGGGACAGCGTGCAGGGCCAGGCCGACCTGGAAATCCTGGACCAGTGCAGTGTGCGTGGCATCCTGCCCGGCGCCCGCCACAGCACGGTGACCCTGGCCGACGGCCGCGAACTGCACGCGAAGCTGGTCGTGGCGGCCGACAGCCGCTTTTCCTCGACCCGGCGCATGCTGGGCATCGGCGCGCGCATGCGCGACTTCGGCAAGTCGATGCTGGTCTGCCGCATGCAGATCGAGGTGCCGCACCAGCACACTGCGTGGGAGTGGTTCGGCTATGGCCGCACCCTGGCGCTGCTGCCGCTCAACGGTGACCAGGCTTCTGCGGTGATCACGCTGCCGCCACGTGAGATCGAGGCGCTGCTGGCACAGGACGAGGCCGGCTTCGGGCAGCGCATCAGCGAATACTTTGAACATCGGCTGGGCGCGATGACGCCGGTAGCGAAACCCATCGCGTACCCGCTGGTGGGCGTGTTTGCCAACGCATTCGTGGGCGAGCGCTGCGCGCTGATCGGCGACGCCGCGGTGGGCATGCACCCGGTCACCGCGCATGGGTTCAACCTGGGGCTGCAGTGCCAGCAGCGGCTGGCCGAGGTGCTGCGGCGCGCCGCGCAGCGGGGCACCGACATCGCCGCGCCGGCCGGGCTGGCCCGCTACGAGCGCGGCCACCGGCTGGCGTCACGGCCGCTGTACGAGGCGACCAATGCGATCGCCACGCTGTACACCGACGACCGCCTGCCAGCGCGCCTGCTGCGCCGGGCCGGGCTGCGGCTGGCGCAGGGAGTCACCCCGTTCCGGCAGCTGATCGCCGCGCACCTGACCCAGCGTTAGGGGGCGTCCGAGTCGGCGATGACGTTGATCACGGTGTCGCCGAACTGGACCTGCTGGCCTGCGCGGATCTTGCAGGCCTTGCGCAGCTCCACTTCACCATCAACGGTGACATGGCCATCGCCGATCACGGTCTTGGCTTCACCGCCGCTGGTGACCAGGTCGGCCAGCTTCAGCAGCTGCTTCAGTTCCACGTAGTCGCGGTCGAGTTCGAATTCCAGGGTCTGCATGGAAGGGGTATCCTAGGGGGCCGGAAGAGGGCGCGTATTGTGCGCCAGGACGGCGTTCCTGCGCGTATCTGTACACGTCGTTCAGGAACCATGCGGTATCATTCCGCCCTGAGCGAGTGAATCCTCCTCCAGACCGAGCAGCGCCAGGGCACGCGATAAGAAAGGGCGCCCAAAGCGCGGACCATCCTTTTTTTGTATCGCACTGCCCTGTGAAGGGTAGTGCCTTCGGAGTTCCCCATGTCCCAAGAATCCCCCGCGCCGCTGCTGTTCGCAGACCTCGGCCTGTCCGACGCTGTGATGCAGGCCGTGGCCGCCGTCGGCTATGAAACCCCCTCGCCGATCCAGGCCGCCACCATTCCAGCCATGCTGGAAGGGCGCGACGTGCTCGGCCAGGCCCAGACCGGTACCGGCAAGACCGCCGCCTTCGCGCTGCCGGTGCTGTCCAACCTCGATTTCAACCAGACCAAGCCGCAGGTGCTGGTGCTGGCGCCGACCCGTGAACTCGCCATCCAGGTCGCCGAGGCGTTCCAGACCTATTCCTCGAAGATCCCCGGCTTCCGCGTGCTGCCGGTGTACGGCGGCCAGCCCTACGGCCAGCAGCTGCAGGCCCTGCGCCGTGGCGTGCACGTCATCGTCGGCACCCCGGGCCGGGTCATCGACCACCTGGACCGCGGCACCCTGGACCTGTCCGAGCTGAAGACGCTGGTGCTGGACGAAGCCGACGAAATGCTGCGCATGGGCTTCATCGACGACGTTGAAGCCGTGCTCAAGAAGCTGCCGGAAAGCCGCCAGGTCGCGCTGTTCTCGGCGACCATGCCGCCGCAGATCCGCCGCATCGCGCAGACCTACCTGCAGAACCCGGCCGAAGTCACCATCGCGGCCAAGACCACCACCTCGGCCAACATCCGCCAGCGTTACTGGTGGGTGAGTGGCATGCACAAGCTGGACGCGCTGACCCGCATCCTGGAAGTGGAGCCGTTCGACGCGATGATCATCTTCGCGCGGACCAAGGCCGCCACCGAAGAACTGGCCGAAAAGCTGCAGGCCCGTGGCCTGGCCGCCGCCGCCATCAATGGCGACATGCAGCAGGCGCAGCGCGAGCGCACCATCGCCCAGCTCAAGGAAGGCAAGCTGGACATCCTGGTCGCCACCGACGTGGCCGCGCGCGGCCTGGACGTGGAGCGCATCAGCCACGTGCTGAACTACGACATTCCGTACGACACCGAAAGCTACGTGCACCGCATCGGCCGTACCGGTCGTGCCGGCCGCACCGGTGACGCAATCCTGTTCGCCACCCCGCGCGAGAAGGGCATGCTGCGTGCGATCGAGCGCGCCACCCGCCAGCCGATCGAAGAGATGCAGCTGCCGAGCGTGGATGCAGTCAACGACACCCGCATCAGCAAGTTCATGAGCCGCATCAGCGACGCACTCGATGCCGGCGGTACCGAGTTCTACCGCGACCTGCTGCAGCGCCTGGAAGGCGAGAAGAACGTGCCGGCTATCGAGATTGCCGCCGCGCTGGCCAAGCTGCTGCAGGGCGATGCTCCGTTCCTGCTGACCCCGCCGGTGCGTGGCGCGCGCGAAGAGCGTGCCCCGCGCAGCAACGACCGCAACGACCGTGGCGAGCGCCCGGCCCGTTTCGAACCGCGCTTCGAGCGTGGTCCGCGTCGTGAAGACGACCGCGGCCCGCGCCCGGAACGCGATTTCGGCAACAACGATGGTGGCTTCGAACGCGCGCCGCGCCGTGACATCGCCCCGCGTGGTCCGGCCGAACAGGGCATGGAAACCTTCCGCATCGAAGTGGGCCACGTGCATGGCGTCAAGCCGGGCAACATCGTCGGCGCGATCGCCAACGAAGCCGGGCTGGAAAGCCGCTTCATCGGCCGCATCGACATCCATGACGACTTCTCGATCCTGGACCTGCCGGCCGAAATGCCGGGCGACCTGCTCACCCACCTGAAGAAGGTGTGGGTCTCGGGCCAGCAGCTTCAGATGCGCAAGGTCGAGCCGGGCGAAGACCTGACCCCGTCGGCGCGCCCGCCGTTCAAGCCGAAGTTCGGCCGCGGCGGCAAGCCGGGCGGCCCGGGTGGCCACCGTGGCGGTCCGGGCGGCAACGACCGCCCGCCGCGCCGCGACGGCTTCAAGCCGCGCGGTCCGCGCAACGGCTGATCGTCCAGCGATCTTCCCAACAACGCCAGCCTTCGGGCTGGCGTTGTTGTTTGCACCAGCCTCACGGTGCAGGGTTATGCTCTGATCACCATGGCGCCGGAGGGATCTGATGCTGGGACGCAGCAGTGACATGGGCAGTGCCGCAGTACCGCATGTCACGCGGGGCTTGACCCTGCGCTTCGTGCTGCTCACCGGCATGGCGATCGGGCTGGTGGGATTGTCGGCGCTGGTCCAGGAACTGCAGGCGGCGTCCACCGCGTGGATCGTCGGCCAGAGCCACTGGTCGCGCAGCCAGCAGCACGCGACTTTCGCGCTGGAGCGTTACATCACCTCCGGCAACCCGTCGGCGCTGGCCGAAGCCCGCTCGGCATTGCAGGTGCCGCTGGGCGACCTGGAGGCGCGGCGCGCGCTGGAGCAGAACCCACCGGACATTGCGCGCGCGCGGCAGGGGTTTCTGCAGGGGGGCAATGCCCCGAGCGATATCAACCGGCTGATCCTTTCGTTCCAGTACCTGGGCAGGATGGGCTATTTCCAGGACGCCGTCCGCGTATGGCGGCAGACCGACCACGGCCTGGCCCAGATGGAGGAGATAGCCCGGACCGCACACGCCAACAAGGCCGACGGCAGCCCGGAGCCCGCCCTGCGCGACGCCTTGCTGGTGCAGTTGCAGGCGCTGGACCGCAGCCTGCAGGCGCAGGCCCGTGCCTTCTCGCTGGCGCTGCTCAACACCGCGTCCATCGTGCGCATCGCCACGCTGGTCGTGGCCGGGTTGTCGGTGCTGTTGATCACGCTGGTGGCGGTACTGCTGGCGCGCCGTGTCCGGCACGACCTGATCGAACAGGAAAGCCGCTTCCGCGCCGCGTTCTACCAGGCCACGGTAGGCATGCTCAAACTCGACCACGCCGGTGGCATCGTCGAAGCCAACCAGGCGGTGGCCGACATCCTCGGCTACCGGCGCGACGAGCTGCTGGGCATGGAGCTGCCGGAACTGCTGGTGGACGGCGAGCTGGTGCTCGACGAGGCCGAGGGCATCGACTGGATCCGCCAGCTGCGCCCCGGTGAGCTGCGCTTCCTGCGTGCCGACGGTGGCCTGCTCTGGGGGCGCTGGAGCGGCACCCTGGTGCGCAGCCCCGGCCGCGAGCCCACCGTGTTCGCGATCATCGAAGACGTGTCGCAGAACCACGCCCTGGCCCGCGAAGTCGAACACCACGCCAGCCACGACCCCCTGACCGGGCTGATCAACCGCCGCGAGATCGAACGCCTGCTGGAGCTGGCCCTGCTCGACGTGCGCAGCCACGGTGGCACCCACAGCCTGTGCTACCTGGACCTGGACTACTTCAAGCTGGTAAATGACGGGCTTGGCCACGCGGCAGGCGATCAGCTGCTGCGGGGATTCGCCGACTATCTGGAAGGTGCGGTGCGCGAAGGCGACTGGGTCGGCCGCATGGGCGGCGACGAGTTCGCGCTGTTCCTGCGCGGGGCGCGCCAGGAAGAAGCCAGGCAGGTGCTGCAGCGGATCGCGCGCAACCTGGGCCAGGCCGGCTTCCAGCGCGACGACGGCACGCCCAAGGTCAGCTGCAGCATCGGCGTGGTCGAGATCGACGCCGACGTGGCCGATGTCAACTGGCTGATGAGCGCGGCCGACAGTGCCTGTTACGCAGCCAAGCAGGCCGGGCGCAACCGCGTGCATCTCTTCAACGAGAACCGCATGGCGCTGGAAGAACGGCTGGCCGAGGCCGACCGGCTGGCCCATGTCTCCAGTGCGATCGCCGAGAACCGCATGCTGCTGTACGCGCAGCGGATCGAGCAGGTCGGCGACCCCGGGTTCCTGCATTACGAAGTACTGGTGCGCATGCGCGGAACAGACGGCCAGCTGCACGGGCCGGGCGACTTCATGCCGGCGGTGGAGCGCTACGGCATGGGCATGGCGCTGGACCGGCACGTGCTCGGCCTGCTGTTCCGCCACCTGCAGCTGTGTCCGGCGCATGTGCAGCGGCTGGGCCTGTGCAACGTGAACGTGTCGGCGCAGTCCATCGCCGAACCCAGCTTCCTGGCCTTCGTCTGCGACCTGCTGGAACGCAACCGCGGCCTGGCCCGCAAGCTGTGTTTCGAGATCACTGAAACCGCCGCGATCAGCAACCTGGAGCAGGCGCGGAGCTTCGTCGAGGGCGTAAAGGCGCGCGGCTGCCGGGTGGCGCTGGACGACTTCGGCTCCGGGCTGTCCTCATTCGGCTACCTGCGCCAGCTGCCGGCGGACATGCTCAAGATCGACGGCGTGTTCGTGCGCGACATGGACGTCGACCCGGTCAGCCGTGCCACCGTGCGCGCGATTACCGAGATTGGCCGCGAACTGCACATGAGCGTGGTGGCCGAATGGGTGGAGACCGAAGAGGTGGCCCGCCAGCTGCAGGCGCTGGGCGTGGAAGGCCTGCAGGGCTATGCGGTCGAGCGGCCGATGCCGCTAGAAAAGCTGACCCAGCCCTCGTTGTGGCGGGAAGCGCCGAGCGCCTCCGGGCGCCTGTCCTGAACGGTCACGCGCGCGGCCGGGCTTCTTGCGATAATGCCGCCGGGGACGCGGCGCGATGTGCGTAGCGGGGGACGGCAACAGGATGGTGGCGTGAGGCGCAGCAACGGCAGGTGGCGGGGAACCGGAACAGGAATCGGCTGGCTGCTGGGCGTGCTGTGCCTGCTGCTGTCGATGACCGCGCTGGCCAGCACCGCCCAGGTCGGGCGCGACGTACTGCTGCTGGGCGCGGCCACGTCCGACCAGACCCCGCAGCGTGCCTGTCCGCCGGAAGTGCTGGCCCGGCACCAGGACATCCTGTCGATCCCGGCGCCGGCCGAGGGCTGGTCGGGTGCACCGCAGGCGGTGGATGTGTTCGGCGTGTTGACCGGCGAAGTCCGCATCAGCCACGGCGACCGCGTGATCTGCGGCAACATGCACGACGCGCGCACCCGCGACTCGCGCTTCCGCGCCGGCGTGGGCATGGTAGTGGTGCCCAAGGCCGGCGAACGCGAACCCATCGTGGTGTCCTGGGCCACTCCGCTCAAGCCGCGCTGGATTCCCACGGTCCGGCTGGGCGCACCCAGCCCGGTGCAGCAGAACGACACCGCGCGCCTGCTGGTGCGCGCGGCCTGCATCGCGGTGGCGATCGCGCTGGCGCTGTCGGCGTTGATGGGGTTTGCCACCGCGCGCGACCGCACCTTCCTCTATTACGTCTCGATCTGCCTGGTGTTCGTGCTGTGGCAGGCGGTGCTGGGCGGATTGAGCGGCTATCCCGAGCCGTGGCTGCCGGTGCATGACCGCGCCTCGTGGTGGCTGGTCGGCCTGACCGCGATGGTGCTGGCCCTGCTGCTGCCGGTGCTGTGGCGGCTCAATGGCGGCGCGCGGCTGTGGCCGGGCTCCCGCAACGGGCAGCGCGTGGTGCTGTGGGCGTTGATCGGCGCCGGCCTGTGCGTGCCTTGGCTGGGCGTGACCGGACTGGTTCGGATGGCGGCAGCGCTGGAACTGGTGTTCATACTGGGCTGCATCGCCTGCCTGGGCGTGGGGCTGTGGGCGCTGTTCAAGCGCGACGGCTACGCCCTGACCGGGCTGCTTGCATTGGCCCCGTGGTGGATCCTGATTCTCGCCGACGCGGCGCAGGCGCAGTGGTTGACCTCCTACCGGATCGAGGCGCTGCAGCTGTCGGCCACCTGGTTCCTGATGATGGCCGCCTATGCGCTCAACCTGCGCCTGGGCCGGCTGCGCCAGCAGCGCGACGAAATGCGCCAGCTGGCCGACACCGATGCGCTGACCGGGCTGCCCAACCGCCGCCACGGCCTGCACCTGCTGGCCCGACACCTGGAACGCGCCGGCGCCGAGCAGCAGCCGCTGGCGATCGGCTTCCTCGACATCGACCTGTTCAAGGACATCAACGACCGCTTCGGACACGACGTGGGCGACCAGGTGCTGGTGGCGGTGGCGCGTGGCCTGCGCGGCGCGGTGCGGGTGCAGGACGACGTGATCCGCATGGGCGGCGAGGAATTCCTGGTGCTGCTGCCGGGGGCCTCGCACGGCGCGGCGCTGGCGCGGCTGGAAAATGTGCGCCTGCAGATGGCGTCGGTCGCCGCGCCGCTGGGCATCGCCGGGCTCGACGTGACCGTGAGCATCGGGCTGGCCGCACTGCGACCGGGTCGTGACGACCTGGCCGGACTGCTGCGGCGGGCCGACCATGCCATGTACCGGGCCAAGCGCGCCGGCCGCGACCAGGTCTGCGACGGCGAACAGCCGCTGACCGCCGACGACCCGCTGATTGCCTGAACCCGCGCCGGGCCGGCTTTTGCCGGATAATGGCTCGATGACAACCCGACTCAACAAACATATCGCCGAAACCGGCTTCTGCTCCCGGCGTGAAGCCGACCGCCTGATCGGCGAGCGCCGCGTCACCGTCAACGGCCGCCCGGCCGGGGCCGGCGCGGTGGTCGGCGAGGGCGACATGGTGCTGGTCGACGGCCAGCCGCTGCGCGCCCGCGAGGCGAAGAAGGCCGGCGGCCGCCGCCATGTGTACATCGCGCTGAACAAGCCGGTGGGCATCACCTGCACCACCGAAAGCGCCGTGAAGGGGAACATCGTGGACTTCGTCGGCCACGAGCAGCGCATCTTCCCGGTCGGCCGCCTGGACAAGGACTCCGAAGGCTTGATCCTGATGACCAGCAACGGCGACATCGTCAACCAGATCCTGCGCGCCGAGAACAACCACCAGAAGGAATACATGGTGGCGGTGAACAAGCCGGTGACCGATGAGTTCCTGCGTGGCATGGCCCGCGGCGTGCGCATCCGCGACGAAACCACGCTGCCGTGCCGGACCTCGCGCATCGCCAAGTTCGGCTTCCGGATCGTGCTGCAGCAGGGCCTGAACCGGCAGATCCGCTTGATGGCCGCCGCGTTCGACTACCGCGTGACCCAGCTGCGCCGGGTGCGGATCGACAACGTCAAGCTGGGCGCGCTCAAGCCCGGGCAGTGGCGCAACCTGACCGACGCCGAGTTGAAGGGCCTGCTGCCCAAGCAGCTGGACTGGTAAGCCTGCACTTGCCGGTAACCGGGGACGGGCTAAGCTGTGCCCAGCTCCCGGATGCGACCACTGCATGATCAAGCCCGAGAAGCCCGCCAACGAGGCGATCCGCCTGGCGGCGCTGTACCGTTACAACATCCTCGATTCGGAGAGGGAAAAGTCCTTCGACGACCTGGTCACCATCGCCAAGGCGGTGTGTGGCGCCTCGATGGCAGCGGTGACCCTGATCGACGCCGAACGGCAATGGTTCAAGTCGATCCAGGGCACCGACGCGCAGGAACTGCCGCGGTCCGAATCGATGTGCGGCCATGCGATCCTGCATCCGTCCGAGGTGATGGTGGTGGAAGACGCGCAGCGGGACGTGCGTTTCCACGACAACCCGATCGTGACCGGCGACCCGAAGGTGCGCTTCTACGCAGGCGCGCCGCTGATCACTACGGACGGAATGCCGTTGGGTACGCTGTGCGTGTTCGACCCGCAGCCGCACCGGCTCGACCACCAGCAGACCGAGGCGCTGGCCGCGTTGTCGCGGCAGGTGATGCTGGTGATGGAACTGCGTCGCTTCGCGCTGGACATCCAGGCCCACATGCTCGAACGCGACGACTACGAGAAGCTGCTGGCCGAATACCACGAGGTGCTGCTGGCGCAGAACGCAGACCTGGCCGAACAGAGCCGCACCGACGTGCTCACCGGCCTGCCCAACCGCCGTGCGATGTCGGTGGCGCTGGAGGCCTCGGTGCAGGACGCGGACGGCCAGCCGCGGCAGACCGCCGTGGCGTTGGTGGATATCGACCACTTCAAGCACATCAACGACTTCAACGGCCACGCCACCGGCGACCGGGTGCTGGCCGAGCTGGGCGTGCTGCTGCGCGCGCAGTTTTCCGGGCGCGGCCTGGCCGCGCGCTATGGCGGCGAGGAGTTCGTGGTGCTGATGCCCGACACCGAACTGCGCACCGCCGAACTGCAGTGCGATTTCCTGCGCATGGCGGTGGCCGACCTGCCGCTGGGGTTCCCGGTGACGGTCAGCATCGGCGTGGCCGCGCACCGTGCCGGCGATACCGTCGACCAGACGGTGGCGCGGGCCGATGCGGCGCTGTACAAGGCAAAAGGCAACGGCCGCAACCGGGTGGAAACCGCTCCGTAACGCCGGGTCCTACCCGGCTTCGTGACGTGTTCGACCCGTTCGCACCCACTGCGACGCGGGAGAGGCATCCTGCGTGTTCGTAGTTCCCGTTCGGACCCCGCGCATGCTCCAGACCCTGGCCATTTCCCGCTATCGCTCCCTGCACGACCTGGTCGTGCCGATGGGGCGGCTGAACCTGGTGACCGGCGACAACGGCAGCGGCAAGTCGAGCCTGTACCGCGCGCTGCGCCTGCTGGCCGACACCGCCCAGGGCGGCGTCGCGGCGGCGCTGGCCCGCGAAGGCGGCCTGGGCTCCGCGCTGTGGGCCGGCCCGGCACAGACCAGCCGGGCCATGCGGCAGGGCGAGGTGCCGGTGCAAGGCGCCGCGCGCAGCGAACCGGTGGCGCTGCGGCTGGGATTCGCCGCCGACGCCTTCGGCTATGCGATCGACCTGGGCTTTCCGGTCCCCAGCAATTCGGCGTTCGCGCTTGATCCGCAGATCAAATGCGAAAGCATCTGGGCAGGCCCGTTCCTGCGCGGCAGTACGGTGCTGGTGGAACGGCGCGGACCGCTGGTGCGGCGACGCAATGGCCGGCACTGGGAAACGGTGGATGACCGGTTGTCGGTGTTCGACAGCGTGTTCTCGCAGCTGGCCGACCCGCAGCGCATGCCAGAGGTGCTGACCCTGCGCGAGATGATCCGCGCCTGGCGCTTCTACGATCACTTCCGTACCGACACCGACGCACCCGCGCGGCAGTCGCCACTGGCCACGCGCACGCCGGTGCTGGCGCAGGACGGACGCGACCTGGCGGCGGCCTGGCAGACCATTGTCGAAGTGGGCGATGAGCAGGGCCTTGCGGATGCGGTGGAAGATGCCTTTCCCGGTGCGCAGGTGCGCATTGAGTGCAGCGAAGGCCGGCTGCACCTGAAATTCCATCAGCACGGGCTGCTGCGGCCGTTGTCGGCCGCTGAGCTGTCCGACGGGACCCTGCGTTACCTGCTCCTGATCGCGGCGCTGCACACGCCGCGACCCCCGCCGCTGATGGTGCTCAACGAACCGGAAACCAGCCTGCACCCGGACCTGCTGCCGGCACTGGGTCGATTGATCATCGCGGCCACCGCGCGCAGCCAGCTGTGGGTGGTGTCGCACGCCACGCGGCTGGTGGCGGCGCTGCGCGAGTCGCCCTTGTGCAACCCGATCGCGCTGGAAAAACAGATGAGCCGCACCACCCTGGTCGGGCAGGGGCTGCTCGACGCGCCGGCCTGGTATTGGCCCGAGCGCTGATCAGTCGGCGATGTTGCGCGCCTCGGCGGTGCCCAGGATTTCCGGGTGCTGCACCGGCTTGCGACGGTTCAACAGCGGGTGCAGGAACACCGCGCCGACGATGATCGCCACCCCGGCGTAGAACAGCGGGGTGAGTTCACGCTGTTCGCTCAGCAGCACCATCGCCAGCAGGATCGCGTACACCGGCTCCAGGTTGGTCACCAGCTGAACGGTGTAGGCACTCAGGTGGCGCAGCGCGACCAGCGCCAGCGCGAACGGCAGCAGCGTGCACACCCCGGCCAGAATCATAAGCAGCAGGCTGTCGTGCAGGTTCGGCACCACCCACAGCGGGCTGGCGAGCGCTGGCAGCAGGAACGGCAGCAGCGGGGCGAGCAGGGTCAGGGTCACGGTGCCGGCGCCCAGCTCCACCGCGGTCACGGTGAGCGGGTCGGCATGGCTGACCAGGCGCTTGTTGAGCGAGCCGAAGATCGCCACCAGCAGCGCCGACATCGCCCCCACCAGCACGCCCAGGCGCATGCCATCGGGCACGCCGCCGACCACCATGCCGACCCCCGGCAGCACCGCGATGCCGAACGCCAGTTCGCGCAGCTGGAACGGGCGCTTGGCCACCCACGGTTCGATCACTGCGGTGAATACCGGGGCCAGCGCGATGCAGGTCGCGGCCACGGAAGCGTTGGCCAGCTTCACCGCGCCATAGAAGGTGAGCCAGTGCAGCGCGACCAGCGCGCCCACCCCGCAGTAGCCGGCGAACAGGGCAGGGGAGAGCTGGCGCAGTCCGCGCCACACGCGCGGCAGCAGCGCCAGCATCGCCACCACCAGCAGCATGCGCCACCACACCAGCGGCAACGCGGGCAGGGTGATCAGCTTGCCGAGGATGGCAGTGATGCCCCACAGCAGCACGCAGAAGTGGATTTGCAGCAGGGCTTTGCGGGTGTCGGTCATCGGCATCCGACCATTGTCCGCGAATGGCCCGGACCGCGCCATCCACGCAGGGCGTGGATCTACCCGCCCACACCTTCCAACTGCGCGCGCAACGCCACCGCCGCCCCCGGGTTGCGCTGCTTGGCCGCGCCAATGAACAGCACATACACCTCCCGTGGCGCCTCCGCTTTTGCGGCGGGCAGCACGTGCGGCAGGTCCGGATTGTCCCCGCCACGCGCCCAGCGCATCGCGCGCAGGCACCACTGCTCCAGCGTGCGTTGCGGATACCCGGCGCGCAGGTTGGCGCGCGACTGCATCAGCCGCGCGTAGATGAAGTCCGCGGTAGGGTCGGCAAAGCTCGGGTGCTCTTTCGACCCGCTGAACACCAGCGCGGCGTTGTGCGCGCGCGCCACCGCGACCAGCTCCGGGGTCCACGCATCCGGATTTCGCACCTCCAGCGCATGCTGCAAGGGGCGACCATCCGTCTGCTTCGGCAGGGCATCGAGAAAGCGGTCGAACTCCTGCGCGCCGGCCGGATGGCGGTCGGCGAATTGCCAGACCAGCGGGCCCAGCCGGTCCTGCAGTGTGCTGATGCCTTCGATGAAGCCTTCCGCACGCGCGCCGGCCTCGGCCAGGTCGTGGCGTTGGGTGATCGTGCGCGGCGCCTTGGCCGAGAACCGAAACCCCGGCGGCGTCTGCTCGCGCCATTGCGCGTACACTGCCGGCTTCTGCGCGCGGTAGAAGGTGCTGTTGATCTCGATGCAGCCCAGCTGCCGGCTGGCATGCGCCAGTTCGTCGCGTTGCGGCAGGCCGGCCGGGTAGAAGGTGCCGCCGCGCCAGGCCGGGAACACCCAGCCGCCGATACCGGTGCGGATCGGCCCGGGCGCCTGCTTCTTCAAACGCTGGCTTCCTTCCACGGATCGTAGCTGCCGAACCACCACAGGTGGCCTTCCAGGTCGCGGCAGGCATAGCCACGGCCGCCGTAGTCCTGGCTGGCGATGGGGATCACGACCTCGGCCCCGGCGGCGACCGCGCGTTCGTGGTGGGCATCGGCGTCGGTCACGATCACGCAGGCGCTCTGGGTTTCGCGGTGGCCGATCTCGTCGGGCTGGACCACCCACTTGCCCCATTCGCCGCCGTTGTCGACCGAGCCAAGCATGATCATGCCGCGGCCGTACACCAGCTGGGCGTGGTAGACGATATCGCCTTCGGCATACACGGCCTGTGCGGTGAATCCGAACGCCTTCTCCAGCCACGCGATGGCCGCGTGGGCGTCGCGGTAGCGCAGGCAGGGAATGATGGTGGAACCGGCATCGGGGGGCGTGGTCATCGGGGACTTCGGGTGGACGGCTTCTGGCACAGGCGAGCCTGCGACCGCCCGCGTTACCATCGTGCGAAACCTCGACGTCCCTGCAACACGCAACCGGAGACACTGTTTGAACACATCCTGGATCGGAGGCCTCGTGCTGCTGGCATGCGCACCCCTGGCGTCGGCGGCCGTGCCGACCGAACTGCAGCGGCTGGACGCCACCGTGGAGCGCGTGCGCAGCCAGTTCGACGTGCCTGGCATCGCGGTGGCGGTGGTCAAGGACGGCCAGGTGGTGCTGGAGCGCGGCTACGGCGTGCGCACGCTGGGCCAGCCGGATCCGATCGAAGCCGACACGCTGTTCGCGATCGCCTCCAACACCAAGGCGTTCACCGCGACCTCGCTGAACCTGCTGGCCGAGCAGGGCAAGCTGAAGATGGACGACCGGGTGATCGACCACCTGCCGTCGTTCCGCATGTCCGACCCCTACGTGACCGGCGAGATGCGCATCCGCGACCTGCTCGCGCACCGCAGCGGGCTGAGCCTGGGGGCGGGCGACCTGCTGTTCTGGCCGACCACCACCTACAGCAATGCCGAGGTGGTGGAGCGGCTGGGCAAGGTGCCGCTGAAAGCCGGCTTCCGTGACCGCTACGCCTACGACAACATCCTGTACGCGGTGGCGCAGCAGGTGATCGAAAAGGTGTCGGGCCAGTCCTATGCCGACTTCCTGCAGCAGCACATCTTCACCCCGGTCGGCATGACCGGCACCCGCTTCAATGCGGACCACCTGCAGAAGGGCGACAAGGCCGCGACCGGGCACGCCAAATTCGATTTCACCGAGCTGCGCACGGTGGCGCCGCTGACCTGGTCGAACAACGCCGGTGCCGGCGGTATCTACTCCAGCGTGCACGACATGGCGCGCTGGATGCAGGTGCAGCTGGCCCAGGGCAAGCTGGAAAACGGGAAGCCGCTGTTCAGCCCGAAGACCCAGCAGGCGATGTGGCAGATGATCACGCCGCAGGTGGTGCCGGAGCCCAGCGTGCCGCAGCTGGCGGCGGCGCGCCCGAATTTCGCGGGATACGGCGAAGGCTGGAGCCTGAGCGACTACCGGGGGCAGAAGCTGGTCTGGCATACCGGCGGCTGGCCGGGCATGGTGTCGCGGGTGACCCTGGTGCCGGAGAAGAACCTGGGCGTGGTGGTGCTGACCAACCAGGAAGTGGGCGCGGCGTTCAATGCGGTGACCATGGCGGTGCTGGACGCGTACTTTGGTGCGCCGGACACCGACTGGGTGGCGGCATACGCGGCGGCGGTGGCCAAGGCGCAGGACAAGGCCGACGAAGGCTGGGCGGCGCACCAGGCCGCCCGCGACCCGAAGTCGACGCCGTCGCTGGCGCTGGGTGGGTATGCCGGCACCTATCGGGACCCGTGGTATGGCGAGGTGTTCGTGGAGCCGCGCGGCAAGGCGCTGCGCCTGCGCTTCGGCAAGACGGCGCAGCTGGTGGGGACGATGGAGCACTGGCAGCACGATACGTTCATCGTGCGCTGGGACGACCGTTCGCTCAACGCGGACGCGTTCGTGAACTTCAGCCTGGATCCGGACGGCAAGGTGCGCGAGGTGCGCATGCAGCCGGTGTCGTCGTTGACAGACTTCAGTTTCGATTTCCAGGACCTGGTGTTGACCCCGGTGCGTACCGACGCCGCGAAATGAACGGCGTGTTGCGCGGGTGAAAACAAACGGCAGGCCGCGGTGGGATAATCGCGGCCTGTCTGCTTTTCGGGAAAGGGAATGTTCCGCTGGTTCGAGTCGCTGATTCCGGTGTTTCCGCCGACCGACGCGCGCATGCCGCCGCGCCGGGTGCTGCCGTTCTACATCCACTACCTGCGCCCGGTCTGGCCGGTGCTGCTGGCGACGCTGATCGCGGGGTTGCTGCTGGCGCTGGTGGAAGTGGCCATGTTCGATTTCCTGGGCCGCATCGTGGACATGGTCAGCGAGCAGCCGGACGCGGGCTTCTTCGCGCGGCATGCCGATACGCTGCTGTGGATGGCGGCGATCACGCTGGTCGCGCGGCCGGTGCTGGTGGGGCTGCACAACCTGCTGGTGAACCAGGCGATCGTGCCGGGCCTGAGTAACCGTTCGCGCTGGTTGATGCACAACTACGTGGTGCGGCAGAGCCTGTCGTTCTTCCAGAACGACTTTGCGGGCAGCATGGCCAACCGGGTGATGCAGACGGGGACGTCGCTGCGCGAGTCGGCGGTGCAGATGGTGGATTCGCTGTGGTACATCGTGGTCTACACGGGCACGGCGCTGTACCTGTTCGCGCAGGCGGACTGGCGGCTGATGATTCCGCTGGTGCTGTGGCTGGGGGCGTACGTGGCGATCATGGTGTACTTCGTGCCGCGCGCGAAGCAGCGGGCGTGGATCGCGTCGGAAGCGCGTTCGAAGGCGATGGGCCGGATCGTGGACGGCTACACGAACATTCCGACGTTGAAGCTGTTCGCGCATGGCGGGCGCGAACAGGCGTACGTGGCGGAGGCGATCGAGGAGCTGGCGGTGAAGCATCGCCGGCAGACGCGGATCACGACGAGCCTGGACCTGACCATTTCGATCGTGAACGGGTTCCTGATCGCGGGGACCTGCGGGTTGGCGCTATGGCTGTGGAGCCACGGCAACATCACGGTGGGGTCGATCACGCTGGCGACGGGGCTGGTGATCCGCATCCACAACATGTCGGGCTGGATCATGTGGACGATCAACGGGATTTTCGAGGACATCGGGACGGTGCAGGACGGGATCACGACGATCTCGCAGCCGCTGAGCGTGCAGGACCGCGTGGACGCGGTGCCGCTGGTGGTGGGCGAGGGCGGGGTGCAGTTCGACGACATCCACTTCCACTACGGCAAGAAGGGCGGGGTGATCGCGGGGCTGGACCTGGTGGTGAAGCCGGGCGAGAAGATCGGGCTGGTGGGTCCGTCGGGCGCGGGCAAGTCGACGCTGGTGAACGTGCTGCTGCGGCTGTACGACCTGGAAAGCGGGCAGATCCGCATCGACGGGCAGGACATTGCCGCGGTGACGCAGGAAAGCCTGCGCCGGCAGATCGGGGTGGTGACGCAGGACACGTCGCTGCTGCATCGGTCGATCCGCGACAACCTGTTGTACGGCCGGCCGGATGCGACGGAGGAGCAGCTGCACGCGGCCGTTGCGAAGGCGCGTGCTGCCAGTTTCATCGAGACGCTGCGCGACGGCGAAGGCCGGCAGGGGTACGACGCGCATGTAGGCGAGCGCGGGGTAAAACTTTCGGGTGGTCAGCGGCAGCGCATCGCGATCGCGCGGGTGCTGCTGAAGGATGCGCCGATCCTGGTGCTGGATGAGGCAACCTCGGCACTGGATTCGGAAGTGGAAGCGGCGATCCAGGAGAACCTGGACGAGCTGATGGCAGGCAAGACGGTGATCGCCATTGCACACCGCCTGAGCACGATCGCGCGCATGGACCGGCTGGTAGTGATGGACCAGGGCCGGATCGTGGAAACCGGCACGCATGCCGAACTGGTGGCTGCCGGTGGCCTGTATGCGCGCCTGTGGGCGCGGCAGACCGGCGGGTTTGTTGCGGCGGACGAAGCGTAAAGCTGCGGTTGCACGGAATGGCGTAGAGCCGGGCTCTGCCCGGCTGCTGTTGGATTCGTGCGAACAGCCGTCGTTTGCACGGTGTCCCTGGCTTGGGCCGCCCGGTGCCGGTTTGCGGGGTCGCCGTAAACCCATCCATGGGGGCTACGCGGACGCCATCCATGGCGCCGAGTCCCCCGCAAACCGACCCCGGTCGACCCTTTGACAGTGGGCCGGTGGCCACGGGAAATGCGGATCCGCTGCGCGGAGTGGGTCGCCGCGTAGTGACACGCCACGCGTGTCGGCTCTTTCCAACCGCACACGCCCCTGCACGTAGCGGTGAGACGCTGCTTTTCGCGATCCAACAAGCAGCACGCAAAAAAAACGGCCCGGTTCTCACCGGGCCGTTCGCTTCTCAACAGGACCGTCCAATCACTCGATCGGCTGGTCCAGCATCAGCTGGCGGGCGAAGCGCACCGGCGGGGCGCCGTAGGACAGCATCTGGTCGTGGTAGGCCTTCAGGTTGAACGTGTCGCCCTGCTTTTCCTGCACGGCCTTGCGGGTGTCGAAGTGTTCCTGCGCACCGACGAAGTAGGTCGGCAGCTGTGCGGACGTCAGCTGTGCACGCACCCACTTGCCCGAGGCTTCGCTTTCCTGCTGGAAGGCGTCGTGGGTCATCAGCTGCATGGCCTGCTCGCGGGTCCAGTTGTCCACGTGCACGCCCTGGTCCAGGATCGCGTTGGAAATGGTGCGCAGGTAGAACTTCAGCTGCACCAGGTGGAACAACGGGTCGTTGTCCAGGTAACCCTGCTCCTGCATCATCCGCTCGGTGTAGACCGCCCAGCCTTCGGCGAACAGGCCCGAACGCAGCACGGCGCGCAGGGTCGACGGGAACTTGCCCGAATGCCAGCCTTCCAGGTAGTGGCCCGGGGTGCCTTCGTGGATGCTCAACAGGTGGATCATGCGGCTGTTGTATTCGCGCAGGAACGAGTCGACCTGCTTGTCGGTCCAGTCGTCCGGAATCGGCGACACCGCGTAGAAGGTCTTCAGGTTCTTGTCGAGCGGGCCCGGCGAGTCGCAGTAGGCCACGGCCACGCCACGCTGGAATTCCGGCATCAGGATGATGTCCACCGGCGCGTCGGGCAGGGTCATCAGGTCGTGCGTGCGCACGAACTCGGTGGACTGGGCCAGCGCGGCCTTGGCGTCTTCAACCACCTTGTCGCGTGCCGGCTTGTCGGCATACGCCAGTTCCAGCGCGGCTTCGATCGCCGCCTGCTGCTGCGCGTCGGTCGGGTTGGCCGGCAGTTCCGGGGCACCCGGCTTGTCCTTCAGCACCGTCTGCGCGATGCCGTACATGTCCTGGCGCACGCGCTTGAGTTCGGCACGCGCGCGCTCGCCGATCTCGGCGCGCGACAGCGAGGAATTCAGCGCGAACTTCAGCTTCTGGTCGTACAGCTCGGCGCCGATCCGGAAGTCGCCCTTGGCGTTCGGCACCAGGGTCTTGTCCAGCCAGGTCTGCTGCGCGTCCACGGCCTTCTTCAGGCCGTCGATGGCGGCCTGCAGGCGCTTGCCGTCTTCGGCCGGCAGTTCGCCGATGTGCGGGGTGATGAAAGTGTCGACGATGCTGAGGATGCCGCGGTTCTGCTTGGCCACGGTTTCGGCATGGATCTTCGGCACGCGCGCCGGGTCCAGGTTCTCACGGGCCTGGGCGAAGATCTGCGGCAGCTTTTCCATGCGCGCGGTGGCCGACTTCAGGCGCTCGGGCAGCGGCGCGAACTCACGCGCCATCAGGCCGTACAGCGCGCTGCCGGCGGCACCGTTGTAGATCTGCGGGTCCCACTTGGACGACTGCAGCACTTCGGCGGTCCAGATTTCCTGCTGCAGCTGGTTGCGCAGGATCGCGGCGTCGACCTGGTTTTCGCGGCCGAGCTTGCTGACCTCGATCTTGTCCAGTTCGCCGAGCAGGCCCTTGTAGGCGGTCAGCATCTTCTGCTGGCCGGCCGCGCTCAGGTCGTCGATCTCGCTGTCGTAGCGGTGGTCGCCGATCTGGGTGGCGCTGATCGGGGACAGCTGCATCCAGGTGTCCAGGGCGCGCTTGGACAGGTCGGCGAACGCGGCGTCGACGGCGGCGTCGGCCGGAGCGCTGGCGGCGGTACCGGCGGCCGGTGCGGTGGGGGCGTCGGCCTGCTGGCAGCCACCCAGGGCGGCGATCAGGGCGAGGGCGAGAAGATGCTGGCGCATCGGCGATCCTGTGCTGTGGTCAATCGGCCAGCATAGGCGGCCCGGCGGGGTGCCGCCCGTGCCATTGGATTACCATGGCGCTTTCCAGACCGGCGGGGTGGTGCCATGCAGTACCAGGGAGGCTGTCACTGTGGAAACATCGCATTCACGTTGGAGGCGGCAGAGCCCATCACCGAGGCGATGGACTGCAACTGCTCGCTGTGCCGCAAGCGGGGCGGGCTGCTCTGGTTCGGTCCGCGCGCGGCGCTGACCCTGACCACGGACCCGGCGGCGGTGAGCACCTATCAGTTCAACCAGCGCCATCTTGAGCACCATTTCTGCGCCACGTGCGGCATCGCGCCGTTCAGCGAGGGCATCGACCCGCGCAGCAACCAGCCGATGGCGGCGGTGAACGTGCGCTGCCTGCCGGAGGTAGACCTGGCCGGGCTCAGGATCACCCAGTACGACGGGGCCAAGGTCTGAGCCCCGCGCGGTTCCGTCAGCCTTCGTCTTCTTCGTACTCGACGAACACGTCCAGCTCGCGGGCGAGCACTTCCACGGCATCGCGTACGCGCTGGGTGGTGTACTCGTTGCCGACTTCCACTTCGAGCTCATGGGTACCCGGTCCGATGTCATCGGAGAGACCGGCCGAGCTGGAGTCGTCGTCGTCCATGTGCGGCATCAGGTCATCGGTTTCCTCGACATGCTCGATGCCGTCGATGCTCTGCAGCAGGTCGCTGATGGCGCGGGCATCGTCTTCGGTGCCGGTGATCCGGATACGCAGCATGGCCATGGGGAGGTCTCTGGGAAGGGAATTCCAGCCTAGCCAGCGGGTGGACAAGGGCAGGTGAGGAACGAGCCGCTTCAGGTGCATCTGTTCAGTCGCGCGCAATTCCCATCAGTTCTTCCGGCAACGCGGGTATCGGCGTGCGGTCGTCCTGCGCTTCGCGCTTGAGCCAATCCATGAACGCAACAGCGGTGGGGCTGAGCGGGCGGTGCTCGGGATGCACGATGTAATAGGCGTAGCGCGCCTTGAGCGCGGGCCCGGGCAGGCGCACCAGTTCGTAACGTTGCAGGTAGGGCTGGGCGATGTGCTTGCGCGCGAGCACGGCGCCGATGCCGTAGACGGCGGCGCGCATGGCGTCGGTGCTGTCGCTGAAGGTGTGCTGGGCGGGCAGGTCGAGGCCACGCACGCCGGCGGCGCGGAACCAGTCGCGCCAGCCCTGCGGTGACATGTCGCTGACCAGCGGCAGGCTGGCGATCTGGGCGGGCTCGCGCAGGGCGGAGACGCCGGGCAGCGCGGGTGAGGCGACGGGGCAGAGTTCGTCGTCCATCAGATGGTGGGCGGTGAGCCCGGGCCATTGGCCAAGGCCGTAGCGGATGCCGAGCTCGGGGCCGTTCTCGTCGAAGCGCAGCAGTTCGCTGCTGGTCTGCAGTTGGATGCGCATGCGCGGGTGCTGGCGGGTGAAACGCGGCAGGCGGGGTACCAGCCAGCAGTAGGAGAGGGAGCGGAGGGTGGTGATGCGCAGGGGAACGATGTCGGCCTGGGGGTGCAGGTTGCCGGCGACGGCATTGAGGTCGCTGAGCGCGGCGGCGGCGGCGTCGGCGAGCTGGCGGCCTTCGGCGGTGAGGCGGACGCCGCGCGCCTGGCGCTGGAACAAGACGGTACCGAGCAAAGATTCGAGCCGGCGCACGTGGTGGCTGACGGCGCTGGCAGTGAGGTGCAGTTCTTCGGCGGCGTGGGCGAAGTTCTGGTGGCGGGCGGCGACGGCGAACACGCCGAGGGCGGGCAGTAGGGCAGGGCGCAGGATCATCGGCAAGACCCAAATCTGATTTGTGGCTGGCACTGATACTACGCGCTTGCGGGGTTTGGGGCGCAGGCGGATGCTGTACCTCTTCCCCCGGAGCCTTCGCCATGTTGCTGCCCGTCGTGTTGCCGTGTGTTGGTGGTGTTGTTTCGAGCGGGGGCCGCCCGTGAGCGCGGATCTGGCCGGTACGGCTGCCCGCGACTGGCGCACGCCGCTGGAGCTGACGCTGCTGGGGGCGATCTGGGGCTGCTCCTTCCTGTTCATGCGGGTGGCGGTGCCGTCGTTCGGGCCGTACGCGCTGGTGGAGGTGCGGTTGCTGCTGGGGGCGCTGGTGCTGCTGCCGTTCCTGTGGAAGGCGCGTGCGCAGTTCCCGGCGCGTCGGTGGCGCTGGCTGGTGCCGATCGGTCTGATCAATTCGGCGATTCCGTTCGTGCTGTTCGCGTGGGCGGCGCAGCGTGCGCCGGCGGCGATCGGGGCGATCTGCAATGCGATGACGGTGTTGTTCGCGGCGTTGATCGCGTTCCTGTTCTTCGGTGAAAAAATCGGCATGCGCCGTGCTATCGCGCTGCTGGTCGGCTTCACCGGGGTGGTGGTGCTGGCGACGGCCAAGGTGTCGGGACTGAGCATTGGCGCGGCGGTGATCGCCGGTTCGCTGGCGGCGTTGCTGTACGGGCTGGGGGTGAACCTGGTGAAGCGCCACATGACTGGTTTGCCGCCGGCGGCATCGGCGGGTGCAACGCTGGGCAGCGCGGCGCTGGTGATGCTGCCTCTGGCGCTGACGCATTGGCCGGAGGCTCCCATTCCTGTGGTTTCCTGGGCGTGCGCGATCGCGCTGGGCGTGGTCTGCACCGGCTTCGCCTTCCTGATGTTCTATCGCCTGATCGCCCGCATCGGCCCGGCTCGCGCTTCCACCGTCACCTATCTGGTGCCGATGTTCGGCGCGCTGTTCGCCTGGATGTTCCTGGGTGAGCCGGTGACGCTGGCGATGTTGATCGCAGGTGCGTTGATCCTCGGCAGCGTCGCGGTCTCCCAGCGCTCGCGGTAGAGCCGGGGCATGCCCGGCCGCTCTTGATTGCAACGTATGCGTAGAGCCGGGCTCTGCCCGGCTCGCTGTTGGATTCAGGCGAACAGCCCGTCGGCGGCGAGGTTTCCTGGTGTTGGGCCGGCGGGTGGGGGGTACGGGACACGCCTCAAATCTCCCGTTAGGCTCGGGCGGCACATCCATGTGCCTTCACGGTCCCGTACCCCCCACCCGCCGACCCATCGATAGGTCGTCGGCTGCCACGGGAAAAACCGGTGTGTCGACCGTTGGTCGACACGAATGATTGCTGCGTTGGTTTACGGTGGACACACATGGCGTGTCACTACGCGACTGGTTCGCCTCGCGCGGTAGGGTTGGTTCCCAAACAACCGCCGTGGAATCGCCCGCGTCCGGTAACGCATGACAATCGAACGAAACCGCATGTCGGCCAATGGCCGACATCCGCGTGTCCCTTGGCCACCGGCCAACTGTCAAAGGGTCGCCCGGTGTCGGTTTGCGGGGGACTCGGCGCCATGGATGGCGTCCGCGTAGCCCCCATGGATGGGTTTACGGCGACCCCGCAAACCGGCACCGGGCGGCCCAAGCCAGGGAAACGGTGCACCTGCGGCTGTTCGCCTGAATCCAACAGCAGCCGGGCGCAGCCGCGCCGCAGCCGCAATGACGCGTCCAACCGATGAACGCGTCGCCACGCGCCGTTGCAACGAATGACCCGTCGTAGAGCCGGGCAGAGCCCGGCTCTACGGTCCCTCACCGAACCGGCACAGGAATGTTGCACAGATCGATATGCCCCGCCGCACGCTTGTAGAAATCGTCCACGCGGTTTCGGCGCGCTTCCACCGTGTCGATGAACGTCTTTGAGTCGGTGCGCAGCACCTGCAGCGTCGGTCGCTGCGCTTCGGACAGGTCGCTCACGCGCTGGATCGAGGTGATCGGCGTGCGCTGTGCAGCGTCCGCATAGAAACCCATCGGCGCCGGACCGCGCGGTAGCGCGCTGAGCAGCTCCATGCCCTTGAGCACGCGCCCCACCACCGTGATGTTGCGGTCCAGCTGGCGCGGCGACTGCCCGGTGACCACGTACAGCTCCGCACCGATGCTGCTGTCTTCCTCATTGTTGCGGCCTGCGCCCAGCGCACCGTAGCAATGCGCCAGCCACGTCTTGCCGTCCGCCTTGTCCTGGCCCACCGCGAACCCGTCAATGAATCCGGTCTGGTCCGCCCAGCCGTCGCGGTCCGGCAGCACCGTGACCTTCAGACCCTTGCTGTCGCGCTGGAACTCTGCCGGCAGCTTGCGCTTGGCACTGCCCAGCGGCTTCGCCTTCGCCGCATCGTCCGCATCCGCATCGCCGAACTGCACCACGAAATTGTCTTGCGCCCGGTAGATGCTCTCGCCGTCCCAGAAGTGCTCGTGCGCCAGCGTCTGGATGTTCGCCACGTGCTGCGGCGCAAACGCCGGGGCCAGCTCGATCACCACCTGGCCCGCCGCCAGGTTCATCACCAGCAGGTTGGCCGGGTCCGGCGTGCGCCAGTCGCTGTCCGGCGACGCCTCCAGGATCTGCTGGGCGCTGCGATAGGGCGTGGCCGCCGTGGCCAGGGTCGGTAGGACGCAGGTGAGGGCGAGGGCGAGCAGCGCAGGACGGCGTGGCGACATGGCAGGGCCTTTTAGGAGGTAGCCCCGATTCTGGCGCAGATGTCTCCCCCCAAGGTAGTGCCGGCCGCCGGCCGGCTCCTCGTGAATCCGGCATCGCGTGGAGCCGGCCAGCGGCCGGCACTACGCACCCACCCGGCAGGGTGACTAACGGCACGTTCGCTATAGCTGACTTCACACTAGTGTTGACTCCACGCTAGCTGGAGATCGCCATGAGCGACCACGAGGTCCACCTCAAGAAGTTCCAGAAAGAGCTCAGCGCCGGCACCGTTTCGCTAGCGTTGCTGGCGGTGCTGGCCCGTACCGGCGAGCCGCTGTACGGCTACCTGATTGCCAAGGAGCTCGAACGCGTGGGCGAAGGCGTGCTCAGCGGCAAGCAGAGCGCGCTGTACCCGGTGCTGCGCAACCTGGAAGGCGCCGGCCTGCTCGAGAGCCAGATCGAACCGTCGGTGGCCGGGCCACCGCGGCGCTACTACCGAATCAACGAACGCGGCCGTCAGGTCCTGGAGCAGTGGACCCAGGCCTGGCGTGCCACCCGAGATTCCGTCGATTCCGTGCTGGAAGGGGTACTGCAATGAACGAACAGAGCATGGCGGGCGTGGGCCTGCCCACCACCATCGGGCAGTACCTGGCGCAGCTGCGCGCTGCCCTGCACGACGCCGACCCGGCGATGGTGCAGGACGCGCTGTATGACGCCGAGGAATACCTGCGCTCGGAGCTGGCCGCCCAGCCCGGCCGCAGCGAAGCCGAGGTCATCGCCGACGTCGCCGGCAGCTACGGCGCGCCGGAGGAAGTGGCCGAGATCTACCGCGAAACCGAAATCACCGTGAACCGCGCGCTGC
Organism: Stenotrophomonas aracearum; assembly: GCF_031834615.1. Taxonomy (NCBI): domain Bacteria; kingdom Pseudomonadati; phylum Pseudomonadota; class Gammaproteobacteria; order Lysobacterales; family Lysobacteraceae; genus Stenotrophomonas; species Stenotrophomonas aracearum. The sequence goes on from NZ_CP115543.1 coordinate 1,366,470, forward strand.
GCACGCCCAGTGCCAGCATCCGTCCGATCGCGCGGGTCGTCCCCGCCCAGGTCGCGCCCGGAGCCGCCGCCGCAGCGGCCGCTGCGGGCGAGGTTCCGCCGGTGGACCGCGTGCCGCCGCCGCCGCGTTCGGCACTGGCCCGGTTTTTCGGTGTCGCACTGGAACCGCGCACCTATGGCGCGCTGTTCTACATGCTGCTGTCGCTGGCCACCGGCACGTTCTTCTTCACCTGGGTGATCACCGGCCTGTCGATGTCGCTGGGCCTGCTGATCCTGATCATCGGCATCCCGCTGACCGTGCTGTTCTTCGGCTCGGTACGCGGCCTGGCGCTGCTGGAAGGGCGCCTGATCGAAGTCCTGCTCGGCGAACGCATGCCACGCCGGCCGCGCTACTCCGACCGCAGCCGCACCTGGCTGCAGCGGATCGGCGACATGTTCACCGACGGGCGCACCTGGCTGACCATGCTGTATTTCGTGCTGATGCTGCCGCTGGGCATCCTGTACTTCACCGTCGCCGTGACCCTGCTGTCGGTGTCGCTGGCCTTCATCTGGGCACCGGTGGCGGCGATGTTCGCGCTGGACGGCGTGCCCGGGCTGTACATCGACGGGAACGTCACCACGCTGCCGCTGTGGACCACGCCGGCATTCGCGGCACTGGGCGTAGTGATCCTGTTCTGCACCATGCACCTGGCGCGCTTCATCGGCCACCTGCACGGGCAGATGGCGAAGCATCTGCTGGTTCGCCTGTAGCAATCGGCGGGTGACGACCGACGGTCGTCACCCGCTGCGATCCTTTACCCCACCTTCTTGCGGATCGGGGTGACGTTGCTGGCGGCCTTGGCCGCCTTCTTCGGCTTTGCCGCCGCCTGCGCATTGGCCGCGAAGAAGTCGCGCACCTTCGGGTACACCGTTTCGCGCCAGCGGCGACCGCTGAAGATGCCGTAATGACCCGCGCCTTCAACGATGAAATGCTCGCGGCGCTCGGCCGGGATGCCCGTGCACAGTTCCTGCGCCGCTTCGGTCTGGCCCAGGCCGGCGATGTCGTCCAGCTCGCCTTCGATGCTCAGCAGCGCGGTGCCGGTGATCGCGCCCGGGTCGACACGCTCGCCCTGCACATACCACTCGCCGCGCGGCAGCAGGAATTCCTGGAAGACCACGCGGATGGTGTCCAGGTAGTAGCGGGCCGGCATGTCCAGCACCGCGTTGTACTCGTCGTAGAAGCGGCGGTGTGCGTCGGCGTCTTCCATGTCGCCCTTCACCAGGTCGGCATAGAAATCCCAGTGCGAACTGAAATGCCGGCTGGGGTTCATCGACAGGAACCCGGCGTGCTGCAGGAAGCCCGGGTACACGCGGCGGCCCGCGCCCGGGTAACCCGGCGGCACCGTGTGGATGACGTTGTTCTCGAACCACGACAGCGGGTTCTGCGTGGCCAGGTTGTTCACTGCGGTGGGGCTGCAGCGTGCATCGATCGGGCCGCCCATCATCACCAGCGAACGCGGCGTGGGTTCGCCGCGGCTGGCCATCAGCGAAACGGCGGCCAGCACCGGCACGGTGGGCTGGCACACGCTCACCACGTGCAGCTTTTCAGCGCCGAGGTGGCGGATGAATTCCTGCACGTACGCGATGTAGTCGTCCAGGCCGAACTCGCCTTCGCTGCCCGGCACCATGCGTGCGTCCACCCAGTCGGTGACGTACACGCGGTGGTCGCGCAGCAGCGTGCGCACGGTGTCGCGCAGCAGCGTCGCGTGGTGCCCCGACAGCGGCGCCACCACCAGCACGAACGGCTGGTTGAGCATGGTGTTGAGCTGGTCGGCCTCGTTGCTGTGGCGCTTGAAGCGCAGCAGCTTGCAGAACGGCTTGGTGACCTCTTCGTGGACTACGATCGGCACGCGCTCGCCATCGACCTCGATTTCGTTGATGCCCCACTCGGGCTTCTCGTAATCCTTGCCGATACGATGGAACAGCTCGTTCACCGCCGCCAGGCGGTCGGCACCGGGCATCTGCGACCACCAATGGCCCTGGTTGGCGAAGAATCTGGCATTGGCCTGGGCCTGGTGCACCCACGGGGCGAGCATGTTGCGGGTCAATTCATGCAGTTGGTAAAGCATGACGTCCGAATATGTATGGTCTTATGTTGCCGCGCAGCATATAGCAACCGGGGCAGAAGCGCCTTAATAGGCGTCAGTCGCATTTGGGTATGCGACCGGTGGGATCAACCGGCACGCTCGAGGGCAGCGGCGTGGCCCGCCAATGCCGGCGACAGCCAGCAATGCGAGCCCAGCGCGGTAAACCCCTCGGCCTTCAGATTGCGCCGGTACCAGGCCGCCGGCCGCGCCTGGAACCCCTCGTGGTCGCCCTCGAACTCGTCCTCGGCGGTGAACGCCTCCAGGAAGGCCACGCCGGCGGTGAGCTCGGCGAAGCCGGCCAGCGCTGGGCGCAGCTCGCGGCTGGGCACGTAGTGCATCACGTCGGCGCAGACCAGAAGGTCCACCGGCGCGCAGGGCCGCAGCCAGGCGAAGTCGCCCACCGTTGCCGGATGCAGGTTGCGGCTGCGCCCGTAGCGCTGCACCGCATACGCGCTGCTGTCGAAGCCCATGTACTGCACGCGCGGGCGCAGCTTGAGCAGCGGCGCGCGCCAGGCGCCTTCGCCGGCGCCGATGTCCAGCACGCTGCGGATCGGCCGTTCCAGGTAGTACTCGGCACTGGCCACGGCCAACGCGACCTTGCGCGCCAGGCGCGCGGCGCCGCCGGTCTGGTCGGGCTGGTACCAGCGCTTGAAATAGGCCTGGTCGTAGGTCTTGGACATGGAAGCAGTGGGCCGGAACGGAAACGGAGGCCATGGTACCGCGCTGCGTCAAACCGTCGCGCATGCGCGTGCGCGGGGAATCGGCCAGAATGAACGACATCCCAAGCCAGCCGCCGGAGCAAGCGCATGCAGTCCTACTACTGGGTCAAGACCTTCCACCTGGTGTTCGTGGTGGCGTGGATGGCGTCGGTGTTCTACCTGCCGCGGATCCTGGTCAACCTCAGCGAGACCGCGGGCCAGCTGCCGGTGATCGAACGGCTGCAGCTGATGGGCCTGCGCCTGTACCGGTTCGGCCACATGATGTTTGGTTTTGCGCTGATTTTCGGGCTGGTGCTGTGGCTGGGCTACAAGGTGATTCCGGATTTCCCGACCATGGTCGCGCCGGGCGCGGCGGGGTGGCTGCACGCCAAGCTGGGGCTGGTGGTGCTGCTGCTGGTGTATTTCAGCTGGACCGGGCGCTTGTTGAAGGGCGCGGTGAAGGGGAAGGTGCTGCCGTCTTCGCGCGCGCTGCGCTGGTTCAATGAGTTGCCGTTGGTGCTGTTTGTCGGGGTGGTGTGGTTGGTGTTGGCCAAGCCGTTCTGAGGCGCAGTAAAAAACCGGGCGCAAGGCCCGGTTTTTCAATGCTCGAAACAACGGCGGATCACGCCGCTTCGTAAGCCCCATAGCTGCGCAGCCGCTCATAGCGCTTCTGCAGCAGGTCTTCGGTGGTCAGCGCTTCCAGCGCGTCCAGCTCATTGAGCAGCACCGCCTTCAAACGCTTGGCCATCTGGGCAGGATTACGATGCGCACCGCCGGTCGGCTCGCGCACGACCTTGTCGACCAGGCCCAGGCTCTTCAGGCGCGGGGCGGTCAAACCCAGCTGCTCTGCAGCGTCCTTGGCCTTGCCCGCGTCCTTCCACAGGATCGAGGCGCAGCCTTCCGGGCTGATCGTCGAGTACACGCTGTACTCCAGCATCAGGGTGCGGTCGCCCACGCCCAGCGCCAGCGCGCCGCCGGAACCGCCTTCACCGATCACTGTGCAGATCACCGGTACCTTCAGCTCGGCCATTTCCATCAGGTTGCGCGCGATCGCCTCGGACTGGTTGCGCGATTCGGCGTCGATGCCCGGCCAGGCACCGGCGGTGTCGATCAGGGTCAACACCGGCAGGCCGAAGCGCTCGGCCATCTTCATCAGGCGCAGCGCCTTGCGGTAGCCCTCCGGCTTGGGCATGCCGAAGTTGCGCTTGATCTTTTCCTTGGTGTCGCGGCCCTTCTGGTGGCCGATCAGCATCACCGAACGGCCACCCACGCGGGCCAGGCCGCCGATGATCGCCTTGTCGTCGGCGAAGGCGCGGTCGCCGGCCAGCTCCTGGAACTCATCGCAGATGATGCGGATGTAGTCGGCGGTGTACGGGCGCGACGGATGCCGGGCCAGCTGCAGCACCTGCCACGAGGTCAGGTTGCGGAAGATCTGGGCAGTGCGCAGGCGCAGCTTGTCCTGCAGGGTGCGCACTTCGGCCTCGACATTGACCGCCGGGCCGGCGCTTGCGCTGCGCAGCTCCTGGATCTTTGCCTCCAGATCAGCGATGGGTTGCTCGAAGTCGAGGTAGTTCGGATTCATCGGAAGCCGTCGTGAAGTAAAGAGGGAAAGTGTAGCCGAATGCGTCGAAATGCCCCGTACGGGGTCGTCTGGTAGGGCCTAGTTGGCCCACGGCGGACTGTAACGCACCTTCAGTGTGCGCACCGCCGGGTCGGCCCGCAGGGCGTCCACCAGCTGGCTGTCCACGCGCACGGCGACGTCGCCGGCCACGTCCAGCATGCCGGCCACCGGGCCCTGTTCGGAGCCGAGCAGCAGGTCCAGGCGCAGGGGCGTGCGGCCGGGGCGGTGGCGGTCGAGCAGGGCATTGACCCGGCTCCAGACCGGCTCGCCCTGGCGCAGGTCCAGGCGCAGCGACAGGCGCGTGGCGTAGTTGGCGCAGATTTCCTCGAAGTCCCAGCACTGGCGGATGCGCAGCGCGTAGCCGCCGTTGAACTCGTCCTCGCGCAGGCCGCCCTTGACCACCAGGATGCGGTCCTTGGTCATCAGGTGGCCGAACTCGGCCAGGCCGTCGGTGAAGGCGCTGCACTCGACCCGGCCCTTGCCGTCCTCGAGCTGCATGAAGATCTGGCTTTCGCCCTTGCGGCGCACGCCGACCACCAGGCCGGCCAGGATCACCGGGGTTTCCTGGCGCCAGGCGCGCTTCTCGCCGTCCTTGCCGGGTCGGGCCGGCGGAATCAGCTTGTCCAGCATGCCCAGGTCGGTGCCGACCAGTTCCTTGACGTCGTCGGCATGCGGGTCGAACGGATGGCCGCTGAGGTAGAAGCCCAAGGTTTCGCGCTCGCCGTCCAGCAGCTGGCCCAGCGCCCACTCCTTTGCTTCGGGCAGGTCAAGCTGCAGCGCGGTGCTGACCGGGTCGGGCGCGCCGAACAGCGAGTTCTGGCCGGAGGCCTTCTCGCGCGACATCTGGTCGGTGGCCTTGAGCACTTCGGGCAGCTGCAGCATCAGCGAGGCGCGGTTCTTGCCGAGGCCGTCGAGCGCACCGCAGTTGATCATCGCTTCCAGGGTGCGCCGGTTGAGCTTGCCCGATTCGATGCGCATGCAGAAATCGAGCAGCGATTCGTAACGGCCCTTGGCGACGCGCTCGTCGACCACGGCTTCGCACGCGCCCTGGCCGACGCCCTTGATCGCGCCGAGGCCGTATTGGATGGTGTCGGCGCTGGAGGCTTCGAACATGTACGCCGACTCGTTCACGCGCGGCGGCAGCACGGTCAGGCCGAGGTTGCGGACCTCGGCCAGGAAGCCGACCACCTTGTCGGTGTTGTCCATGTCCGAGGACAGCGTGGCCGCCATGAATTCGGCCGGGTAATGCCGTTTCAGCCAGGCGGTCTGGTAACTGACCAGCGCATAGGCGGCGGCGTGCGACTTGTTGAAGCCGTAGCCGGCGAACTTCTCCATCAGGTCGAAGATTTCGTCGGCCTTCGGGCCTTCCACGCCGCCCTTGGCCGCACCCTCGCGGAAGATCTCGCGGTGCTTGGCCATTTCCGCCGGCACCTTCTTGCCCATCGCGCGGCGCAGCAGGTCGGCGCCGCCGAGCGAGTAATCGCCCACGATCTGCGCCATCTGCATCACCTGCTCCTGGTACACCATGATGCCGTAGGTGTCCTTCAGGATCGCTTCGGTGCGCGGGTCGGGGTAGATGATTTCTTCCTGGCCGTGCTTACGCGCGTTGAAGGAGGGAATCAGGTCCATCGGGCCGGGGCGGTACAGCGACACCAGCGCGATCAGGTCTTCGAAGCGGTCGGGGCGCGCGTCCTTCAGCAGGCGGCGCATGCCCGAGGATTCGAACTGGAACACCGCGCCGGTATTGCCGTTGGCGAAGATGTCCTTGTAGGTCGGCGCGTCGTCGAGTGGAATGGCGGTGATGTCCACCGGCGGGATGCCGGCGCGCGCATGCCGCTTGTTGATCGCCTTGACCGCCCAGTCGATGATCGTGAGCGTGCGCAGGCCCAGGAAGTCGAACTTCACCAGGCCGATTTCTTCGACGTCGTTCTTGTCGAACTGGGTGACCGGGTTGCGACCGCGGCCGCCTTCGTCGTGTTCGGCGAACAGTGGGCAGAACTCGGCCAGCGGCTCGGGCGCGATCACCACGCCACCGGCGTGCTTGCCGGCGTTGCGGGTGAGGTCTTCGAGCTGGCGCGCCAGGTCGATCAGGTCGCGCACGTCGTCTTCGTTCTGGTAGCGCTGGATCAGCTCCGGCGACGCCATTTCCGAATCCTTGCCTTCGCCCATGGCGTCCTTGAGCGAGATGCCCAGGATGTTGGGGATCAGCTTGGAAACGCCGTCGACCAGGCCATACGGGAACCCGAGCACGCGCCCGGAGTCGCGCACCACGGCCTTGGCCGCCATGGTGCCGTAGGTGATGATCTGGCTGACCCGCTCGCGCCCATACTTGCGCGCCACGTAGTCGATGACCTCGTCGCGGCGGTCCATGCAGAAGTCGATGTCGAAGTCGGGCATCGACACGCGTTCGGGGTTGAGGAACCGCTCGAACAGCAGGTTGTACGGAATCGGGTCGAGGTCGGTGATCTGCAGCGCCCAGGCCACCAGCGAGCCGGCACCGGAACCACGCCCGGGACCGATCGGAATGCCCTGGTTCTTGCCCCACTGGATGAAGTCGGCCACGATCAGGAAGTAGCCGGGGAAGCCCATCTTGATGATGGTGGCGAGTTCGAACTCGAGCCGCTCGAAGTAGTCTTCGCGGGTCTTGCCGGCGGCCAGCGGGTTCTTTTCCAGGCGCGCTTCCAGGCCCTTGCGCGATTCGCTGCAGATCCAGCTGTCCAGCGTTTCGTTGTCGGGCACCGGGTAGTCGGGCAGGAAGTAGGTGCCCAGCCGCATTTCCATGTTGCAGCGCTGCGCCAGCGCCAGCGTGTTGTCGATCGCGTCGGGAATGTCGGCAAACAGCGCGCACATTTCCTCGGGCGACTTCAGGTATTGCTGTTCGCTGTAGTCGCGCGGGCGCTTGGGATCGTCCAGCACGCGGCCGGAGGAAATGCAGACGCGCGCTTCGTGGGCGCTGAAGTCGTCCGGACGCAGGAACCGCACGTCATTGGTCGCGACCACCGGCAGGCCGCGCTGGCCGGCGGCCATCAGCGCGAACTGGTTGAAGGCTTCTTCACCGTCGCGCCCTGTGCGGGTCAGTTCCAGGTGCAGGCCGTCGCCGAACACGCGCTGCCAGTCGGCCAGCTGCTGTTCGGCCAGGTCGTGGCGACCGTCGCCGGCCAGGCGACCGGCCAGGCTGTCGCGGCCGGCCAGGGCAAACAGGTTGTGGCAACCGGCCTTCAGCCAGTCCGGATGCACGGCGACGCCGCCTTCGGGGCGGTGGCCTTCCATCCAGGCGCGGGTCAGCAGGCGCGAGAGGCTGAGGTAGCCTTCGCGGTCGCGGCAGAGCAGGGTCATGCGCCAGGGCGTCATGCCCTCTTCGGCGATCATGATGTCGGCGCCGGCGATGGGCTTGATGCCCACGGTTTCGGCGGCCTTGTAGAACTTGACCAGCGCGAACAGGTTGTTCAGGTCGGTCACGGCCAGGGCCGGCAGGTTCAGTTCGACCGCGCGGCTGAGCAGGTTGGCCTGCTTGGCCTTTTTCGGGTCAGCCTGATCCGGTTTCGCCGGGACACGGATGGTCGAATCCGCCAGCGAAAATTCGGTGTGGACGTGGAGATGTACGAAACGGGAAGTGGTCATGCCGGGCCAATGTAATGCCCGGTCAGGGTAGCGGTGCCGCGCAGGTGTAACAAGGCTTGACAGGGCACGGGGTTAAGGCGGGCCGCGTAGTGGCGGGGGGGGGGGGGGGCCCCCCCCCCCCCCCCCCCCCCCCCGCGCCCCCCCCCCCCCCGCCCCCCCCCCCCCCCCCCCCCCCCCCCCCCCCCCCGAGGAGCCGGCCAGCGGCCGGCACTACGGTGCTGCGGTGCAGTCCCTTACCGGTGCGAAACTCTGCCGGTGGTGGGCACACGGCCCATGCGCGCGCAGCGCGGCCAGGTGGGCCGGGGTGCCGTAGCCCTTGTGCTGGTCGAAGCCGTATTCGGGATGCTGTTCATGCAGCTGCAGCATGTAACGGTCGCGGCTGACCTTGGCCAGGATCGAGGCGGCCATGATGGCGCGGTCGAGGGCGTCGCCGCCGATCAGGGCCTCGGCCGGGCAGGGCAGGCCCTTGGGCACCTTGTTGCCGTCGATGCGGGCGAACTGGGCCACGTGCGACACCGCCTCAACGGCGCGGCGCATGCCCAGCATGGTGGCCTGGTAGATGTTGAGGGTGTCGATCTCGGCGACGTCGACCATCACCACGTGGAAGGCCAGGGCGCGCTGCTGGATCCGATCGAACAGCTGGTCGCGGCGCAGTGCGGTGAGCTGCTTGGAGTCGTCCAGGCCGTTCAGGCGCGGGCGGTCCGGGCAGAACACCACGGCGGCCACGGCCACCGGGCCGGCCAGCGGGCCACGCCCGGCTTCGTCGACCCCAGCTACGTAGCGCGGGGCAACGGTGGCCAGGGCGGCGCCGTCGAACAGCGCCAGTGAGGCAGCCGCGGCGTGGCGGCGGCTCATGCCGGGGTGCCGGGGGCGGGGCCGCGCGTGAGCAGTTCGGCGACGGCGTCGGCGGCGCGCGCGGAGGCGTCCTGGCGCAGCTGCAGGTGCAGCTGCTCGTAGGTCGGCTGGATGTCGAGGGCGCGTTGCGGGTGGTCGAACCACTGCTGGATGGCGTCGGCGAGCTTGTCCGGCACGCAGTCGTGCTGGATCAGCTCGGGGGCGAGGTCCTTGCCGGCCAGGATGTTGGGCAGGGCGAAGCGGTCGACCTTGATCAGGCCCAGCGCCTTGACGATGCGGTAGGTCAGTTCGGCGACGCGGTAGCCCACCACCATCGGGCGCTTGACCAGCATGGCTTCCAGGGTGGCGGTGCCGGAGGCGAGCACGACCACGTCGGCGGCGATCATCGCGGTTCGGGCCTGGCCGTCGAGCACGTGCGAATAGGCCACCGGCAGCGCGGAGCGCGAGAGCTGTTCGGTGATCAGGCGGCGGCAGGCCGGGTTGGCGGCGGGCACCACCACGTGCAGGCCGGGAATGCGTTCGGAGACCTGCCAGGCGGCTTCGAAGAACGCTTCGCCGAGCTTGCTGATCTCGCCCAGGCGGCTGCCGGGCAGCACGGCCAGGACCTTGGCGTTGCAGGGCAGGCCGAGGGCGACGCGGGCGGCATCGCGGTCGCTGTGCAGGGGAATGTCGTCGGCCATCGGGTGGCCGACGAAACGCGCGTCGATGCCGTGGCGGGCATAGATCGGCGGTTCCATCGGGAACAGGCACAGCACCAGGTCGGCGCTGGCACCGATCTTCTCGGCGCGCTTCTCGCGCCAGGCCCAGACCGAGGGGCTGACGTAGTGCACGGTGCGCACGCCGCGCTCCTTCAGCCAGCGCTCGACGCCGAGGTTGAAGTCGGGGGCGTCGATGCCGATGAACACGTCCGGCTGCCACTCGAGCACGCGGCTGCGGAAGGCCTTGCGCAGCGTGAGCAGGCGCGGCAGGTGGCGCAGCACTTCGGTCAGGCCCATGACGGCCAGTTCGCTGGCGTCGAACCAGGTCTGGCAGCCGGCGTTGCGCATGGCGTCGCCACCGATGCCGGCAAACTCGGCATCGGGGAAACGCTGTTGCAGTTCACGCACCAGGCCGGCGCCCAACAGATCGCCGGAGGCTTCGCCGGCGACCAGGGCGATCCGCAGCGGGCGGCCGGTCATCGCAGCAGGGGCCTCTCGGCGTGCTCGATGAAGTCCAGCATGTCCTTGACGTCAGGGCTGTGCGCGGCCTGTTCGGCGAGCTGCACCTTGGCTTCGGCCAGCGGCAGGCCGGCGACGTACAGGGTGCGGTAGGCGCGCTTGATGCTGGCGATGCGCTCGGCGTCGAAGCCACGGCGCTTGAGGCCTTCGCTGTTGATGCCGCGCGGGCGGCCGAGCGAGTCGCTGCCGACCATGGTGAACGGTGGCACGTCGCCATTGGTGAGCGCGCCCATGCCGAGGAAGGCGTGGGCACCGATCCGGCAGAACTGGTGGGCACCGGCGAAGCCGCTGATGATGACGTAGTCGCCGACGGTGACGTGCCCGGCCAGGGTGGTGTTGTTGGAGAACACGCAGTTGTTGCCCACGTGGCAGTCGTGCGCGACGTGGGTGTAGGCGAGCATCCAGTTGCCGTTGCCGATGGTGGTGATGCCACCGCCGCCACCGGTACCGCGGTTGAGGGTGACGAATTCGCGGAACACGTTGTCGTCGCCGATCACCAGTTCGGTGCGTTCGCCGGCGTACTTCTTGTCCTGCGGTTCGCCGCCGACGGCAACATGGCCGATGAAGCGGTTGTTGCGGCCGATCCGGGTCGGGCCGTGGATGGAGCAGTGCGGGCCGACCTCGGTGCCTTCACCGATCTCGACGTCGGCACCGATCAGGCAGAACGCACCGACACGCACATCCGCCGCCAGTTTCGCCGACGGGTCGATGACCGCGGTGGGGTGGATGAGCGGCGCGTTCATTCGCGGGTGCCGGCGCAGAGGACTTCGGCGCAGGCGACGACTTCGCCGTCGACCTTGGCCATGCAGTCGTACACGGCCATGTTGCGGATGACGCGCTTGATCTGGACGTGCATTTCAAGCACGTCGCCGGGGACGACCTGCTTGCTGAAGCGGGCCTTGTCGACCTTGACCATGTAGAACAGCTTGGACTGTGCGTCGCGGCCGAGGGTGAGCTGGGTCAGCACGCCACCGGCCTGGGCCATGGCTTCGATGATCAGCACGCCGGGCATGATCGGCTGGCTGGGGAAGTGGCCCTGGAAGAACGGTTCGTTGATGCTGACGTTCTTGGTGGCGACGATGGTACGGTTTTCGTAGTCGATGGAAACGACCTTGTCGACCAGCAGGAAGGGGTAGCGGTGCGGGATCAACGCCTGGATCTGGGTGATGTCCGGCAGCTTCTGTTCGTGGCTCATTCCTTCTCCTTGCTTACAGACAGGATGCGACGGGCCAGGGCATCGAGCTGCTTGAAGCGCGCGGCGTTCTTGCGCCACGTGCGGTTGTCGGTCAACGGGGTACCGGAAGAGTATTCGCCCGGTTCGGTAATGGAGTTGCGCACGACGGATTTGCCGGTGATGACCACCTTGTCGCAGATCTCGAGGTGGCCGACGACGCCGACGGCGCCGCCGAGCAGGCAGTAGCGGCCGATCTTGGCGCTGCCGGCAATGCCGGTGCAGCCGGCGATGGCGGAGTGGGCGCCGATCTGGACGTTGTGGGCGATCTGGACGAGGTTGTCCAGGCGGACGTCGTTGTCGAGCACGGTATCTTCAAGGGCGCCACGGTCGACGCAGGTATTGGCGCCGATCTCGCAGTCGTCGCCGATACGCACGCCGCCGAGCTGGGGCACCTTGATCCAGCTGCCGGCGTCCATGGCCAGGCCGAAGCCGTCGGCACCGAGCACGGCGCCGGGATGGATGCGCACGCGCTTGCCGATCCGGACGCGGGTGACGAGGGTGACGCGGGCGATCAGTTCGCAGCCGGTGTCGAGGGTGCAGTCTTCGCCGATGATGCTGCCGGGGCCGATGATGCAGTTTTCGCCGACGACGCTGCGGGCGCCGATGGTGACGAAGGGGCCGATGTGGGCGCTGGCGGCGATCCGGGCGTCGGGGTCGATGACGGCGCTGGGGTGGATGCCGGGCGGCCGGGTCGGGGCGATGTCGAACAGCGCGGCGATCTTGGCGAAGGTGGTGTAGGGGTCCTTGGCGATCAGCGCGGTGGCGGGGGCCGCCTCGGCGTCGTCGGCGCGCAGCACCACGATGCCGGCCTGGCTGTCGGCCAGCTGGGTCCGGTAGCGCGGGTTGGCCAGGAAGGTCAACTGGCCGGGACCGGCATGGGCAAGCGTGGCCACGCCACGGATGGCGGTGCTGCCATCGCCATGGACCTGCAGGCCAAACTGCTCGGCGAGTTGCTGGGCGGTATAGGTAGGAGTGTTCACGGCGGAAGTTTACCGTGTGGCGTGACTGCGGTCATGTTCCTGCGAAGAGCCTTCGTCTGACGGTTCTCCTGGCTGGGGCCGGCGGGAGGGGGGGTGCGGGACACGCCTTAAATCTCCCGTTAGGCTCGGGCGGCACATCCATGTGCCTTCACGGTCCCGTACCCCCCTCCCGCCGGCCCCTCGACAGTCTGTCGGTGGCCCCGAAAACAAAAACGCCGGGCAATGCCCGGCGTCTCGTGATGCGTCTGGTGGAACAGCCCCCTTTTGTTAAGGGGGCGCGCCGACAGGCGCGGGGTTAGGAAGCAGGACGGGCCCCAAGGTTTGCGCAGCAAACCTTGGGATTTACCTTCGTCGGTCAGAACTGACCGCCGAAGGTAAATTGGAGGCGTTCGATCTCGTCGCCGTCTTCCTTCTTGATCGGGAAGGCGTAGCTGATCGAGATCGGGCCGACCGGGGCGCGCCAGAGCAGGGCGACACCGGCCGACGCACGCAGTTCGTTGGCCTTGAAGTTGTCCGCACCGTTGTACACGTTGCCGACGTCGAAGAACGCGGAAACGCGGGCCGACGGGCTGTCGAACAGCCGCGGGAAGTAGGCTTCGACTGAGCCGACAGTCTTCAGGGAACCGCCAAGCGGCTGGCCACGGCTGTAGGAGTCGGTCGGCTCCGAACGCGGGCCCAGAGTGTTGTCTTCGAAGCCGCGCACCGAGTTTGTACCACCGGCGTAGAAGTTCTCGAAGAACGGCAGGCCCGAAGCGGTGACCGTGCGGGTGGTGCCGTCCGGGTCGGTGATGACGCGGGTGACGTCGTTGCCGTAGGCGTCGCCATAACCGAGTTCTGCGCGGGTGTTGATGACCAGCGACGGGATGATCGGCCAGTACTTGGAAACCTGGTAGTTGAGCTTGTAGTACTCGACCGTGGAGCCGGGCAGGGTGGTTTCCAGACCGACACGCTGGTACATGCCGCGGGTGGGCATGAAGTAGTCGTTTCGCGTGTCGCGCGCCCAGCCCAGTTCGGTGCGCCAGGAGTGGAAGGTGCGCTGGCCAATGGCATCGATGTAATCGATGATCGACTGCGGCGTGGCACCCTTGTACGTGGTGATCTGGTTGCTGTCGATGCCCACCATCAGCGAGACGGTGTCGTTCTCGGTGATCGGCACGCCGAACACGACCTGCGCGGCACCGTTGGTGCTGTTGTACTGCGCGGTGTTGAAGTCGGAGTAGTCCAGTTCGCGCCAGGACAGGTTGTAGCCCAGCGAGACGCCGTCGTCGGTGAAGTACGGGTTGGTGTAGGAGAAGCCGTAACGCTGCAGGTAGCTGCTGCGCGAGGCTTCGACCGACACGCGGTTGCCGCCGCCCAGGAAGTTGTTCTGGGACAGCTGCACCGAGGTGGTCATGCCGTACGACTGGGAATAGCCCAGGCCGAACACGAAGCTGCCCGAGGTGGTTTCCTTGACGTTGTAGACCACGTCGACCTGGTCGTTGCTGCCGGTGACCGGCGGCGTTTCGACGTCGACCGATTCGAAGTAACCCAGGCGCTGCAGGCGGATCTTGGAGCGGTCGATCGCGGCCTGCGAGTACCAGGTGTTTTCGAACTGGCGCATTTCACGACGCAGCACTTCGTCGGAGGTGCGGGTGTTGCCCTTGAACACGATGCGGCGCACGCCCACGCGCGGACCCGGGACGACCTGCATGTTGATCGCCACGGTGCGCTCGGCGCGGTTGCTGGTCGGGATCGGGTTCACCTTGGCGAACGCGTAACCGATGTTGGACAGCGAGTTGGTGATGGCGTCCGAGCTGAACTCCAGCAGGGCGCGCGAGAAGGTGTCGCCGGCCTTCTGGATCAGCATGCGCTCCACGTCTTCCTGCGGAAGGATGGTGTCGCCGGTGACCTTGATCTCGGAAATCTTGTACTGCTCACCCTCGGTCACGCCGGCGGTGATGAACATGTCGCGCTTGTCGGGGCTGATCGAGACCTGGGTGGAGTCGATGCTGAAGTCCACGTAGCCGCGGTCCAGGTACCAGGAGTTGAGCTTCTCCAGGTCGCCGGACAGTTTTTCCTTCGAGTACTGGTCATCGCGGCGGTACCACGAGGCCCAGTTGTGCTCCTTGGACTCCCAGGTCTTCAGGATGTCTTCGGATTCGAACTTTTCCGTGCCGACCAGGTTCACGTGCTGGATCTTGGCCGCCTTGCCTTCCTTGATCGCGATGGTGATGTCCACGCGGTTGCGGTCCAGCGGGCTCACCGTCGGGGTGATCTCGACGTTGTACTTGCCACGGTCGTTGTACTGGCGGCGCAGTTCCTGGGTCACGCGGTCCAGGCTGAGGCGATCGAAGGTGCCGCCCTCGCTCAGGCCGATGTCGCTCAGGCCCTTCAACAGCTGGTCGCTCTTGATGTCCTTGTTGCCGGTGACGGTCAGCTTGTTGATCGCCGGGCGTTCCTTGACCGTGACCACCAGGATGTCGCCCTGGCGCTGCAGCTGCACGTCTTCGAAGAAGCCCGTCTTGTACAGGGCACGGATGGACTCGCCGACCTTGTTGTCGGTCAGGGTTTCGCCACGTTCCACCGGCAGGTAGGTGAACACGGTACCGGAGGTGATGCGCTGCAGGCCGTCGACACGGATGTCGCTGACGGTGAAGGGCTCGGCTGCCTGGGCCAGAGCAGGCGCGCCGAAGACGGCAGCAAGTGCAAGGGCAAGCAGGCGGCGATTGGGGAGTCGCGTCATGTCACGTCCGGTTGGAGTCGAATACGTTGTTTCGGGATGCCGGCGCATAAGACGACGACAAAAGGGTAAAAGTTCATCGCGGGACCAGACCAAGGATGTCGTTGTAAAACGCCAGTCCCATCAGTCCGGCCAGCATGGCAAGGCCGATGTATTGGCCGGTCGCCATGGCACGCTCGCTCAGCGGGCTGCCCTTGACCAACTCAATAAGGTAATACAGCAGGTGCCCGCCGTCCAAGATGGGGATGGGCAACAGATTTATGATGCACAGGCTGAGCGAGAGCACGGCCAGGAACCAGAGGAACCAATCGAGCCCGCGCTGGGCGGTCTGGTTGGCCACGCGGGCGATGGTGACCGGGCCGGAAACGTTCTGCAGCGAGGCATTGCCGGTCACGATGCGGCGCATCATGCCCAGCGAATCGGTGGCCGCGCGCGCGGTTTCGCGCAGCGCGGCGGGGATCGCGGCCAGCGGGCCGTACTGCAGGGTGGTGTCGTAGGCCGGTGCGCTGGACTGCGGGAAACCCACCCCGACCTGCCAGGTGGGCTGGCCACGGCCGTCCTTGCCCTGGCGCGGGGTGATCTCCAGCGCCAGGCGCTCGCCGCCGCGCAGCACCTCGACCATGCCCGGGCCGCCGCGCTTGCCCAGCGCCTGGATTGCGGGGGAGACCTGGTCGGCCGCGTCGATGCGCTCGCCGTCCACGGCCACGATCAGGTCGCCGGGCAGCAGTACGCCCTGTGCGGCCGAGTCGGGCACGACCTGCTCGACCATGGCCGGCTGCAGGTGGAACTGCCAGGTGAGCCCGGCCAGCGAGGACACCCAGCGTTCGTCGAACCCGGCCGGCAGCTGCGAAAGCGGCAGGGTGCGGGTGCGTACTTCGTCCTGCGCGTCCCGGACTTCGACCTTGGCGTCGTGGCGGTCCATCGCGGCGGTGGTCAGCGCCATCGCCGCCTGGCTGGCGGTGACCACGCTGCGCGCGTCCACGCTCAGCACGCGGTCGCCGGCCTGCAGGCCGGCGGCCTGGGCCATGCCGGTGGTGCGGCCGATGGTGGCCGAGTAGTCCTGCTTGCCCAGCACGAACATGGCCCAGAGCAGGGCCACGCACAGGATCAGGTTGGCCAGCGGGCCGGCCGCGACGATGGCGATGCGCTGCCACACGGTCTTGTGGTTGAAGGCCAGGCCGCGTTCGGCCGGGTGCACCTCGACCTCGCGCTCGTCCAGCATCTTCACGTAGCCGCCGAGCGGAATGGCGGCGATGGCGAACTCGGTGCCGTTGCGGTTGCGGCGCATCCACAGCGGGCGGCCGAAGCCGACCGAGAAGCGCAGCACCTTTACCCCGCAGCGGCGCGCGACCCAGTAATGACCGAATTCATGGAAGGTCACCAGCACGCCAAGGCTGACGATCATCCACCAGACGGAGCCGATGAATTCACCCATGGTGGAGGTCGCTGGAAAGGAGCGGGAAGGGCATTCAGGCGTGGTCGATGGCGGCTTGGGTGATCTGGCGGGCGCGCTGGTCGGCGGCGAGCAGGCCCTCCAGTGTATCGGCGGACGCTGCCGGCAGTGTTGAAAGTGCGTTAGCGACCAGCCTTGGAATGGCTAGGAAAGCGATCCGCCCCTGAAGAAACGCTGAAACGGCGATTTCATTGGCCGCATTGAGGATGGCCGGGGCGGTGCCGCCGGCGGCCATGGCCTGCCAGGCCAGCGCCAGGCACGGGAAGGCCTCGGTGTCGGGCGCTTCGAAGTCCAGCCGGCCCTGGGCCAGCAGGTCCAGCCCGCCCACGCCCGATTCGATGCGGTCAGGCCAGCCCAGGCCGACCGCCAGGGTGGTGCGCATGTCCGGCAGGCCCATCTGGGCCAGGGTCGAACCGTCGACGAATTCGACCAGCGAATGCACCAGGCTCTGTGGGTGGACCAGCACTTCGATGCGCTCGCCCGGGATGTTGAACAGGTGGTGGGCCTCGATGACCTCCAGCCCCTTGTTCATCAACGTCGCCGAATCCACCGAGATCTTCGGGCCCATCGACCACTTCGGGTGGGCCACGGCCTGCGCGGGGGTGACCCCGGCCAGCTCGGCCCGGCCACGCCCGCGGAACGGGCCACCGGAGGCGGTGAGCAGGATCCGGCGGACGCCGGCCTGGTCCAGGCTGGCGTCGCGCGAGCGCAGGCACTGGAAGATGGCGCTGTGTTCGCTGTCGATCGGAATGATCTCGGCGCCGGCGGCGCTGGCACGGCGGGTCAGCAGCTCGCCGGCCAGCACCAGCGATTCCTTGTTGGCCAGCAGGATGCGCTTGCCGGCGTCGGCCGCGGCCAGGGTCGAGGACAACCCGGCGGCGCCGACGATGGCGGCCACCAGGGTGTCGCAGGCGTCACTGGCGGCCAGCTGGTCGAGCGCGGCGGCCCCGGCATGCGCCTGGGTGTCCAGGCCGGCTGCGCGCAGGCCGTCGCGGAGCTCGCCGTAGCAGGCTTCGTCGGCGATCACCGCATGCAGCGGGCGGTGCGCCACGCACAGTGCCAGCAGCGCTTGGACCTGGCTGCCGGCTGCGAGCACGGTGGCGCGGTAGCGGTCCGGGTGGCGCGCGATGACGTCCAGCGCGGACGCGCCGATCGAGCCGGTGGCACCGAAGACGGCAACCCGGCGGGGGGCAGAAGCGCTGTGCATGTCAGAACCCGAAGATTTCCTTGCCCAGCGCGAACACCGGCAGCGCGGCCAGCACGCCGTCGATGCGGTCCAGCACGCCGCCGTGGCCCGGGATGATATGGCCCGAGTCCTTGGCGCCGGCATGGCGCTTGATCAGGCTTTCGTACAGGTCGCCCAGCACCGAGGCGAACACGCTGACCACGGCGGTGACGACCAGGCCGAGCACATGGTCCGGACTGACACCGGCGATCCAGCCGAACAGCAGGGCCACGGCCAGGCCTGCCAGCATGCCGCCGGCCAGGCCTTCCCAGGTCTTGTTCGGGCTGATCCGCGGCGCCAGTTTGGTCCGGCCCAGGCTGCGCCCGGCGAAGTAGGCGCCCGAATCGGCCGCCCAGACGACTGCGAGCGCGGTCAGCAGCCACAGGTGGCCGTTGTCGCCGCTGGCGTGGATGAGCACCAGCGACGCCCAGGCCGGCACGATCGCCAGGCTGCCGGCGAGCAGCTTGAGCGCGCGCGCCGGGCTGCCCGGTTCGGCGCCGAAGGTGAAGAAGCGCAGCCACAGCAGGGCCAGCAGCCACCAGCCGATGCCGACCAGCGTGGCGATCTGGTACAGCACCATCGAGCCGGCGTCGGCCCACACGATGAGCACCATCAGCACCAGGTTCAGCACCAGCAGCACGGTGCGCGCCAGGGTGTCCTCCACGTCTGCCAGCTTCAGCCATTCCCACAGGCCGATCAGGAACACGGCGGCGGCGGCGGCCGCCAGCCACTGGGTGGGCAGCAGCAGGATGGCCGCGATGGCGAGCGGCGCCATGATCAGCGCGGCGATGACTCGGGTCTTGGTCATGGGGTCGAGGTCTCGGTGGCCAGGGCGGCGATCTGGGCACTGGTCAGGCCGAAGCGGCGTTCACGCACAGCGTAGGCGTCCAGCGCCTGCTGCAGGATGGCGGCGTCGAACTCGGGCCACAGCACCTCGGTGAACCACAGTTCGGTATAGGCCAGCTGCCACAGCAGGAAGTTGCTGACGCGGGTGTCGCCGCCGGTGCGGATGAACAGGTCCGGCGCCGGCAGGTCGGCCAGGGCGACGCGGCTGCCGAGCAGCGCTTCGTCGATCTGGTCGGGCAGCAGGCGACCGGCCGCGACCTCGGCGGCCAGTTCGCGTGCGGCACGGGCGATGTCCTGGCGGCCGCCATAGCTGGCGGCGATGCTCAGGGTCAGGGTGGTGTTGCCGGCGGTACGCTGCTCGGCGAGCTGCATGCGGCTGACCAGCCCGGCCCCGAAGCGTTCGCGTTCGCCGATGAAGCGCACGCGCACGCCGCGGCGGTGGAGTTCATCCACCTCGCGGTCCAGGGCATTGAGGAACAGCTTCATCAGCGCGTCGACTTCGTCGCTCGGCCGGCCCCAGTTTTCACTGGAGAAGGCGAACAGCGTGAGCGCGGCGATGCCGCGCTCCAGGCAGAAGTCGATGGTGCGGTTGACCGCGCGCGCGCCGGCACGGTGGCCGATCACGCGCGGACGGCGCCGCTTCTGCGCCCAGCGGCCGTTGCCATCCATGATGATGGCAACGTGGCGGGGCACGGCGGAGGACGCTGGATGGGTCGGGGCCTGGGACATGGGGCTCAGACCTGCATCAGTTCCTTTTCCTTGTCGGCGACCACACTGTCGACGTCCTTGATGGCCTTGTCGGTCAGCTTCTGGATGTCGTCTTCGCCGCGCTTCTTGTCGTCTTCGCTGATCGACTTGTCCTTGAGCAGGTTGCCGATGGCCTTGTTGGCGTCCTGGCGGATGTTGCGCACGGCGATCTTGGCGCCTTCGCCTTCCTTCTGCACCTGCTTGCCCAGCTCGCGGCGACGTTCTTCGGTCGGCGGCGGCAGGTTGAGGCGGATCACGGTGCCGGAGACGTTCGGGGTCAGGCCCAGGTCGGAGGCGTAGATGGCCTTCTCGACGTCCTTGATCATGCCCTTGTCGAACACGGTGATGACCAGTGAGATGCCTTCGGACACGGAGATCGAGGCGACCTGGTTCAACGGCACTTCGCTGCCGTAGGCACGGACCGAAACGCGGTCCAGCAGCGACGGCGAAGCGCGCCCGGTGCGGATGGAGGTGAGGGAGTGCTTCAGAGCATCGATGCTCTTTGCCATGCGCGTCTGCGCGTCCTGCTTGATATCGTTGAGCATCGCCCGAATCCTGGATGTCACTGGGAATCGGGCGATTATATCCCCTCTCAGGCGTTGTCGCGGCCCCGGACCAGGGTGCCGATGTTCTCGCCGTGCAGGATCTTCAGCAGTTCGCCCGGCTGGCCCATGTCGAACACGCGCAGCGGCAGGTCGCTGTCGCGGGCCAGGGCGAAGGCGGCGGTGTCCATCACTTCCAGCCCACGGCGGATCACTTCGTCGTAGGTCAGGCTGTCGAAACGGACCGCATCGCTGTACTTGTTGGGGTCCTTGTCGTACACGCCGTCGACCTTGGTGGCCTTCAGCAGCAGGTCCGCGCCGATCTCGATGGCACGCAGCGCGGCACCGGAGTCGGTGGTGAAGAACGGGCTGCCGACGCCGGCGGCGAAGATCACCAGGCGGCCCTTTTCCAGGTGGCGGATGGCGCGGCGGCGGATGTAGTCCTCGCACACGTCGTTGATCTTGATCGCGCTCATCACCCGGGCCTTCGCGCCCAGCTTCTCCAGCGCGTCCTGCATGGCCAGCGCGTTGATCACCGTGGCCAGCATGCCCATCTGGTCGCCGGTCACGCGGTCCATGCCACCGGCCGCCAGGCCGGCGCCGCGGAAGATGTTGCCGCCACCGATGACCAGCGCCACTTCGGCACCGGCCTGCTGGGCTTCGATCACTTCACGCGCCAGGCGGTTGATCACCTTGGGGTCGATGCCATAGTCCTCGTCTCCCATCAGCGCCTCCCCGGAAACTTTCAGCAGGATGCGGCGATAGGTGAGATTGGACATGGTGGCCTCTGGATGCGTGGAAAACGCGGGAATTCTACTGGAAGCGGCGACGCTCGGCGTGGAATTTTTGTTGCGCTGCGGCGGAGGCCCGCCACAGCGCACGGAGCCCGGTCGCTGACCCCCTTCAGGCCGGCGTGGGGCTGGGCGAACGCGCAATCACGCGGTTGCGCCCCAGGTTCTTGGAACGGTAAAGCACGTCGTCGGCGGCCTTCAACAGGTCCTGAACATCGGCGAAACGCTCATACCCGCCCTGGGTGGCCACGCCGGCGGAGAAGGTGACGAACAGCGGGCCGCTGGCCACCTCGGCCATCGGCGTGTTGACGATGCTGCCGAGCACCCGCCGCACCACTTCCAGTGCCACCGGTTCGGTGGTGTTGGGCAGCAGCGCGATGAATTCCTCGCCGCCGAAGCGGGCCACGGTATCGCTGTTGCGCAGGTGTTCCTGCAGCTTGCCGGCGAAGGCCCGCAGCACCTGGTCGCCGAGCAGGTGGCCGTGCGCGTCGTTGATCTTCTTGAAATCGTCCAGGTCGATGAACGCCACCGACAGCGGCCAGCCATGCCGGGTGGCGCGCAGGAATTCCTGCTCCAGCACCGCCTCCAGCTGGCGGCGGTTGAGCACGCCGGTGAGCGCATCGCGGTGGGCCTGTTCGGCCAGCCGGTTGGCGCGCGCCTCGAACTCGTCCGCACGCTGCCGGGCCAGGGCGGCGTCCTGCATTTCACGCAGGTTGCGCAGGGTCGCCAGCTCCTGGGCGTGGTCGATCAGCTGCTGCACCCGGGACGGCGAAATCAGCGTGGTTTCAAACAGTGCGCTGATCTCGGGCAGGGCTTCGCCGATCCGGGCCAGCACCTGGTCGAACTGCGCGCTGTCCAGCTGCAGGGCCTCGTTGACCTGCTGAAGGGCCTTTTCGCGCGCGGCGTCGGCGTCGGCGCTGAGCCAGATGTCCGCGACCGCCCCGGACAGGGCCACGCAGGTCTGGAAGGTGTCTTCCGGGGTGGCCGGCGCTTCGCTGTGGGCAATCGCCTCGACCAGATAGCGCGGCAGGTCCCACTGTTCGCCCATCCACGCGCCGACCTCGGCGTGGTTGCAGTCCAGCTGTTCCCGCTCCAGCGCCAGCAGTTCGTCGTTGTCGCGCGCCTCGCGCAGCAGCGGCAGGTAGCGGTCCGGCTCGCTCTGGGCCAGCACCAGCACCCCGATGTCCTGCAGCAGGCCGGCCAGCATCAGTTCCTCGGCCTTGCGCAGGCCGCGCGCCTGGCCCAGCAGGCTGGCCGCCAGCGCGCTCAGGATGCTGCGCCGCCAGGCCCGCGCACGCACGTCCTGGCCCTGGCCCTGCCCGGTGGCGGCCAGGTTCTGGGTGACGGTGAAACCCAGCGCCAGGCTGATGGTCGCGTTCAGGCCCAGCATGGTCAGCGCCTGGCCCAGGTTCTCGATCCGGCGGCGGCTGGCATACAGCGGCGAGTTGGCGATGCGCAGCATGCGCGCACTGAGCGCCATGTCGATGGCGATCACGTCCGCGGCCGTGGTGATGTCGGTTTCCGGATCCTGCGCCAGCTCAATGATGCGCAGCGCGATACCGGGCGGCGAGGGCAGGTTGCGGCAGAGCGCCAGGACGGCTGTCAGCTCGGGAGGCATGATGGAAATACTGAAGTGATGTGGCAAGAATACATGGAGTGCGTCACAGTTTTGAGTGCCGGCTCTTGCGCAGGCCAATGACGTCTTAGTTACCACATTCGCCACCGGATGGGCGAGTGCCACGACAGCGCAGGTACCATTCGGCTTCCAACAAGAACGGATATAGCCACATGGCAGTGAGAACCCTCAGCGAATTCCTTTCCAGCACGCGCGAAAAAGACCTCAGCGCCGACGCCTTCGAACTCGAAAGCCCGCACCTGCTCGAAGTCCGCGTCAACGGCCTGGTCTGGGCCAAGGCCGGCTCCATGGTCGCGCGCAAGGGCGCGGTGAAGTTCACCCGCCAGGGCATCCTCGAACAGGGCTTGGGCACCCTGCTGAAGAAAATGGTCAGCGGCGAAGGCCTGCAGCTGATGAAGATCGAAGGGCAGGGGCGTGCCTACCTGGCCGACGCCGGCAAGCAGGTCACCCTGCTGCGCCTGGCGGGCGAGTCGATCTTCGTCAACGGCAACGACGTGCTCGCCTTCGAGACCGGCATCGAGTCCAAGATCACCATGATGCGCCGCGTCGCCGGCATGCTCTCCGGCGGGCTGTTCAACATGCGCCTGAGCGGCCACGGCATCGTCGCCATCACCTCCCACTACGAGCCGCTGACCCTGCCGGTCAGTGCCCAGGGCGGCCCGGTATTCACTGATCCGAATGCAACCGTGGCCTGGTCCGGCACCCTCACTCCGGAAATTGTCACCGACATGTCTTTGGGTACCTTGGTCGGCCGGGGCTCGGGCGAAACCCTGCAATTGAAATTTGCGGGCGAAGGTTGGGTAGTAGTGCAGCCGTATGAAGAAGTGACATTCCAGGCCAAGGGTTAAAGGGGGCCGGCCAGCGGCCGGCACTACCTACCGCATTGCGGCCATGTATGGGGGCGGGCGGCGGGCAGCCCCCGGAGGGACGCTAGAAAACATGGATGTTTTCTAGCAGCCCCCATGGATGGGTTCACGGCGTGTCCCGGAAGCGGGGCTGCCCGCCGCCCGCCCCAGCACGTAACAGTGAGGCGCTGCCCTTCGCGCAGACAAAAAAAAGCCCGGCGAACCGGGCTTCTTTCGTACCACAAGGCGCAATGGATCAGGCCAGACCAGCCTGCTTCATCACTTCGGCGGCGTAGTCTTCCACCACCTTCTCGATGCCTTCGCCCACGATCAGCAGCTTGAAGCCGACCACGTCGGCCTTGGCCGCAGTGACGACCTGCTCGACGGTCTTGTCGCCGTCCAGAACATAGCTCTGGCCGTACAGGGTCACGTCGCTGACGATCTTGTTCAGCTTGCCGCTGATGATCTTTTCCAGGATGTCGGCCGGCTTCGACTTGTCCTTCTCGGACATCTTCGCCAGTTCGATTTCCTTTTCCTTTTCCACGAACTCGGCCGGCACGTCGCCCGCCTTGTTGTGCGGCGGCTTCATCGCAGCAACGTGCATCGCCAGGCCACGGGCCAGTTCCGGCGTACCGCCGGTCAGGTCCACCAGCACGCCGACCTTGCCGTTGGTGTGCACGTACGCACCGATGTTGCCGGTGGTGTCGACCTGCACCATGCGACGGATCTGGATGTTTTCACCCAGCGTCTGCACCGCGATGGCGCGGGCTTCTTCAACGGTCTGGCCGGTCGGCAGCGCAGCGGCCTTCAGGGCCTCCACGTCGGCAGCGCCCGATTCCAGCGCGGCGTTGGCCACCGCGTCCACGAACGACTTGAAGTTCGAGTCGTTGGCGACGAAGTCGGTTTCCGAGTTGACTTCAACCAGCACGGCCTTGCCGTCCTTCTGGGCCAGGCCCAGGCGGCCTTCAGCGGCTACGCGGTCAGCCTTCTTGTCGGCCTTGGCAGCGCCGGACTTGCGCATCGCCTCGGCAGCGGCGTCGATGTCGCCGTTGGCTTCGGTAAGAGCGCGCTTGCACTCCATCATGCCGGCGCCAGTGCGCTCGCGCAGTTCCTTGACCAGGGAAGCAGTGATTTCCACGGGAATTCCTCACGAAAGAAAGGGGTTGGGCCGGCATGGTGGCCGGCCCGTGTGACAGAACCCTGTCACCGCGCCATCGGCAGCGGACAGGAGCGGTGGGCGCCGGGCGCCCACCGTGGCCTGGATCAGGCCTGGGCTTCGCCCTTGTCGGCAGCAGCCTTCTTGGCCGGAGCGCGGCGGGCCGGCTTGGCTTCTTCGCCGGCAGCGGCGTCGGCGAAGTCTTCTTCACGGACGGTCGCAGCGTGCGGCGCGGCAGCCTTGCCTTCCAGCACGGCGTCGGCAGCAGCGCGGGCGTACAGCTGCACCGCACGGATGGCGTCGTCGTTGCCCGGGATCGCGTAATCGACCAGTTCCGGGTTGTAGTTGGTGTCGACCACCGCGATCACCGGAATGCCGAGCTTCTTGGCTTCCTTGATGGCGATGTCTTCGTGGCCGATGTCGATCACGAAGATCGCGTCCGGCAGGCGGTTCATGTCCTTGATGCCGCCCAGCGAAGCTTCGAGCTTGTCGCGCTCACGACGCAGGCCCAGCACTTCGTGCTTGACCAGCTTATCGAAGGTGCCGTCGGTTTCGCCGGCTTCCAGTTCCTTCAGGCGGGCAACCGACTGCTTCACGGTACGGAAGTTGGTCAGGGTGCCGCCCAGCCAACGCTGGTTCATGAACGGCATGCCGCAACGCTCGGCTTCTTCGCGGATCGACTCGCGCGCGCTGCGCTTGGTGCCCAGGAACAGGATGGTGCCGCGCTTCTGCGCGATGCTGGAAATGAAGTTCATCGCGTCATTGAAGAGCGGAACGGTCTTTTCCAGGTTGATGATGTGGATCTTGCCGCGGGCGCCGAAGATGTACTGGCCCATCTTGGGGTTCCAGTAACGGGTCTGGTGGCCGAAGTGGACGCCGGCTTCCAGCATCTGACGCATGGTGACCTGGGGCATTGCAATACTCCTGATAGGGAACCGGCCGCCACGGGTAATGATGGGCGGTCCGCCGCAAGGCGGGAGGTTCCGGGGTTTGGCTTCCCTGTCGCTTCCGTGTCCGAACTCCTCGCGGAGCACCCCGGCACGGATATGGGCGACAGGTGTGGATTCACCGGTGACGTCCGGTGTTGACGGGTCCTGGCACACGGGGCGCCGAGGAATCCGGTCGATTATAGCCCGGCCGGGGTTCCCGTTGCAATTGAAGGGGCCAGGGCGTCCAGCAGCTGCGCGGCCTGGTCGCCGATGCGCGCGCTGAAACGCCCGCCCCGGTAGGCCTCGGCCGTTCCCGGCAGGACCCAGCGTCGGGTCTGCCCGGCCAGCACGTAGCCGGCCAGCCCGGGCAGGATCGGCCGCGTCTGGCCATTGGCCGCGACCCAGGCCAGGTCTGCGAGCCGGGCGTGGCGGGCCCCGCCATTGTAAAGCTCCAGCACCGCCGGCTCGCCCGCGTCCAGCAGCCGCACCGCCATTGCCGGTGCCGGCGAGGCCGCGGCACCGGCCACGAATACCGGCAGCGATACCTGCACCGGCGGGCTCTCCGCGCCGGCGCGCAGCACCAGCCGGTAGCCCTGTTCGGCCACCGGCGCAGGCCCCAGCCTGACCACCCGCAGCCGCTGGCGCGCGTGCGCCGGCACCTGCAGCACGGCCGGACTGACCGCCAGCGCGGCGGTCGGCTGCAGCCGTTCCTCGTGCGTGCTCTGCTCCCAGGCATACAGCCGCGCCTGGCCGGCCCATGGTTGCGCGCTGTCGTTGTACAGCCACAGCTCGGCGTCGGCCTGGCCCGGGCCCATCTCGACCCGCAGCGGCGACACCTCCAGCGCCTGCGCCGTGCCACCCAGCAGCAGCGCGGCCAGCACTACGCCGAGCCGGGCGCGACCCGGGCTCAGAACGTGATGGTCTGCCATGCGCGAGGCTGCTGCCCGCCCTCCGGTGGCGGCGTCAATGCCTGGACCTGCGGCGGCGGTGGCGCCGCTGCGTCGCTGCGTTGATGCGCCGTGGCACAGCCGGCGGCGTCCCCGGCCGGCAGGCGGCAGCCGTCCACCACCCGCAGTTGCATGCGCAGCCCGGTGGCACCCGCCGCCGGGGTGGGTGCGGGCAACGGTCCCGCCTGCGCGGCGGCAGCCAGCGGGACCGCGACAAGCGCGGCCAGGCACAGGGCGGGAGCACGGAGGCTGAGGGCACGATGGCAACGGAAAGTCATGTCAGCCTTATCGGCCGCGCCGCGCCGCACTTGATCCCTCAGTAGGTGATGGTCACCTTGATCTGGTCGCTGTAGCTGCCCGCCGCCACCGCGCCACTGCTCGGCGGCGCGCGGCCATACACGGTCAGGGTCTGGGCCGCGCCGGTCCCGGTGCCGGAGACCAGATCGACATTGGCGGTGCTGCCCCAGCGCTGGGTACGCGTGCTCTCCCGATACAGCTCGTAGGGAATGAACCAGGCCGGATTGGTGTCGTGGCGCATCCGCCTGGCCGTGCCGTTGGCGTACAGGCCGTCGTCCAGCGCGATGGTATAGGCAGTGCGGTTGATGCAGGTCAGCCCGATCGTCGAGGTGCGGTCGATATTGCTGGCAATCGCGCCCGCATTGATGCCGAAGTCCATGTCGGTGGTGACGTAGGCGCTGCACTGGGGCAGCACGTTGGCCGTGACCGTGAACGGGAAACCGCCGGTGGCCACTTTGTTGCCGGTCACCCCGGCCACGGTGGTGCAGGCCGGTGGCGCGGTCGCGGTGCCCAGCAGGACCTCGTTGAAGGCGTACTGCAGGCGGACATCGCCACCACTGAAGGCACTGCTGTAGGCGCCGGCCGACAAGGTCTGCCCGGCCGGAATGCGGCCGTAGATGGTCACCGACACCGCGCCGCTGCCGCCGGTCAGCAGCGGCACGTTGCAGTTCAGGTTTACCACCAGCGGGGCCGGCGTGGCGCCCGGGGTCAGGCCCCAGATCGTGCTGTAGGCCGAGCTGGTGAACAGCTGGTAGCTCATCGGGTCGCCGCTGGCGTTGGTCATCCGCCGCAGCGGCGAAATGGCGGTGCCGGTGGTGCCCACGCCGATTCCCAGGCAGGCGCGCACCGAAGCCGTCGCCAGCAGGCTCAGGGCGGTGGTGCTGCAGGTGATGGTGAAGGTGGTGGTGGTGAACACCGGAGCGGCGGCCGCGTTGGCGACATTGCCGAACGCCGCCGTGACCGGCGTGGTCGTGGTGCAGGTGGTATCGGCGCGCGCCGCGCCGCCGGCCAGCAGTCCGGCCAGGCCCAGCAGCAGCGCCAGCAGCAGGCGCGGGCTCATGGCGTGCGCACCGGCTGGCAGCGCAGCGGGCCCAGCCGCAGCGGCGCGCTGCCTGCCGCCGCCGTCAGTGGCAGCTGGACCACGCACCGGCCGTCGTCGGTGTCCACCTGGAGCGGTCCGGTGCCAGGCAGATCCTCCAGGTACACCTCGCCGTCATAGCCCACCGGCGCGCTGCCCTGGTCGGGCAGGCGCACCTGGCTGCCGGCCGCCAGCGGCTGGTCCTGTGCGTCGTGCAGCACCAGGACGATGGCTCGGGTGCGGCGCAGGCCGAAGTCCACGCCCAGGCCGGCGCTCTGCCGCGGCGTGACCTGCGTATCCACGCGGTCGGCACGCAGGTCGGCGGGCAGGTCCAGGGTGTCGATCGAGATCCGGTTGCGCTGCCAGGACAGCAGCGGCGTCACCAGCAGCAGGCCGTTTTCGTCGGTAACCCCGATCGGACGGTTCTCCAGCCGCACCGGCACCCCGCCGACGCCGTCGGTGGAGACCACCGCGAAGGCGTCCGGCACCTCACGCGCGGCAAACACGTGGCCGCTCATCCAGACCAGGCTGCCGCTGGCATTGGCGTAGGCAAAGCTGGAATCGCCCTGGCGGGCCGCGCCCAGCGAGTAACGGCCGACCCGGTTCAACCAGCCCACCTCGGCCAGCCCGCCGGTGCCGTCGTCGCCGTGCCGCGCCTGCGCGCGCCAGCCGAAGCCGCCTTCGCTGCCGTCACCGGGGACCGGCTTGGACACGTCCACGGTGTACAGCATGCGGTCGCCGTTGCGCTGCGCGGCCACGCTGCTCTGGCGGTTCTGGCCCAGGCTGGCGGTGATCGAGACATACACGCTGCGGTCGGCGCGTTCGTCCAGGTTCTGGTTGAACGAGACATAGGCCGACCAGCGTTCGGAAAAGGTGCGGTTCCAGAACACGCTGGCGTAGCGGCGGTCCTCGTCGTCGGGGTAGGACAGGCGCAGGTAGCTCGCGCTCAATGCGCCGCCACGGCCGAGGCTGGCACCGGCGGTGACCTGGTCGGTGACATCCGGCGGCAGCGCGCCCTGCAGGCTGCCCAGATCCTGGAACTGCCCGTGGGTGCGCAGCGTGGACGCGTTGAAATTGAAGATCCGGTTGTTCCAGCTGTAGCCCAGCGCCCACTGGCCGCCGTCGCGCCCGTCGCGGCGGCTGCGGGCGTAGGACGCATTGAGCACGCCCGCCATCCCCAGCTGCCACCAGCCACCGGCACCGGCACTGGCCACGCCACCACCGCCTTCGGCATGCAGCTCGGCGGTGAAGCGGTTGCTCACGCCGCGACGCCAGGTGGCGCTGCCCACGGTCGCGTCGTCATAGGCGAAGGAGCGGATGCCATAGTCGCGGCGCATCCGGCCCACCCCTGCCGACCAGTCGGAGAGTCCTTCGGCCAGCAGCTGCTGCGTCCCGTAGAACGAAAAATCCAGGGTCTGCATGCGCCCGTAGGCGTCGGTGATCACCACCTGGGCGTTGCCGGTGCCGCTGATGCCCGGTTGTGCACCGAGCTGGAACGGCCCGACCGGCACCTCGCCGTTGTACTGGCGCAGGCCATCGACGTAGAGCTCCACCGTGGAGGGCACCACTGCTTCCCCGAGGAAGCTGGGGGTGGGGGTCAGCACGCGGTACGGCTGCAGGCCGTAGTTGCGTCCGATCTGGATGCCACCCATGCGCACCGGTCGGCTCCAGTCGACGAAGCCGCTGAAGAAATCGCCCACGGTCAGGGTCAGTGCGCTGTCGGGGAAGTCCAGCTGCCAGGCGCTGTCCAGCCGCACGCTTTCGCCGCGCCAGTCGCGCTCGCTGTCCTGGAACGTGCGCAGCAGCTGGGTGCTGCGCAGCACGCCCCGGCCCAGCCCGAACACGCGCCATTCGGTGGTCAGCGCGAGATTGCCGGCCTCTTCGTTCTGGCTGGCATACAGATCGTAATTGACCAGTGCGCCGGGCGATGCGCTGGCGGTGGGCGTGGTCGGCAGGGCCTGGCCCAGTTCCGTGGTGGGCAGCGACAGCTGCTCCAGCGGCACTTCCAGCGCCAGCGTCTGCAGGCCTGCGTCATAGCGCACCACCACGCCGCTGATCTGCGCCAGCGGCACCGGCGCGTCGCCGCGTGCGCCGAAGCCGAGCTGGCGCAGTACCGCCGGGTCCGCGCGCAGCTGGCCGCCCAGTTCGGTGAACGGCAGCAGCCCGCGCGGGCTGCCGTTGAGGGTCACCTCCAGGTACAGCGTCTGCGGCGCGGTCAGCGGGGTCGGGGCGGGGAGCATCACGTCATCGGCGGCGAACGCACCGATCTCCGCGCCGCTCTCCGCCGGCGCGTCGGCGGCACGGGCCGCGCCGGCCAGCATTCCAGACGAGACCGCGCCGGCAGCCAGGGCGACGCGCATGCAGGCCTCAGCGAGCCGGTGGCGTCGGAGACAGTGGCGTGGCTTGCGAAGCGCCATTGATCTTTGCCGAAAGGGTCGCGCCGGACAGGCGGCCGGCGGCGATGTCCAGCGGCCAGCGCATGGTCTGCCCGCCGAGGACGTAGCCGACCAGGCCGGGCTGGAAGATCTGCGGCCGCTCCGGCGTGCCGACCGCCAGGTCGGCCAGCTGGGCATAGCCGGTACCACGGTTGTGCACTTCCAGCACCGGCTTGCCGTCGGGCGGGGTCACCACCGTGGCCTGCAGGTCCGGCGTGGTGGCCGTGCCGCCCTCCGGCTGCACGAACACCGGCAATGAGTAGCGCAGCACGAACTGCATGCCTTGGCGGGTGGGGTCGAGCTTGGGCACTTCATCCACGATCACCCGATAGGAGAGCTGCGCGGCCGGCGCCTGCGGCACCGCGCGCACCACCCGGATCAGCTGCTGTTGGCCGGCCGCCAATGCCTGCATCGGCGGGCTCACCACCAGGTCGGTGGTCGGCTCCAGTTCGTCGCGCCCGTTGCGCTGGGTCCAGCGGAACACCCGGGCCTGCACGTCCACCGGCGCGGTGCCGCTGTTGCTGATCCACAGCGCCTCGGCATTCTGCCGGGGACCGAGCTGCAGCGAGGTCGGCGCGACCTGCAGGCTGGCCGCGTGCGCGTGCGGCAGCGCAAGCGCCACCGCCAGGACGCCGGCGCACAGCTTCGCCGTGGAGCGCTTCGCACCCCCCCGTATGAGCTGGTACATGGCGACCCTCAGTAGGTGATGGTGGCGGTGACCGTGTCCTGGTAGTTACCCGTCGCCGCGTTGTTCACGCTCGGATTGGCGACCTGGCCGTAGACCGGATAGGCCTGGGCCAGGCCGTTGCCGACACCGGCCACGGTATTGGTGCCCGCCGTGGCGCCCCAGACCGTGGTCCGGGTGGCGTTGGAATACAGCTGGTAGCCCACGAAGTTGTTGGTCGTCACCGTGGTGTCGGTATTGCGCATGCGCCGGGTGGTGACGTCATTGGCCGTGCCGGCATTGGAGCCGGCGTTGAGCGCGATGGTGTACGGGGTCAGCGCCGAGCACTGCGCCGTGACCGAGCCCTGTGCATTGATTGGCGTGGTCGCGGTGGATAGCGCCGAGCCGAAATCGACATCGGTGGCCGCCGCCGCCGTGATCGTGCAGGCCTTGGTGATGATCAGGCGCACGTTGAAGGTGGTGGTGTCGGCGGCGAGGGCCGGGGAGGCCAGGGCCACCAGGCCAAGGCCGAACAGCAGGGGACGCGGGGCGCGAAGGAATCGCATGGTCTTCTCCTTGGACGGGGGTCCTGGATGAACGGTTCGATGCCGGCGTACTGCAGGGGGAGGGCGCCAGGGGCGGCGCTGGGTTCGTTATAGGAGCAGGGGTGTAGGCGATATGTGACGGAAATTGGCCAGTTTTCACACTTTTTACGTTCCGGTCCCGGTCGACCCGAACCTGCGCTGTCAGCGTTCCAGCGGCTTCCGTTCAGAATGGCCCCGGATCGGCGATAATGGCCGCCATGAGCGTGAATCTGAAAACCCCCGAGGAAATCGAACTGATGCGCGTCGCCGGCCGCCTGGCCAGCGAGGTGCTCGACATCGTCACCCCGTACGTCAAGCCGGGCGTGACGACCGAAGAGCTCGACCGCATCTGCCACGACCACATCATCAACGTGCAGAAGGCCACGCCGGCCAATGTCGGCTACCGGGGCTTCCCGAAGACGGTGTGCACGTCGGTCAACAACGTCATCTGCCACGGCATCCCGAGCGAAGGGAAAGTCCTGAAGGACGGCGACATCGTCAACATCGACGTCACCGTGATCAAGGACGGCTGGCACGGCGACACCAGCCGCATGTACTTCGTCGGCACCCCGTCGACGATGGCCAAGCGCCTGGTCGACACCACCTACCAGGCGATGTGGGCCGGCATCCGCGCGGTCAAGCCGGGCGCGACCCTGGGCGACATCGGCCATGCGATCCAGTCGCTGGCCGAAGGCGAACGCTTCAGCGTGGTGCGTGAGTACTGCGGCCACGGCATCGGCAAGGTCTATCACGACGAGCCGCAGGTGGTGCATTACGGGCGTCCGGGCCAGGGCCTGGTACTGCAACCGGGCATGACCTTCACGATCGAACCGATGATCAACGAGGGCACCCGTTACAACAAGGTGCTGCCGGATGGCTGGACCGTGGTCACCAAGGACCGGAAGCTGTCGGCGCAGTGGGAGCACATGATCGCGGTCACCGAGACCGGCGTGGACGTGCTGACCCTCTCGCCTGGCGAATCGCAGGTCTGAGCATGCTGCCGGCGAGCCCGACCCTGGACGCGCCGGCCGACGCCGTCGCCGACCCCGAGTGGGCGGCGGAGGCCCGCCAGACCCTGCAGCAGGCCGACGCGCGCCTGTACCGCCGCTACGACCAGGGCGACAACATCGAGCGCCTGCTGGCGCTGCGCGCGCGCGCGGCCGACCACCTGATCCGCCTGGCGTGGCAGCGCTGCATTCCGGCCAACGCCGGGTTGGCGCTGTTCGCGGTGGGCGGCTACGGCCGCGGCGAATTGTTCCCGCGCTCGGACATCGACCTGCTGGTCTTTGGCCCGACGCAGGCGCAGCGCACCCATGAAACGGCACTGGCGCGCCTGTTCGCGCTGCTCTGGGATTGCGGCCTGCCGGTCAGCCACGCGGTGCGTTCGGCGCAGGAATGCGTGCAGGCCAGCGCCGACCAGACCGTGCTCACCGCGCTGATCGAATCGCGCCCGCTGGTGGCCGACGACGCGGCACGCCAGGCACTGAAGCAGGCGGTCAACAGCGACGGCCTGTGGCCGCCGCGCGAGTTCTTCCTGGCCAAGCGCGACGAGCTGCTGGCGCGCCACCAGCGCTTCGGCGACACCGCCGACAACCTGGAGCCGGACATCAAGGACGGCCCCGGCGGCCTGCGCGATCTCAACACCCTGGGCTGGATGGCGCTGCGCGCGTTCGGCGTGCGCGAACTGGAAGCACTGGTCGGCCTGGGCCACCTGGGCGCCGACGAAGCGGTGGCGCTGCGGCGTGAGCGCTGCGCGCTGGCCCGGCTGCGCTTCGGCCTGCACCTGGTGGCCAACCGCCCGGAAGAGCGCCTGCGCTTCGACTACCAGAAGACCCTGGCCGCGCGGCTCGGCTTCGTCGACGACGTGGAAAGCCTGGCGGTCGAAAAGATGATGCAGGGCTTCTACCGCAGCGCCACCGTGGTGCGGCGGATCAGCGACCGTCTTCTGCAGCGCTTCGAGGAACAGTTCGACGGCGAAGCCGTGCCCGAGCCGGTCAGCGTGGGCTTCTCGCTGCGCCGTGGCTACCTCGCCGCGAACGATCCGCAGTGGCCGCAGGGCGACATCGAACAGGTGTTTGCGCTGTTTTCCAGCTGGGCGTACAACCCCGACGTGCGTGGCCTGCATTCGCTGACCGCGCGCGCGCTGGCCGAATCGCTGGGTGAGCTGCCGGCGTACACCGACGCCAGCCCCGCCGCGCGCGAGCAGTTCATGGCCCTGCTGCGCAGCCCGCGCGCGGTCGACACGCTGGCGCGCATGGCGCGGCTGGGCGTGTTGGGGCAGTGGATTCCCGCGTTCGCGCAGGTGTCCGGGCGCATGCAGTTCGACCTGTTCCATGTGTACACCGTGGACCAGCACACGCTGATGGTCCTGCGCAACATGGGCCTGTTCGCGACCAGCCGCGCCGACGAACGTTTCTCCATCGCGCATGAAGTCTGGCCGCGCCTGCGCAAGCCGGAACTGCTGCTGCTGGCCGGGCTGTTCCATGACATCGCCAAGGGCCGGGGCGGCGACCATTCCGAACTGGGCGCGGTCGACGCGCGCGCGTTCTGCGAGGCGCATGGGCTGGGCAGCTCGGACACCGAACTGGTGGCCTGGCTGGTCGAACAACACCTGCGCATGTCGGTCACCGCGCAGAAGCAGGACATCTCCGACCCGGACGTGATCCACCGCTTCGCCACCCTGGTCGGCAGCCGCGACCGCCTCGATTATCTCTATCTGCTCACCTGTGCCGACATCGCCGGCACCAGCCCCAAATTGTGGAATACCTGGAAGGACCGGCTGCTGGCCGACCTGTACTTCGCCGCGCGCCGCGCGCTGCGCGACGGACTGGAAAACCAGATGCCGGCCGCCGAACGCGTGCTCGAGGCGCGCGAGACGGTACGCGCGCTCGTGCGCGAGCGCGGCTATGACGACGCCACCATCGAACGCCAGTTCACCGTGATGCCGGACGAGAGCTTCATCCGCCTGCGCCCGGAGCAGCTGGCCTGGCAGGCGGCGGCGCTGGTACCGGTCAAGCAGGGCCAGACCCTGGTCAAGGTGCGCCGGATCAACGCCGACGACGATGCGCTGGAAGTGTTCGTGCATTCGCCGGACCGCGACGGCCTGTTCGCCGCGATCGTGATGACCCTGGACCGCAAGGGCTACGGCATCCACCGCGCGCGCGTGCTGGATGGCCCGGTCGAAACCATTTTCGATACCTTCGAAGTGACCCCGGCCGACAGCTTCGCCGACGGCGACGCGCCGCGCCTGGAAGCGGCGCTGCGCGACGCGCTGGCCGGCGACCTCGCCCAGCTGCGGCCCTCGCGCCGGGTGGTGCCGCGCCAGCTGCGCCACTTCCGCTTCGCCCCGCGCATCGAGTTCCGCGACGCCAACGACAACGACACCGGCGGCACCCGCTTCAGCCTGGTCGCGCCCGACCGCCCCGGGCTGCTGGCCGATGTCGCCTTCGTGCTGCGCAACCAGGGCCTGCGCGTGCACGACGCGCGCATCGCCACGTTCGGCGAGCGCGCCGAAGACATGTTCGTGATCAGCGATGAACACGACCGCCCCCTTACCGAAACCGCCAGGCAGCAGCTGCGCGACGCGATGCTGGCCTGCCTGGACCCTGATCGAAAAGCCGGAGACCCCCACTGATGGCCACCAAGCCTGCCAAGAAGACTGCCGCGAAGACTGCGGCGGCCCAGAAGACTGCTGCCGCACCTTCGCCCGCGAAGAAGAACGCTGCGAAGAAGACCGCGCCGGTCGCGACGAAGGCCGCCGTGGCAAAGAAGGCACCGGCCAAGAAGACGGCCGCCAGCAGCGCCGCTGAAACCGCCGCCAAGCGCGCCGAAACCATCGCCCGCAAGTCGCTGCGCAAGCCGGCCACGCCGGGCGTGGAAGAGCTCAAGTTCGGCATCGAAAGCGCGTTCGAGCGCCGTGCCACGCTGACCCTGCATGAGATCGAAGGCTCGACCAAGCCGCTGGTCGGGCGCGTCATCGACGGCCTGGAAACCGGCGAATTCCGCGTGGCCGAACCCGACGGCCATGGCGGCTGGAAGGTCAACGAGTGGCTGAAGAAGGCGGTGCTGCTGTACTTCCGCGTCAACGACATGGCCGTGGTGGATGCGCGTCCGGCGCCGTTCTGGGACAAGGTCGAATCGCGCTTCGCCGGCTTCGACGAGGCGAAGTTCCGCCGCGCCGGCGTGCGCGTGGTGCCCGGTGCGATCGCGCGCCGTGGCAGCTACTTCGGCAAGGACGTGGTGCTGATGCCGAGCTTCACCAACATCGGCGCCTACGTGGGCGAAGGCACCATGGTCGACACCTGGGCCACGGTGGGTTCGTGCGCGCAGATCGGCAAGCACTGCCACCTGTCCGGCGGCGCCGGCATCGGCGGCGTGCTCGAGCCGCTGCAGGCCAGCCCGACCATCATCGAAGACCATTGCTTCATCGGCGCGCGTTCGGAAGTGGTGGAAGGCTTCGTGGTCGGCCACCACAGCGTGATCGGCATGGGCGTGTTCCTCGGCCAGAGCACCCGCGTGTACAACCGTGCCACCGGCGAGATCAGCTATGGCTCGGTGCCGCCGTACAGCGTGGTGGTGTCCGGCCAGCTGCCCTCCAAGGACGGTTCGCACTCGCTGTACTGCGCGGTGATCGTCAAGCAGGTGGATGCCAAGACCCGCAGCAAGACCAGCGTCAACGAGCTGCTGCGCGGCCTGGCCGACTGAGCAAGTGACGTAATCGGGGCATCGTTTCGATGCCCCGTGACGCTTCTGCCACGCGCAACGCGTTGGCTTCGCAAACCGCGTCACAGCTTGAACCGTCCATCGTCCCGGCACCGCCGGGGCGTGGCTATGCTGCCGTTTTCCCGGCAGAAGAGGCCTGTATGGAACGGCTCGGCAATACCGTATCGGTAATCCAGCATGCGTACTCCCCGCCGTTCGCGGTGCAGGCGACCGACGCGGGCAGGGTGGTGCCACACGAGGTGTTCAACGCATCCGGCTTCCAGGGCATGCCTTTCGTCCCGGCGGGCGAGCACTGTGTGCGGCTGACCGAGGCGGACTACCTGGTTTCCGCGCTGTACCAGAAAATCGTCAAAAGCGGCGAGCTGTCCACCCTCAACGCGGACCTCGATACGCTCAGTCGCGTCCTGACCCGCAGCATCGGCGCCGAAGACGGCGACCCGCAGCAGCGCGTGTCCAACATCTACGTGGGCAAGGCGCTGAACATCCTGTGCCAGCTGCTGCGCCGACGCGGTGAGTTCGACTACGACAGCACCCGCCTGCTGGCCGCGGCGCGCCACGCCATCCTGGCCATCCGCGCACGGCACGATTTCACCCTGGAAAACCTCAGCGTGATCATGTTCCACCTGGGCGAGCTGATCAATCACCCGAAGCTGCAGACCGTGTGCGGGCGGGCCATCACCCGACACCTGCTGCCGATTTTCGAGTCCAAGCTGCACGAGCTGCCGGAGCATGCGGTGACCGGCACCTGCCTGGCATTCGGGTTGGTCAGTGCGCTGCGGGCATCCGAACACCAGATGGTCCGCCCGTTGGACGGGGTGCTGCCGCGGCCAGCGGCCGACGCACTGCTGCTGCGGCTTCCCGCCCTGCTGCAGGCGCAACCCGACCTGCTGGTCCACTGGGAAAACCGCACGCTGGCGCTGGTTGCCAAGTACGGGGTGCAGTACCTGCGCCGGCTTGGGCAGCTTGGGCGCGGCCAGTGCCAGAAAGTAGCGGTGGATACGTTGCAGCTCAATGCGGCGAAGGCGCTCAAGCCGATCATCGACGAGGCACGGTTGCCCTCGCGAGGCGTGTGGGACCAGCGCGATGGCGAGTTCCATGGGTTTGGCCCCGAGAAGCAGCTCAAGGACTACCTGGCCTACAGCACGCACTACTACTGCGAGTGGCTGGGCAGGCAACAGGCATGGGTACAGGACCTGGTGGTCCTGCGGGAAGCTGCACGCGGGCCGCTCCCCGACAATCCGCACGACGGGCGCAACTTCGCCGAGGTCGCGCGCAACGGGGTGATCGTGGCACCCGTCGCGACCACGACGTGGAGTCACGCAGACGCTGCGCCTGTCGCTCCAGTGTCAGTACAGCGGTCGTCTTCGGACGAGACCGATGTCTGGCAGGCGCCTTCTGAGTTGAGCGAGTTCAGCCAGGCGGCTGGAAGGCTCATGCGCCTGCACGAGGCGGCGGATCGGCATGACCGCGAAGACGCCATCTCCGCCACCAACGCCCTGGTCGTGGCAGTCGTATCGGGCAGGATCGCGCTCGATACCGCCTCGCGCGTGCAGATGCTGCTGGACATGGATGGGGTATGCATGCGGCTGCACTTGGCCGATCCCTTCGATGCGCCGCAGTATGAGCATCAGCTGGAGGGCATGTGCGCCTTCATGTCCTCGGAGCTGTGCCTGCTGGTGGACCGCATGGGACGCCCCCTCATTGGCGATGCGGTGGCGTTCAGGACTGGGCTGTCGAGCTGGCAGCGTACCCTGCTGAACGCGCTCAACACGCCGGTTGGGGAGTGACAGGCGGCTATACTCGGCGTCGCACACCCTGTAGCCCAGTATGAGTATCTTCCTGCAATGACCACCACCCTTTACGGCCTCAAGAACTGCGACACCTGCAAGAAGGCCACCAAGTGGCTGGACCGCTTCCAGGTGGCGTACGCCTTCGTCGATTACCGCGAGCAGAAGCCCAGCCCGGAAACGCTGGTCGACTGGGCGGCGCAGGCGGGTGGCTTCCCAGCGCTGGTGAACCGTTCCTCGACCACGTGGCGGCAGCTGCCGGAGAACCGCAAGGCGGCCGCGTCGGACGCGGAATGGAAGCTGCTGCTGCGCGAGCATCCGCAGCTGATCAAGCGGCCGGTGGTGGTCACCGACGATGGGGTGATGAGCCAGGGTTTCTCCGACAACGGTTTCAAGCAGCGTTTCGGAGTGGGGGCATGAACGACGTCGTCGCACTGACCTGCGACCTGATCGCGCGCCCGTCGGTCACGCCGGAAGACGCGGGCTGCCAGGCGCTGCTGGCCGGGCGGCTTTCGCGTGCCGGTTTCGAGTGCGAGCACCTGCGGCTGGGCGAGGTCGACAACCTGTGGGCCACGCACGGGCAGGGCGCGCCGGTGCTGGTGCTGCTGGGCCACACCGACGTGGTGCCCAGCGGCCCGGTAGAGGCCTGGCGCAGCGATCCGTTCGATCCACAGATCCGTGACGGCGTGCTTTACGGGCGCGGCGCAGCGGACATGAAGGGCAGCGTGGCGGCATTCGTGGTGGCGGCCGAGCAGTTCGTGGCCGCGCACCCGCAGCACCCCGGCACGCTGGCGGTGCTGCTGACCAGCGACGAGGAAGGCGACGCCATCGACGGCGTGCGCCGGGTGGCAACCCTGTTCCGCGAGCGCGGCCAGGCGATCGACTGGTGCATTACCGGCGAACCGTCGTCGACGGCGGTGCTGGGCGATCTGCTGCGGGTAGGCCGGCGCGGCAGCCTCTCGGCGACGCTGACGGTGCAGGGGGTGCAGGGCCATGTGGCGTACCCGCACAAGGCGCGCAATCCGATCCATCTGGCCGCTGCGGCGCTGGCCGAGCTGACCGCGCGGGAGTGGGACGACGGCTACGAGAGCTTCCCGCCGACCAGCCTGCAGGTCTCCAACATCCACGCAGGCACCGGCGCCAACAACGTGATCCCGGGCGAGCTGCAGGTGCTGTTCAACCTGCGCTACAACCCGCACTGGAATGCCGATGCACTGGAACAGGAGATCACCGCGCTGCTGGACCGCCACGGTCTGGAGTACCGGCTGAAGTGGCACCGCAGCGGAGAGCCGTTCTACACGCCGGAAGGCACGCTGCGCCAGGTAGCGCGCGAAGTACTGGGCGAGTTCGCAGGCGCGCCGCCGGAAGAAAGCACCGGCGGCGGCACCTCCGACGCCCGCTTCATCGC
This sequence comes from Stenotrophomonas aracearum, assembly GCF_031834615.1. Lineage (NCBI taxonomy): Bacteria > Pseudomonadati > Pseudomonadota > Gammaproteobacteria > Lysobacterales > Lysobacteraceae > Stenotrophomonas > Stenotrophomonas aracearum. The sequence goes on from NZ_CP115543.1 coordinate 1,405,632, forward strand.
GCCGCTGGGCGCGCAGTGCATCGAAGTAGGGCCGGTCAACGCCAGCATCCACCAGGTGGACGAGAACGTCTCGGTGGCCGACCTCGAAGCGCTCCCCGCGCTTTACCAGCGCCTGATAGAGCGCCTGCTCGCGCGCTGACACGCATGGCGTGTCACTACGCGCCGTAGAGCCGGGCTGTGCCCGGCTGCACGCAATCCATCACGCCACGATCAACCCGAACGCCGCCAACGCAGCGGCCGCCTGCCGCTGCGAGATCACCGCTTTCTTGAAGTGCTTGGCGTCCATCACATGGAGCCCGGTGATGTCGGCGCCCCGCAGGTCAGCGCCCTCGAACCGGGTCAACCGGGTCTGCGCATTGCGCAGGCTGCCCCCTTCAAACACGGCATCGCGGAAGTCGCAGCCAGACAGTTCGGCATCGGAAAAATCCATGCCCACCAGTTCCGCCTTGCGAAACGACAGCCCGCGCAGGTCGGCGCTGACCAGCAGGCAGTCGCGGAACTCCAGCGCCCAGCCGGTCACTTCCTGCAGGTGCGCGCCGGTCAGCTTGCAGTCCTCGAAGCGCACCGACGACAGCGTCGCGCGGCGCCAATGACTGTTGTTGAGATCGCAGTGCGAAAAGCGCGCATCGCTCAGCAGGGCCGAACTGAAATCGCACTGCCCGCCACGGCACTTGGTCCACTGGGTCTCTTCCAGCGATGCGGCCAACCAGGACGCCCCGGCGACCGAGCAGCGCACAAACTGGAATCCGTCCATGTCCAGTCGCGAAAAATCGCCCTCGTCGAACGTGCAATCCTCAAAAACAGCGTTGCGCGGATGTGCCGCAACGATCGCCTGCATGCGCGCACGACCGATCGTTTCGTCGCGGAAAGTGATGATGTCCATGCCGCGCATTGTCGACCATCGCCGAACCTCAATGCAGTCTTGCTGGGCGCTGGAATCTGTGTACAACGCGGCGTGTAGTGCCGGGGGCTGCCCGGCTGCCCTTGATTGCATGGCATCCGGGGCGCCGGGCTCTGCCCGGCTTCATACATCTGGGCGAACAGCCCTCGGCGGAGAGATTCCCTGGTGTTGGGCCGGCGGGTGGGGGGTACGGGACACGCATCAAATCTCCCGTTAAGCTCGGGCGGCACATCCATGTGCCTTCACGGTCCCGTACCCCCCACCCGCCGCATGGCGTGTCACTACGCGGTGCGCCTGCGCCGTTTGGTAGGGTCGGTTCCCAAACGACCGCCGTGAAATCATCTGCGCTCGGTGACGCATGGAAATGATCGGCATCGCCACGCCGGCCACCGGCGGGCAACCGCGTTTCCCTTGGCCACCGGCCAACTGTCAAAGGGTCGCCCGGTGTCGGTTTGAGGGGGGCTGAGCCGCATGGATGCGGCGACGCAGCTTACATGGACGTACTTGCGGCGACCCCGCAAACCGGCACCGGGCGGCCCAAGCCAGGGAACCCTCGCACCTGCGGGCTGTTCGCCTGAATCCAACCGCAGCCGGGCAGGGCCCGGCTCTACCGGGAAATGGCATCCGGACGTTCCGGCACAGCCCCGCCCGCGTAGGTTGCGACAGCAACTGTTGCACTCCCCCCAAAACAGCGCTACGGTCGACCCATGTCCTCGCTCCTGGCCACCGCCGTCAACAACAACCGCAATAATCTGCGCGCGAATAATCGTGCGCGGCCGATGCGGGACTGCGACCAGGGCTAGAACAAGCAACACACGCCCGGACCCCAGAAAACCCGCATCGGCCGATGCGGGTTTTTTGTTTTCCGGGTGCAGGTCAGGCCCGGGATCGGTGGCCGGTCGAATGCAGCCGTTACGTGTATTCCCCCAACCTCAAGGAGCTGTTCCCATGTGTTCGATCTTCGGAATGTTCGGCCTGCAGGCCGGCGATGACCTCACCGTCCTGCGCCGCCATGCGCTCGACCTCTCCCAGCGCCAGCGCCACCGCGGTCCCGACTGGAGCGGCGTCTACGTCGACGAGGGCGCCATCCTCGTCCACGAACGCCTCGCCATCGTCGACCCCGCCGGCGGCTCCCAGCCGCTGCTCTCCGAAGACGGCAGCCTTGCCCTCGCCGTCAACGGCGAAATCTACAACCACCGCGAACTCAAGGCCGAACTGGAACAGCCCTACGCCTTCCAGACCGGCTCCGACTGCGAAGTCATCAACGCCCTCTACCAGCAGGACACGCCGTCGTCCTTCCTCAACCGCCTCAACGGCATTTTCGCCTTCGCTCTGTGGGACCGCGCCAAGCAGCGCGTCCTGATCGCACGCGACCCCATCGGCGTCGTGCCCCTCTACTGGGGCCATGACAAGGACGGTCGCCTGCTGGTCGCCTCCGAACTGAAATCCCTCGTCGACACCTGCGCCGACGCCGCCCAGTTCCCGCCCGGCCACTGGTACGACAGCGCCACCGACACCCTCACCCGGTACTACGAACGCCCCTGGCGCGACTACGCCGCCGTCGAAGGCGTCGACGCCGACCGCGCCGCCCTGCGCGAAGCCTTCGAACGCGCCGTCCACCGCCAGCTGATGACCGACGTCCCTTATGGCGTGCTCCTGTCCGGCGGCCTGGATTCCTCGCTCGTTGCCGCCGTCGCCGCACGCTACGCCCGTCACCGGATCGAGGACGGCGACCAGAGCGAAGCCTGGTGGCCGCGCCTGCACTCCTTCGCCATCGGCCTCAAAGGCTCCCCCGACCTCGCCGCCGCCGCCATCGCCGCCGAAGCGCTCGGCACCGTCCACCACGGCTTCGAATACACCTTCGAAGAAGGCCTCGACGCACTGCCCGACGTCATCCGCCACGTCGAAACCTACGACGTCACCACCATCCGCGCCTCCACCCCCATGTTCCTGCTTGCCCGCCGCATCAAGGCCATGGGCGTCAAGATGGTGCTCTCCGGCGAAGGCAGCGACGAGATATTCGGTGGCTACCTGTACTTCCACAAAGCCCCCAACGCCCGCGAATTCCATGAAGAACTCGTGCGCAAGCTCGACGCGCTCAACAACTACGACTGCCTGCGTGCCAACAAGTCGATGATGGCCTGGGGCGTCGAACCGCGCGTGCCGTTCCTCGACCGCGAATTCCTTGACGTCGCCATGCGCATCGACGCCCGCCACAAAATGGTCGGGCAGGGCGGCGACGGCGCGCGCCGGATCGAGAAGGCCGTGCTGCGCGAAGCGTTCGAAGGCTACCTGCCGGACTCCATCCTGTGGCGGCAGAAGGAACAGTTCAGCGACGGCGTCGGCTACGGCTGGATCGACGGACTCAAGGCCCATGCCGAAGCCCAGATCAGCGACCGTGTCATGGCCGCAGCCGACAAGCGCTTCGTGCACAACCCGCCGCAGACCAAGGAGGCCTACTACTACCGCCACGTTTTCGAGCAGTACTTCCCCAGCCAGGCCGCCGCCGAAACCGTGCCGGGCGGCAAGTCGATCGCCTGCTCGTCGCCGGCCGCCATCGCCTGGGACGCCAGCTTCGCCGCCATGGCCGACCCCTCCGGTCGCGCCGTTGCCGGTGTGCATGAGCAGGCCCTGGCGTAACCCCGGCCACTGGGCGGGTCCACCGGTTACCATTCCCCTCTCAGGCATTGGGGAATGGTCATGGATGCACAGACCGGAGGCAGCGTGCCGCGGATGAAATGGGGCTGGCAGTACCTGGCCTGGGCCGGTGTCCCGCTGCTGATCGGCCTGGCCCTGGCCCGCTACGCGGGTCCGGACCTGCCGGCCGTGGCGGCTAAAGCCGAACCGGTGGTGGGTAGCGACTGGGCCCACCATCTGGCCTCGCCATTGGGCCTGTTCCTGCTGCAGTTGCTGGTACTGCTGATCGTGGCCAAGGGCGCGGGCGCGCTGCTGAAGCGTCTGGGCCAGCCGGCGGTGATCGGCGAAATGGCCGCCGGCCTGATGATGGGCCCGCTGGTCCTCGGCAGCCTGTTGCCGGGCCTGCACGGTGCACTGTTCCCGGCCACCTCGCTGGGCCCGCTGGGCATGCTCAGCCAGCTCGGCGTGTTGATGTTCCTGCTGGTGGCCGGCGCCGAGCTCGACCTCGGCGGCCTGCGCGGCCGTCGCCGTTTTGCCTTTACCGTCAGCCATGCCGGCATCGCCGTGCCGTTCGTGCTCGGCGTGCTGCTGGCGATCTGGCTGTATCCCGAGCATGGCCCGCAGGGCGTGGGCTTCACGGCGTTCGCCCTGTTTGTCGGCATTTCGCTGAGCATTACCGCGTTCCCGGTGCTGCTGCGGATCCTGTCCGACCGCGGCATCAGCCGGACCCCACTCGGGCAAACCGCCATTGCCTGCGCCGCGCTTGGCGACGCCACCGCCTGGTGCCTGCTCGCCCTGATCGTGGCGGCCGCGCAGGCGGCCGGCTGGGTGCCGGCCAGCCTCAGCCTGCTGTGCGTGGCGGCGTTCATCGCGCTGATGCTCGGCGTGGTCAAACCGTGGTTCGCGCGCCAGCAGATCCAGCAGGGCACCGAAGGCCGCTGGCTGCTGGGCATGCTGCTGTTGTCGCTGGCCAGCGCGCTGGTGACCGAAGTACTGGGCATCCATGCCCTGTTCGGCGCGTTCGCGGCCGGCGTGGCGGTGTCGTCCAACGCGCAGCTGCGCCACCTGCTGATGGCGAAGGTGGAGCCGTTCGCGGTGACCCTGCTGTTGCCGCTGTTCTTCGCCATGACCGGCCTGCGCATGCGCGCCGACGCACTGCAGACCAGCGACCTGCTGCTGTGCGCGGTGGTGATCGTGCTGGCCACGGCCGGCAAGCTGCTGGGCACGTGGAGCGCCGCGCGCAGCGCCGGCATGGACGGTCACGACGCCTGGAAGCTGGGCGCACTGATGAACACCCGCGGCCTGATGGAGCTGATCGTGCTCAACCTGGGCTACGAGCTGGGCTTCCTGGGCGACCGGCTGTTCGCGGTGCTGGTGCTCATGGCGCTGGTGACCACGGCGATGACCGGGCCGTTGATGAACCTGCTGGAACGTCGGCGGTAAGGGGTAGAGCCGCGTCACCGTTCGCAATCAACCGGCTGGCGTCAACCTCAACGTGTGCTGCGCCGGCCCCGGCAGGAACGGGGTCGGCTTGCCCTGCACCCAATCCTGATGCCCCGCGCCCCAGAACGGCGACAGCGGGTGCCCGCTCTGGCCGCCCGGCATGTGGATGATGCCGTCGGCTTCATGCCCGGGCGACACCACCATCCGCTGCGACGCGCCGAAGTTCGGCCCCTGCACGCGCGGCAGGTTGCTGTCGCCGGGCAACGGATCGGCAGGCATGCACAGCCAAGGCCTGGCGAAGCCGGGCAGGGCGCGGCTGATCGGATGGCAGATGTCGGCGGTATTGCGCTCGCCCCAGGTGCGTTCGACCAGGCTCGGGCCCTGTTCGGCGAGGTCCTTCTCCAGGTCACGCGCGGTGTCGGCGAGCAGGGCCTCCCAGCTGTCATACCGCGGCGGCAGCAGATGCATCGGCCGTTCGGTGACCAGCGGCCACAGCACGCCTTCCAGCTGCGGCATGCGCGGTTCCAGATAGTCCTCGCCCAGCGTGGCCTTGGCCGGCGCCAGCAGACCCGCAGAGACGGCGTCCAACAACTTGCCACGGAAACCACGCGCGACCCGGTAGCTCACCGAATCGGCCGTGGCGCGACCGTTCCACTCGCGGGTGGCTGCTTCCAAGCGCTTCAGCGCGGGGTCGTCGCTGTGGCTCACCACGTCGCGCATCAATCGGTACCAGCGCTCCATCAGCACGGCGCGGTCGTCGAGCTGGATCGCCAGCAGGTCGCGTTCGGAGAAACGCTGTTTCGCATTGAGGTCGTCGCGGATCTGCCGTCCACGTGCGCCGAGGTCGTAGCCGGCATCACCGGCGACGGCCAGCTCGGCTCCGTCCAGCACGCGACCGTTGGCGGTCCAGAGCCGGTGCGAGGGCGGGTCGATCAGCGCCGGTGCCGCATCGCTGCGGATCGGCCACGGCGCGCAACTGGCCGGGGCGGTGGTGGTGAAGCCGTCGGGCGGGCAGTCGGCGGCGCGGTCGGGGCGCGCGCCGAGCAGGCGCCAGGCGATGCGGCCATGGCTGTCGGCGAGCACCAGGTTCTGGGTGGGAATGCCGGCACGGTCGGCGATCTTCAATGCGTCGTCCAGATCGCCAGCGCGGGCCATGTCGGCGAAGTCCAGGCGAACGGCGCCTGGCAGCTGCGCGGTCCAGCGCAGCGCTTCGCCGCTGCCGTCGGGGCGTTCGTGCAGGATCGGGCCCCAGGCGGTTTCGCGCACGCGGAATCGCACCTCGGGCGCGTTGGCGACGCGGATGGGTTCTTCGTGCACGGTCACGCCGGGTTCGTTGGCGGCGACGGGGCGGAAGTCGGCGGTGTCGATGTAGCTGTTGGTGAAGCCCCAGGCCACGTGGGCGTTGCTGCCGACCACGACGGCCGGCAGGCCGGGCAGCGAGAAGCCGCTGACGTCCACCTTGCCCCCGGTGGCGAGCGCGTCCGGATAGCGCAGGCGCACGCGGAACCAGAGGCTGGGGGCGCGCAGGCCGAGGTGCATGTCGTCGGCGACGATGGCGCGGCCGTCGGCGGTGAGGGCACCGGCGACGGCAAAGTTGTTGCTGCCGTGCACGTCGGCTTCGGCAGGCACCGGGGCGGGGGCTGCCGTGTCGCTGCGCAGGTCCAGCACGTCCTTGCCGGGCAGGACGGCGTTGCCGCGCGCGTCGCCGAACAGGGGGGCATCCCATTCGCTGCCGTCATGGCTGAGCAGGGCGTACAGGGCCGGCGGTGCAACCTCGCGGATGCGTCGCATGGCCAGCTCGTTCTGGTTGGCGGGATCCTGCAGGTCGGCATACATGGCCAGGCCGGTGAGGATGGAGTCGGTGCGGGTCCAGGCGGCGGGCTGCTGGCGCAGCAGGAGGTAGGGCCAGGGGCGCACGCGCAGGGCGCCGACGCCCTGGTTGACGCCGTCGACATAGGCCTGGAGGACCTCGGCTTGGTCGCCGAGGGCGTCGGCCAGGTGGGCGTCGGTGCGGGCGCGCAGGCGGTGTACGCGCATGCGCTTGTCGACATCGACGGCGGGGGCCCCGAACAGTTCGGAAAGCTCGCCGGCGGCGGCGCGGCGCATGAGGTCCATTTCGAAGTAGCGTTCCTGGGCGTGGACCATGCCGAGGGCGCGCATGGCATCGGCCTGGCTGGCGGCGTCGATGGTGACCACGCCGAGGGCGTCGCGCTGGATGCTCACGGGGGCCTGGAGGCCGGCGAGGGGGGTGTCTCCGTCCAGGGGGGCGAGGCTGCCGCGGAGCAGGGTCCATGCCACGCCGATGACGACAAGCGCTATCGCGCCGAGTACCGCACAAGCCCAGAGCAACCGCTTCAGCCAACGACGCATGCCGTCTCCCCGACGTCCGTGATGCCCCGATTGTAGGGGCAAGTGCAACTGCAACTGATTCCGATTAGATCACTGTATTTCCGGATAGGGCACCATGCCCGCATTGATTCATAAGGACACCCCCATGAAAGGCCATCCGGACGTCATTGCCTGCCTGAAGGAACTGCTGCGCGGCGAGCTTGCGGCTCGCGACCAGTACTTCATCCATTCGCGCCGATACGAAGACCAGGGGCTGTTCGCGCTGTACGAGCGACTGAACCACGAGATGGAAGAAGAGACCCAGCACGCGGACGCGCTGCTGCGCCGGATCCTGTTCCTGGGCGGCACGCCGGACATGCGCCCGCACGGTTTCGAGCCGGGCGTGACGGTGGAAGAGATGCTGCAGAAGGACCTGGACACCGAGTACAGCGTGCGCAACAACCTGGCGGCGGGCATGAAGCTGTGCGAGCAGCACCAGGACTACGTGAGCCGCGACATGCTGCTGGTGCAGCTGAAGGACACCGAAGAAGACCACGCCTGGTGGCTGGAGCAGCAGCTTAGCCTGATCAAGCGCATTGGTCTTGCGCTGTACCAGACCAGCAAGATGGAATCGAAGGGCAACGTCGCGCACTGAGTACCGCGTACCCGCCAGCCAGCCAACGCCAGCCAGCGAAATGCAGAAGAACCGGGGATTCCCCGGTTTTTTTGTGGGCGCTCGGTAGAGCCAGGCCCTGCCTGGCTGCTCTGGTTGCATGACGTCCGTAGAGCCGGGCTCTGCCCGGCTGCTGTTGGATTCAGGCGAACAGCCTTGGGCTGCGCGGTTTCCCTGGTCAGGGCCGTCGGGTGCGGGTTTGTGGGGGACGCCGTAAATACTTCCATGTAGGCTCATCGCCGCATCCATGCGGCTCGTGCCCCCTCAAACCCACCCCCGCCGACCCTTCGACAGTTTGTCGGTCGCCATGGGAACCGCGGGTGCCGGGTTTTGCCCGGCGGGTATGTCGCTTTCGGATGGAAACTGCGGACACGCGTGGCGTGTCACTACGCGATTCTCATGTTCTGATCGACTCGAACGTTGCTGATCTTGATCGCTTCTGTGATGCGATGCGCACGGGCACGATGGCGTTTGCGTCATGGATAGGCTGCGTCAACCAAAGCTGCGAAAACCGCAGAAACAAACGATTTCTCTTTGCTTGCGGTCGACTGCAATGTTGTCCACGGAGCCTACAACCTCCGCAACCAACATACTGATGTCTTCCTGTGTCGGGAGGGTGGTCAATACAACACCCCCAACAGGGAAATACACCACGCCGTATGTTGGTACGCGGTTGTAGCCTCCCGACGCCTCTCGCCATTCTGGCGAGAGGTCATTCTCTGCAGGAGGTCTACCATGCAAACGCATCGGGCCGACACGCCCTCTGATTGTTCCGCTGCAAACGCCCATCCGTCCGACGATGGTTGCAGTCCTGAAACGCCCGTAATGACGCAGGCCGAGAAGGATGACGCCGAATGGCCCGGGGCGGTCCCGGTGATCATGCTGCGCGGCAAGTGGCTGCACCGATTGGGATTCCCGCCACGGTGTCTGATCAAGATTCAGGCGCGTAACGGGGCAATCCTGCTGACGCCAGCCGGCCCCCGGTCAAAGCCTCGCTTTGTGGCGCCTTACGACTTTGACACGCAGCCCGACTACACGCTTCTGGAAGACCCGCACGTCACCAGGGCATCGCTCGACAGTGAGCTGCGCTGCCGCTTTCGAGCAGCTGCCTGGCGGGTAAAGAAGACTCCTTCGTTGTTGCTGCGGTTGTTGATGCAGCGCTATGTGGATGTCGACGAAGATCGATTTTCGCTGAGCCTGGCACTGTGGGGACATCCGGAGCGAAGGGCAGCGACGATGGTGGCCCGTGAGCTGGTGCCGCCGAATGAAAGATTGAACTCCGGTCCACGCTGGTGGTGATCGCCCTTCAGGTTTGCAGGGAGCGAGTACGAAAGCAGCTACCCCGTTTGAAGTTCATGCGTCCCAGCGGTGATCAACGTTATCGGCAGTCGTCTGGGGACCGACTCTACCAAGGCAGGTCCTGCGGATGGTCACGCACCGCGTAGTGACACGCCATGCGTGTCAGATTTTCCCAACCGCGCACGACCATCCATGGGGGGCGGCCGACGGGTAGCCCCCGGAGAGACGCTAGAAAACATGGACGTTTTCTAGCAGCCCCCATGGACGGGTTCACGGCGTGTCTCGGAGCGGGGCTGCCCGGCGGCCGCCCCAGCACGTAGTAATCGAAGCGCCGCCGTTCGCGCAGAAACGAAAAGCAGCCGTCAACAGTGCGAATTCCCAAAAACAGAACGGCCGGGAAGATCCCGGCCGTTCGTGCATTCAAGCGCAAGCAGGTTGACGCTTACTCCACCGCCAACCCATCCACCTTCTGCCACCCGCGCGGCAGCAGATGCCCGCGCGTGGCGCGGCTGCCGATGTAGGTTTCCAGATCCTTGTACGACAGGTTCATCGTGCGCTGGCCGCTGCGGACCAGCAGCGTGTTGCCCGGGCCCACCGCCACCACCGCCACCACACGTTCCGTGGCCAGCTTCGCCTTCGGGATGTCGATGATCTTGTTGCCCTTGCCCTTGTCCAGTTCCGGCAGCTCGCTGGCCGGAATCGCCAGCAGGTTGCCCGAACTGGTCACCGCCACGATCCGGTCGACCGCCGGATTGGCCACTACAGCCGGCGTCAGCACCTTCGAACCCGACGTCAGGTTCAACATTGCCTTGCCCGCCTTGTTGCGGCCCGTCAGGTTCTCGAAGCGCGTCACGAACCCGTAGCCATGCGTCGACGCCAGCACGAAGCGCGTATCGTTCTCTCCGCTGGCCAAGGTCATGAACGCACTGCCTGCCGCCGGCGAGAAGCGGCCGGTCAGCGGTTCGCCGTTGCCACGCGCAGAGGGCAGCGTGTGCACCAGCGTCGAATACGCGCGGCCCTCGCTGTCCAGGAACGCCACCTGCTGCGTGCTGCGCGAACGCACCGAACCCAACAACGCATCGCCCTCACGGTACGACAGCGTCGACGGGTCCATGTCGTGGCCCTTCGCCGCACGGATCCAGCCCTTCTCCGACAACACCACCGTCATCGGCTCGCTCGGCACCAGCTCCGACTCATCGATCGCCTGCGCCGCACCACGCTGCACCAGCGGCGAACGGCGTGCATCGCCGAACTTCTTCGCGTCCGCCGTCAGCTCATCGCGGATCAGCTTCTTCAGCTTTGCCTTGCTCTCCAGGATCGACTGGATCTTGTCCCGCTCCTTCGCCAGCTCATCCTGCTCGCCCCGGATCTTCATCTCCTCCAGGCGCGCCAGCTGCTTCAGCTTGGTTTCCAGGATGTAGTCGGCCTGGTCATCGCTCAGCCCGAACCGCGCGATCAACGCCGCCTTCGGCTCGTCTTCCGTACGGATGATGTGGATCACCTCATCCAGGTTCAGGAACGCCACCAGCAGGCCTTCCAACAGGTGCAGGCGACGCTCCACCTTCTCCAGGCGATGATTCAGGCGCCGCGTCACCGTTGCCTGGCGGAACTGCAGCCACTCGCCCAGCAGCATCTTCAGGTTCTTCACCTGCGGACGCCCGTCCATCCCGATCACGTTGAGGTTGACCCGGTAGCTGCGCTCCAGGTCCGTCGTCGCGAACAGATGGCCCATCAGCTGTTCCGCGTCCACCCGGTTCGAACGCGGCACCAGCACCACCCGCACCGGGTTCGCATGGTCCGACTCGTCGCGGATGTCTTCCAGCCACGGCAGCTTCTTCGCGCGCATCTGCGCCGCGATCTGCTCGATCACCTTCGAAGGCGACACCTGGAACGGCAGCGCATTGATCACGATGTTGGTGCCTTCCTTCAGGAAGGTCGACCGCGCACGCACACTGCCGTAGCCCGTGTCGTACATCGTCCGCAGGTCCGCCGCCGGCGTGATGATCTCCGCCGCGCTCGGGTAGTCCGGGCCCTTCACGTGCTCCAGCAGCGCGTCCAGGCTCGCGTCCGGATCGTCCAGCAGGTGCAGCAGCGCGCTGACGATCTCATTGAGGTTGTGCGGCGGCACGTCCGTGGCCATGCCCACCGCGATGCCCGTGGTGCCGTTCAGCAGCAGGTGCGGCAGGCGCGCCGGCATCCAGGTCGGCTCTTCCAGCGTGCCGTCGAAGTTCGGCGTCCAGTCGGTCGTGCCCTGGTTGATCTCGCCCAGCAGCACTTCGGCGATCGGGGTCAGCTTGGATTCGGTGTAACGCATCGCCGCGAACGACTTCGGATCATCGGTCGAACCGAAGTTGCCCTGGCCCTCGATCAGCGGATACCGGTACGAGAACGGCTGCGCCATCAGCACCAGCGCCTCGTAGCACGCGCTGTCGCCGTGCGGGTGGTACTTACCGATCACGTCACCCACGGTACGGGCGGACTTCTTCGGCTTGGAGGCGGCGTTCAGCCCCAGCTCGCTCATCGAATAGATGATGCGGCGCTGGACCGGCTTCAGGCCGTCGCCGATGAACGGCAGTGCACGGTCGAGCACCACGTACATCGAGTAGTCCAGGTACGCCCGTTCAGCGTATTCACGCAGGGGAAGCTGTTCAAAGCCGTGGAAAGCGGGGCGGGCTAGATCGGTCATGCGGGATTGGTACCTGTGGCAAGGGACGGCGACGGCTGTCGCCCTCGCAGGCGGTCGATTATCCGGATGCGGCGGGGGATGCCAAGCCATGTGAAGGAATTGGCTGGCCCGGGCCAGTGTTCTGAATGGGGCAACACTGCATTTGCTTCCAGATCGAATATTTCCATTGAGAAATATATTTTTCGGAAGTAAAGTGCCTCCCCATGATGATCTGCCCCGAAACCCCGCCCAGTCTGGGACTGCTGCTGCGCCAGGTCCGCGATGGCCTGATGCGCGAGCTGGACGTGTCCATGGCCGAGGAAAACCTCGATATCGGCTTCACCCACTACCTGGGCCTGAAGGTGCTGTCGTTCCGCGCGCCGTGTACCGCCAACGAGCTGGCCCAGGCCCTGGACCAGGTGCCCAGCGCGGTGACCCGCCTGCTGGACAAGCTGGAGGCCATTGGCTGCGTGCGCCGTGAACCGCATGCGCAGGACCGGCGTGCGCTGCAGATCGTACTGACCGAGCAGGGCCGCGAACTGTGGGCCCGGCTCCAGCGGCGCGGCGACACCGTGATGGACGACGCCATGCGCGACCTGTCCGCCGACGAGCGCGCCCAGCTGCTTTCCCTGTTGACCCGTGTCCGTGACTCCCTCACTACGCCATGACTCCTATTACTGATCGCACTTCATCGCTGCGCCCGCTGCGGCCGGTGCTGCTGTCCGTCCTGGCCCTTGCGCTCGCCGCCTGTGCCAGCACCGGTGGCCTGGAACCGCACGGCAAGCTGCTCGACGCCGACAGCCTGCAGGCCCAGCGCACCCTGGCCGGCCACCCGCTGAGCCCGGCCGCGTGGCCGGCCACCGACTGGTGGCGCGCCCTCAACGATCCGCAGCTGGACGCCCTGATCGCCGAAGGCCTGCAGCACAACCCGGGGCTGGACGCGGCCGACGCGCGCCTGCGCCAGGCCCGCGCGCAGATCGGCACCGCGCATGCGGACCGGCTGCCCAGCGTCAATGCGTCGGGTGGCTATACCGGCGTGCGCCTGCCCGAATCGATGGTCGGTGACGAGCTGGGCGGCAGCTATGCCGGCAGCGGCCAGGCCTACGTGAGCGTGAGCTACGGCGTGGACCTGTGGGGCGGCAAGCGTGCTGCCTGGGAAGCCGCCGTGGACAGCGGCCATGCCGCAGCGGTCGACGCGCAGGCCGCGCGCCTGAACCTCTCGGCCGGCATTGCCGAAGCCTACGCGCAGCTGGGCTACGCCTGGCGCCTGCACGACGTGGCCAGCGAAGAGCTGGACCGCTCGCAGAAGACCCTGACCCTGGTCCGCCAGCGTCGCGCGGCCGGCATCGACAGCGACCTGCAGACCCGCCAGGCCGAAGCCCGCATTCCGGTTGCGCAGCAGCAGCTGCAGGCCGCGCAGCAGCAGATCGACGACGCGCGCACCGCGCTGGCCGCGCTGGTCGGGCAGGGCCCGGACCGCGGCCTGAAGATCGAACGCCCGCAGCCGCTGAATCCGCTGGCCCTGCAGTTGCCGAGCGTGTTGCCGAGCGAACTGCTGGGCCGTCGCCCGGACATCGTGGCGGCGCGCTGGCGGGTGGAAGCGGCCGGTCGCGAGATCGACGCGTCCAAGGCGAAGTTCTATCCCAGCCTCAACCTCACTGCCCTCGGCGGCGTGGTGGCCGGTGAGGTCGACCAGCTGCTCAAGAGCGGTTCGACCTTCGCCTTCATCGCGCCGGCGCTGAGCCTGCCGATCTTCGACGGTGGCCGCCTGCGCGCCAACCTGGACAAGACCGACGCGCAGTACGACCTGGCCGTGGCCAACTACAACCAGTCGGTGGTCGACGCACTGCGCGAAGTGGCCGACCAGGTCAACGCCGTGCGCTCGCTGGCCGAACAGGCCGCGTCGCAGGCGCAGGCCGTGGACACCGCGCGCGCGGCGCACGACCTGGCGCAGCAGCGCTACAAGGCCGGCGTCGGCAGCTACCTGGACGTGCTCAGCGTGGAGGCGCAGCTGCTGCAGTCGCAGCAGCAGCTGGCCGCGCTGCAGTCGCGTCAGATCCTTGTTTCGGTCCGGCTGAGCCAGGCACTCGGCGGCGGGTTCACCCCGTCCGGCGACACCGCCACGCTCGCCACCGCCCCCGAATCCACGCATTCCTGAGAGTCCTTCCATGAGCCAGACATCCGCTCCCGCTGCCGCCCCGGCAGCTCCTTCCCGTCGCGGCAAGCTGCTGCGTGGCCTGCTGGCCATCGTGGTGCTGCTGATCGCGGCGGCCGCGCTGTGGTACTTCATGTTCGGCCGCTGGTTCGAAGAAACCGACGACGCCTACGTGCAGGGCAACCAGGTGCAGATCACCCCGCTGATCACCGGTACGGTGGTGGCGATCAACGCTGACGACGGCATGCGCGTGGAGCGCGGCCAGCTGTTGGTGCAGCTGGACCCGGCCGACACCGACGTAGCGCTGCAGCAGGCCCGCGCCAACCTGGCCAAGACCGTGCGCCAGACCCGCGGTCTGTACCGCAGCGTGGAAGGTGCGCAGGCCGAACTGAGCGCGCGCCAGGTCACCCTGAACCGCGTGCGCGAAGACTTCGCCCGCCGCAAGGGCCTGGCCGCAACGGGCGCGATTTCCGATGAAGAGCTGGCGCATGCGCGCAACGAGCTGGCGGCGGCCGAAGCGGCCGTGGCCGGGTCGCGCGAGTCGTTCGAGCGCAACAATGCGCTGGTCGACGACACCGTGATTGCCACCCAGCCGGACGTGCAGGCGGCCGCGGCGCAGCTGCGCCAGGCGTACCTCAACAATGCCCGCGCGGGCATCGTGGCGCCAGTCAGCGGCTACGTGGCGCGTCGTTCGGTGCAGGTTGGCCAGCGCGTGCAGCCGGGCAATGCTCTGATGGCGGTGGTGCCGACCGAGCAGATGTGGGTGGAAGCGAACTTCAAGGAAACCCAGCTGCGCCACATGCGCCTGGGCCAGGAAGTGGAGCTGCGCTCGGACCTGTACGGCGGTGAGGTGAAGTACAAGGGCCGCATCGACAGCCTGGGCCTGGGCACCGGTTCGGCGTTCTCGCTGCTGCCGGCGCAGAACGCGAGCGGCAACTGGATCAAGATCGTGCAGCGCGTGCCGGTGCGCATCGCCATCGATGCGAAGCAGCTGGCCGACAATCCGCTGCGCATCGGTCTGTCGATGAAGGCCGAGGTGAGCCTGCGCGACCAGAAGGGCACGGTGCTGCCGACCGCGCCGGCGAAGGGCCAGGTGTTCGACACCGACGTGTACGCCACGCAGCTGCACAACGCCGACGAGGTGATCCACGAGATCATCCAGGACAACCTGCCGCGCCAGGCGAAGGCAAGCTGAGGCCATCATGTCCGCACAAGCTCCCGCCGCACCCGGTGTTCCGGGTGCGCCGTCGGCGCCAGGTGCGACCGGCGCGTTCCGGCCGGCCAATGTCGCGCTGTGTACTGCTGGCCTGGCCATGGCCTCGTTCATGCAGGTGCTCGACACCACCATCGCCAACGTTTCGCTGCCGACCATCGCCGGCAACCTGGGCGCCAGTTCGCAGCAGGCGACCTGGGTCATTACCTCGTTCGCGGTCAGTACGGCGATCGCGCTGCCGCTCACCGGTTGGCTGAGCCGCCGGTTCGGCGAGACCAAGCTGTTCATCTGGGCGACGCTGTCGTTCGTGGTGGCGTCGCTGTTGTGTGGCCTGGCGCAGAGCATGGGCATGCTGGTGGTGTCGCGTGCGCTGCAGGGGTTCGTGGCGGGGCCGATGTACCCGATCACGCAGTCGCTGCTGGTATCGATCTACCCACGCGAGAAACGCGGGCAGGCGCTGGCGCTGCTGGCGATGATCACGGTGGTGGCGCCGATCTGCGGTCCGATCCTGGGCGGCTGGATCACGGACAACTACAGTTGGGAATGGATCTTCCTGATCAACGTGCCACTGGGCATTTTCGCGGCGTTGGTGGTGGGCAACCAGTTGAAGGGGCGCCCGGAGCACATCGAAAAGCCGAAGATGGACTACGTGGGCCTGATCACGCTGGTGATCGGCGTGGGTGCGCTGCAGCTGGTGCTGGACCTGGGCAACGATGAGGACTGGTTCAGTTCGCCGATGATCGTGGCGCTGGCCTGTGTGTCGGTGGTGGCGCTGGCGGTGTTCCTGATCTGGGAGCTGACCGACAAGGATCCGATCGTGGACCTGCGGTTGTTCCGGCATCGGAATTTCCGGGCGGGCACGCTGGCGATGGTGGTGGCGTACGCGGCATTCTTCAGTGTGTCGCTGCTGATCCCGCAGTGGTTGCAGCGCGACATGGGCTATACGGCGATCTGGGCGGGGCTGGCAACGGCGCCGATCGGTATCCTGCCGGTGATCATGACGCCGTTCGTGGGCAAGTATGCGTCGCGCTTCGACATGCGCTGGATCGCGTCGATCGCGTTCGTGTTCCTGTCGTTCACCAGTTTCATGCGCTCGGGTTTCAACCTGCAGGTGGACTTCACGCACGTGGCGGGGGTGCAGCTGATCATGGGCATTGGCGTGGCATTGTTCTTCATGCCGGTGCTGCAGATCCTGCTGTCGGACCTGGACGGTCGCGAGATTGCGGCGGGTTCGGGCCTGGCGACGTTCCTGCGTACGCTGGGCGGCAGTTTCGCGGCGTCGCTGACGACGTGGCTGTGGGCACACCGCACGCAGGAGCACCACGCGCACCTGACCGAAAGCATTTCGGTGTACACGCCGGGCATGCAGGAAAAGGTGGCGGCAATGGGGCAGGGCGACCTGCAGCATGGTGCGGCGGCGTTGAACAACATGATCAACCACCAGGCATCGCAGATGGGCTTCAACGACATCTTCTTCCTGCTGGGCTGGGTGTTCCTGGCGATCATCGCCTTCCTGTGGCTGGCCAAGCCGCCATTCGGCGCAGGCGCCGGTGCGGCGTCGGCTGGTGGTCACTGACCGCGCGCATCGGTGCATACGAAAGCCCCGCAGAAATGCGGGGCTTTTCTTTTGTGCGCGCCGCGACGTTTCATGCGTGGCGAGACGCCGCGTAGTGCCGGCCGCCGGCCGGCTCCACGGATTGCATGAGATCTCGGAGAGCTGGGCTCTGCCCAGCTCGCTGTTGGATTCAGGCGAACAGCTCGGGTCTGCGCGGTTCCCCTGGTCAGGGCCGTCGGGTGCGGGTTTGTGGGGGACGCTGCAAGTACGTCCATGTAAGCTCATCGCCGCATCCATGCGGCTCGTGCCCCCTCAAACCCACCCCCGCCGACCCTTCGACAGTGCGTCGGAGGCCATGGGAAGAGCCGTTGTGCCGACCGTTGGTCGACACGAATGCGTGGGCTGATGGTCTACGGTGGACACGCATGGCGTGTCACTACGCGACTGGTTCGCTTCGGGCGGTAGGGTTGGTTCCCAAACAACCGCTGTGAACAAACCAACGTCCGGTGACGCATGAGCATTGAACGAGTCAATGCGTCGGCCAGCGGCCGACATCGGCGTCTCCCCAGGCCACCGGCCAACTGTCAAAGGGTCGCCCGGGGTCGGTTTGCGGGGGACTCGGCGCCATGGATGGCGTCCGCGTAGCCTACACGGACGTACTTGCGGCGACCCCGCAAACCGGCACCGGGCGGCCCAGGCCAGGGAAACCACGCAGCCCCGAGCTGTTCGCCTGAATCCAACAGCGAGCTGGGCAGAGCCCAGCTCTACGCGAGGTGTGCAATCCGACCACCGGGATCGCATGCAATTGGAGGAGCCGGCCGGCGGCCGGCACTACAGAGGGTTACGCGTGCGGCAAACCCCGGAAACGAAAAAACCCGCTTTCGCGGGTTTGATCATTTACCGAGTCGTGGTGCCCAGGAGAGGACTCGAACCTCCACGAAGTTGCCCCCGCTAGCACCTGAAGCTAGTGCGTCTACCAATTCCGCCACCTGGGCGACTCAGGAGGAGAATTCTGCGGGAGAACGGCGAATGTGTCAACAGCATGTCGCAGAAAAAATCGTTCGCGACGGGCATGGCGCAGAAACGAAAAAACCCGCTTTCGCGGGTTTGATCATTTACCGAGTCGTGGTGCCCAGGAGAGGACTCGAACCTCCACGAAGTTGCCCCCGCTAGCACCTGAAGCTAGTGCGTCTACCAATTCCGCCACCTGGGCGACTCAGGGGGCGAATTATGCGGATCGCCCCAAGGTCTGTCAACGCATTCTGCAGCGGCGATAGGCATACTCGGCCGACACCGATGGTCTGGAGGTTCCATGGCATTGCCGATCCTGCACGCCCACCCGCTCTCGTCGTGCTGCCAGAAGGTGGTGATCGCCGCCCATGCGCTTGGCGTTGCGCTCGACCAGCAGCTCCTGAACCTCGGCGACCCCGCACAGCGCGAAGCGCTCGATGCCCGCTCCCCCGCCGGCAAGATGCCCCTGCTGGTCGACCAGGGCAGGGCAGTGGCCGAGACCAGCATCATCATCGAGTACCTGCAGCAGCACCACGCCACCGACGGCGCGCGCCTGATTCCACTCGACCCCGACGCCGCACTCGCCGTCCGCTTCTGGGACCGCTTCTGCGACTTTTACCTCATGACCCCCATGCAGGCGCTCACCGCGGAACTGCTCAAGCCGGAAGAACGCCGCAGCGAAGAAAGCGCCGCAGCCGCACGCGCACTGCTGCTCAGAAGCTACGCCGCGCTCAACCGCCAGCTCGAGGGTCGCACCTGGCTGGCCGGCGAAGACTTCAGCATGGCCGACTGCGCCGCTTCACCCGCGCTGTTCTATGCCATCGCCTATGTGCCGGTGCCGGACACCGAACGACATCTGCTCGCCTACTTCGAACGTCTGATGGCGCACCCATCGGTGGCGGCGGTTGTTGACGCGGCTCGGCCCTGGTTCAAGTATTTCCCCGGCAGGGCGGGGTTGGCGTCGCGGTTCTACATGCCGGACGCCTGAAACGAAAAAACCCGCTTTCGCGGGTTTGATCATTTACCGAGTCGTGGTGCCCAGGAGAGGACTCGAACCTCCACGAAGTTGCCCCCGCTAGCACCTGAAGCTAGTGCGTCTACCAATTCCGCCACCTGGGCGACTCAGGGGGCGAATTGTGGGCATGTCCGCGAAGGTTGTCAACGCTTTTGTTAAATTTCTTCACATTCCTGCATGGGGGTCGCCAATGACCCATTCTGCACACCGCCACGCGGTACCATGGAGGTCGATGAAAACAAAGAAACCGACCCGGGGCGCGAAAGCCCCCAAGTCTCCGGCGCCGAAGCAGGCCGCCGGTCCGTCGGGCAAGCCCCGCGCTGGCGCTGCCAAGTCTGGCAAGAAGCTGCCGCCCTGGATGCCCGAGTCCATGAACACCCCCGCGCCGCCCCGTGGCGGCAAGCGCAGCGGCCCCCGGCCGGACCACGGCGCACCGGTCCCGACCCGTCGCAATCCGCACCCGATGCCTGCCGGCAGCCCGGTGGACGACCCCTATGCGGCCCGCGAAGCTGAACGCTATGCCCAGCCCATCGCCAGCCGCGAAGCCATCCTGCAGCTGCTCGACCGCTGCGACGGCCCGCAGACCCATGAAGAGGTCGCCGTCCAGCTCGGCCTGACCGAACCCGACCGGGCCGACGCGCTCGGCAAGCGCCTGGGCACCATGGTCCGTGACGGCCAGCTGGTGCAGAACCGCCGCGGCGGCTTCGCCCCGGTCCAGGCCACCAACCTGATCACCGGCGTGGTGATCGCCAACCCCGAAGGGTTCGGCTTCCTGCGCCCGGTCGAAGGCGGCGACGACCTGTTCCTGGCCCCGTATGAAATGCGCAAGGTCATGCACGGCGACCGCGTGCTCGCCAACGTCACCGGCATCGACCGCCGCGGCCGCCGCGAAGGCAGCATCGCGCGCGTGCTCGAGCGCGGCATGACCCGCATGATCGGGCGCTTCAGCGTCGAGTTCGGCATCAACTACGTGGTGCCCGACGACAAGCGCATCCAGCGCAACGTGCAGATCCCGCCCGACCAGACCGGCGACGCCCGCGACGGGCAGCTCGTGGTGTGCGAAATCACCCAGCCGCCGGACTCCCGGCGCCCGCCGATCGGCCGCATCATCGCCGTGCTCGGCGACAAGCTCACCGCCTCGCTGATCGTCGAAACCGCGATCCACGGCCATGAGCTGCCGTTCGAGTTCCCGCAGGCCGTGCTCGACGAAGCCGCCGCCGTGCCGATGCAGGTCGAGCCGCAGATGATCGGCAACCGCGTGGACCTGCGCAGCACGCCGCTGGTCACCATCGACGGGGAAGACGCCAAGGACTTCGACGACGCCGTCTACTGCGAACCCAACGCCGAAGGCTTCCGCCTGGTGGTGGCCATCGCCGACGTCTCCAACTACGTCCGTCCCGGCACGCCGCTCGACGACGAAGCACAGAAGCGCGCCACCTCGGTGTACTTCCCCGGCTTCGTGGTGCCGATGCTGCCCGAGACCCTGTCCAACGGCATCTGCTCGCTGATGCCCAAGGTCGACCGCATGTGCTTCGTCTGCGACATGCAGGTCGGGCGCGACGGTGAAGTGGCGCATGCCCGCTTCTACGAAGCAGTGATGAATTCGCACGCGCGCCTGACCTACAACCAGGTCTGGCAGGCGGTGGGCGAGAACGACCCGGCCGCGCGCAAGCAGATCGAGGCCGTGCTGCCCCAGGTTGAGCGCCTGCACCAGCTGTACAAGGTGCTGGCCAAGGCCCGCACCAAGCGCGGTGCGATCGAGTTCGAGTCGTCCGAAGTGCGCTTCGTGCTCGACAACACCGGTGAGGTCACCCAGGCCGGCATGATGGTGCGCAATGACGCGCACAAGCTGATCGAAGAGTGCATGATCGCCGCCAACGTGCAGGCTGCGCGCTACCTGCTCAGCAAGCACATGCCGGCCCCGTTCCGCGACCACGCAAAGCCGCCGGAAGCGAAGTACGACGACCTGCTGGAGTTCCTGAAGGAATTCAAGCTGAGCCTGCCGCCGTGGTCCAAGGTGCAGCCGGGCGACTACACCAAGCTGCTCAAGAAGGTGCGCGAGCGCCCCGACGCCGCCCTGCTGGAGTCGGTGCTGCTGCGCAGCCAGAGCCTGGCGGTGTATTCGCCGGACAACCAGGGCCACTTCGGCCTGGCGCTGGACGCTTACGCGCACTTCACCTCGCCGATCCGCCGCTATCCCGACCTGCTCGTGCACCGTGCGATCAAGCATGCGCTGAGCGGCAAGCCGCTGGACAAGTTCACCTACACCCAGCGCGAAATGGCCGCGCTGGCGCTGCAGTGCTCCGAACGCGAGCGCCGGGCCGACGAGGCCGAGCGTGAAGTGGACGAGCGTTACCGCGCCGCGTGGATGGAAAAGCACGTGGGCGGCGAGTTCGACGGCGTGATCAGCGGCGTGACCAGTTTCGGCCTGTTCGTCGAACTGGACGAGTCCAAGGTCAACGGCCTGGTCCATGTCACCCAGCTGCCGCACGACTATTACCAGTTCGACGCCACCCGCAAGACGCTGAGCGGCGAGCGCCGGGGCAAGAGCTACCGCCTGGGCGACCGCGTGCGGATCCTGGTGCTCAAGGCCAGCATGGAAGAGCGCAAGATCGACTTCCGCCTGGTCGAAGACAAGGAAGAGCAGGAGCCGACCCTGCCGCCCCGAGGCCAACCCGCAAAAAGGCAGAAACAGAAGTATTGAGGTAGTGCCGGCCGCTGGCCGGCTCCCCGCTGACCCGAAACGGAGTCCCCACATGAACCCGGTTCCCGAATTCTCCGGTGGCTGCCAATGTGGGGCGATCCGCTTCCACGTCCGTGGCGCGCTGCCCGACCGCTCGATCTGCCACTGCCGGATGTGCCAGAAGGCCTTCGGCGCCTATTACGCACCGCTGGTGTCGGTGCGCGGCGCCGATTTCCGCTGGACCCGGGGTGAACCGCGCCGGTTCCAGTCCTCCAACCATTTCCGCCGGGGCTTCTGCGCCGACTGCGGGACCCCGCTGACCTATGAAGGCGAGGACGGCATGGCCGTGGCGGCCGGGGCCTTCGACGACCCCAGCCGGCTGCCGCCGACCGTCCAGTACGGGACCGAGTCCAAGCTGCCGTTCGTGGACCAGCTGGGCGGCCTGCCGGTGATCCTGCAGGAGGACGACCCGGACGCCGAGCGCCTGCGCAGCCTGGTCTCCCACCAGCACCCCGACCGCGACACCGAGCGCTGGCCACCCCGGTGATCCCGGGCGCCCGGCCTCCCGATGCTCTACCATTACCACCCCCTGTACCGGTCCCGCCCCCGCAATGAGCAAGCAAAGCCAGTGGATCGTCGGCGTCAACGCCGTCGCTTCCTCGATCGAGAACGATGCCGATAACGTCCGCGAAGTGCTCATCGAGGCCAGCGCGAAGAACCCGCGGCTGATCGAAATCGAAGAGAACGCGCGCCGAAAGGGCATCGACGTGCGCAAGGTCAACACCCAGGCGCTGGACGGCGTGGGCGGCTCGGTGCGCCACCAGGGCGTGGCCGCGCGCTACCAGGCCGCGCGCACCTACGGTGAGAACGAGCTGGAAGGGCTGGTCACCGCCGCCGAGGGCAAGGCGCTGCTGCTGGTGCTCGACGAGGTCCAGGACCCGCACAACCTGGGCGCCTGCCTGCGCAGCGCGGCCGCCGCTGGGGCTACGGCGGTGATCATTCCGAAGGACAAGTCGGCCACGGTGAATGCCACCGTGCGCAAGACCTCGGCCGGCGCCGCCGACCGCATTCCGGTGGTGGCGGTGACCAACCTGTCGCGCTGCCTGAAGGATCTGCAGAAGCAGGGCGTGTGGATCTATGGGCTGGCCGGTGAGGCCACCACCTCGCTGTATTCGATCGACCTGAAGGGCAACGTTGCGCTGGTGCTGGGTGGGGAAGCTGATGGCATGCGACGGTTGACCCGTGAGAACTGCGACGGGTTGGTGAAGATTCCGATGCCCGGGGATATCGAGAGCCTGAATGTCTCGGTCGCTGCGGGTGTAAGCCTGTTTGAAGCGGTGCGTCAGCGCAGCTGACGCGGCGCTTGAAACAGGCGGTAGCAGCCGACCGTTGGTCGGATGGCATTCGGGCGGTGCAACCGCCCGCGCGCGGGGGTCACCCCGCGCTTCCCCCCAACGCCTTGAACAACGTCACATCGTTCACCAGCAGCTTCTGCTTCACCGCAGCCAGCGACAACTCCGCGTCGCGACGCGTCTGCTGCGCTTCCAGCCAGGTGCGCAGATCCGTGGCGCCCACCCGGTAACGGACCTCGTACATCCGCTCGATTTCCACCGCTTCGTCATACGACGCCTGTGACGCCGCCACCTGCGTGGCGAACTGGGTGCGCGCCGACAGCGCGTTGTCCACTTCAGACAGCGCCGTGTACAACGTGCGCCGGAAGGTGTTCGCCGCGATCTGGTAGTCGGTGCCGGCAATCTTCGTATCCAGCTGCGCCTGTCGGATGTTCAGGAACGGCAGCGACAATCCCGCGCCCAGTGACGCCACCGGGTTCTTCAACACGTCCGACAACGTGGTCCCTCCCGTGCCGACCCCACCGGTCAAACTCAGCGCCGGGTAATAGCTGGTCGCGGTCACCTTGATGTTCTTCAGGCTGTTGCGCAGCCGCAGCTCGGCCGCGCGCAGGTCCGGGCGACGGCCGAGCAGGTCGGCCGGCAATCCCTCGGCAATCACCGGCGTGGCCGCGATGTCCAGCACCTGCGGTTCGTCGGCCTGCGGCCACGGCTGCCCGTCCAGCAGCACGGTCAGCGCATTGCGGCTGGCCACGCGCTGCTGCTCCAGCGCGCTCTGCGCGGCCCGCTGCGCCTCCAGCTGCTGGGTCGCCTGGCGCACTTCCAGTCGCGACACCGCGCCGGCGTCGAAGCGCGCCTGGACCAGCTCCTGCGTGCGCTGCAGCCGATCCAGGTTGGCCTGGCCGGCGCTGATCGACTGGTTGAGGTAGGCCAGCGTCCAGTACTGGGTGGCCACGTCGCTGATCACCAGCAGCGCGGTGTTCTGCAGGTCCTCTTCGCTGGCCTGCGCCTCCCACTGGGCGATGTCGCGCTGCGCGCGCAGGCGCCCCCACAGGTCGATCTCCCACTGCAGCGACACGCCTGCCGAACTGCTGCGATTCCAGTCCGCGTTCTGGTCGATGGCGCGGTTGCCATTGCTGCTGACGCTGCCCGAAGGCTGCGGCCACAATGCGTTCTCGGATAGCCCGGCCTGCAGGCGCGCACGCTGCACCGCCAAGCCCGCCGAGGCCAGGTCGGTGTTGGCCTGCAGCGCCCGGTCGATCACCCGGTCCAGGCGCGGGTCGCCGAAGCCGGTCCACCATGCATCATCGCGTACGTCGGCCTGCAACGTCGGCGCTGGGTTCGACACCGTGGCCGGTGCATTGAGCTGCGCATCGCCACGACCATAGACGGCCGGCACGCTGGGAGCGTTTACCTTGTACTGCCCGGTGCTGACGCAGGCCGACAGCATCACGGCAGTGGTGCAGGCCAGCGCCAGTGGGCGCAGGGCAGGAATAGACTTGAACAGGGATGCCATCTTCATTCGCGCGCCAGCGCCTCCACGGGATCGAGTTGGGCCGCATTGCGTGCCGGAAGGAAGCCGAACGCCACGCCGATCAGGCTGGAACACGCGAACGCGGCCACGATCGAAGCGGTGGAGAACAGCATCCTGAAATCGGGGGCGAAGGTGTCGAACACCCAGCCCACCACCAGCGACAGGCCTACGCCGAGCAGCCCGCCGAGCAGGCACACCAGCACCGCTTCGATCAGGAACTGCTGGCGGATGTCGCTCTGTCTCGCGCCCACCGCCATGCGCACGCCGATCTCGCGGGTGCGCTCGGTCACCGACACCAGCATGATGTTCATCACGCCGATTCCGCCGACCAGCAGCGCGATCGCCGCGATCGCGCTGATCAGCAGGGTCATGGTGCGCGTGGTCTGCTCGATGGTGTCGCGGATCTCGGCGCTGTTGCTAAGGAAGAAATCCTCGGTGCCATGGCGCATGACCAGCAGCTTGGAGATCGCCGCCTGCGCCGCATCCATGGGGGTGTCATCGTCCACGCGCACGGTGATGCTGGAGACATGGCTCTGGCCGAGCATGCGTGACATCACGGTGGTGTAGGGCACCCAGATCGACAGGCTGGTGCTGCTGCCAAAGCCCATGCTCTGGCGCTGGGCCACGCCGATCACCCGCACCGGCACGTTGCCGAGCAGGATCACCTGGCCGACCGGGTCGGCGCCGTTGGGGAAGAACTGGGTGCGGGTGTTTTCATCGATCACTGCCACCTGGCCCAGCCCCTTCACCGCGTCGGCGTCGAAGAAGCTGCCCGCGCTCAGGGTCACACCCTTGACCCGGAAGAACTGCTCGCCCACGCCGCTGACCTGCGCGGTGGCCGACTGGTTGCGGTAGCGCGCGGTGACCGAGGAAGACACGCTGGGGGTGACGCTGTCGATGTAGCTCTGCCGCGCCAGTGCGTCGGCGTCGCTGGCCTTGAGCGTCTGCACCCGTGCCGAGCGCATGTCGCCGAAGCCCCGCCCGGGGTACACATCGATGGTGTTGGTGCCCAGCGCGCTGATGTTCTGCAGGATCTGCTGCTGCGAGCCATTGCCCATCGCCACCACCGAGACCACCGAGGCGATGCCGATGATGATGCCGAGCATGGTCAGGAAGGTGCGCAGGCGATGCGCGTTCATCGCCAGCAGCGCCATGCGGAACGCTTCGGTGAAGCGGTCGCGCGCGGCGCGCCAGCTGTGGCCCTTGGCCGCGGCCACGGTCGGGGTGCGCTGGGCGCGGTAGGCCGGCGCCTTGTCGTTGCTGCGGTCGGCGATGATCTCGCCGTCGCGGATCTCGATGATGCGCTGGGCGTGTTCGGCCACCGACATGTCGTGGGTGACGATGATGATGGTGTGGCCCTCGGCATGCAGCTCGCCGAGGATGCCCATCACTTCCTCGCCGGATTTCGTGTCCAGCGCGCCGGTCGGTTCGTCGGCCAGGATCACCTCGCCACCGTTCATCAGCGCCCGCGCGATCGACACGCGCTGCTGCTGGCCACCGGACAGCTGGCCGGGCTTGTGCTGCATGCGGTCGCCCAGGCCCAGCCGCTGCAGCAGCTGCTCGGCGCGCGCGCTGCGCACCGGGCCGGGGCTGCCGGCGTACACCGCCGGCACTTCCACGTTGCCGCGTGCGTCCAGGTCGCCGAGCAGGTGGTAGCGCTGGAAAATGAAACCGAAATGTTCGCGGCGTAGTTCGGCCAGTTCGTCCGGCAGCATGCTGCCGGTTTCGCGGCCGGCCACCTGGTAGCTGCCGCGTGTCGGTCGGTCCAGGCAACCGAGGATGTTCATCAGGGTCGACTTGCCCGAGCCGGACTGGCCGACGATGGCCACCATCTCACCGGCGGCGATGTCCAGGTTGACGTCGCGCAGCACGGCGATGGTCTCATCGCCGGCGGGGAACTCGCGGCGCAGGTCGCGCAGCCGCAGCAGCGGCGTGCCGGTGGGGGCGTGTTTCATCGGCGTGGCCCGCCCATGCCCGGGCCGCCCATGCGCATCTGCGCCCCGCCACGGTTGCCGCTGCCAGCGGCCGGGGTGGCGCTTCCTTCGCCGACCACCACTTTTTCGCCTTCCTCCAGGCCCGAGGTCACTTCGGCGCTGGAACCGGTGTTGATGCCGATCTTCACCTTGCGCGGCTGCGGCATGCCGTCCTTGTCGGCCACGCGCACCACGTACTGGCCGTCGCGGGTCTTCGGGCCCAGTGCCACCGACGGGATGATCAGCACGTCCTTGGCCTGCTTGAGCAGCACCGAGACCTGCGCGGTCATGTCGATGCGCAGGGTACCGTCCGGATTTTCCACGTCGAACAGCGCGTTGTAGTACACCGCCGAACTGGCGCTGGAGCTGGACGAACTGGAACTGCTGGAGCTGTCGCTGGCGATCGAGGACGGGGCCGGATTGATCTGGCGCAGCGTGGCGTGGTACTTGCGCTCCGGGTCGCCCAGGGTGGTGAAGTACACCGGCATGCCGGCCTTGATCTTGACCACGTCGGCTTCGCTCACCTCGGCATTGACCGTCACCAGGTCCAGCCGCGCCAGCATCACGATGGTCGGTGCGGTCTGGTTGGCGTTGACGGTGCGACCTTCTTCGGCCACCACCGCCACCACGGTGCCGTCCATCGGCGCGGTGATGCGGGTGTAGGCCAGGTTGGCGTTGGCCGTGCCCAGCTCGGTCTGTCGGCCCTGGATCTGCGCATCGAAGGAGGTGACCTGGGCCTGTGCGGTTTTCAGCTGGGCTTCGGCGGTGTCGAACTCGGCACGCGAGGTGGCTTCCGCCGCCAGCATTTCCTTCTGCCGGGCGAACTCGAGTTCGGCCTGGCGCAGGGTGGCCTGCTGTACCGCCCGCTGCGCGGTGACCTGGTCCAGCGCGGCCTGCGCGTTGAGCACCGCGTTGCGCTGGGTGGTGGCGTCGATCTCGGCGATCAGGTCGCCCTGCTTGACGGTATCACCCAGCTGTACTTTCAGCGACTTGATCTGGCCCGAGGCCTGCGCACCGACGCTGACCAGCTTGTAGGCGTCGATCACGCCGGTGGCTTCGACCGTCTGTTCCAGGTCGCCCCGGGTGACCGGGCTGGTGGCCAGGGTCGGCGCGCCCGGCTTGCGCAGGGTCCATGCGACAATGCCGCAGACCAGCACGAGCAGTGCAATGACGAGCAGCACGCGGCCGCGGCGGGTAACAGGCAGTCGGGGCTTCACGATGATGATCAACTCAACAGGCCGGCATGCGGCGTTGTCAGCATTGTGAAGAGCGTGGACGGGCGCCTCAACGCTCGCCGTGTAACACCGGGTAACAGTGGCACGCTGCCACGTGTCGGCATGTATCGGGCGTGGTGCCTGAAACATGCGTACGCAAACCAGAGGATGCGGTTCAGCTCCCGACAGGGGATCATCGCCGCATGGAGACCACAACGATGCAACGCCTGCTGATCGTCGATGACGACAACGACATCCGCCAGCTGCTGGCCGAACAGCTCGGTCGCGCCGGCTACCAGGTCAGCACCGCCAGTGATGGCCAGGGCATGCGCCAGGTGCTGGAACGCGAACACGTGGACCTGATCGTGCTCGACCTCAACCTGCCGCGCGAAGACGGACTCACCCTGTGCCGCGACCTGCGCGCGCGCTCGAGCACGCCGGTGATCATGCTCACCGCGCGCAGCGAGCCGATCGACCGCGTACTCGGCCTGGAGATGGGCGCCGACGATTACCTGGGCAAGCCGTTCGAACCGCGCGAGCTGCTTGCGCGGATCCGCAACGTGCTGCGCCGGACCGAAGCGCTCCCGGCCAACCTGGAACCGCTGGCGATCCGCCGTGCGCGCTTCGCGCACTGGACCTTCGACCTGGAAAGCCGCCACCTGGTCGACCCGGACGGGCGCGTGGTGGTGCTGTCCGGCGCCGAGTTCCGCCTGCTGCGGGTGTTCGTGGGGCATGCCAACAAGGTGCTCTCGCGCGAGCAGCTGGTGTCGCTCAGCAGCGGCCGAAGCTACGAATCGCAGGACCGCGCGATCGACCTGCAGGTCAGTCGCCTGCGCAACAAGCTGGCCGGTGACGGCGGCAGCGACGGCCTGATCAAGACCGTGCGCAACGAAGGCTACGTGCTGGCGGCGGCGGTGACGCTGGAATGATGCGCCTGCGCCGCTTCTTCGCGTCGATGGTCGGGCGCCTGTTCGTGATCCTGCTGCTGGGCATGAGCGTGGCCGCGATCGGCGCCACCATGCTGGCCGGGACCAAGCGCCAGCAGGAGTTCGAACGCCAGAACCTCACCCGCATTGCCGACCGCCTGCAGGGCTTCGTCAACATGCTCGACGGCAACCCAGAGCTGCGCGACCGGCTGCTGGAGGTGGGCGGGCCGGCGGTGCGCCGCCTGCCGCAGGGCGCGCGGCTGGGTCGCGAAGACACGGCGCTGATGGATCTGCTCCAGGACCGCACGGGTCCGGTGTCGCACGCCACCGTGCATTTCACCTCGTTCCGCTCCTGCCTGCCCAAGGCCCAGGAGCTGTGGCCGCCGCCGTCGCAGCTCCGTCGCAAGCCGCCGCATGAGCGTGATCCGGCCTTCATTCCGCCCAAGTGCCGGGCGGTGCAGCTGCCGCTCAGCGACGGTACCGAGCTGTCGCTGTCGCTGGAGTCGCCGGCCATCGCGCACAACGGCATCCTCGAGGTCGACCCGCTGTTCCTGACCCTGCTGGTGCTGGCCATCGCGGTGCTGGCGTACGTGGTCGCGCGCATGGCCAGTGCGCCGCTGCAGCAGCTGGCGTCGGCCGCGGCCGAGCTCGGCGACGACCTGCAGCGCGAACCGTTGCAGGTCATCGGCCCGCTGGAGGTCCGGCGCGCCGCCGAAGCCTTCAACGCCATGCAGAAGCGCCTGCAGCGCACCCTCGGTGAACGCACCCAGATGCTGGCCGCGATCACGCACGACCTGCAGACCCCGGTGACCCGGCTGCGCCTGCGCCTGGAGAACGTAAGCGACGAAGCACTGCGCGAGCGGCTGATCGGCGACCTCGGCGCGATGCAGGCGCTGATCCGGGAAGGCCTGGAGCTGGCGCGCAGCGCCGAAAGCGCCGAGCCCCGGGCTGCGCTGGACCTGGATTCGCTGCTGGAGAGCATCGTCGAGGATGCGCTGGAAGCCGGCGCAGAGGCGGAGTTCGCGCAGCGCAGTGGCGCGGTGCTGATGCTGCGCCCGCTGGCCATGCACCGGCTGTTCTCGAACCTGGTGGACAACGCGATCAGCTACGGCGGCATCGCCCAGGTGCGGGTCGAGAAGGGTGCCGAGGGGGTCCGGGTGCGCGTCCGCGACCGGGGCCCCGGCCTGGCCGAGGACGAGCTGGAGACCGTGTTCGACCCGTTCGTGCGGCTGGAAACCTCGCGTTCGCGGGCTACCGGCGGGGCCGGGCTGGGCCTGACCATCGCCCGCGCGCTGGCCGAGAAGGACGGCGCCACCCTGCACCTGCGCAACCACCCGCAGGGAGGTCTGGAGGCGATCGTGCACTGGCCGGCACCGCCGCGCCCGCCCGGCAGCCGCGCCGGCTGAGCGCGGCACGGGCAAAGCGGCGCAGATTTGCCTACTATGTGCATCCCCCGCCAGCTTTTGCCGCATGAGTGCGTCCAATCTGGCCGGCTTCCTTTCCAGCTCCCTGCCGGATCCTTGCGGATGAGGCAAGGGGGGCGCTGGACCCGGTGGCGGCCGGTACGAGCAGCAGTGACCCTTCAGCGCCTGTGCCTGGCGCTGGCGTTGCTGTGCCTGTTCGCCGCGCTCCCGGGCACGCTGGCCGCGCAGGACGGTCCGCCGCCGCTGCGCGACTACGCCATCGACGTGTGGACCTCGCGCAACGGCCTGCCGCACAACTCGCTGCGTGACATCGCGCAGACCCCGGAAGGGCACCTGTGGTTCGCCACCTGGGAAGGCCTGGTGCGCTACAACGGGCTGGATTTCACCGTGTTCGACCGCAGCACCCGCCCGGGCCTGCGCGACAACGGCGTCGGCGCGCTGTTCGTCGACCGCGACGGCGGCCTGTGGATCAGCGACTCGCGCGGCAACGTGACCCGGCGCAGCGCCGACGGCCGCTGGCAGGTGTTCCCGCACCAGCCGCCGGCGCCGCAGGTGCTGATCCAGGCCATGCAGATGGACAGCCACGGCCGGCTCTGGCTGCTGTACGAAGGCAACGGCATCGGCAGCCTGACCCGCGAGGGGCGCTTCGAGTACCAACGTCCGCCGGCCGATGTGCCGATGGCGATGAGCTTCACCAAGCTGGTGGTCGACGCGCAGGACCGGGTCTGGGTCGGCACGCTCGATGGCCTGGTGGTGCGCGGCACCGACGGCGTGCTGCGCCGGGCGCCGGAAAGCTTCGGCCTGGGCCGTGGCCTGGTCTGGCCCTACCGCGCTCCGGACGGGGTGCTGTGGATCGTCGCCGGCGAACGCATCTACCGCATGCAGGACGGCGTGCCGCAGCTGCAGCACAGCCTGGGCACGGGCATGCATATCACCTCGATGCTGCAGGACCGCCACGGCGACCTGTGGCTGGGCACCGAGAACCAGGGCCTGCTGCGCCTGTCGCGGCACGGCCTGGAGCGCCTGCCTGCGGGACTGTCGCTGCCCGGCGGGCGCGTGGTCAGCCTGCGCGAGGACGCCGAAGGCAGCATCTGGGTGGGCGCCAATGGCGGCCTGTACCGCCTGCGCGAAACGCTGTTCAGCAGCTTCACCGAACGCGACGGACTCAGCGGCGATTACGTGCGCACCGTGCTGGAAGACCGCAGCCGCCAGTTGTGGGTGGGCAGCGCCAGCGGCCTGGACCGACGCGACAGCCAGGGCCGGTTCCAGCCGGTGCCGCTGCGCAACAGCGGGGGCAAGACGCCGTCGGTACTGAGCCTGGCGCAGGACCAGGCGGACGGACTGTGGGTGGGCACCTTCGGCGACGGCATCCTGCACCTGGACAGCCAGGGCCGCATGCTGCGGCGTTACGGCGCCGAAGACGGCCTGCCGGGCGGCAACATCCGTGCGATGAGCGTGGCCCGCGACGGCGCGGTCTGGGCCGGTACCCAGAAGGGCGTGGCCCGGCTGGACGCCAACGGCGTGACCGTGCCGGACGTGCCGGGCATGCCGACCGGGCTGATCACCGCGCTGGCGCATGACGCGGAAGGCGACCTGTGGATCGGCACCATCGAAGGCATCCGCGTGCTCCGTGGCGACCGCGTGCAGGCCATTGACCTGGCACCGCTGGGCGGCGGGCGCAGCGTGTTCGGCTTCCAGCAGATCGGCGACGCGATGTGGATCAGCAGCGACCGCGGGCTGTACCGCTACCAGGACGGCAAACTGGCCCGGGTCGGGCTGGAGCAGGGCATGCCGGTGGACACCGTGTTCCAGCTGGTGCCCGACCGCATCGGCAACGTCTGGATCAGCAGCAACCGCGGCGTGCTGCGCACCGACATGGCGATGCTCAACGACGTCGCCGACGGACGCACGCGCCGGATCGAAGTCGAGCATTACAACGAAATCGACGGCATGGCCAACTCGCAGGCCAACGGCAGCTCCGGTCCGTCGGCGATCCTGCGCCAGGACGGCACCTTCTGGGTGGTCACCGCCGGTGGCCTGAGCACGGTCGATCCGCTGCGCCTGCAGCGCTTCCGTGAGCGGCTGGCACCGCCGGCGGCGATCGAAACGGTGCTGGTCGACGGCGTGCCGCTGCACTGGCAGGGCGCCAACCACAACACCCTGCCGGGCGGGCGACGGCTGAGCATCAGTTACGTGGGCCTGAGCTACCTGATGTCCGAGCGGATCCGCTACCGCACCCGCCTGGACGGGCTGGACACCGCCTGGATCGAACGCGGCCAGCAGCGCAGCGTGGAATTCATCGGCCTGCCGCCGGGCGAGTACACGCTGCACGTGGGCGCCGCCCACCCGGGGGGTACCTGGGGCAGCAGCGAGGCGGTGTGGTCGTTCACCGTCGAGCCGTTCCTGTGGCAACGGCGCAGCGTGCAGTTCATCGGTGGCTTGTTCCTGCTCGCCGGGCTGGTGGCGCTGTACCGCTATCTGATCAAACGTTACAAGGCCAGCAACGTGCGCCTGGCGCGCCGCGTGGATGCAGCTACCCGCGACCTGCAGGCGCAGACCGCGAGCCTGCAAGCGTTGAACGAGGAAAAGACCCAGCTGGCCGAGCGCCTGGCGCGGCAGTCCGAGCAGTTCGAGCGACAGGCGCGCGAGGATGCGCTGACCGGGCTGCCCAACCGCCGCGCGTTCGACGAAGCGCTGGCGCGCGACTTCGCCCGCTCGCAGCGCAGCGGTCATTCGCTGTGCCTGGTGGTGCTGGACATCGACCACTTCAAGGACGTGAACGACCAGCACAGCCACAGCGTGGGCGACGTGGTGCTGGTGGAAGTGGCGCGGGTGATCGCCTCGGCCTGCCGCGATTCGGACATGCCGGCGCGTACCGGCGGCGAGGAATTCACCGTGCTGCTCAACGACACCCGCCTGGCCGAAGCAGCGCAGGTCTGCGCGCGCCTGCGCGGGCTGTTCCATGACCATCCGGACTGGGCCGGGGTGCCCGGCCTGCAGGTGACCTTCAGTGCCGGCCTGGTCGAGCTGGACGCCGCCGACCGCACCCCGATGCTGCTCTACCAACGCGCTGATCGCGCGCTGTACCGCGCCAAGAGCGAAGGTAGAGACCGGACCGCGATCGGTTGATTACCGGGTAGCCCGGCACCGCGCGGACACGCATGGCGTGTCCCTACGCCGCATTGCCGCCGACCCGCGTAGCGACACGCCATGCGTGTCCCACGGAATCCCAGATCAGGGACGGGGCCAGGCGTTGGCGATGGTGCAGAACAGCTTCGCCGTCTGCTCGGTGTCATACACCGCGCTGTGCGCTTCGTTGGCATCCCACCCCAGACCAGCGGCGGCCGCCGCGCGGGCCAGCACGGTCTGCCCATAGGCGATACCGGCCATGGTCACGGTGTCGAACACGCTGAACGGATGGAACGGGTTGCGCTTGTGCCCGACCCGGTTCACCGCCGCGTTGACGAAGCCCAGGTCGAAGTGCGCGTTGTGCCCGACCAGGATCGCGCGCTGGCAGCCGTATTTCTTCATCGCCACGCGTACCGGCGCGAAGATGTGGTCCAGCGCGTCCTTCTCGCTCTTGGCCAGGCGGAACGGGTGGTCGAGGATGATCCCGGTGATCTCCAGCGACTTCGGATCGATCTCCAGCCCTTCGGCCGGGATCACGTGCGCGCTGGCGGTCTGCCCCGGGTAGAGCAGGCCGTTGTCGTCCATCTCGATCGGCACTGCGGCGATCTCCAGCAACGCATTGCGGTTGCAGTCGAAGCCGCCGGTTTCCACGTCCACCACCACCGGCAGGAAGCCACGGAAGCGGGTCGCCATCATGCGCTGTCCCAGCGAGGGCACGTCCACGGCGTCCGCCGGGGCAGCGGCGGTCTGGGGGAGTTCGTCAGTCATCGGCCCAGTTTAGCAGAGCGGTCTGACCGCCCCGTTGCGGTGCCGGGCCAGCCAGCCATCCATGCTCAGTCGACCGGCCCCGCCCAGCAGCAGCGGCAGCAGCATGGCGATGAACAGCACCGGCAGCTTGAAGTTGCCGTAGCCCTGGTCGCTGATCGCATAGCCCTGCGCCAGCGTGGCGAGCGAGTCCCACCCGGCCGGCCAGTGCACCGTCGCGGTGGCCACCACGGTCAGGCCGATCAGCAGCGCGGATGTGGTGCGGGTGGCCAGTCCCAGCAGCAGGCAGGCGCCGCCCAGCAGTTCCAGCCAGGTGGCGGCCTGCCAGTTGAGCGCCGAGGGCAGCCAGCGGAACGGCAGCGGGAAGTCGGCCTGCACGCTGTCGAACCAGTTCGTGCCGCGCAGCTTCTCGCGTCCCGATTCGAAGTACTCCCAGGCCAGCAGCAGGCGCAGGCCGAGCGGTGCCAGCCAGGGGTCGAGCGCACCCAGGCGCGCGTGCGGTGCGGAAACGGGGGAGGGCAGTGGCATTGGAGACTCCAGGCAGCAGGAAGAGTCCAACAAGAGGTCCGCCACGCGGCACTGGATGCGCGCGCCGGGCGCGGGGTTCAGCTGCCGGTCGGGCGCGCCGGACCGATCACCCCGGTGGCCTGCAGCTGCGTCAGCAGCGCACGCCCGGGCTGTTCGAGCGCGGCGATGTCCAGGCCGTGGGCCTCGGCCAACTGCCGCAGGTGGTCGGCGCCGCTGCGTGCCACGGCGTCGTCCAGTTGCGCCAGCAGGGCACCGGCCAGCGGGCTGAGCTGCGAAAACACGATGCTGCCGTCGGCCACGCGCCGCGCGAGCAGGCAGGTGGGTTCGGGTGGTGGGGACTCGGGCTGGAATCCGGCGCCGATCTGCTGCACCGGCCACGCGTAGACCAGCGGCCACGCCAGCGCCGAACGGGCGAGGGGGTCCTGCCATGGATCGAATCCCGCACCGCCTGCGGGCAGCGGCCGGGCCTCGCTCGACTGCAGCGCCAGTTCCACCCACTCGTAATGCGCCAGCTCGGCCAGGAACGGTCGCGGCAGCGACGGCTGCTGCTGCAGCCACTGCACGAACTCTCCAGCGACCTCGGTAAACAGCGGCGAGGCGCAGCGGTGCTCGATGAAGTAGCGCCGGCACAGCGCATCCCATTCGTCGGCGTCCAGGACCTGGAGCAGCACAGGGAAACTTCCGCCCAGCAGGCTTCGCAGGTTGTTGAACAGCAGATCGCGGTAGATCTGCAGCCGACGCGGTTCGAGTCCTTCGGGCGCGGGCTGGCCCCGTGGGTCGCGCAGGTGCAGGGTAAGGGCGGACTGCTGGTCGCGAAGAACCCCGCTCATGCGGCCGCCCCGCGTGCAGCATCCCCGCCGCGGAGGATGCGCCGCATCTGCTGCAGTTCCGCGCGCAGTTCCGCGTAGGTTGGGAAGTTGAAGTCGCGTTCCAGCAGCGCCGGGCGCGGGCCGAAGCGGGCGCGCGCCTGCGCCAGCAACGCCCACACCGGGTCGATCACTGCGCTTCCATGCGTATCGATCTTCAGGTCGTCGGCTTCATCGTAGTGCCCGGCCACGTGCAGGCACACCACGCGCGACGCCGGTAGTCCGTCGATGAAGGCTGCCGGGTCGAAGCGATGGTTGATCGCATTGACGTACACATTGTTCACGTCCAGCAGCAGGTCGCAGTCCGCTTCCTCAAGCACCGCCACGGTGAAGTCCAGTTCGCTCATCGCCGCGTGCGGGGTGAGATAGCTCGAGACGTTCTCGACCGCGATGCGCCGGCCCAGCCGGTCCTGCACCTGCGCGATGCGCGCGGCGGTGTGGCGCACCGCTTCGTCGGTGAACGGCAGCGGCAGCAGGTCGTACAGGTGCCCGTCGTCGCTGCAGTAGCTCAGGTGCTCGCTGTACAGCCGCACCTTGTGCGTGTCCAGGAAGCGGCCGACCCGGTCGACGAAGTCCAGGTCCAGCGGCGCACTGCCGCCCAGCGACAGCGACAGGCCATGGCAGGTCAACGGGTAACGCGCGCTGAGCCCCTGCAGGCGCTCGCCGGGTACGCCGCCGAGTCCGATCCAGTTCTCCGGCGCGCATTCGAGGAAGTCGATATCGCCCGGCGGCGCCTGTTCCAGATCGTCGAGCAGGGCGCGGCGCAGGCCCAGTCCTACCGCCGCCGCAGGCAGCGGCGGCAGGACCACGGGGCTCACGCCGGCGCGCGGGTCAGTGCCCGGCACCGCACTTGCCTTCACCGCACTTGCCCTCAGCGGTCTTCTTTGCCGCAGGCGCAGGCTTGGCCTTGTCGGCCCCGCACTTGCCTTCGCCGCACTTGCCTTCAGCGGCCTTCTTGTCGGTGCCGTGCTGCTTGGCCTTCTCGGCGCCACACTTGCCTTCACCGCATTTGCCTTCGGCCGCCTTCGCGTCGGCCTTGGGCGCGGCCTGCGCAGCCAAGGCGTAGCCCTGGGCCAGGTCGGTCATCGACAGCGCCGAGGCGGTACCGGCCAGGCCAAGGCCGCCGGCGAGCGCGGCGCAGGCCAGCAGGGAGGCGTGTTTGGTGGACAGGGTCATGGAAAAATCTCCTTGTAGAGGCCCGGGGGCCAGGGTGGTGCCAATGAAGCATGCCGGATTTGCCGGCATGCGGGGGACGCTCAGGCCAGGTACTCGCGCGCCATGACGCGGGCGCGGTGCAGGCGGGCCTTGATGGTTTCGGGGGTGATGGCCAGCCGCTCGGCCAGTTCGGCGATCGACAGGCCTTCCAGGTCGCGCAGCAGGATCACTTCGCGATAGTGCGCCGGCAGCGATTCCAGCGCGGCGGCGCAGTCGCGGCGCAGCGCCACGTCGTCGCACTGCGCGGGTGGCAGGATCTCCTCGCGCAGCTCTTCGTGCCGCCACTGGCACCGCGCGCGCTTGAGCCGGTTGCACTCGCGCTTGACGATGCGGAACGCCCACGAGGTGAAGCACTCCACCAGGCGCAGGTCGCACAGCCGCCGCGACACGGTGATCAGGCTTTCCTGTACCGCGTCTTCGACGTCGTTGATGACGCAGTGGTATTCGGCATAGCGACGCAGGTGCTGGCGCGAGTGGCGCAGCACGCGGTCGAGCGCGGCGCGGTCGCCGGCATGGGCGGCGCTGAGTTCGAGCGGGCAGAGGGTCTGCATGCGGCAACGGGATCCTGATGGGCTGGCACAGGATAAGAGCGCTGCCGGGGCAGGAAGGATGCGCGGGTGGATGGACGGGTACAGGCGCGATTCAGCGCTGGCGGTCCGTTTGCGACAAAAACAACAAGGGCCGATACGCAGTATCGGCCCTCGCTTCGCCCGGACGCCTTGCGGCGACGGGGTTACAGCTTTTCGGTGCTGGTCTCGTCACGCTTCTCGCGCGGCGGCAGCGCCTGCTCGCCATGCACCAGGAACCACACGTTCTCGGCGATGTTGGTGGCGTGGTCGCCCACGCGCTCCAGGTTCTTGGCCATGAACAGGAGGTGGGTGCACGGGGTGATGTTGCGCGGATCTTCCATCATGTAGGTCAGCAGCTCGCGGAACAGCGCGGTGTACTGCGCGTCCAGGCGCGCGTCATCGTCGCGCAGGGCGAGTGCGCCGTCGGCGTCATTGTCGCGATAGGCCTCAATGGCGCGCCGGACCTGCTGCGCCGCAAGGCGGCCCAACGAACGCAGGCCCTGGATCTGCGGCAACGGCGGCATCTTGCTGAGGGCGATGGAGCGCTTGGCCACGTTGGCCGCATAGTCGCCGATGCGTTCGATGTCGGCCGGGATGCGCAGGCCGGCCAGGATTTCGCGCAGGTCGCGCGCCATCGGGCCACGCAGCGCCAGGCGCATGACATCGTGGCTGATCTGCTGTTCCAGGCTGTCGATCGCCTCGTCGTTGGCAATGATGCGTGCCGCGGCGTTGTCGTCGCGGCGTTCGATCACGTCCAGCGCCGCTTCCAGCTGTGCCACGGACATTTCGCCCATGCGCACGATCTCGGCCACCAGCCGCTGCTGTTCTTCGTCGTAGCTCTTGACGATGTGGTCGTTCGGAATGTTCATTGTGATTCCCGTGGTGCCGGGCGGTGCCCGGCTGGTTTATCTGGAAACGTGCGGAAGGATCAACCGAACCGGCCGGTGATGTAATCCTCGGTCTGCTGCTTGTTCGGCTGCGAGAAGATCACTTCGGTGCGGTCGTGTTCGATCAGGTCGCCCAGGTACATGAAGGCGGTGTAGTCGGACACGCGCGCGGCCTGCTGCATGTTGTGGGTGACGATCACGATGGTGTAGTCGTGCTTGAGCTCTTCGACCAGCTGCTCGATGCGGCTGGTGGAGATCGGGTCCAGCGCCGAGGTCGGCTCGTCGAGCAGCAGCACGTCCGGGCGCAGGGCCACGGCGCGGGCGATGCACAGACGCTGCTGCTGGCCACCGGACAGGCCCAGCGCGCTCTGATTGAGCTTGTCCTTCACTTCGTCCCACAGCGCGCCCTGGCGCAGCGCATGCTCGACGCGGTCGTTCATGTCCGCCTTGGACAGCTTTTCGTGGTGGCGGATGCCATAGGCCACGTTCTCGAAGATGGTCATCGGGAACGGCACCGGCTTCTGGAACACCATGCCGACCTTGCTGCGCAGGCGGTTCATCGGGTACTTCGGCGACAGGATGTTCTCGCCGTCCAGCAGCACTTCGCCCTTGGCTTCCAGCTTGGGGTACAGCGCGTAGATGCGGTTGAAGATGCGCAGCAGGGTCGACTTGCCGCAGCCGGAAGGACCGATCAGCGCGGTGACGCGCTTTTCCGGAATCTCCAGGTTGATGTTCTTCAGCGCGTGGAACTTGTCGTAGTAGAAGTCCAGTCCGCGTGCAGCCAGCTTGGTCGGCGCCGGGTTGCCGAGGTTTTCATGCGAGGCCGGCACCGCGATGCGCTGCATCGGCACGGCATTGGTGAGGTCGTTCATGGCGATATCCGCGGAAAGGTCAGTCATGGGAGATGCGGTTGCGCAGCAGGATGCCACGCGCGGAGAGGCTGACCAGCAGTACGAACAGGGTCAGCACCAGCGCGCCGGCCCAGGCCAGCGTCTGCCAGGATTCATAGGGGCTGCCGGCAAACTGGTTCATCACCACTGGCACGCTGGCCATCGGCTGGAACACGTTGCTGTTCCAGTACTGGTTGCCGAAGGCGGTGAACAGCAGCGGGGCGGTTTCGCCGGAAATGCGGGCCAGCGCCAGCAGGATGCCGGTGATGATGCCTGCGGCCGCACTGCGGTACAGCACCTGCACGGTTACCTTCCACTGCGGGATGCCCAGCGAGAGGGCCGCTTCGCGCATCTGCGAAGGCACCAGGCGCAGCATTTCGTCGGTGGTACGCACTACCACCGGCAGCACGATGAAAGCCAGCGACAGCGCACCGGCGAACGCCGAGAACTGCCCACCGGTCTGCATCACGTACAGGGTGTAGACGAACAGGCCGAGCACGATGGACGGTGCCGAGAGCAGGATGTCATTGACGAAACGCACCACCGTACCGGCCTTGCGGGCGTTGCCGTACTCGGCCAGCCAGGTACCGGCCAG
This sequence comes from Stenotrophomonas aracearum, assembly GCF_031834615.1. NCBI lineage: Bacteria > Pseudomonadati > Pseudomonadota > Gammaproteobacteria > Lysobacterales > Lysobacteraceae > Stenotrophomonas > Stenotrophomonas aracearum. The sequence goes on from NZ_CP115543.1 coordinate 1,445,074, forward strand.
CACGCCCAGCGGGGTGCCGATGGCGATGGCCAGTGCACACATCACCGCGCTGCCGAAGAAGGCGTTGGCCAGGCCGCCTTCCTGCATGGGCGGCGGGGTCATCTTGGTGAACAGGTCCAGGTTGATCCCGGCCAGGCCCTTGGAGGCCAGGGTGAACAGGATCCAGCCCAGGAAGAACAGGCCGAACAGCGCGGTCAGGCACGACAGCAGCAGCGCGACGATGTTGACGATGCGGCGGCGCAGGTACAGCGGCTGCGCGTTGGAAGCGACGGCGGTGGACATCAGTTGCCCTCCTTGCGGGACAGGCGCATCAGCATCAGGCGGGCGATTGCCAGCACCACGAAGGTCACGATGAAGAGGACGAAGCCGAGCAGCAGCAGCGCCGAGCGGTAGGTTTCGGTAGCCTCGCCGAAGTCATTGGCGATCAGCGCGGCGATGGTGGTGCCCGGTTCCAGCAGCGACGGCGACAGGCGCACGCTGTTGCCGATCACGAAGGCCACCGCCATGGTTTCACCCAGGGCGCGGCCGAGGCCGAGGAAGATGCCGCCGATCACCGCCGAGCGGGTGTAGGGCAGCACGATGTCCCAGCTCACTTCCCACTTGGTGGAGCCCAGCGCGTAGGCCGATTCCTTCAGGCGGGTCGGCACGGTCAGGAACACTTCGCGCATCACCGAGGAGATGAACGGAATGACCATGATCGCCAGCACGAAGCCGGCGGTCAGCACGCCGATGCCCAGCGGTGGCCCCTGGAACAGCGGGCCGATGATCGGCCATTCGCCCAGGGTTTCATTGAGGGTGGGGGTGACGTACTCGGTCATCACCGGCACCAGCACGAACAGGCCCCACATGCCGTAGATGATCGAGGGGATGCCGGCCAGCAGTTCGATGGCGGTACCGACCGGGCCACGCATCCAGCGCGGCGCCACTTCGGTGAGGAAGAAGGCGATGCCGAAGCTCACCGGCACCGCGATCACCATTGCGATCAGGGCGGTGACCAGGGTGCCGTAGATCGGTGCCAGTGCACCGAACTTGTTCTCCACCGGATTCCAGTCGGAGGAGTAGAAGAAGCTCAGGCCCTGCTCCTGCAGGGCATGGCGGCCGCCCCACAGCATCGAGAGCGCGGCGCAGGCCAGGGCGACCAGCACCAGTACCACGGTGGTGATCAGCACCCATCGAAACAGTTTGTCGTTGCGGGCGTCACGCAGGTCGCGCGATGACGGTGCGGGTACAGGCTGGGCGATGGCATTCATTGGAAAGGCTTGGGCCCGAGTGTGTGAAGGGTTTTGCCGGGCAGGGCCCGGCACTACAACCGGAGGGGCCTGCGCGTTGCGCAGGCCCCGGTTTTCTTATTTGAATTCAGCAGTCCAGTAGCCTTCGATCTGCTTGACCAGTTTCGCCGGCAGCGGCACGTAGTGCAGTTCGTTGGCCTGGGCCTGACCGTTCTCGAAGGCCCACTTGAAGAACGCCAGGGTGTCCTTGCTGCGCTTGGCATCCTTGGGCTGCTTGTGCATCAGCATGAAGTTGGTGGCGGTGATCGGCCACGCCTGGTCGCCCGGGGCGTTGGTGATGACCAGGTTGAAGTCCTTGGCGCTGGCCCAGTCGGCGCTGGCAGCGGCGGCGGCGAAGGTTTCAGCGCTCGGCTGCACCCAGTTGCCGGCGGCGTTCTGCATCGAGGCGTACGGCATGCCGTTCTGCAGCGCGTAGGCCAGTTCGACGTAACCGATCGAACCCTTGATCTGCTTCACGTACGAGGCGACGCCTTCGTTGCCCTTGCCACCCACGCCGTCCGGCCACTGCACCGAGGTGCCTTCGCCGACCTTGCTCTTCCAGTCCGGGCTGACCTTGGACAGGTAGTTGGAGAAGTTGAAGGTGGTGCCCGAACCGTCCGAACGGTGGACCAGGGTGATCTTGCCGTCGGGCAGCTTCACGCCCGGGTTGGCGGCGACGATGGCCGGGTCGTTCCAGGTCTTGACCTTGCCCAGGAAGATGTCGGCCAGCAGGGCGCCGCTCAGGCGCAGCTTGCCGGCTTCCAGGCCCTCGATGTTCACCACCGGGACCACGCCGCCGATGGCGGACGGGAACTGGCCGAGCCCGGCCTGGGCCAGCTCTTCGCTGGACAGCGGCTTGTCGGAGGAACCGAAGTCGACGGTGCCGGCCTTGATCTGGGCGATACCGCCGCCCGAGCCGATCGACTGGTAGTTGATCTTGGCGCCGGTGGCGGCGTTGTAGTCGGCCGACCACTTGGAGACCAGCGGGAAAATGAAGGAGGCGCCCGCGCCGGAGATCTCGGCGGTCACCTTGTCGCCCGCGGCCGGGGCGGCGGCGGGGGCATCTGCGGCCGGTGCCGTGGCCTGGCCTTCAGCGGCCGGCTTGCAGGCGGACAGGCCCAGCGCGATGGCCAGGGAAAGGGCGGCAAAGCTGGCCGAATGCAGTTTCATGCGTCACTCCGTAGCGGGATGGGGTGCCGGGCTGGCCGGCTGACGCTGCTATGAAATGATGTTTTTGTTACAGCTTGATGACGTCGTGACAGAGGGCACGTTAAACCCCCGCAGGACAAGGCCTGGCGGCCCCCCGGGCGGGGCAGGGCGCCCAATAAAAAAGCGCGGATCAACAGATCCGCGCCGGAGAGGTGCCGCCAGGGGGAGAGAGGACCTGGCGGCACCTTTGCCTGGGTGGTGTATCGACCAGCGGTCGATACCTACCGTGGTAGGTCACGACCGCTGGTCGTGACGGCCAATCAATATTTCAGGTTCTGCGACCAGTAGGTCTCGATCTGCTTGACCAGGCTGTCCGGCAGCGGCACGTAGTCCAGCTGCTTGGCCTGGGCGTCGCCGCTCTTGTAGATCCAGCGGAAGAACTCCTGGGTGGCCTTGGCGCTGTTCACGTTCTTCGGCTGCTTGCGGACCAGGATGAAGTTGGTGGCGGTGATCGGCCACGCTTCGGCGCCCGGGGCGTTGGTCATGACCAGGTAGAAGTCCTTGGCGTTGGCCCAGTCGGCGCTGGCGGCAGCGGCGGCGAACGACTCGTCGCTCGGCAGCACGACCTTGCCCGACGCGTTCTTCATCGCGGCGTAGGACATCTTGTTCTGCAGGGCGTAGGACAGTTCGACGTAGCCGATGCCACCCTTGATCTGCTTCACGTAGGCGGCAACGCCTTCGTTGCCCTTGCCACCGATGCCGACCGGCCACTGCACCGAGGTGCCTTCGCCGACCTTGCTCTTCCACTCCGGGTTGACCTTGGAGAGGTAGTTGACGAAGTTGAAGGTGGTGCCCGAACCGTCCGAGCGGTGCACGACGGTGATCTTGCCGTCGGGCAGCTTGACGCCCGGGTTCAGGGCGGTGATGGCCGGGTCGTTCCAGGTCTTGATCTTGCCCAGGAAGATGTTGGCCAGGGTCGGGCCGTCCAGCTTCAGCGCGCCCGGGGCGACGCCGGCCACGTTGATCACCGGCACCACGCCGCCGATCACCGACGGGAACTGGGCCAGGCCGGCCGAGGCCAGCTCTTCCGGCTTCAGCGGGGCGTCGGACGAACCGAAGTCAACCGTCGCGGCCTTGATCTGGGCGATACCACCGCCGGAGCCGATCGACTGGTAGTTGACCTTCTTGCCGGTCGCGGTGCTGTAGTCGGACGACCACTTGGACATGACCGGGTAAATGAACGATGCGCCCGCGCCGGTCACATCGGCGGCATTGGCGGCGAACACGGACGACGCGGCGAGGACGGCAACAGCGGCGCGCGACTTGAAGGCGTGGATCACGGGGTGGCTCCTGGGATGGATGATGGTGCGGGGTTTCCCGCCCGGTGCCTATTCCATAACGGTTCCATGACAGCGCGAGGTCTGTGATATGACGCACCTGTGACACGCGTCATCTGCGGCTCCGGACACGCATGGCGTGCCCCTACGCGGCCGGAACCGGCACGGACGCATGGCGTGACCACGGGCGCGATCGCGTAGCGACACGCCACGCGTGTCCCACGGAACCCCAAAAGAAAAAAGGGCGCAGCCCAAGCTGCGCCCTTTCCATTGCACAGGTGACGTACGACTTACCAGAAGAACTGCAGGCGCGCTTCCAGGATGTTCGGATCGTCATTGACGAACGTGCGGCTGGTCGAGCTGTACTTCTTGCTGTCCACCATCACGTAGTTCAGCGCGAACTTGGTGTTGGAGCGCCAGTAGTAGTTCACGCCCACGGTCCAGATATCCATCTTGCCGCCGAGCACGCCGTCCACGATCGGCGGACGACCGGCAACCGGATTGGCGTTCAGATGGCCGTCGTCCAGGTTCATCGAGTCGTAACGCGCGCCCAGCTGCCACATGCCACGGCCCGGCTCGTCCGGCAGGCCGGTGGTCGGGGTGCCGCCCTTGTAGCCCCAGCTTTCGCCGGTGATGTTCCACAGGCCGCTGACGTAGAAGCCGTCGCTGGTGTAGTTGTCGCGCGTCATGCGCTTGGCTTCGCTGGTGTAGTACTCGGCCTGGGCCTTGAACGGGCCGCCGATGTACATCGCTTCCGCGCCGATCGTCTTGACCCGGTCGGTGTCGGTCAGGTTGCCGCTGTCGACCAGGCGCGCGGTGGCCAGGTCGGCGTTCGGGCGGGCACGCACGCGCAGGGTGTCGGCGTCGGTGTCGTAGTCGACATAGCTCAGGCCGAAGTGCAGGACCTGGCCCTTCTCGTTGATCGGCGCCCAGGTACCACGCGCGCCGTAGCCGCTGCCGTGGGCCAGGTTGCGGGTCAGTTCGCGGCCGAAGGCGCTGGCGGTGACCGACCAGTTGGCGTCGCCGAAGCTGTACGCGCCACCGAGGCGACGGGCCACGGCGTAGGTGTTGGTGACCGCAGCCTTGGAGATGAAGTCGTTGTTCTTGGTGCTGGACAGTTCTTCCAGGCTGTTGGGCTGCTTGAACTGGCCCAGCTGCACGAAGTGGTTGGCGTTGCCCGCCAGCTTGTACTTCACGTTGGTGTCCAGGAACTTGTCGGCCTTGGCGTCATAACCGACCACCCATTCCACGTTGCCCGGGCCCTTGCCCTTGAGCACCAGCTCGGCACGGCGCAGCTCGAATTCGCTGTCCTTGCCGTTGGCGGCATCGCCACCGTTGAGGTCGGTCACATCGTTGTCGAACCAGTTGCCGTCGGCCTGGACCAGGCCTTCGAAGGTGATCTCCGAGCCGCCGATCACGTCGATGGCCACTTCAGCGTGGGCGGCCGGCACGAACAGCGCAGCAGCCACGGCCGCAGTGAGGAGTTGGCGATGCAGTTTCATGGAAAGGAGCCTTGCAGGCAGGTGGGAAGATGCTGCGCAGGCTAATAAGTGAAGATTGCGTAAATATGACAGTTTCAGACAAAGCGTCCCCAGGCCCGGGCCCGGTAGCAGCTGGGGTTGCCCACGCTGCCTGAAACAGATGACTGCCCGGTTGCGTCCAGATGGCAGTCGGAATGCCGGCTCAGGCGGCGGTTTTCTGCTTGAACCGGCACAGGTCGCGGATCACGCACTGCGGGCAGTCCGGCTTGCGCGCCTTGCACACGTAACGGCCGTGCAGGATCAGCCAATGGTGGGCGTCGAGCAGGAACTCGGCCGGAATCGTCTTCACCAGGCCGTCCTCGACGGCGCGGACGTCCTTGCCCGGCGCCAGCCCGGTCCGGTTGGCCACCCGGAAGATGTGCGTGTCCACGGCCATCACCGGTTCGCCGAAGGCGGTGTTGAGCACCACGTTGGCGGTCTTGCGCCCGACCCCGGGCAGGGCCTCCAGCGCGGCGCGGTCGCGCGGCACCTCGCCGCCATGTTGTTCGATCAGCAGCCGGCAGGTGGCAATCACGTTCTTCGCCTTCGCATTGAACAGCCCGATGGTGGCGATGTATTTCTTCAGCCCGTCTTCGCCCAGCGCCAGGATCGCCTGCGGTGTGTTGGCCACCGGGAACAGTTTGCGCGTGGCCTTGTTGACGCCGACATCGGTGGCCTGCGCCGACAGCGCCACGGCCACCAGCAGTTCGAACGGCGTGCTGTATTCCAGTTCGGTATTGGGATGCGGATTGAGTTCGCGCAGGCGGGTGAACATTTCCACCACGTCGGCCTTGGGCATGCGCGCGCTGCGCGGTGCGGCCCGGGGCGCGGCTTTTGCAACGGTTGGCATCAGGAAGGTTTTCCAGCGGCCTTGGCCTTGGCGCGCGCGAGGATCGCAGCAGCGGCTGGCGGCAGGGCCGGTTTCAGGTCGGGGGTGGGGGCGGGCGGGGCGCGGCGTGCCTCGCGTTCGGCCGCGCGTCGCGCCAGCCGTTGCGCGCGCGCCTGGTAGCGCTCACGCGCGGCCCAGGCGCGCTGCAACTGGCGCTGGGCCTGCAGCAGGCGGGCCGGCAGGTCGGGATGGCCAGGCACCAGGGTGTCGTCGCCGGGCGCGGGCACGTAATCCATCAACCCCGCCGCGAGCGCCGCGTCCAGATCGTCGGCCAGCACGCAGCGCAGCACCTCACCTCCCTGAACCACGGAGCGGTTGACCGGGCGCGCAGGGGTGGCACCATCGTCGGCAACGGTCAGGGGCACGTCGGCCACGGCGGAAACTCCTGGTAAAACGTTAAAAAAAAGTGATTTTGAACTCTGGAAACGAAAGCAGGTCAAAGCCTCCGTCGTTAGTGGCGGTTCAACGTTGCGGCGGCTATCCTAACCCGTCGCCTCAGGGCGGCCCAATGCGTCCTGAGTTACCACCCCTGGAGAAACGTTTGATGAAGTTGCGTTCTATCGCGGTCGCCGTCGCGGCCCTGGCCCTGACGGGCAATGCCTTCGCCCAGGACACTTCGTCCGAAAAGGGCAAGCTGAGCTATTACTTCGGTTACGACTACGGCAACAACCTGGCCGAGCTCACCCAGCGTGGCGAGCAGCTGGACATCAACTCGGTGGTGAAGGGCCTGCAGGATGCCTACGCCAAGAAGCAGCCGGCGATCACCGCCGAGCAGCTCAAGCCGGCCGTTGAAGCGTTCCAGAAGCGTGAGCAGGGTCGTGCCCAGGCCGCCAAGGCCGAGTACGAAAAGGCTGCCGGCGAAAACAAGACCAAGAGCACCCAGTTCCTGGCCGCCAACAAGGCCAAGGCCGGCGTGCAGACCCTGCCGAGCGGCGTGCAGTACCGCGTCGTTGAAACCGGCTCGGGCGCCAAGCCGACCCAGGCCAGCACCGTGCAGCTGGAAGTGGCTGGTCCGTACCCGTTCGGCCAGCGCCCGGCCGAAGCGCGTCCGGCCCAGCAGATTCCGTCGATCAAGGTCAGCGAAGTCGAAATGAAGGCCATGCGCGAAGTGCTGCTGCAGATGCCGGCCGGTTCCAAGTGGGAAGTCACCCTGCCGCCGGAGCAGGCCTACGGTGCCGATCCGCGCACCCCGTTCCCGCCGAACGTGGCCGTGCAGTTTGAAATCAAGTTGGTCAGCGTCAAGTAACAACGGCTGAAAACAGAAAACGCGTCGATGGCAACATCGGCGCGTTTTTTGTTTCTGGATTCGCGTTACTGTTGCCCCGTGCATTATCCGGAACATTCCCCCCATGCCATGCCCAGCCCCTGCATCGGAATCTGCGCGCTCGACCGCGCGGGCCTGTGCGGTGGCTGCCTGCGCAACGTGGACGAAATCACCCGCTGGTCGACCATGACCCGACACGAACAGGAACACGTGATGCAGCAGGTTTTGCCGCTGCGTGAGCAGCTGCGGCAGTCGCTGGGCAGCTCGCTGGCCGCGCACGAGCGCCTGCTGCGCGCGCTGCATCCGCTGGATGCGCCGCCCGGCGGCGATGGCTGGAACCGCAGCGAGCTGGCCGACCTGCTGCCCCCCGGGCCGCCGGTGGAAGCGGCGGTGCTGGCCGGCATCATTCCGCGTGCCAGCGGTGCGCAGGTGCTGCTGACCCGGCGCACCGACACCCTCCGCCAGCACGGCGGCCAGGTCGGCTTTCCCGGCGGACGCCAGGAGCCCGATGACCGCGACGCGGTGGCCGCGGCGATCCGCGAAAGCAACGAGGAGATCGCCCTGCAGCACGACCAGGTGCAGGTGCTGGGCTATCTCGACCCCTTCGTGACCATCACCGGCTACCGGGTGATGCCGGTGGTTGCGGTGATCGACCCGGGGTTCGTGGCGGTACCGCAGCCCGATGAAGTGGCCGAAGTCTTTGAAGTACCGTTCGATTACCTGATGGATCCGGCCAACCTGCACCAGGTCGAGATCGACCACCGCGGCCGGATCCGCCATGTACTGGAGTACGGCTGGCCCGGCCAGCGGATCTGGGGCGCGACCGCCGCCATCCTGTACAACCTGCGCCGCCGCCTGGAGCAAACCGAATGACTGCCCCGAATCCGGAAAGCTGGACCACCCTGGTCGACGTTGCGACCTTGTCGAACGCGCTCGGCCAGCCGGACACCCGCCTGCTCGACGCGCGCGCCACCGCCAGTGCCCCGCCGCGCCTGCTGGATGTGCGCTTTTCCCTGGCCGACCCGCAGTCCGGGGCGCAGGCCTACGCGCAGGGGCACCTGCCCGGTGCCGTGCAGGCCGATCTCAACCGCGACCTGGCCGACATGGACCGGGTCGGACAAGGCCGCCACCCGCTGCCGGACAGCGAGGCCTTCGCCGCCACGCTGGGACGTTGGGGCATCGGTCCGGACACGCAGGTGGTGGTGTACGACGGCGGCGATGGCAGCATGGCCGCCGCGCGGGCATGGTGGCTGCTGCGGCTGATCGGGCATGCCCGGGTCGCGGTGCTCGATGGGGGCGTGGCCGCCTGGCAGGCGGCGGGCCTGCCGCTGAGCACCGACGTGCCCGAAATCGCGGCGCTGCCGCCGTATCCCGGGCGTTTCGACATGGCCCAGGTCGCCTCGGTGGACGAAGTCGCCGCCCGACTGAAGCATGCGCCGGGCTGGTTGCTGGACGCGCGCGCCGGCGAACGCTTCCGCGGCGAGGTGGAACCGCTGGACCCGGTCGCCGGGCACGTGCCCGGTGCGGTCAACCGTCCGTTCGGGTTGAACGTGCACGCAGGCCGGCTGCGCCCTGCCGCCGAGCTGCAGGCCGAACTGCGGCCGTTGATCGGCCGCCATGACCCCAGCGAGGTGGTGGTCATGTGCGGCTCGGGCGTGACCGCCTGCCACCTGCTGCTGGCGATGGAAGTGGCCGGGCTGCACGGCGCCCGCGTGTACGCGGACTCGTGGAGCGGGTGGGTAGGCGATTCGTCGCGGCCGGTGGCGACCGGCGGCTGATCAGGGCGCCAGCGGCTCCAGCGCCACCGCCGCCAACACCCGCGGCCACGGAAACAGCGGGCCCGGGTCGCGTTTGCGCGCCACCTGGCGTTCGGGGTCGTCGCTGGCCGGTTCCAGGCGCGTGTCCAGGCTTTCGTGCCCGGCGATGTGGCGCAGGCCTGGCAGGGTGTGGCACAGGTGCTGCAGCAGGTCGATCAACGCGGCGATCTGCGCGTCCGGGTAGGCCTCGGACATTTCCTGGTGGCGCGAGTCCAGCCAGTGCGGATAGCGCCCGCTGTTGACCAGCTCGATGCCGATCGAACGCGGGTTGTAGCCGCTCACATGATGGGCGACGCGCTCCACCGGCACGTACTGCACGATGCTGCCGTCGCGGTCGATGTAGTAATGCCCGCTGTTGCCGCTGCCACTGTCGTACAGCACCCGCTCGCCATAGCGGCGGGCCATCTCCAGGTCCGGCAGTTCGGTGCAGTGGATCACCACCAGGTCCACCTCTGCCGGCGCGCGCTCGCCCAGCTGCGCCACGTAGGGCAGCGGCTGCGGGTCGATCCGGGGCGGGGCGCGTTCGGGCATGCGCCGATGCTAGCATTCAGGGATGAGCGCTTACATCGATTTCCGCCCGGTGGCTGCATGAGCCGCGGCCACTGCATCCTGTCCCATGGCTTTGAAAGCGGCCCCGACGCCACCAAGGTCACCGCACTGGCCGACGTGGCCGAGCGCCTCGGCTGGACCCACGAACGCCCCGATTACACCGACCTGGACGCGATGCGCGAGGTCAGCAGCGTGGGCGACGTGCCGGCCCGCCTGCAGCGCCTGGTGGAACGCGCCCGCGCGGCCGCCGCGCAGGGGCCGGTGGTGCTGGCCGGTTCGTCGCTGGGGGCCTACATCTCGGCCATCGCCTCGTTGCAGGTGCCCACCCGCGGCCTGTTCCTGATGGTGCCACCGACCCGGATGGGGCCAATGCCGAGGCTGGACGCGGCGCCGGTGCCGACCAGCGTGGTCCACGCCTGGCAGGACGAGCTGATCCCGGCCGCCGAGGTGATCGCCTGGGCCCAGGCGCGCTCGGCCCGGCTGCTGCTAGTCGAAGACGGGCACCGCCTCGAAAACCACGTCGAGGCCTCCGCGCGCGCGTTCGAAGAGCTGTTGAAAGGCGTGTAAATCGGGGGGTGTGACGGTCCCCCGGCTGCGGTCACGTACAATGCCCGGTCCGCTGACCTGCCGAACCTGATTCCGTGAAATTCTTTGTTTCCTGCGCCAAGGGCCTGGAATACCTGCTCGCCGACGAACTGCTGGCGCTGGGCCTGCTCCGTGCCACCGCCACCATTTCCGGCGTCAACGCCGAAGGCGACCTGCCGCAGGCGCTGAAGGTGGTGCTGTGGTCGCGCCTGGCCAGCCGGGTGCTGTGGCCGCTGGCCGAGTTCGACTGCCCGGACGAGGGTTCGCTGTACCAGGGCGTGTCGTCGATGCCGTGGGCCGACCACATCAGCCCGGAGCTGACCCTGTCGGTGGACGCGCATGTGTCCGGTACCGAGATCACCCACGCGCGCTTTGCCGCGCAGCGGGTCAAGGACGGCGTGGTCGACAGCCTGCGTGCGCAGGGCCTGGAACGGCCGTCGGTGAACACCGAGTTCCCCGACGTGCGCATCAACCTCTCGCTGCGCAAGGGCCGTGCCTCGATCTCGATCGACCTTGGCGGCGGCCCGATGCACCGGCGCGGCTGGCGCATGGCGCAGAACGAAGCGCCGCTGAAGGAAAACCTGGCGGCGGCGGTGCTGATGCGCGCCAACTGGCCGAAGATCCATGCCGAAGGCGGTGGCCTGCTCGACCCGATGTGCGGCAGCGGCACGCTGCTGATCGAAGGCGCGCTGATGGCCGCCGACGTCGCCCCGGGCCTGCAGCGCCACGGCAGCATTCCGCCGAGCCGCTGGCTGGGCTTCGACCGTGACGCCTGGAACAGCCTGATGGCCGACGCGCGCAGCCGCGAAACCGCAGGTCGGGCCGCGCTCAAGCAGGTCATCCATGGCAGCGACATCGACCCGCATGCGATCCGCGCGGCCAAGGAAAACGCGGAAACCGCCGGCGTTGCCGAGGCGATCTGGTTCGGTGTGCGCGACGTGGCCGACGTGCAGGTGCCGCCGCAGGAAACCGGCTGCGTGGTCTGCAACCCGCCGTACGACGAGCGCCTGGCCGCCGACGCGGTGCTGTACCGCCGCCTTGGCGACGCGCTCAAGCGGGCGGTGCCGCAGTGGCGGGCCAGCCTGCTGTGCGGCAGCGCCGAACTGGCGTTTGCCACCGGCCTGCGCGCCAACAAGAAGTACCAGCTGTTCAACGGCGCGATCGAATGCGCACTGATCGTGTGCGATCCCATCGCAGTGCCGCAGCGCGAGAACGCGGGCCAGCCGCGCGAGCTCAGCGAAGGCGCGCAGATGGTGGCCAACCGCCTGCGCAAGAACATCCGCAAGTTCAAGACCTGGAAGGCGCGCGAGCAGGTCACCTGCTACCGCGTCTACGACGCCGACCTGCCCGAGTATGCGGCTGCCATCGACGTGTACCAGGAAGATGGCGGCGCCGGCCGCACCTTCCTGCACGTGCAGGAATACGCGGCACCGGCCACCATTCCCGACGTCGACGTGCGTCGCCGCCGCAATGAACTGCTGTCGGCCGCGCGCGAGGTGTTCCAGGTGCCGGCCGAGCAGGTCGCGCTGAAGTCGCGCGAACGCGGCAAGGGCGGCAGCAAGTACGGCCGCTTCGAACAGCGCGGCGAGTTCGTGCTGGTGCGCGAGAACGATGCGCTGCTGCGCGTGAACCTGTTCGACTACCTGGATACCGGCCTGTTCCTGGACCACCGTCCGCTGCGCTGGCACATGGCGCAGGAAGCGCAGGGCAAGCGGTTCCTCAATCTGTTCTGCTACACCGGCGTGGCCAGCGTGCAGGCGGCGGTGGCCGGCGCGGCCTCCACCACCAGCGTGGACCTGTCCGGGACCTACCTGCAGTGGTGTGCCGACAACCTGGCGCTGAACGGCAAGGGCGGCAGCCAGCACCAGCTGATCCAGGCCGACGCGCTGGCCTGGCTGGAGGCGGAGCGGCACCGCTTCGACGTGATCTTCTGCGACCCGCCGACCTTCTCCAACTCGGCCCGCGCCGAAGACTTCGACGTGCAGCGCGAACATGTGCGCCTGCTGCGTGCGGCCGTGGCGCGGTTGAGCCCGGAAGGCGTGCTGTACTTCTCGAACAACTTCCGCCGTTTCAAGCTGGACGAAGAAGCGATCAAGGAATTCGCCGAGTGCCGCGAGATTTCCGCCGACACCATCGGTGAGGATTTCGAGCGGAATCCGCGCATCCACCGCGCGTGGGAGCTCAGGCGCTACGGCGCCTGATGGATTGGCGGGGTCCGCGCGGTGTCACGCCACCGCGCTGATCACACCGACAACCGGCAACACCCACGCCAACGGCGCGATCCAGCGCGGTCGCCACGGGTACAGCCCAAAGGCGATCAGCACCCCGCTGATCGTCATCGCACCCAGCCACAGCACCGGCCCGGCGGCCCAGCCGTGGTCGGCGACACAGATGCCGAACGCCGTGGCCAGCAACGCCCAGCCCAGCCAGCGCCACAGCCGCATGCGCGCCGGTCCCGCATGCGCCTTGCCGTGCAGGTCCAGCTGGTGCTTTTCCATCGCCAGCGACAGCGCGGTGAAGGCGGAAAAACTCACGGTGATCGCCAGCAGCATCATGCGCTGGCCTCCGCCGTCTCCGCCGTCTGCGCCGAAGCAGCGGCAGCCGCCGCCATCTGGCGCTTCTTCTTTTCGGCCGCGCTCAGCGCCGGTTGCCAGCGCTGCATGCGCAGGCCGCAGTAGGCGAGCATTGCGCCGAAGGCCAGCATCACCAGGTCGAACCCGGCCAGCACCCAGTCGCCGTTGCGCAGGGTCACGCCAAGGTGCGCGTGGGTGGTGAAGGCATTGAGGAGCGGGATCAGCGCGAACAACGCGGCACCCAGGTACAGCTGCCAGGCCCACATCATGCGCTTGGGCCAGATGAAGGCGGCCAGCAGCGCCGCGCCCCACGCGTAGAAGAACACGCTGGCTTCGGCATCGGCGCGTTCGGCCAACTGCACCGGCAACAACCGGTTGCCCCAGAAGTAGGCGGCAAAGGCGATCGGCAGGCCGGCGACCGCGCCGATGTTGAGCGCATCCACCAGCCGCAGGCCGAAGCCGATGCGACCGCTCTTGGCATGCTTGGGACGTTCCTTGACCGCCCATAGCACCACACCGCTCGCCACCATCAGGCAGCCGACCAGGCCGGACAGGAAGAACAACGCGCGCAGGCCCCAGTCCGCGAAGCGGGCCAGGTGCAGGCCATACATCACTCCGCGCGTCTGGGTGGCGCCGCCTGGCACCGGGCTGTGTTCCACCAGTGCGCCGGTCACTGCGTTGTAGCGCAGCGATGGCGTGTCGATCGACAGGCGCTTGCCGTCGCGCTGGTAGATGTCGATCACCGCATTGGCCGCGCCCGGATGGAACACGGTGAAGCCACTCACCTGCGCGCCCTTCCACTCGGCCCGCGCGCTGTCCAGCAGCTGCTGGATCGGCAGCGAGGGGGTGCTGCCCGCGGCGGGCTCGGCAGGGTCGGCCAGGCGCGCGAACGCCTCGCTGAAGAAGGCGTCCTCATCCTTGGGATAGGCCACGCTCACGCCCTGCGGCAGGTACATGAACATCAGCGTGACGATGCCGGTGTAGGTGATCATCGCGTGGTAGGGCAGGGCCATCACCGCGCTGACGTTGTGGAAGTCCAGCCACGAACGAAGGCCTTTTTCAGGCCGGAAAGTGAAGAAGTCCTTGAAGATCTTCTTGTGGGTGATCACCCCGGTGATGATCGCCACCAGCATGAACATCGCGCAGAAGCCCACCAGGTAGCGCGCCCACAGCACCGGGATGTAGTGCAGGTCGAAATGCAGCCGATAGAAGAAGTCGCCGCCTCGCGTTTCGCGCGCCGCCACCTCCTCGCCACTGGCCGGGTCCACGGTTGCATCGCCGAAGCGGCCGCCGCCGCGCCGGCGCTTCTCACCTTCCACCGGCGGCTTCACCATCGACTCGGGATTGCGCCAGAACATGCGCATGGCCGGGTTGCGCGGGTCGGGCAGGGTCACGTTCCAGCTCTCGGCCTGCGGCGCCTTGTGCTGCAGGAAGCTGATCGCGCGCTCGGCGGCGACCTCGCTGCTGACGCTGCTGCGCGGCAGCTCCGGGCGCATCCAGCGGCTGATTTCCTCGCGGTAGTAACTCGCGGTGCCGGCCATGAAGATCAGCAGCAGCAGCCAGCCGACCAGCAGGCCGGTCCAGGTATGCAGCCAGGCCATGGACTGCCGGAATCCGTTCTTCATGCGCGCGCCCCCAGTGCGAGCGTGCCGAGCCAGAACAGCACGGCGGGCGCGGCGATCCCGATCCACGCGCGCAGTGCGGTGCGGGTGGCGAAGGCCCACAGTGCGGCGCAGGCGCACAGCACGATGGCCACCAACATGCCGGTCAGGACCGCCTGGGCGCGTGCGATCGGCAGGGCCACGGCAAAGAACATCGCGCAGGTCGCAGCCAGGGCGTAGCCACCGACAATGGCGGCGAGCGAGCGGGAAAGCACGCCCAGCCAGGGGCGGGCGAAGAATCCACCGAAGCGGTTGAACCCGCTGGCAACTGGCGTGCTGTCCACGAACACCTGCATTGTCGAATCGAACAACGGACGTCACCGGCCGGGGCCGGTGACAGGAGAGGGTGGCCATCCGTGGCCAAGCCGCCGCACGGGGCGGGGGTATCCCTGGAGATCGTTTATTGCCTGAATGATAGTCATTATCATTCACTTCGACAAGGTCGATGGGCTGCAATACTCGACGCATGAACAAGATTGAGCGCGATCCCTCGTTCCTCGATGCGTTGCCCGACCCCGCAGGGCGTGATCCGGCAGAACTGGCTGCAGACGACGCCTGGTGGGCGCAGGTAGCGGCGCAGTACAACCTCACCGATGACGTGGTGATGCTCGACAACGGCTACTGGGGGTCGATGGCGCGCCCGGTGGTGCAGGCGTTCGAGCAGGCCACGGCCCTGGTGAACCGCGACAATGCCTGGTTCGGCCGGCGCGCGTTTCCGCCGCTGTTCGAACGGGCGCGTGTGCAGCTGGCCGAGGCGCTCGGTGTGGAGGCCGACGAGATCGCGCTGACCCGCGGCGCGACCGAGGCGATGCAGGTGCTGATCAGCGGCTATCGCAATCTGCAGCCCGGCGACACGGTGCTGTACGCCGACACCGACTACCCCAGCATGATCTCTGCGATGGAGTGGCTGCAGGCGCGGCGGGGCGTGACCGTGCAGCGCATTGCACTCCCGGAGCCGTTCGACCATGACAGTATCCTGGAGACCTACCGCAGAGCGCTGGATCAGAACCCGCGCACACGGCTGGTGCTGCTGACCCAGGTCAGCCACCGCCACGGCCTGCTGCTGCCCGTCGCCGAGATCAGCGCGCTGGCACGCGCCGCCGGTGCAGGCGTGGTGCTGGATGCCGCGCATGGCATCGGCCAGGTCGACACGCCCTTGCGCGATCTCGATGTCGATTTCATCGGCATCAACCTGCACAAATGGATCGGTGCGCCGGTCGGAGCGGGAGCGGTCTACATCCGGCGCGGTCGCCTGGACGACATCGACCCGTACATGGGCGAGGCGGAGACCGGCCATATCGACTCTCGCGTGCACACTGGCACGGTCAATTTCGCGACCTTCCTGGCCCTGCCCGCAGCGCTGGCGCTGCACGAGCGGATTGGCGTGGCCAACAAGCGTGCGCGCCTGCTTCGCCTGCGCAACCAGTGGCTGGACGCCTTGCGCAACGACCCACGCATCCAACTACTCGCCTCACCCGACCCGCGCCTGTCCAGCGCCATCGCCGCCTTCCGTCTGCACGGGCAGTACGACATGGACGCGAACACCGCCACCGCGGAGCGGATGCTGCAGCAATCCGGCGTGTTCGTCGTAGCCCGCGAAGGCCTGGCCTCCGGTGCCTGCATCCGCGTCACCCCCGGCATTTTCAGCACGCCCGCGCAGATGCAGGCGCTGGTGGAGGCCATCAAGGGGATGGCGGGGTAGGGTAGTTCAGCTCCGGGGTGTTAAACCGGGGCAATGATCATGCGAACCCCAAGCGCGGCGAGCACCCGTTGCACGGTGTCAAAACGAGGGTGCGCACCGGGCTTCAACGCCTTGTAAAGACTTTCCCGACCGAGCCCCGACGCTTCGGCCACCTGGGTCATTCCCCGGGCGCGAGCCACTGCCTGCAATGCGTCCTGGAAGTGAACGGCATCGTCCGCTGCCAAGGCTTCGGTGAGATAGGTCGCTATCGCGGCATCGTCGACAAGATGATCGGCGGGGTCGAAAGCGACGAGGGCTGGCTTGCTCATGTTCGGGTCCTGGAGTGGCAGGAATGCAGTGCGGGCGGCATCAGGAATCATGCAGATGGAGAGAGGCAAGCCTATGTGCGTGCTGGATGTCCGACGCCTGGCTGTCCTTGTCGCCCGCGCATAACAGGATGATGATCTCCCTGCCGCGCCGCGTGAAATACACGCGGTAGCCGGGGCCATGATGGATCCGCAGTTCGCTGAGACCGCAACCCAGCGATTTGACGTCGCCGGGCAGCCCATTGGCCATACGCTGGATGCGTTCGGCGATGAGTGCCCGGGCTCGCGTGTCGCGCAACCGGCGCATCCATTTGCCGAACTCTTCCGTTGCCTGCACCGATATCATGCCGCAACTGTATCCAAATAGATACAGTGCGCAAGTCTAGTTGTCGGATTTGCCTTGTCGCCGATCAGCGCGACGCGCAGGCCTTGGCGATCTCGCCGTTCATGCTTTCGGGAATGGGGCGGCCGAAGGCTTCGCCGAACTCGCGGCGGGACCGCAGTTCCTGACACTGCTCCGGATTGGCAGCGCCATCGATGACGGTGCCGCGTACCGGCGGTTGGTTGCGGCCGGCCTCGGCCTGCATGCGGCGGCGTGCGTCGTAGAGCTCGCGCTGGGCGCGATTGCGCTCTTCCCAGCTCAGATTGGGATCCCGGGTGATCGGCCGGGTCACGCCGGTGTCGTGCTCGGGGGCGCAGGGCACGGTCTGGTACACGGTCTGGCCGCCGACCGCGCACTTGTACACCCGCCCGGCGTGGGCATTGCAGGCCAGCGCACACAGCGCCAGCGTCACGATCATCCTTCGCATCATTCCCCCCGGACGGGCCACTCCAGCCCTGAATGCGCGGCAGAATACGCGAACCACGTCGCAAAAACACCCGGTCAAACTGTCAACCGACTCGCATCGACCCCACCACGGTAGAGCCACGCCCTGCGTGGCTGCCCCGTCAGGCGCCTACCACCGCATCCACACCGTCAACGCATGCAGCAACAGTCCGATCAACCCACCCACCAGGGTGCCGTTGAAGCGGATGAACTGCAGGTCCCGCCCCACGCTCAGCTCCAGCTGTTCCACCAGGTGCCGCTCGTCCCAGCCCTTCACGGTCTGCGCGATATGCGTGGTCACCCCTTCGCGCAGGCGGCTGGTCAGGCGCTCGGCACCGTCCATCAGGTGCTGGTTCAAGGCCTCGCGCAGCGACGGGTCGTTCTGCAGGGCCTGCCCGACCTTGGCCAGGCTGCGCCGCAGGTGCCCGGCCAGCGCCGAGTCCTCGCTGGACAGGTCCGCCCGCAGGCTGGCGTGGATGCGCGCCCACAGGCCCTGCACGTAGTCCTGCACGGCCGGGTGGTCGATCACCTGCTGCTTGAGCTGTTCAATTTTTTCGGCCAGTGCCGGGTCGTGGCGCAGGCGCTGGATGTAGTCGCCCAGCCACACCTCGTAGTCCTTGCGCAGCGGGTGCTCCGGCTCGGCCAGGATCTGCTGCAGTTCGGCCAGCACCGCGTGCGCCATGCGCTCGGCCAGGCTGTCGCCGATCTCGTCGATCGGCTTGACCCAGTTCACCGTGCTGGCAAGCTTCGGCCACTCGCGCTGGATGTAACGCACAATGAGCTCGGAGGCGCGCTGCTTTACGGCCTCGTTGTCCATCCACCGGCTGATCCGGTTCAGGCCTTCGTCCAGCACCCGCTGGTGGCGGTTGTCGGCGGTGAGCAGGCCCAGCAGCTCGCCGGCCGTTGCGGCGGCGTTCCACTGCCGCAGTTGCTCAACCACGAAGCCCTGGATGCTGCGCCGAACCGCCGCTTCATCGAGGAAGTCCAACGCCTGCAATGCCCAGCCACGCGCCATGTCGGCCAGCAACCGCGAACGCGCCGGATCGGCCAGCCAGCTGCCGAGCCGGCTGGCCGGGTCGAACACCTGCAGACGGGCCAGCAGTGCCTGCGGCTCCAGGAACTGGTCGCGCACGAACACCGCCAGGCTGTCGGCGATGCGCGCCTTGCTGCGCGGAATGATCGCCGTATGCGGAATCGGCAGGCCCAGCGGGCGGCGGAACAGCGCCACCACCGCGAACCAGTCGGCCAGCGCGCCCACCGCGGCCGCCTCGCAGAACGCCGACACCCAGGCCCAGATCCCGCGCTCGCCATTGAGGTGGCTGATGATGAAGCCGGCCAGCATCGCGGCCAGCATCAGCAGGGCGATGGTCTTCAGGCGACGCAGCTGGGCGCGGCGGGGGTCAACGGGAGTGGCGGACGAATTCATGCGCCCAGTCTATCCACAGCCAGATGATCAACGCTTGACGCGTAGTGCCGGCCGTTGGCCGGCTCCGCACGTTGCCGGATCTGCGTGGAGCCGGCCAGCGGCCGGCATCACCCCGCGCGCAGCGCGGCCAGCTGGCGCTTCAGCGCGTCGTTCTCGAGCGTCAGCGCAATGATCCGCTGGCGCAGCTCGGCGGGGCCTTCGCCCAGCGATGCCAGTGCGTCGGCGATCTCCGCTTCGCGACTGGCGTCGACCTCCAGCTCGCCATCGGCACTGTGCAATACCTCCTGCACCGGCTTGCGCGGCTTGCGCTTGGCTTCGCGCACGCGCTTGGCGGCCTGCTTCAACTCGTCCTTGCCGGCGACCGCTGCCGCGCGCTGTTCTTCTTCCGGCAGGTCGGACACCGCTGCCGCCGCGCTGATCGAGATCACCCCGCTCTTGACCGCCTCCACCAGCTCCGGCGCCGCCTGCTTGTGGATGCGTTCGATCATGGTGACCTGGCTGCTGCTGAGCCGCGCCTCGCGCGCCATGTCGGCCCGGCTGACCTTGGGGGCCGGCGCCCACGGCGGGCTGTCTTCATCGCCTTCGGGCGTGGCGTCGGCGATCTCGCCGTCGCTTTCGCGCTGCAGCTGGGCCTGGTCCGCGCGGTGGCGCTCGGCCAGGATGTCGCGCTTGCGCAGCGCCAGTACTCCGCGCTGGAAGTCGGAGACGCTGCGCCGGCCCAGGTGCTGCTCGATCATCCACAGGTGCACATCGTCCATCGACTGGAAGCGGGTGTTCTGCACGGTCTGGAACGGCAGGCCGTGCTTCTGGCAGATGCCGAAGCGGTTGTGCCCGTCCACCAGCACGTCGTTCCACAGCACCAGCGCGTCGCGGCAGCCCTCGGCCAGGATGCTCCGCTCCAGGGCCTCGTGCTCGTCGGCGGTGAGCGGATCGATATAGGCCTTGAGTTCTTCTTTGACGACGATGTCCATGCAATCCGGGGCGACGGGTAATGACCCGCCATTCTATCAACCGGTGGCGCGGATCATCTCGCCAAGCACGTCCACGATCCGGTCGATCTGCTCGCGCTCGATGATCAACGGCGGCGACAGGGCGATCACGTCACCGGTGCAGCGCACCAGCAGTTGGCCGTCGCGGAAGCAGCGCTCGAACACCTCGTAGCCGCGGCTGCCCGGCGCACCCTTGCGCGGCGCCAGTTCAACCGCGCCGATCAGCCCGAAGTTGCGGATGTCCACCACGTTCGGCAGCCCGCGCAGGCTGTGCAGCCGGGTCTGCCAGTACTCGCCCAGCTCGATGGCGCGGTCGAACAACCCTTCCGCCGCATAGGTGTCCAGGGCGGCCAGCGCCGCCGCACAGGCCAGCGGGTGACCGGAATACGTATAGCCATGGAACAGCTCGATCGCGCCCGGCGGGCCCTGCATGTACGCATCGTGGATGGCGTCGGAGACCAGCACCGCGCCCATCGGCACCGCGCCGTTGGTCAGTCCCTTGGCCATCGTCAGCAGGTCCGGGGTGACCCCGAAACGCTGGGCGGCGAAGGCGTTGCCGACCCGGCCGAAGCCGGTGATGACCTCGTCGAACACCAGCAGGATGCCGTGCTGGTCGCAGATTTCGCGCAGGCGCTGCAGGTAGCCCGGCGCCGGCAGGATCACCCCGGCCGACCCCGCAATCGGTTCGACGAACACGGCGGCAATGGTCGAGGCGTCGTGCAGCGCGATCAGGCGTTCCAGGTCCTCGGCCAGCTCGGCGCCATGGCGCGGCAGGCCCGGGCTGAACGCGTTGCGCGACAGATCCAGGGTGTGGCGCAGGAAATCGCTGCCGGCCAGCAGCGGGCCGAAGCCCTTGCGGTTGTTCGGCAGGCCGCCAATCGACAGGCCGCCGAAACCGACCCCGTGGTACGCCTTCTCGCGGCCGATGAAACGGGTGCGCTGGCCTTCCCCGCGCAGGCGGTGGTAGCCGAGCACGATCTTCATCGCCGTATCCACGGCTTCGGAGCCGGAGTTGGTGAAGAACGCGTGGTTGAGCGGCCCCGGCGCCAGCGTGGCCAGGCGTTCGGCCAGCACGAACGGCAGCGGCGAGCCCATCTGGAACGGCGGGGCGAAATCCAGCGTGGCGGCCTGCTGCTGGATCGCCTGCACGATGCGCGGCCGCGCATGCCCGGCGTTGCAGCACCATAGCCCGGCGGCACCGTCCAGGATCGGCCGGTCGTCCGCGTCGCGGTAGTACATGCCCTCGGCGCGCACCAGCAGGCGCGGTGCGGCCTTGAACTGGCGATTGGCGGTGAACGGCATCCACCAGGCGTCCAGCGAGTGCGGCCGGCCGTTGTGTGGCATGTCGGTGCGTGGCATGTGGCAACCCCCGTGTTTACGGATGACCGCACTGTAGCGCAGCGCGGGGCAGGCAACTGTCACGGTTGCAACCATGCCGCCGGTGCGTGGCATCCGCGTGGCAGAATCGGGCAGCTGATCCTTTCGCCCGTGAACGATGTCCACTTCCGCTGCCGCCACACCTGCCGTCAATTCGCCCCGTCGTGTGCTGCTGGCCAGCCTGATCGGCACCACCATCGAATTCTTCGATTTCTACATCTACGCCACGGCGGCCGTGCTGGTGTTCCCGCACCTGTTCTTCCCCGACAGCAGCGAAGGCGCGGCGCTGCTGCAGTCGCTGGCGACCTTCGCGGTGGCGTTCATCGCCCGGCCGGTGGGTTCGGCGGTGTTCGGCCACTACGGCGACCGGATCGGCCGCAAGGCCACGCTGGTGGCGGCGCTGCTGACCATGGGCGTGTCCACCGTAGCGATCGGCCTGCTGCCCACCCATGCCAGCATCGGGCTGGTGGCGCCGGCGCTGTTGGCGCTGTGCCGGTTCGGCCAGGGCCTGGGGCTGGGCGGCGAGTGGGGCGGGGCGGTGCTGCTGGCCACCGAGAACGCGCCGCCGGGCAAACGCGCCTGGTACGGCATGTTCCCGCAGCTGGGCGCGCCGCTGGGCTTCCTGCTGTCGGCGGGCATCTTCCTGCTACTCGGCCGCGCCATGAGCGATGCCGACTTCCTGCAGTGGGGCTGGCGCGTGCCGTTCCTGGCCAGCTCACTGCTGGTCGCGGTGGGCCTGTGGGTGCGCCTGAACGTCCATGAGACCCCGCAGTTCCAGGCCGCGCTGGATCGCAACGAACGGGTGCGCCTGCCGATGTGGACCGTGCTGCGCCACCACCCGCGCACGCTGCTGCTGGGCACGCTCGGTGCGTTCGCCACCTTCGTGCTGTTCTACCTGATGACGGTGTTCACCCTGGGCTACGGCACCACCGTGCTCGGTTACAGCCGCGAGCAGTTCCTGCTGCTGCAGATGGTCGGCATCCTGTTCTTCGCCGCCGGCATTCCGATCTCGGCCAAGTATGGCGACCGCTGGGGCACGCGCCGCACCATGATCGTGGCCAGCGGGCTGATCCTTGGCTTCGGTGTGCTGTTCGCCCCGCTGTTCCAGGCCGGCCATCCGTGGATGGTGGTCGCGTTCCTGTCGCTGGGCCTGTTCCTGATGGGCCTGACCTACGGCCCCTGCGGCACCTTCCTGGCCGAGATCTACCCGGTGCAGGTGCGCTATACCGGCGCCTCGCTGTCGTTCAACCTGGCCGGCATCCTCGGCGCGGCGCCTGCGCCGTATGTGGCCACGTGGCTGGCCGGGCGCTTCGGCCTGGTAGCAGTGGGCTATTACCTGTGCCTGACCGCGGTGGTGACCATCGTGGCGCTGCTGGCCATGGGCCGGCCGGCCCGTCTCAGCGGAAAATCCGCTTGAGCGTGCGGCCCAGCCAGGTGCCCTGCTGGTGGTCGCGGGCGAACTGGTTGAGGTGCTGCTTGACCGTTTCCGCGTAGGCCTTGTCGTCGCCGCGAATGTGGTTGAACAACCAGCGCGACAGCATGGTGCGCAGTTCGTCGGTGATGTCTTCGCCGGCCTGGAAGCGCAGTCGGTACTCGGCCACGCGCTTCCCGAAGATCTCGTGCACGCGCTTGTGCGCAGCGCAGAACGGATAGCCGGCTTCCTCCATCAGCTCTTCTTCGAAGGCGAAGTGCGACATGGTGTAGTCCACCAGTTCGTCGATCACCTCGGCCACGGCCAGCGTGTGCAGGCTGGTCTGCGCCACATGCAGGTGGTTGAGCATCTCCACGATCCGCATGTGCTGGTGATCGATCACGTCGATGCCGATGTTGAGGTCGTCCTGCCAGACCAGAAGTGCCATGCTGCGTTCCCGTGCTGTATGCCGGGAACGACTCTAGGCAGGGCAGCGCTACCGTGCGTTGATCTGGATCAAAGCACCAGTGCGGGTTCGCGCGTCGCCGTGGCCACGCCCGTGCTGCAGACCCGGTTGCGGCCAGCGGCCTTGGCCAGGTAGAGCTGGCGGTCCGCTTCGGAAATCAGCCCATGCAGCGCGTCGCCAGCCGGGCGCAGGCAGCACACGCCGATGCTGACGGTCATGCGCAGGATAGTGTGGCCAAGGTCGACTTCCAGCGCGGCGATGCGCTGGCGCAGGATCTCGAAATAATCGATGGCCTCATCTTCCTCCAGCCCCGGAACAAGCAGGCAGAACTCTTCGCCGCCGAACCGCGCGATCAGGTCCTGGTCGCGCGCGTGGTCGGCCACGGCGGCCGCGACCGCGCGCAGCGCATCGTCGCCGGCTTCATGGCCGTGGGTGTCGTTGATGTGTTTGAAGTGGTCGATGTCGATCATCGCCACGGCGACCTGCTCGCCCTTCAGCTCCAGTTTCGGCAACTGGCGCTGGCTCTGCTCCAGGAAACAGCGACGGTTCGGCAGCCCGGTGAGGAAGTCGCGCGTGGCCAGGTCCTGCAGGGTGCCGATCAGCTCCAGCTGGTCCACGTTCTGCGAGACGCGGCAGAAGAATTCCTCGCGCGAAAAGGGCTTGCGCAGAAAGTCGTTCGCGCCGTTCTTGAGGAAGCGCGGGATCAGCGAGGGGTCGGTGTTGCCGGAAATGCCGATCACCGCGACCTTGTCGCGCGAGCGCAGGGTGCGCAGGCGACGGGTGAGCTCCACGCCCTCCATGCCCGGCATTTCCTGGTCCACCACCGCCAATCGGATCGCCGGGTGCGCTTCGATGGCCTTGAGGCCTTCGGCACCGTCGGCGGCC
Source organism: Stenotrophomonas aracearum (assembly GCF_031834615.1). NCBI lineage: Bacteria > Pseudomonadati > Pseudomonadota > Gammaproteobacteria > Lysobacterales > Lysobacteraceae > Stenotrophomonas > Stenotrophomonas aracearum. The sequence goes on from NZ_CP115543.1 coordinate 1,469,073, forward strand.
TCGTAGACCTCGTGGCCGTACATGCGCAGCAGGGAGGCCGCGTAGAGCCGTGCGGACATCGAGTCGTCCACCACCAGCGCGGCGATCCGGCGGTTGCGGTCCAGCCGCTGCACCAGCCACACCAGGTAGTCCACGCTGCCCGGCGTATTCTTCAGCACGTAATCGATGATCTGCTGCTGCAGCACGCGCTTGCGCAGGTCCTCGTCGTACACGCTGCTGACCACCACTGTGCGCAGCCCGCGCGACAGGAAGAAGTCCACCACGTGGTCGCGGTCGCCGTCGGCCAGCACCAGCCCGGTCAGCACCAGGAACCAGCCCTTCTCTTCGTCCAGCAGGCGCCCGGCCTCGGCCAGGCTGGTCGCCACCGACACCGGCAGCTCCAGCCGCTGCTCGATGGCCTCCTTGAGCATGCTGGTGAACGTGCGCGAGTTCTCGACCAGCAGAATCCGCTGAGGCAGGTCTTCCCCGGGGGCGCTGTCCAAAGCGCCCTGAAACAGTGCCGGCATGTTGCGTACGCTCGAATCCGAGAGGGTCGGAAGTAATAGCGGCGCCTTCACGCCGGACTTTAGGGGCAATCTTCGGATCTGTGAGGTGGGTGTCGTTGGGAAAAAGCGGCCTGTCACATTCCCAGCGGCCATGAGCGTATCCGTAGCGCCGGGCTCTGCCCGGCGGCTTCACCCAATCACGTCCCGCAGCTTGTACCAGGACATCGCCGCCACCAGCAGCGGGGTGCGCAGCAGCTTTCCGCCCGGGAAGCGCTTGTGCGGAATGCGTTCGAATACGTCCAGGCGCTCGTTCTGCCCTGCAATCGCCTCGGCGATCACGTCGCCGGCCAGGCCGGTGGCGGCGACACCATGGCCGGAAAAACCCTGTGCGAAGTACACGTTCGGGGTCAGCCGGCCCCAGTGCGGGGCGCGGTTGCGGGTGATGTCCACGTAGCCGCCCCAGACCTGCTCCATGCCAACGTCGGCCAGCTGTGGAAACACCTGGTGCATGCGCCGGGTCATCACCCCCCGCAGGTTGGGCGGCGGCAGCGCCGAATAGCTGGCGCGGCCGCCGAACAGCAGGCGGTGGTCGGCGCTGAGCTTGAAGTAGTCCAGCGCCCAGCTCACGTCGGCCACGGCCATGTCGTTGCGGATCAATGTGCGGGCGCGCGCTTCGCCCAGCGGGGCGCTGGCGCCGATGTAGGTGCCCACCGGCATGATCCGGCTTTCCAGCTCCGGCGCGATGCCCTGCAGCCAGGCATTTCCGGCAATCACCACCTGGTTGGCCGTGACCGTGCCGTGCGCGGTACGCAGCTGCGGGCGGGCGCCGCGCACCAGCGCCTGCACGGGGCTTGCTTCATGGATCACCACGCCCAGGCTTTCGGCTGCTCGCGCCAGCCCCAGCGCATACGCCAGCGGGTGCAGGTGGCCGCTGGCCGGATCGAACATCGCGCCCCGGTAGCGCGGGCTGTCCAGCTGGCCACGCAGCTGCTGCCGGTCCCACCACTGCAGCGGATAGTCGTAGCGTTCCACCAGCGCCTGCATGCCCTGGCGCAGTCCACGCTCCTGGCGCGCATTGATCGGCACGCTGGCATGGCCGTCGCGCCAGTCGCAGGCGATGGCGTAATGCTGCAGACGCTGGCGCAGCAGGGCCATGCCCTCGCGTGAAAAATCGAACAGGCGGCGTGCGTCGGGGTGGCCGACCAGGTGTTCCAGCGTGTCCACCTCGCAGCCGTAGCCGACGATGGCCTGGCCGCCGTTGCGACCGGACGCGCCCCAGCCGACCCGGTGGGCTTCCAAGACCGTCACCCGGTAGCCGCGCTCGGCGAGCGAGAGCGCGGCCGACAAACCGGTGTAGCCCGCGCCGAGCACGCAGACATCGGTGGCCTGGTCGCCGCGCAGCGGCGCCCGCAACGGCTCGGCCGGCAGGCTTTCGGCATACCAGCTGGGCGCGTGGGCCAGGCCGGCCTGGCTCATCGGCGGCACCGGGGAACTGGGGAAAGGGCAACGCTCATGGGGCACAGCATGCCAGCAACCGGTGTTCACGGCAGGTGCGCCCGTCGTGACGTGGTTGGTTGCGCCCGTGCAGGGGGCAGGGGTAACGTGCCCGGCATGACCACTCGAACGCGCTCGCGCAAAGCCACGTCCCCGTCGCGCAAGGCCGCTGCGCCTTCGCGCAAGGCGCCGTCCCGCAAGGCCGCGCCCAAGCCGGTGGCCGAAGAGAGCGCGCTGCTCCGCTGGCTCAAGGAGCGCCACATCACCGAGGTGGAGTGCCTGGTGCCGGACATCACCGGCAACGCGCGCGGCAAGATCATCCCGGCCGACAAGTTTTCGCATGACTACGGCACGCGCCTGCCCGAGGGCGTTTTCGCCACCACGGTGACCGGCGAGTACCCCGACGATTACTACGAGCTGACCTCGCCGTCGGACTCGGACATGATCCTGCGCCCGGACCCGGACACCGTGCGCATGGTGCCGTGGGCCACCGACCCCACCGCACAGATCATCCACGACTGCTACACCAAGCACGGCGAGCCGCACGAGCTGGCCCCGCGCAACGTGCTGCGCCGGGTGCTGGACGCCTATGCCGAGCTGGGCCTGCGCCCGGTGGTCGCACCGGAACTGGAATTCTTCCTGGTGCAGAAGAACACCGACCCGGACTTCCCGCTGCTGCCGCCGGCCGGTCGCTCCGGCCGCCCGGAAACGGCGCGGCAGTCGTATTCGATCGACGCGGTCAACGAATTCGACCCGATCCTCGACCTGATGTACGACTACTGCGACGCGATGAAGCTGGACGTGGACACGCTTATCCACGAATCCGGTGCGGCGCAGCTGGAGGTCAACTTCACCCACGCCAATGCGATGGACCTGGCCGACCAGGTGTTCCTGTTCAAGCGCACCATGCGCGAGTCGGCGATGCGGCACGGGGTGTACGCCACCTTCCTGGCCAAGCCGATGGAAACCGAGCCGGGCAGTGCCATGCACATCCACCAGAGCCTGGTGCGGATCAGCGATGGCCACAACGTGTTCAGTGGCGATACCGGCGGCGAGGAATTCAGCCCGCTGTTCGGGCATTACCTGGCCGGGCTGCAGAAGTACGTGCCGGCGGCGATGGCATTCTTCGCCCCGAACGTGAATTCCTACCGGCGGCTGGTGTTCGGCGAGGTTTCCCCGAGCAACGTGCACTGGGGTTTCGACAACCGCACCTGCGGCCTGCGGGTGCCGATGGATACGCCGGAAAACATGCGGGTGGAAAGCCGCTTCGCCGGTTCCGACGCCAACCCCTACCTGGCCATTGCCGCCACCCTGGCCGCCGGCCTGCTGGGCATCCGCGAGCGGGGCTCGCCGACCGCGCCGGTCAGCGGCAGCGCCAAGGAGCTCGGCTACGAGCTGCCGCGCTCGCTGGGCGAGGCGCTGGACGGGCTGGAAGGGTGCCCGGAGCTGCGCGAGATGCTGGGCGAGCGCTTCTGCCGGGCCTACGTGTCGGTCAAGCGCAAGGAATACGAGACTTTCTTCCGGGTGATCAGCTCCTGGGAGCGCGAGTTCCTGCTGCTGAACGTGTAAGCGGCCGAGCCGCCCGATCAGGCATGGCCGGGCGGGCGCCGTGCTGGGAAAATGGCCAGTTGCCCGTTAGGCTGGCACCGTCGTGCCGGTCTGGCCGGTTCCCCCACCTCGCTCCTGACCTGTGGAGAGTCCGATGAAGCTTCGTATCCTCACCCTCGGCATTGCCGTCACCCTGCTCAGCGCCTGCGGTGGCGCCAAACAGGACGACAGCAAGGTGCTGAACGTCTACAACTACAGCGACTACATCGCTGAAGACACCATTCCGAACTTCGAGAGCGCCACCGGCACCAAGGTGACCTACGACGTGTTCGACAGCGACGAGATGGTGGAAACCAAGCTGCTCGCCGGTGGCAGCGGCTACGACGTGGTGGTGCCGACGCTGAACTTCTTCGGCCGCCAGATCCAGGCCGGGGTGTTCCTGCCGCTGGACAAGAGCAGGATCCCGAACCTGGCCAATCTCGACCCGGAGATGATGAAGCGCATCGCGCAGCAGGATCCGGACAACAAGTACGGCGTGCCGTACATGATCGGCACCACCGGCATCGGCTACAACGTGGAGATGCTCAAGGAGCGCTTCGGCGGCAGCACCGAGATCGCCAACAGCTGGGACCTGATCTTCAAGCCGGAAAACATCGCGAAGATGAAGGACTGCGGGATCACGATCCTGGATACCCCGGCCGACATGATCCCGATCGCGCTGCATTACCTGGGCGAAGACCCGCACAGCCATGATCCGGCGGTGATCCAGAAGGCGGCCGACCTGCTCAAGAGCATCCGGCCGTACGTGCAGAACTTCCACTCCTCGCAGTACGTCGGGTCGCTGGCCAATGGCGGCACCTGCCTGGTGGTGGGCTGGTCGGGCGACATCATCCAGGCCCGCGACCGCGCGGCCGAGGCGGCCAACGGCGTGACCGTGGCCTACTCGATCCCGAAGGAAGGCGCACCGCAGTGGTTCGACATGCTGGCCATTCCCAAGGACGCCAAGCATCCGGAAGCGGCCTACGCCTTCATCAACTACCTGCTCGACCCGAAGGTCGCGGCGGCCAACACCAACTTCATCCACTACGCCAACCCGGTGAGCGCGGCCACCCCGCTGGTGGACGAAGCGATCCGCAACGACCCGACCATCTACCCGCCGGCCGAGGTCGCCGCGAAGATGTTCACCTACTCGATCAACCCGCCGGAAGTGGACAAGCTGTACACGCGGCTGTGGACCGAGGTGAAGACGGGCCGCTGATAGCCGGCATTGCGTGGGACACGCGTGGCGTGTCGCTACGTTGACGGTTCCCGCGTAGTGACACGCCATGCGTGTCCTGCAGGGTGGTTGGCAAGGTGGGACTGGATATGCGGCAGCAACGCTTCGGCGTCGCGGCCGCCGTTGCACAGGTAGCTGGAACTGACCCGCTGCAGGTTGTACAGACCGACGAAAAACAGGCCCTGTTGCGGTGACACCCCGTACTCGCCCAGCGGGTAGCCGCGGGTGTCGAACACGTTGTCCAGCTCCAGCCACGACCAGTCCGGCGCGAATCCCGTCGCCAGCAGCACCGAGCGAATGCCTTCCGCTTCAAGATCCAGCACGTCACGCGCGTGCTCAGGCTCCCAGTCCAGGTAGACCTCTTCGGGCAGGTAGCGCGCATCATCGGTGCGCGCTTCCACCGCACCGGCGAAATGCGCATCGGCCACCGCATGCAGGCGCTGGTACTCCACCCGCGTCGCTGCGATCGCGTCACGCACCTGCGGGCGCACATCGTTGAACCGCGCCACCTGGCCCTGCAGCGCCTGCAGCCGGCCCAGCAGCACCACCCCCTGCCGGTGCATCGAGAGCAGGCTGATCGAGCTGCCTTTGCCCTGTTCGCCCTTGCCCGACACCAGGGGGAACTCGGCGTTGCGCGCGCTGCGCAATGCCCCCGGCACCCCGGCCAGTACCGCCGGATGCTGGCTCACATGCCGGTGGATCAGCCCCGACTGGATCCACCAATCCAGCGAATCCCGCCCGCGCAGCCGGCGCAGGTTCATCGCCCGCGAGGCGATCGACCAGTAAACGCTGCGCCCGGCCGCGCGCAGGTCCTGGGCGATCTGCGCCCCGGACTGCCCACCGCCCACCACCAGCACACCGCCCTCGGGCAGCTGTCCGGCGTGCCGGTAGTCGCCCGAGTGCAGTACCGAAAGCCCGGGGCAGGGCACGAACGGCACCCGCGGCAACTGCGGCCGCCGGTACTCGCCGGTCGCCACCACCACCGCCCGTGCCCGCAGCGGGCCCTTTCGGGTCTCGATCCGGTACCCGTCCGCATCGCGCGTGACCCGGCGCACCGGGCATTGCTCGATCACCGGCAGCGCCTGCTCGCCGGCATAGCGGCCCAGCAGCGCGACCACCTCCTCGCCGGTAGCGAATCCCTCCGGGTCGTTTCCGGTATAGACATATCCGGGCAGCGCCGTCGTCGCATTGGGCGTGTTGGTCTGGAACGAGTCCCAGCGGCGCCGCCAGGCGCAGCCCACGGTCTCCGCTTCCAGGACCAGGTGGCGCACGCCGGCACGCACCAGGGTCGCGCTGACCGCGAGTCCGGACTGGCCGGCCCCGATCACCACCACCTCCCACGGAACGGCCCCGTCGTCATCGGCCACGTTGAATGCTTCATCGGGTGCCCACCGGGTGTGCTGCAGCATGCGTCGTTCTCCCTGTTCGATCCTTGGATGACCGGGGAATGTCGTGGTCGCTGGCGAAACGGGTCAACGCGGGGAGAACCAGAATGTGATGCTGCCAGCCCTTCTGCGGATCGGAGCCGCGCAGGTGTGTCGCCGGTCAACATCCCGCGTTTTCCCGCATGTTCCGTGATCGGAAACGTCACCCGCTCCAACGTTTTTGGACCCTTCCATCAGCCGCTGTAGGGGCAGCAGGTCAAGGGGGTGTATCCACATGTTCGAGAAAGGTGCAGAAGTCGACCTCCCAGTGACGTGACCTGCTCGCTCGAAAGACTCCTGGGGAATGGTTTGTGCTGTCGACTTCGTCTGGCAGCTTGCCAGGGACGGCGCAGCGCGAGTTCCGGTGTTCTACGCTGTCGAAGTAGGGGGTGTCTGACGGACGACCAGTCGCCAGGCGGTTAGCGTCATGTGTTGGTGTGCTGAGACGGAGGGTCGTGCCCTGGATTTGCGAACCGCATCTCCTTGCGAACAGGAACGGCTGCACAGAAATGATCGAATGCATTGGATGAGTGCAATTGCGATCCTTGAGGTGAGGTTGATCATGGTAGAAATCGCCCCGCTGCTCTGGTCAATATTTGATAGTGCAGTGAGCCGCCATCTACGTTACAGGATCAAAGATTATGACCTCACGCATCATTGGCAAGATCAACTTGGATTCGTACGACTTCAGTACGGACGTAGCGTTTCTGAACGCCATTGAGAAAAGTCCGGAGGAATACGACGAATTCGCTTTCGGGTACTGGAAGAACCTATCGCTCTATAACGGGTCCGGGCGAACTGATGACACGCAGTACCGCAATTGCGACGTTGCGAAGCCCACTGAGTACATGAGTGGATGTCCGTCGATCGCCAGGATGCTCTCCGACAACTTTGATCTATCGTTGGTCAAGATGGTTCGTGCCAGGAATTTGATCTCAGGTCTCGTCATTCCGCATCGAGACTTTGTAGAGCTTGATCCCAATGTTTCCTACTTCCGCGTCTTCATTCCGATTGAGCTGAACCTGGATTCTTATCACTCGGATGAGTCCGGAGTGTTCCAGATGAAGCCGGGGGAGGTCTGGTTCCTGGATGCAGCGGTCAGCCATGCAGCCGTGAACTTCTCGAGCGAGAGCAGGATGTTCATCTGTCTCGACTTCGCTTTCGATGGCGCGTTCGCAGAGGACGAAATTTTCGCCGCATCTGCGCAGGTTGCGAGCAGCTCCCGCGACATCCACGTGCTGAGGCCCAGCCTGCCGTCGAATACTCTGAGTGAGATGCTTGATACCTTCACACATGGCATTGATGCCGGCGCCATAAAACAGCAGATTCTTGAAGCTGCGAAGGTCCACTTTCGATTCAACGTCCCAATTGAATCCTGCTATGACTGGCTGATCAAGGCAGCGTTGGCGTCCCCAGTTGCGAGTGCCGATGTTGCCGAGCGGCTCAGGGGGATGAAGAGATATCTCCTGGAGGCCCGTGGCATGAATGAACGTTTCTCCCTCGATTCGCAGTGAGTTGCTGTGGATAGGTCGAACGTCATGCTGAAGCTTGCGCCGTTTGCGTTCCTCGTAATGTGGGGCAGCGGCGCTGTGTTCGTGAAGCTGGGACTTGAAGAAGTGTCAGTCTGGCCATTCCTGGCGGTCAGGGCAGTGGGGGCCTTTCTGGTGCTCACCACAGTCTGCATTTTTGCATTCAGGGGGCAGATTGCTGCCAGGCTGTTCGGATACCCTGCCGCGGTTCTAGGGAAGATATTGGCGGCTGGTGTTCTTCTGCAGGTCGCTTATCAAGGCGCCTTCTTTCTTGCCATCAGTGAGGGAATGTCTCCGGGCTTGTTGGCCATCATTCTTGGACTTCAGCCCATTCTTGCTTCGCTGATCGGCCGGGAGGATGCCGGCGTCAAGGGGTATCTGCTGCTGGCTTGCGGATTCCTGGGCCTGGCCGTTTCAGTTGCAGGATCACGTGAGATCGGCGGGCTGGGCTTTTCAGGTGCAGCGTTCGGTGTCCTGTCCGTCGCTTCGATCAGCGCAGGTTCTGTCCTCCAGCAACGCGTTACCGTACACCCGCTGGCGTCCTCGTTTCACCAAAGCTTGGTTGCAGCTGTGGTTTTTCTGGTTGTGATGCTGTTCACTGATGCTCTTTGGGCGCCGGGGGCGAAATTCGTGCTGGCTGCCTCGTGGATGATCGTCGTGGTTTCCACGGGCGCAACACTGCTTCTGCTCTACATGCTCAAGCATGATTCTGCGGGCAAGGTCGGATCATTGTTCTACTTGGTACCCGCCGTGGCGCTTGCATTTGACTACTTGATGTTCGGGCAGAGCGTGTCCTTGATGACAGTGGCGGGCGCTCTTCTTGTAGTGACTTCGATCATTCTCTATCGCAGGCATCAAACAGGATCGAGCTCGGTCAAACGGACGTCAAGGGGCTGACCCGGACCGCCAGCGGCTCGATCGGCGGTGCGCCTGGGTCCGGGACGTTCACACAGGTTCAGCGGGTGACCGGCTAGGGTTTGCCAGGGGGCCGGGAGGGGCAAGGTAGGTGCTCGTTGCCCCGATCCGGTATCGCAGCTGTCGCCAACGGTCGCTAAAATGGCCCATTCCCCACCTGATGCCGCTCTCGGAGCCGCTGCCCATGCCATTTGAAGCCAAGCCGGAAGGTGAGGTCGTCCCGGTCCTGGAGCCGGGCTATCTGTCCATCCGCGCGCTGCGCAAGGAATTCGACGGCTTCGTCGCGGTCGACGACGTCAACCTGGACGTGCGCAAGGGCGAGATTTTCGCCCTGCTGGGCGGGTCGGGCAGCGGCAAGTCGACCCTGCTGCGCTGCCTGGGCGGCTTCGAGACCCCCACCGCCGGCAGCATCCAGCTGGACGGCCAGCGCATCGACGCGCTGCCGCCGTACCAGCGGCCGATCAACATGATGTTCCAGTCCTATGCGCTGTTCCCGCACATGACCGTGGAGCAGAACATCGCCTTCGGCCTGAAGCAGGACGGGCTGGCCCGCGACGCCATCCAGCGCCGGGTCGGCGAAATGCTGGACCTGGTGCAGCTGCAGAAGCTGGCCAAGCGCAAACCGCACCAGCTGTCCGGCGGCCAGCAGCAGCGCGTGGCGCTGGCGCGCTCGCTGGCCAAGGGGCCCAAGCTGCTGCTGCTGGACGAGCCGATGGGCGCGCTGGACAAGAAGCTGCGCTCGCAGATGCAGCTTGAGCTGGTCTACATCATCGAAACCTCGGGCGTGACCTGCGTGATGGTCACCCACGACCAGGAAGAAGCGATGACCATGGCCACCCGCATCGCGGTCATGGACGCAGGCTGGATCCAGCAGGTGGGCAAACCGGACGAGATCTATGAGCAGCCGTCCAACCGCTTCGTGGCCGGCTTCATCGGCTCGGTCAACCTGTTCGAAGGGGTAATCGACGAAGACCTGCCCGAGTACGTGACCGTGCGCACCCCGCTGTTCCCGTCCCCGATCTACGTCGCGCATGGCATCACCTGCTACGAAGGGCAGGAGGTGGCGTTCGCGCTGCGCCCGGAGAAGGTGATGATCGGCAAGGACGAACCGGCCGGCGACACCAACAAGGCGCAGGGCGTGATCGAAGAGATCGCCTACTTCGGCAGCCACTCGGTCTACCACGTGCGGCTGCCCAGCGGCGCCAAGGTGCTGTCCAACTTTGCCAATTCGCAGCGCTGGGCCAGCGACGGCCTGACCTGGGGCGACAGCGTCTGGGTGCACTGGCGCGACAACGACGGCGTGGTGCTCACCGCATGAACGCCACCGGCTGGAAGCGCTGGCTCCCGGGTACGCGCAGCGGCGTGATCGCCGCGCCCTACCTGTGGCTGCTGCTGTTCTTCGCGGTGCCGTTCGTGATCATCCTGATGATCTCGTTCGCCCGCACCCAGGTCGGCTCGCCGCCGTACACCTGGCTGCTGGAATACGTGGACGGTGCGTTCTCGCTCAAGCTGCACCTGGGCAACTACGCGGCGCTGGTGAAGGACAGCCAGTACGCGCTGGCCTACCTGAGCTCGATCAAGATCGCGGTGATCGCCACGCTGTTCACGCTGCTGATCGGCTACCCGATGGCGTACGTGATCTCGCGGATGTCGCCGGCCGCGCGCAACGTGGCGATGATGCTGGTGGTGCTGCCGTCGTGGACCTCGTTCCTGATCCGCGTATACGCGTGGATCGGCATCCTCGACCGCAACGGCCTGCTCAACCAGCTGCTGCTGAAGATCGGCCTGATCGACGCGCCGCTGCAGATCCTGTACACACCCACCGCCGCGTACATCGGCATCGTGTACTGCTACCTGCCGTTCATGGTGCTGCCGCTGTATGCCAACCTGGTCAAGCTGGACAACCGCCTGCTGGAGGCGGCCTACGACCTCGGCGCCAGGCCGTGGCAGGCGTTCCTGCGCATCACGCTGCCGCTGTCGCGCACCGGCATCATCGCCGGCTGCATGCTGGTGATGATTCCGGCGGTGGGCGAATTCGTGATTCCGGAAATGCTCGGCGGGCCGGACACGCTGATGATCGGCCGCGTGCTGTGGGGCGAGTTCTTCAACAACCGCGACTGGCCGACCGCCTCGGCGGTGGCGATCGTGATGCTGGCCCTGCTGCTGGTGCCGATCCTGCTGTTCAACCGGGTGCAGCAGCGTGAGTTGGAAGGGAAGCTGACATGAGCATGGTGCGCCGCAGCCGCTGGCTGGGCTGGACGGTCCTCGGGCTGGGCTTTGCCTTCCTGTACCTGCCGATCCTGCTGTTGATGATCTATTCGTTCAACGCGTCCAAGCTGGCCACGGTGTGGTCGGGCTTTTCCACGCGATGGTACGGCGAGCTGTTCAACAACCGGCAGATCCTCGATGCGCTGTGGATCAGCCTGAAGGTGGCGTTCTGGACCGCCAGCGCTGCGACGGTGCTGGGCACCATGGCCGCGATGGTGATGACGCGCTTCAAGCGCTTCCCCGGCAAGACCATGTTCGGGGCGCTGATCACCGCGCCGCTGGTGATGCCCGAAGTGATCCTGGGCTTCTCGCTGATGACGCTGCTGGTGGCGATGGGCGGTATTCCCGGCTTCCCCAGCCGCGGCGTGGGCAGCATCTGGATCGCGCACGTGACCTTCACGCTGTCCTTCGTGACGGTGATCGTGTCCTCGCGCCTGCAGGAGCTGGACCGTTCCCTGGAAGAGGCGGCGATGGACCTGGGCGCCAGCCGCCTGAAGGTGTTCTTCCAGATCACCCTGCCGATCATCGCACCGGCGCTGGTGGCCGGCTGGCTGCTCGCCTTCACGCTGTCGCTGGACGACGTGGTGATCGCCAGCTTCGTGGCGGGGCCGAATTCGACCACCCTGCCGATGAAGGTGTTCGCCTCGGTGCGCATGGGCATCAAGCCGGAGATCAACGCGCTGGCCACGCTGATGGTGCTGGCCGTATCGGTGGCGGCGGTGGTGGGCTGGTTCATCACCTCGCGCAGCGAAAAACGCCGCCAGCGCGACATGCAGATGGCGTTGCAGGACCCCGCGTGATTCCTGCCGGGCAGAGACCGGCACTACCGGTGGACGCTGCATCGTAGCGCCGGGCTCTGCCCGGCCGCCGTTCGCGACGCTGTGTCGCACCTGCGGAACGTGCTTCGCCAGTTCCAGCAACATCCGGCTCACAAGGGCAGGCGCACACTGGTGCCCTGTCTTTCGGAGCACCGCGATGACCGTCGAAATCGTCAATCCCGCCACCGGCCTGGTGACCTACCGCCATGAACTGCTGAAGGCCGCCGAGGTCGAACAGCGCCTGGCCGCCGCCGCCGGGGCCTTCCCGCAGTGGGCGGCACAGACGCTGCAGGCGCGCGGCACGATCCTGCGCGGTATCGCCGCCCAGCTGCGCGCGCGCAAAGACGACATCCAGCACGCCATGACCACCGAGATGGGCAAGCTCAAGGGGGAGGCGCTGGCCGAGGTGGAGAAGTGCGCGCAGGCCTGCGAGTACTACGCCGACCACGCCGCCGACTACCTCAAGCCGCAGCTGATCGATACTGAAGCCCAGCGCAGCTACGTGCGCTACGAGCCGATCGGCTGCGTGTTCGCGGTGATGCCGTGGAACTTCCCGATCTGGCAGGTGTTCCGCTTTCTTGCTCCGGCATTCATGGCCGGCAACGTGGCACTGCTCAAGCACGCCAGCAACGTGCCGCAGTGCGCCGACCTGATCCTGGCGGTGTGCCGCGACGGCGGCTTGCCAGACGGCGTGTTCGATGTGCTGCACATCGACAACGACCAGGCCGCCGAGGTGCTGCGCGACAAGCGGGTCAAGGCGGTCACCCTGACCGGCAGCGAGCGGGCAGGGCGCTCCATCGCGGCCAATGCCGGCGACCAGCTCAAGAAGTGCGTGATGGAACTGGGCGGCAGCGACGCCTTCGTGGTGCTGGACGACGCCGACCTGGACAAGACCGTGGCTGCCGCTGTGAAGTCGCGCTTCGACAACAGCGGCCAGACCTGCATCGCGGCCAAGCGTTTCATCGTGGTCGACGCGATTGCCGACGCGTTCGTGGAGAAATTCGTCGCGGCCGCGGCGGCACGCGTGTACGGCGACCCGCAGGACGAAAAAACCACCCTGGCGCCGATGGCGCGTGCCGACCTGCGCGAGGAACTGCACAAGCAGGTCCAGGCCAGCGTTGCGGCCGGGGCCACGGTGCTGCTCGGTGGCGAACCGGTGCCCGGCACCCACGCCGGCTACCCGGCCACGATCCTGGACAACGTGGTGCCGGGCATGCCGGCCTATGACGAGGAGCTGTTCGGCCCGGTGGCCGCGATCCTGCGCGTGCACGATGACGCCGACGCGCTGCGCGTGGCCAACGACAGCACCTTCGGGCTGGGTGGCAGCGTGTGGAGTGGCGACCCCGTGCGCGGCGAAGGCATCGCCAAGCGCCTGGAGTGCGGTGCGGCGTTCGTCAACGCCATCGTCAAGAGCGACGTACGCCTGCCATTCGGCGGCAGCAAGCGCTCAGGGTTCGGGCGCGAATTGGCCGACCATGGCATCCACGAGTTCATGAACATCAAGACGGTTTACGTCGCCTGACGGATTGCGTCGCGAGACATGGCATCGCCTGGGTCGGCCAACGGCCGACGCTACCGAGGGGTGGGCGTGTTTCCACGGGTAGCGCCGGCCGTTGGCCGGCCCAGGCGGTCTACAACCACTTCGCCCGCTTGAACAACCAATACAACCCGACACACACCGCCCCAACCCCCACGATCATCGCCGGATACGCCCACGACTTGTCCAGCTCCGGCATGTGCGCGAAATTCATGCCATACCAGCTGGTGATCAACGTAGGCGCGGCCAACAACGCCGCCCAGGCACCCAACCGCTTCACCGTCTCGCCCTGCGCCAGCGTCACCAGCGACAGGTTCACGTTCAGCGCCGTGCCCAGCATCTCGCGAAGGGTGTCGATCACATCGCTGATCCGCACCGCATGGTCGTGCACGTCGCGGATGTACAGCTTCACTTCGTCGGGGATCAGCTCGCCGGGGTAGCGGCGCAGCTGCGCCAGCACGTCCTGCAGCGGCGCCACCGCCATCCGCATCTTGTTGAGTTCGCGCTTGAGCTCATACAGGCGCACCACGGTGCTGCGCTGGTAGCTGTCGGCGAAGATGTCCTTCTCCAGCGAATCCAGGGTGTCGCGGAAGTCGGTGGTGATCGGCAGGTAGTTGTCGACCACGAAATCCAGTACGCCGTACAGGCAGTACGAGGCCCCCATGGTCAGCAGCTGCGGCTCGCGCTCGACCCGGGCCCGCACCGGCGCATACGACAACGACGCGCCATGACGCACCGTGACCAGGAAGCGGGGGCCGAGGAACGCGTGGGTTTCGCCATACTCGATGCGGTCGTGCACCCGCTGCGCGGTGGTGACCACCACGAACAGCGTATTGCCGTAGGCCTCCACCTTCGGGCGCTGGTGCGCGTTGCGCGCGTCGTCGATGGCCAGGTCGTGCAGGCAGAACTCTTCCTGCAGCTTGAGCAGCACCGAATCGGCCGGGTCGTACAGTCCCACCCAGACGAACCCGTTGTTGCTGGCGATCACATCGCTGATGTCATCCAGCGCGATGTCGTGGCGCTTGCCCTGGTCGTCGTAGTGCACGCAGTTGATGACGCAGGTGGGATTGGCAGGGCTTTCCATGGACGACATCCTGCGTCAGCGACCCGTGACAGCCAGGTCACGACGGCCCAGCACCCACGCCAGCGCCACATGAACCGGCAGCAGCAGCACGATCCACTGCAGATTGATCTGCGGCTGCAGGGTCAGCCAGTGCAGCACCAGCCCGAGCGCGGACAGCGCCGCCACCGCCCACAGCAGCACCCGGAACCGCGCGCGCGGGGTGCGCCCGCGCAGCAGGGTGACCGCGCCCGGCAGCAGCAGCAGGCACAGCGGCGACAGCTGCAGCAGGTTGCGGTTGGCCCAGGCGGCATGGTGCGCGCTGAAGCCCCACAGGAAGGTCAGCAGCGCGCCGGCAATGCCGCAGAACAGCCACAGCGGCAGGGCCAGCCCACCGAGCAGGCGCGGCCGGCGACGCAGCGCGACCACGCCGGCAGCCAGCACCAGCCCGCACAGCAGCCACGGCCACCAGCGGCGCGCGAACTCCGCCGGCTCCGGTGCGATCCGGTGCGGCAGCAGTTCCTGTTCGGACTGCACCAGCGGGCGACCTTCGCTGTTGCGTACTTCGCGCAGGGCCGCAGCCAGGCGCATCGGCACGAACGCTTCCTGCCAGCGCGACAGCGGCTGGTCGGCGAACGGCCCCAGGCCGATGTCGAAGCCCAGCCACATCCACGGCGCCGGCGAGGCCAGCCGCACCGATTCGCTGCGGTAGGTGTTGCCGCGCGAGCGGCCGGACAGCTGCGAATGCAGTCCGCCGCCGAGCGCACCATCGATCGCATCGCGGACCATGGTGGCGCAGTTGGCGGTGTAGTAGTCGTAGCGGTAGCGCGCGTTTTCAGGCTTGGCGCGTTCGGCGAGCGAAGCGGCGAGGGTACGCGCCTGCTCCGGACTGAGGTCCAGCCACTGCAGGTTGGCGCCGCGGCCGCTCTCCTGGTAGTACGACAGGTCCTGCTCCAGCGGCAGCGCCACCAGGTAGTACATCATGTCGCCGCGGATGAAGCGGCTGATGAAATCCGGTTCGCCGGGATCGAAGTAGCCGAAGTTGTACGAGGTGGCCGCGCCGGTTACCGGGTCGACTACCACGATGGCGTCATGCCCGAAGCGCTCGAAGAAGATCGAGCCGGGCTGCATGGTGACGATGCCGATCCGCGGCGGTGGCGTTTCGGCCACCGCAAACGACGACAGGCTGGCCAGCACCAGCAGGAACAACAGGCGGCACAACGGCCACCGCATCAGCAGGGGCCGCATGGCGTGGGTCAATCCTCGATGGAGATGTCGGGCGGCAGCACGGTCACGTGGAACGCCTGCACGCGGCGCGCGTCGGCACGGGCCACCCGGAACACGAAGCGGTCCAGGGTGAGCTCATCGCCGGTTTCGGGCAGGTGCCCGATCGCCTCGGTGACCAGGCCACCGATGGTGTCGTAGTCGTCGTCGGAGAACCCGGCGCCGAAGCGCTCGTTGAAGTCCTCGATCGGGGTCAGCGCGTCGACCACGTACTGGCCGTCGGCCTGGATCGCGATCTGCGCGGTGTGGTCCTCGGCCTCGTCGTGCTCGTCGTCGATCTCGCCGACGATCTGCTCCAGCACGTCCTCGATGGTGACCAGTCCGGCAACGCCGCCGTACTCGTCGACCACGATCGCCATGTGGTTGCGCGACAGGCGGAATTCCTTGAGCAGCACGTTGAGCTTCTTGGCCTCGGGGATCAGCACCGCCGGGCGCAGCAGCTCGCGCACGTTGGCCGGCCCGTTGTCGGCGACCACGCCGCGCAGCAGGTCCTTGGCCAGCAGCACGCCCAGGATGTCGTCCTTGTTGTCGCCGTGCACCGGGAAGCGCGAATGGCCGGATTCGACCACCTGCTTCATCAGTTCCAGGAAGGGGGCTTCCACCGGCAGCGAGACCATCTGCGAACGCGAGATCATCACGTCGCCTACGGTGAGCTCGGCCACCGAGATCGCGCCTTCCATCATCCGCAGGGTGTCGGCGGCAACCAGGCCGTCGTCGTGCGCGGTGTGCAGGACCGCCACCAGCTCGTCGCGGGTGTGGGGTTCGCCGGAGAAGGCAGAGGTCAGGCGTTCCAGCCAGCTGCGCTTCTTTTCATTTTGCTCCGGGAGGGAGCTACTACTGTCGTCTTCAGACATCTCTGCAAAAAAGGCACCCGGCGAGCCGGGCGTTGGGGCCAATATAGCAGGATGCGGGCCGCTGTCAGCGCTGGTCCACCGGGGTGTTCACGGACGGGGGCAGGGTCCCGGTCGGCGCGGCAGGGGTCTCCGCAGGCGTCGGCGCCTGCTCGTCCTCGGCCGGCAGGTCCAGGCTGTAGGTGCAGCCGGCCAGGGTCTTGCCCGGGTGGGTCTTGACCGTGGACACGCTGAGGATGATGGACTCGATCATCGGCTCCCCGGTGCGCGGATCGGTCACGTCGCGGGCGACCACTTCGCGGCCGGCCATGAACTTGTCCGGGTTGTCGACCCCGTCTTCCAGCTTCAAGGCCTTGGCCAGCGGGCGCGGGTCGGCCACGTCCAGGATCGCCATGATGCTGGCGCCGGACACGGTGACCAGCTCGGTGCGCTGGTCGAACACCGTCAGCGGCGTGGCCAGGCGGAACTCGCTCATGAACTGGTTGGTCTGCGGCAGCGGCGCCATGCCGTTGGCCACCGCTTTGAGCGGGTCGGCCACCACGCCGGCCACGGCGTCATAGTCGGCCACGCGCTGGCGGCATTCGATCAGGGCGGCCAGGTCCAGGCGTGGCGTCGTGCTGGCGGACGCCTCGGGGGCGGGCGCCTGCGGAGCTGCCTTTACCGGGGAGGAGGACAGTGCGGCGGCCAGGATCATCGGGCCCAGGCAGGCGGTGCGCAGCAGCGTCATGGGCTCAGCGCTCGCCGGCATAGGGGTCGGCGATGCCGAGGTCGGCCAGGATCTCGCGCTCCAGCTGCTCCATCGCCTCGGCTTCCTTGTCGTCCTCATGGTCCCAGCCGAGCAGGTGCAGCGCACCGTGTACGGTCAGGTGCGCGTAGTGCGCATTGAGCGCCTTGCCCTGTTCGACCGCCTCGCTGGCCACCACCGGGGCGCAGATCACCAGGTCGCCCAGCAGCGGGAACTTGACCCCCTTGGGCAGGCCTTCGGGCAGTTCCGCCGGGAAGCTCAACACGTTGGTGGCGTAGTCCTTGCCCCGGTAATGCCGGTTCAGCGACTGGCCTTCCTTCGCGTCCACCACCCGGATCGCCAGGTCGGCTTCGCGAATGCGGCCCTTCAGCGCGGCGGCCACCCACTTGCGGAAGCTCACCGCCGACGGCAACCCGGCCCGGGGCAGGGCATAGCTGACGGCAACATCGAGGCGGACGGGGCCCTTGGTCATGGCAGATTCCGGTGTTTCACGACAGAAGACGCCCATTATTACGCGCACGCCCCCACGCGCGGTAGAGCCACGCCCCGCGTGGCTGCGCCGCCGGATGCTTCACGCGTCCGGCTTGACCTGCTGCAGATCCCGCCGGTCATACGCGCCCACGATCCGCGCCACCAGCGGGTGGCGCACCACGTCGCGCGCTTCGAAGAAGGTGAAGCTCACCCCGTCCACGTCGCGCAGCACCTCGACCGCGTCGCGCAGGCCGGACTTCACGTGCTTGGGCAGGTCGGTCTGGGTCAGGTCGCCGGTCACCACGGCGGTGGAGCCGAAGCCCAGCCGGGTCAGGAACATCTTCATCTGTTCCACGGTGGTGTTCTGCGCTTCGTCCAGGATCACGTAGGCATCGTTGAGGGTACGCCCGCGCATGTAGGCCAGCGGCGCGATCTCGATGACATTCTTCTCCAGCAGCTTGACCACTTTTTCCACGCCCAGCATTTCATACAGCGCGTCGTACAGCGGGCGCAGGTACGGGTCGACCTTCTGGCTCAGGTCGCCGGGCAGGAAGCCGAGCTTCTCGCCGGCCTCCACCGCCGGGCGCACCAGGATCAGCCGCTGCACGCGCGACTCGTTGAGCGCATCGACCGCGCTGGCTACCGCCAGGAAGGTCTTGCCAGTGCCGGCCGGGCCGATGCCGAAGTTGATGTCATGGGTGGCGATCTGGTGCAGGTAGCGCGCCTGGTTGGCGCCACGCCCGCGCACCGTGCCGCGCTTGACCTTGATCGCCACGTCCTGCGCTTCGTAGCTGCGCTCGACCAGCTGCTCCACATTGGCCTGGTTGAGCCGCAGGTGGATGGCGTGGCTGTCGAAGGTGGTGTCGGCGGCCTCCACGTACAGCGCTTCGATCAGCGCCTGCGCCTCTTCGGCCACCGCCTTCGGCCCGGTCACCCGGAACACATGGCCGCGGTTGGCGATCTCGACGCCCAGTTTCAGTTCGATCTGGCGCAGGTGTTCGTCGAATGGGCCGGCCAGGTTGGCCAGGCGCTCGTTGTCTTCAGGGGCCAGGGTGAAATCGCGGTGTGCCAGTGCGGTCATTGCGTCCGGCGGCCGCAGTCGCAACGACCGTGCCGCGTAATGAAAGGGGACAGACAGGGTAGCGCGCCCCCGGTGACGGCCGCTACACGCCCGAACTTCTCCACACCCACTGTGCAACAGCACTTCAGCAACCTGTGGATAGTTCCCCACGAACCTACTCCCGCAACGCCCGCCACCCCATGGTCAAAAAATGGACACAACCGCCCGGGTTTTCCACACCGCTTGTGGGCCGCTGCTGGAGAAACATGTGGATAACCGCGCGCGCCCCAGCAACCGCAAGGGTTACGAAAGCGTGATCATTTAGTGACCACCGTCCACGCTTCAGTGATCGAGATGACCCGTCCTTCACGTGGGCATGCGCAAGGTGATGACTTCCACCACCGCCCTGACCGCGCCCGGGATCCGCCGATGCCTGCAGCCCGCTACCTGCCCCTGCGTGGACTCCTGCTGGCGATCGCCGGCTGCGCGCTGTCCGGCTGCAAGCCCACCCCGCCCGCCGCACTCGGCACCCTCGAGTGGGACCGCATCACCGTCCCCGCATCGGCCGCCGAAACCATCGTCGGCATCGGTGTGCGCGAAGGCCAGCAGGTCGCGGCCGGCGCCGCGCTGCTGCAACTGGAGCCGATCCGCACCGCCGCCCAGCTGCAGGCGCTCGAGGCCCAGGCCAGCCAGGCCGGGGAGGCCCTGCGGGAACTGCGCGATGGCCCCCGCCGCGAAGACATCGACCAGGCCCGCGCCACGCTCGCGTCCGCCCGCGCCGAGGCGGTGGACGCCTCGGCGTACTACCGTCGCCTGCAGCCGCTGGGTCGCCAGCAGCTGGTCGCCGCGTCCGACGTGGACCGCGCCCGCGCCGCAGCCGGCAGCGCGCAGGGTGCAGTGCGCGCGGCAGAGCAGGCGCTGTTGGCGCTGGAGCACGGCACCCGTGTCGAGCAGGTCGCGCAGGGCGAAGCCGCGTTGCAGGCCGCGCAGGCGCAGGTGGCCGCACAGGCGGTGACCCTGCGCAAGCTCGACCTGGTCGCGCCGCGCGCCGGCCGGGTCGACGCGCTGCCCTACAAGCTGGGCGACCAGGCGCCGGTCGGTGCGCCGCTGGTGGTGCTGCTGGTCGGCGAACGCCCGTATGCGCGGGTCTACCTGCCCGAACCCCTGCGGCTGAAGGTCCGGGTCGGGCAGGCCGCGCAGGTGCACCTGCAGGGCCGCGACGGCGCATTGCCGGGTCGCGTGCGCAGCATCCGCAGCGATCCGACCTTTACGCCTTACTACGCGCTCAGTGGCGAGGACGTCTCGCGACTGAGCTGGCTGGCCGAGATCGAACTGGACCCTGCCGACGGCAGGGCGCCCTTGGCGGATCTCCCCGCAGGCGCGCCGGTACGGGTCGAATTTTGAGCGCCACCGCGCCCGGTAAGGCAGCTGACGATACCCAGCCGCTGGCGATCCGCGCGCGTGGCCTGACCAAGCGTTTCGGCAACTTGGTGGCGGTCGACCATGTCGACCTCAGCGTGCCGCGCGCCAACGTCTACGGATTCCTCGGCCCGAACGGCTCGGGCAAGTCGACCACCATCCGCATGCTGTGCGGCCTGCTCACGCCGACCGAAGGCGAAATCGAAGTGCTGGGCCTGCGCATTCCCGAACAGGCCGAAACGCTGCGCCGTCGCATCGGCTACATGACCCAGCGTTTTTCGCTGTTCGAAGACCTCACCGTGCGCGAGAACCTGGAGTTCCTGGCCGCCGTGCAGGACATCCCGCGTGCCAAGGCCGCGCAGCGCATCGACACGCTGCTGCAGCAGTACCGGTTCGAGGACCGCCAGAAGCAGCTGGCCGGCACCATGAGCGGCGGCCAGAAGCAGCGGCTGGCCCTGGCCGGGGCGGTCATCCACGAACCGGAGCTGCTGTTCCTGGACGAACCGACCAGCGCGGTCGACCCGGAATCGCGGCGCGATTTCTGGGAAAAACTCTTCGACCTGGCCGACGCCGGCACCACCCTGCTGGTCTCCACGCACTACATGGACGAGGCCGAACGCTGCCATCGGCTGGCCATCCTCGACCGTGGCGTGCTGGTCGCCGACGGCAGCCCGGCCGAGCTGACCGCGGCATTGCAGGGGCGCACCCTGGAAGTGCATGCCGCGCAGCCGCGGCAGGCGCAACGCGCGCTGTCCGGCCTGCCGGGCGTGCTCAGCGTGGCCCAGATCGGCAACACGCTGCGCGTGCTTCTCGACAGCAGCGATGATGCGCAGCCGCGACTGCAGCAGGCGTTGCGCGAGGACGGGAAGGGTGCGGAGGTGGTGCGCAGCGAGCCCAACCTGGAAGACGTGTTCGTCTCGGCCACGCGCGGACGCGAGGCACCGGCTGACGCCGAGGCCACGCGATGAACCTGCGCCGGCTGTGGGCGATCGTGCTCAAGGAACTGCGTCAGATGCGCCGCGACCGCATCACCCTGGCCATGATCGTCGGCATTCCGGTGATGCAGCTGGTGTTGTTCGGGTACGCGATCAACCTCAACCTGCGCAACCTGGACACCGGCATCGCCGACCAGGCCGGCACCTCGGCCTCGCGCGCGCTGCTGATGGACATGGTCGCCACCGGCGTGATCACGCCGACCCTGCACGTGGACACGCCCGAACAGCTGATGACCGCGCTGCGGCGCGGGCAGGTCAGCCTGGGCATCGTGATTCCGCCGGATTTCGAGCGCCGTCGCTTCGACGGCCGCGAAGCGGTGCAGGTGCTGGTGGACGGCAGCGATACCGTGGTGCAGAGCGCGGCGGTGCAGCTGGCGCAGGTGCCGCTGGATACCCAGCCGCTGCGCAATGACCGGCCGCTGCGTGCCGGCGCGGCGGGGTCTGCGGGGCAGATCAGCGTGGTGGCCTTCTACAACCCGGAGCGGCGCTCGGCGATCAACATCGTGCCGGGGCTGATCGGGATCATCCTGACCATGACCATGGTGATGTTCACCGCCGTGGCGATCGTGCGCGAACGCGAGCGCGGCAACATGGAACTGCTTATTGCCACACCGTTGAGCAGCAGCGAGCTGATGGTGGGCAAGGTGCTGCCGTACGCGGCGATCGGGCTGATCCAGACCACGCTGGTGCTGCTGCTGGGGATGTGGCTGTTCCAGGTGCCGGTGCGCGGCAGCGTGCTGGACGTCTACCTGGCGGCGGTGCTGTTGATCGCGGCGAACCTGTCGCTTGGCCTGCTGATCTCGACCAAGGCGCAGTCGCAGTTCCAGGCCATGCAGATGACGATGTTCGTGTTCCTGCCATCGATCCTGCTGTCCGGCTTCATGTTCCCGTTCGCCGGCATGCCGCGCGTCGTGCAGTGGGTGGCGGAGATCCTGCCGCTCACCCATTTCCTGCGCCTGGTGCGCGGCATCATGCTGCGCGGCGCACGCTGGTGGGAGCTATGGCCGGAAGTGCTGGCGCTGCTGGCCTTCATCGTGGTGATGATGACGCTGGCGATTCTGCGGTTCCGCAAGCGATTGGATTGATCAGGCGACCACCAACCGCCCGCGCAGCGAATTGCTGTACGCCTCGGTGATTTCCACGTCGACCAATTGCCCGACCAACCGCGCCTGGCCCGGGAAATTCACCGAGCGCATGTTCTCGGTCTTGCCGGTCAGCTCGTCTGCATTGCGGCGCGAGGGGCCTTCCACCAGCACCGTCTGCACCGTGCCGACCATCGCCTGCGAAATGGCCGCGGCCTGCTCGTTGATGCGCGCCTGCAGGCGCGACAGGCGTGCATGCTTCTCGGCGTCGGTGATCGTATCTTCCAGGTCCGCCGCCGGGGTGCCGGGGCGACGCGAATAGATGAAGGAGAAGCTCTGGTCGAAGCCCACGTCTTCGATCAGCTTCATGGTCTTCTCGAAGTCCGCCTCGGTTTCACCGGGGAAGCCCACGATGAAGTCCGAACTGATCGAAATGTCCGGGCGCACCGCACGGAGCTTGCGGATCTTCGCCTTGAACTCCAGCGCGGTGTAGCCGCGCTTCATCGCCGACAGCACGCGGTCGCTGCCGGCCTGCACCGGCAGGTGCAGGAAGTTGGCCAGCTGCGGCACGTCGCGGTAGGCATCCACCAGCGAGTCGCTGAACTCCAGCGGGTGCGAAGTGGTGAAGCGGATCCGGTCCACGCCGTCGATCTCGGCGATGGTGCGGATCAGCAGCCCGAGGTCGGCGAGCTCGCCGTCGCCGTACGGACCGCGATAGGCGTTGACGTTCTGGCCCAGCAGGTTGATCTCGCGCACGCCCTGTGCGGCCAGCTGTGCCACTTCCACCACCACGTCCTCGAACGGGCGGCTGACTTCGGTGCCACGGGTGTAGGGCACCACGCAGAACGAGCAGTATTTGGAGCAGCCTTCCATGATCGAGACGAAGGCCGAGCCACCCTCGGCCCGCGGTTCGGGCAGGCGGTCGAACTTCTCGATCTCCGGGAAGCTGATGTCGACCTGCGATTTCCCCGATTCGCGGCGCTGGCGGATCAGCTCCGGCAGGCGGTGCAGGGTCTGCGGGCCGAACACCAGGTCCACGTGCGGGGCGCGCTTGATGATCGCCTCGCCTTCCTGCGAGGCCACGCAGCCCCCCACCCCGATGATCACGCCACGACCGTTGTTCTTCAGTGCCTTCCAGTAACCGAGCTGGCTGAACACCTTCTCCTGCGCCTTCTCGCGGATCGAGCAGGTGTTCATCAGCAGCACGTCGGCCTCGGCCGGGTCGTCGGTCAGCTCCAGGCCTTCTTCGGCGGCAAGCACGTCGGCCATCTTGGTCGAGTCGTACTCGTTCATCTGGCAACCGTGGGTCTTGATGTACAACTTGCCGCGCACCGGGCCGGCCACCTGCGGGCGGGCGCCGGGCAGGGGCAGCAGGTCGGGGCGGGGCGAATCGGTGGCAGGCACGGCGGTGCCGGCCGAGGTCGGCAGGGTCGAAGCTGGCGTCCCGGTCATGGCGCTTATTCCAGTCGGGTGGGCGGGCGCGCGGCCCTGGGCGGGGCGGCGGAATGGGCGGGCATTGTACCGGTTCCGGGGCCGGGCCCCCGGGCGGAACGTGACGCGCTATGTGAATGTCGCGTCAAACCCTTGGCAAGGGCCCGCGAAACGGAGACACTCCGCGCCATGAAGGGGATTCTGGGGATCGCTGCGCTGGCCTTGGCTGCGCTGACCGCTATGCCGGCCAGTGCGGGCACCCTGTACAAGTGCGTCGGTGCCGACGGCATCTCCAACTACGTCAGCAAGCGCCTGCCCGGTGCCAGCTGCAGCGTGGTCAGCAGCTACCGCCCGGACCGCAGCGCCCCGCGCCGCTACGTTCCGCCACCGGCCGCCGCCCCCGCGCCAACTGCTGCCGCCGCAGCGGTCGCGACCACCGCAGGCACGCCGGCCCCCGCAGCGGCCGACGGCGCCAAGGCGGCCAGCGCCATCACCCCCGCCTCGGCCCCGGCCCAGCCCGCCACCGTGCTCACCGCCGCCTCGGCCCCGGCCGCCGCACCCTCAGGTGGCAAGGCGCCGCGGGTGGTCAACGGGCAGGTCTACTCCTACATGCAGGACGGGGTGCGCCACTACACCAGCCAGCGGCCGGCGCAGCTGGCCAGCCTCGGCCAGGTCCGCACCATCCGCTACAGCTACATCGAGCGCTGCTATGCGTGCGGCGCCAACCCGGGCGTCAACTTCGGCTCGGTCCGCCTCAACACCACCGCGTTCCAATCCGAGATCTCCGCCGCCGCGCGCGAGTTCGGGGTGGAAGAAGCGATCGTGCGCGCCATCATCCATGCCGAATCGGCCTACAACCCGACCGCGCTCAGCCGCGCCGGCGCGCAGGGCCTGATGCAGCTGATGCCGCCCACCGCGCGTCGCTTCGGCGTCACCGACTCCTACGACGCCGCGCAGAACATCCGCGGCGGCGTGCAGTACCTGTCGTGGCTGCTCAAGCGCTTCAACGGCAACCTGACCCTGGCCGCCGCCGGTTACAACGCCGGCGAAGGCGCGGTCGACCGCCATGGTGGCGTGCCGCCGTACAGCGAAACCCAGTACTACGTGAAGCGCGTGGCCCAGTTGGCCGAGCGCTATCGCGGTGCCACCAGCACGGCGCAATGATGTCCGGATCCCGTCGATCATCGGACTGAATGCGTTGTGCGCAGGACTTTGCTTCCGCTATAGTCGTTCCTGATTCATTGTGGACTGGCCCCCACCGGTCTGCTGGCAGCCTCAAGCTACCTAAATCAATATCGGAGTGCCGGATGGCCAACGATGGGGTAAACGATCCAGTAAACACTGGACGTCGACGATTTCTTTCAGCAACCACTGCAGTGGTGGGAGCGGTCGGCGTCGGTTTTGCAGCAGTTCCGTTCATCAAGTCCTGGAATCCCAGTGCCCGCGCCAAGCTGGCCGGTGCGCCCGTGACTGCCGACATCAGCGCGCTGCAGGAAGGCCAACGACTGGTCATGGAGTGGCGAGGCCAGCCGATCTGGATCGTCAAACGCTCCAAGGCCATTCTCGAGTCGTTGCCCGGGCTGGACGGTCGACTGCGCGATCCGCAGTCCGAGAACAAGGACCAGCAGCCGGCCTACGTGCTCAAGCAGAACCCCGAATTCCGTTCGATCAAGGCCGAGGTCTCGGTCCTGGTCGGGCTGTGCACGCACCTGGGCTGCTCGCCGGAAATGATCGCCGAGATCCGCCCCGAGCCGTTCGACCCCGAGTGGAAGGGCGGCTACTTCTGCCCCTGCCACAAGTCGCGCTTCGACATGTCCGGCCGCGTCTTCCAGGGCGTCCCGGCGCCGATCAACCTGCTGGTGCCGCCGCACCATTACCAGGACGACAGCACCATCATCATCGGCGTTGATCCGCAGGGGGCAGCGTAAGCATGGCCAACATCCTTTCCCGTACCGCCACCGGCGTCGCCGACTGGGTCAACGCGCGCGCGCCCGGGCTGATGCCGGTGTACCGCAAGCATGTCAGCGAGTACTACGCGCCGAAGAACTTCAACCTCTGGTACTACTTCGGCTCGCTCGCCCTGCTGATCCTGGTCAACCAGATCGTCACCGGCATCTTCCTCACCATGCATTACAAGACCAGCGCGGCGGAAGCGTTCGCGTCGGTCGAGTACATCATGCGCGACGTGGAGTGGGGCTGGCTGATCCGCTACATGCACTCCACCGGGGCCTCGCTGTTCTTCATCGTGGTCTACCTGCACATGTTCCGCGGCCTGATGTACGGCAGCTACCAGAAGCCGCGCGAGCTGGTCTGGATCCTGGGCATGCTGATCTACCTGGTGCTGATGGCCGAAGCCTTCATGGGCTACGTGCTGCCGTGGGGGCAGATGTCGTTCTGGGGCGCGAAGGTGATCATCTCGCTGTTCGGTGCGATCCCGGTGATCGGCAACGGACTCACCGAATGGATCATGGGCGACTACCTGCCCAGCGACGCCACCCTCAACCGCTTCTTCGCACTGCACGTGATCGCACTGCCGCTGGTGCTGCTGCTGCTGGTCGTGCTGCACCTGGGCGCGCTGCACGAAGTGGGCTCCAACAACCCGGACGGCGTGGAGATCAAGAAGGGCCCGAAGGGCAACCGCTGGTCGCCGACCGCGCCCACCGACGGCATCCCGTTCCATCCGTATTACACCCTCAAGGACGGCGTGGGCGCCGGGTTCCTGCTGGTGCTGGCGGCCTTCATCATCTTCTTCGCGCCGGGCTTTGGCGGGCTGTTCCTGGAACACGACAACTTCACCGAGGCCAACCGCCTGGTCACCCCCGAGCACATCAAACCGGTCTGGTACTACACGCCGTACTACGCGATGTTGCGCGTGGTGCCCAACAAGCTGGGTGGCGTGATCGTGATGTTCTCGGCCATCGCCATCCTGTTCCTGGTGCCATGGCTGGACCGCGCGCGGGTCAAGTCGTACCGCTACCGCGGGGTGCTGTCCAAGGCACTGCTGGGGGTGTTCGCGGTGTGCTTCATCTGGCTGGGCGTAATCGGCTCCGGCCCCGGCACCGACGCGCATGAAACCTATGTCGGGCGCGTGCTGACCTTCCTCTACTTCGCCTTCTTCATCACCATGCCGATATGGACCAAGCTGGACAGGACCAAGCCGGTACCGGACCGGGTGACCACGCATGACTGACCACTGGATTGTCCGGCTGGCCTGCGCGGCCGCCCTGATGCTGGCGAGTACCGTGGCCGGTGCCGCCGAAGGCGGCAAGACCCTGCAGGCCGGCAACGACCTGGGCGACCGCGCGTCGCTGCAGCGCGGCGCGCAGCTCTACATGAACTACTGCTCGGGCTGCCACGCGCTCAAGTACCTGCGTTACTCGCGCATGGCCGCGGACCTGGGGCTGAGCGAAGAAGAGGTCATGAACAACCTCAACTTCACCGGCGTGCCGATCGGCGAACCGGTGCCGGTGACCATGCCGCATGCCCAGGCCGAGAAGTGGTTCGGCAAGATGCCGCCGGATCTCAGCCTGATCTCGCGGGTGCGTGGCAGCGACTGGGTCTACACCTACCTCAAGTCGTTCTACCTGGACCCGACCCGGCCGCTGGGCTGGAACAATGCCTTGTTCCCCAATGCCTCCATGCCCAACCCGCTGTGGGAAATGCAGGGCCTGCAGCATGCGGTGAAAGGCAAGCCGGAAGCACCGGGCGCCGATGCGCCGGTGACCGGACTGACCCTGGCCCAGCCCGGCAGCCTCGACCCGGGGCAGTACGACCAGGCGGTGCGGGACATCACCAATTTCCTGGAGTACGCCGGCGAGCCGGCCGCGTTGAAGCGGCAGCAGCTGGGCGTGTGGGTGGTGCTGTTCCTGGCGTTGCTGACCTTCCTGATCTACCTGTTGAAGAAGGAGTACTGGAAGGACGTGCACTGAGGTTTGCGATTGGCGGCGTCTATCTACATCGATCGGCCTATTGGCTTTTGTGATGGGCAGTTGCACACTCGGGACCTGTGACGACTGTCGGCAATGGGCCGGCGGCGCCGATGCAGTCGACGGATATCGACTGCTGGAGAGCCTTTGATGGCGGCGAGCGTACGCATGCGGAATACCCTGACGCTGTTTTCCTCGAACGACGACGTGCTGTGCCATCGCGTGCGCCTGGTGCTGGCTGCCAAGGGCGTTACCTATGATTTCGTCCCGGTCGACCCGCAGAACCCGCCCGAGGACCTGATCGACCTCAACCCGTACCACTCGGTGCCGACCCTGGTCGAGCGCGAGCTGGTGCTGTACGCGGCCTCGGTGGTCAGCGAATACCTCGACGAACGCTACCCGCACCCGCCGCTGATGCCGGTCGACCCGCTGTCGCGTGCGCGCATCCGCCTGGCGATGCTGCGCATCGAACACGACTGGGTGCCGCAGGTGCAGGCGATCCAGCTCGGCAACAAAACCCAGGCCGAAGCCGGTCGCAAGCGCCTGAAGGAACTGCTGACCAGCGCGGTGCCACTGTTCAAGGCCAGCAAGTTCTTCCTCAACCCGGAAATGAGCCTGGCCGATTGCGCCATGGCGCCGATCATCTGGCGCCTGCAGTCGCTGGACGTGCCGCTGCCCAAGGACGGCAAGTCGATCGAGGACTACGGCAACCGCATCTTCCGCCATCCCGGCTTCATCCGCAGCCTCACCGACCAGGAAAAGAAGCTGCGCGAGCTGCCGGCCTGAGAACCGTTTCGCTGCGCGGACGCGTACACTTGCGGCATGACTGAAGACACTTTCCGCATGACCAGCCACCGCCCGTACCTGTTGCGGGCCCTGGTGGAATGGATCAACGACAACGACCTGACCCCGCACATCCTGGTCGACGCCGGCATGCCCGGCGTGCAGGTGCCGCCGAGCGCGGTGAAGGATGGTAGGGTGGTGCTCAACATCGCCGAACGCGCGGTGGTGCGCCTGCATATCGACAACGACAGCGTGAGCTTCTCGGCGCGCTTTTCCGGCACCAGCTACCCGGTGCAGGTGCCGATCTCGGCCGTGCTGGCGGTCTACGCCCGCGAGACCGGGCAGGGCATGGCACTGCCGGACGACATTCCCGGCCACGAGCCGAGCCCGGACGATACGCTGCCGCCGGACGACAGCCCGACCCCGGACGACACCCCGCCCAAGCCCAGCGGCCGTCCGCACCTGCGGGTGGTGAAATAAAAAATCGCCGCCCCATGGGCGGCGATTTCTTTTTCCCTATACGTCTTCAGCGCCGCTGGTATCCACGCTGCGGCGGATCTCGCTGATGCGCGCCGCCGACGGCCCCACGAACGCCACCAGCTGGTCGCCACGCAGCACCATGCGGCCGGTGTGGCGGTCGATGCCGTCGTGCGAGTACTCGAACCGGTAGGTCCGCTCCCAGCCCAGCCAGCCGTTCTCCTTGCGGCACACGCGGATGCTGCTGGCATGCACGGCCTGGTCCAGCCACTGCACGTCGGCGGCGCGGCAGGCGTTGCGGCCCAGTTCGATCGCGCGCTCGGCGGCGGCGCGCGACGAGTTCCAGAACGCGTAGGCGAAGGCACCGCCAATCATCAACAGGATCAAGCTGGGCATCGTCGGCTCGGCACGGCATCGGGGTCAGGAACCTCCAAGATGGCGACGAACCGGTCGCGGATCAACCCGGCTGCGGTTCGTCCACCTTGTTGGGCGGCTGCTGCGGCTGCGGCGGCGGAGGAGGCGATTGCGGCGACTGCGGCGGCACGGGTCGCGGTGGAACCACGCGCGGGAAGGTCAGCTTCTGCGGCGGCGGGGTCGTCGGTACGCCCGGCTGGGCGGTTGTAGGTGGTGGGGGAGTGGTCGGCGCATACGCGGGCACGGGCGCCGTCGCAGACGTTGGCGCTGGCGGGTAACTGGGCGTGTATCCCACCGGCGAGGTCGCCACCAGCTTCAGCAGGGCTGCCCAATCCTGGCGGTTGAAGTTGCACTCGTCTTCGCGGCCCGGCGTGCAGCCGATGCCGTACGGATCGTAGGAGCGGGCCGGCGGCAGCTGGATGCGGCCGTTGCGGTCCAGCGGCAGTTTACGCATCGCCACCGTGTTCATGACGTTGCCGCCGATCAGGTACAGCGTGTGGTCGCCGCCCATGTTGGCCGCGATCACCACCTCGCAATGCGATTTCCAGTTCGCCACCTTGCCCCCGCTGAGCTGCTGTACCAGTCCGGCGTAGCTCAGCGTCTCGTCGCGGTCGCGCAGGTAGCACAGCAGGTCGCCGGGGGCGGGTTTTTCCTGCGCCGGGTCGCTCATGCGGTACGGGCCGCTGTTCTGGTACGCCGCGCGGATGTAGTCGATGTGGCGCGGCGAGCGGGTAAAGCCCGGCACGCCGGCCCGGCTCATTACCCAGGAAATGAACGCCGCCGACCACGGGTTGTCGATCAGGAAGGCCCGGCAGTCGCTGTCGCTGTAGCGCGTGCCGAACGGCTGCATGCAGCTGGTCGCGCCGGGCTGGCTGCCCATGGGGCCCAGGGTGCCGCTGTCGCGCCAGTACGCAACCACGCGCTGCCAAGCCGGCATGCTGTCGTCGGAAAGGTACAGCCGCTCGGCCTCGCTGACGCCGAGGTTGGCGGCGCGTCCTTCGGCGTCGATGAAGGGCCGGTACCACAGGCGGTGCTCGTTGCAGGCGGTGCGCACGATGCTGACGGCCAGCGGGCTCAGTCCATAGCGCGGTGGGATGTCGCAGACTTCGGCGGCGGCAGCGGTGCCCGGCAGCAGCAGCGCTGCGGGCGAGAGGCAGGCAAGCAGGAGCAGGGGGCGCATACGCGCTCTCCAGGTGGGGGCACGCACAGCGTCGCAAACACGCCTTGCCCGCACCGTGAAAATCCGGAATCCGACGCTACCGCGGCGGATCGCCCAGCTTCAACGACAGATCGATCGCCTGCACATGCTTGGTCAAGCCCCCGATCGAGATGCAGTCCACTCCGTCTTCGGCAATCGCCCGCAGCCCAGCGAGATCCACGCTGCCGGACACCTCCAGCGGAATCCGCCCGGCGGCAATGCGCACCGCCTCGCGCCGCATGGCGGCGTCGAAGTCGTCGATCAGGATCCGGTCGCACCCCACGGCCAGCGCCTCACGCAGCTGGTCCAGGTCTTCCACCTCCACCACCAGCGGCAGCTGCGGCCACTGCGCGCGTGCAGCCTGCACCGCTGCGGTCAGCGACCCGGCGGCGCGGATGTGGTTTTCCTTGAGCATCACCGTATCGAACAGGCCCTGGCGGTGGTTGTCGCCACCACCGCAGCGTACTGCGTACTTCTGCGCCACGCGCAGCCCGGGCAGGGTCTTGCGCGTGTCCAGGATGCGCGTGCCGGTCCCGGCCACGGCAGCCACGTAGCGGGCCGTGGTAGTCGCGGTGCCGGACAGCGTCTGCAGGAAATTCAGCGAGGTGCGCTCGGCACTGACCAGGCTGCGGTTGCGCCCGTGCAGGATCGCCAACACCGTGCCGGCGGCGACCGTATCGCCTTCAGCGACCCGCCACTCGATCCGCACGTCCGGATCCAGCGCCTGGTGGGTGGCGTCGAACCACGGCCGACCGGCGATCACCGCGTCCTGCTTGCACAGCAGGTAGGCGCTGTCCGGGCGGTCCGGGAGCAGGGCGGCGGTGACATCGCCGCTGCCGATGTCCTCGGCCAGGGCGCGGGCCACGTCGGCCTGGACCTGCGCCGGGGCCGGAGGCGTCAGCGGGGCCGGGCTCATTTTTCCGGGAAGTTGGCGATCTGCGCGGTGTCGATGGCCTCTTCGGCCAGCAGCACCGGAATGCCGTCGTCCACGCGGAAGACCTGCGTGCGGTCGCGGGTCAGCAGTGCCTCGCGCAGCTTCTCGCCCTGCGGGTCGCCGCTTGCCTTGGCCACGGCACCGGCCGCGATGGCCTGGTTCAGCGCCTCAAGGCCCGTGGCGTCAAGGAGGGACAGGGGCTGGCGGGTGTTCGGCGAGCACAGCCGATCGATGACTTTGCGATCCATGGGGTTCTTCGTAATGCGTGGAAGGCGGCTAGAATACGTCTTTAAGGCAGGTGACGGCCAATGACCCCCAACCAATCCGCGCCGCTCGTCGGCATCGTCATGGGTTCCCGCTCCGACTGGGAGACCATGCAGCATGCGGCGCAGAAGCTCGACGCGCTCGGTGTTCCCTACGAAGTCAAAGTAGTATCCGCGCACCGGACCCCGGACGTGCTGTTCACCTACGCCGAACAGGCCGGCCCGCGTGGCCTGCGCGCGATCATCGCCGGTGCCGGCGGCGCCGCGCACCTGCCGGGCATGATCGCGGCCAAGACCGCCGTGCCGGTACTGGGCGTGCCGGTGCAGTCCAAGGCCCTGAACGGCATGGACTCGCTGCTGTCGATCGTGCAGATGCCGGCCGGCATCCCGGTCGCCACCTTCGCCATCGGCAATGCCGGGGCGTCCAATGCCGCGCTGTTCGCCGCGGCCATGCTGGCGCCGGAACAGGCCGCCATCGGCCAGGCGCTGGACGCCTTCCGCGCCCGCCAGACCGAAGACGTCATGGCCCACGACGACCCGCGCCAATGACCGTGAAGACCGTTGGCATCCTGGGCGGCGGCCAGCTCGCCCGCATGATGGTCCTGGCCGGCGCCCCGATGGGCCTGCGCTTTGAATTGTTCGACCCGGCCGCCGACGCGTGCGGCGGCCAGGTGGCGCCGCTGCAGGTCGCCGCCTTCGAGGACGAGGCCGCGCTGGCCGCGTTCGCCGAGCGGGTCGACGTGGTCACCTTCGATTTCGAGAACGTGCCGGCGCGCAGTGCGCAGTTCCTGGCCGACCGCGTTCCGGTGCATCCCAGCCCGGATGCGCTGGCCGTCGCGCAGGATCGCCTGAGCGAAAAGACCCTGTTCGCCGGACTCGGCATCCCGCTGCCACCGTTCGCCGACATCCGCAGCCGCGATGAGCTGGCCGCCAGGGTCGGCGAGTTCGGCCTGCCGTGCATCCTCAAGACCCGCCGCTTCGGCTACGACGGCAAGGGCCAGTTCCGCTTGCGCAGCGCCGCCGACATCGACGCGGCCTGGGCCGAACTCGGTGGCCAGGTGGAGCGCACCGGCCTGATCCTGGAAGGCTTCGTCGCCTTCGAGCGCGAGGTCAGCGTGGTCGCCGTGCGCGGGCTGGACGGCGAGTTCCGCGCCTGGCCGGTGACCGGCAACTGGCACGTCAACGGTGTGCTCTCGGCCAGCGTGGCGCCGGCCCGCCTGTCACCCGCGCAGTACGACGCCGCCATCGGCTACGCCCGCACCCTGGCCGAGAAGCTGGACTACGTGGGGGTGTTCGCGCTCGAACTGTTCTGCCGGGGCGAGGAACTGCTGGCCAACGAAATGGCGCCGCGCGTGCACAACTCCGGGCACTGGACGATCGAAGGCAGCGAAACCTCGCAGTTCGAGAACCACCTGCGCGCCGTACTCGGCCTGCCGCTGGGCGACACCCGCATGCTCGGCCATGCCTGCATGCTCAACTGGATCGGTGAGATGCCCGATGCCGACGCCGTGCTGGCCCAGCCGGGCGGCCATTGGCACGACTACGGCAAGCAGCCGCGCGACGGGCGCAAGGTCGGCCACGCCACCCTGCGCGGCGATGACGCGGCGCAGCTGGCGACTGAGATCGAAGCGGTGGGCACCCGGCTGCAGCGAGCCGAACAGGTCGCTCCGGCGGTCGCAACGCTGCGCAGGTAATTACTCGCGCAGCTGCGAGGCCACGAAGTTCCAGTTGACCAGCTTCCAGAACGCCTCGAGATAACGCGCGCGGTCGTTCTGGTAGTCGGTGTAATAGGCGTGTTCCCACACATTGCACGCCAGCAGCGGCGTGCTCTGCCCGGTCAGCGGCGTGCCGGCATTGCGCGTGGCCTGGATCGCCAGCGCCCCGGACGGGTGCTGCACCAGCCACACCCAGCCGGCACCGAACAGGCCGAGCGCGACCCGCTCGAACTCCTCGCGCAGGCGCTTGGCATCGCCGAAATGGCGGCTCACCAGCTCGCCCAGACGCCCCTGCGGATCGCCGCCCGCGCGCGGCCCCAGGCACTGCCAGTAGAAGGCGTGGTTCCAGGCCTGCGCGGCCGTGTCGAACAGGCTGCCCTGGCTCTGCCGCACGATCTCCTCCAGCGACAGCTCGGCCAGCTCGGTGCCTTCAATGCGTGCGTTGACCGCCTCCAGATAGGCCCGGTGGTGCTGTCCGTGGTGCAGGTCCAGGCTGGTGGCCGACAGGTGCGGCTGCAGGGCGGTACGGTCGTAGGGCAGGCGGGGCAGGTCGAAGGGCATGGGTCGCAGCAGGGCCAGTAGGATTACAATGATCGTTACAGGGAGTCTATCCGACCGCCGAGGTGGGGTGCCCCGTTGCGCAGGGAGAGTGTGGTGGCGGTGATGCAGCAGATCCAGGCCGAAGTGGAGAAGTACCCCCTCGTGTTGTTCATGAAGGGCACGCCGCAGTATCCGATGTGCGGTTTCTCCAGCCGGGCCGTACAGGCCCTGATGGCCGCCGGCGCGGTCGCACTGCGCACCGTCAACGTGCTTGAAGAACCCGAGATCCGCGCCAACCTGCCGCGCTTCTCCAACCTGCCGACGTTCCCGCAGCTGTTCATCAACGGCGAGTTGATCGGCGGCTGCGACATCGTGCTGGAACTGTTTGAATCCGGCGAGCTCAAGCGCATCGTCGAAGAGGCGTCGCAGCCATGAGCGCGGTCCCGTCCGTCGGGGTCGGGACCGGGGCGCTGGCGGGCCGCGTCATTCTCATTGCCGGCGCCGGCGGCGGCTTCGGCAGCGCCGCCGCCGTGGCCTGTGCCGAAGCCGGGGCCACCGTGGTCCTGCTCGGGCGCAAGCCGCGTCGGCTCGATCGCGTCTATGCGGCGGTCGAGGCCGCGGGCCCCGAGCCGCTGCTGTACCCGATGGACCTGGAAGGGGCCACCCCGGACGACTACGCCACCCTGGCCGAACGCCTGCAGTCCGAACTGGGCCGGCTCGACGGCGTGCTGTACTGCGCCGCCGACTTCCCGGGCCTGACCCCGTTCGAGCACGCCGACCCGGCGGCGTTCGCACGCGCGGTACACGTCAACCTGACCGCCCCGGCCTGGCTGGCCCAGGCCTGCCTGCCGCTGCTGCGCCAGCGCGACGATGCCGCGCTGGTGTTCACCGTGGACGATCCCGAGCGGGTAGGGCGGGCTTTCTGGGGCGGCTACGGTGCCGCCCAGCACGGCCTGCGTGGCCTGATCGCCGCGCTGCATGACGAGCTGGCGCGCAGCCCGGTGCGGGTCAGCGGCCTGCAGCCCGGCCCGATGCGCACCGCGCTGCGGGCCCGCGCGTTCTCGCTGGACGAGGACGGCGTTGCCCGCGAACCGGCCGTTCACGCCACCGCCGCCGTGGAGCTTCTGTCCGCCGCCGGCGTGGCGCATCGCGGCCAGGTACTGGCTTTGTCGTAACCAGCCGGACACACCGGGTTGGCACCCTGACCGGGCGTACTCATGAACCCGGGTTCGCTACCGCACCTGAACGGCGGAAAGTGTCGCATTTGGTCCAATTCAGCCAAATGTGAAGAAGGCGTCACGATCGCGTTGTGATGGCGTGTGTTTTGTCGCCAAACCGTCATACAGCGGGCTTATCGTGTTAATCTAGTGTTAACCGTTGCGGCTGAAACCAGCCTGCGGCAAGGGAACCCAGATAAAAGTCCATGCAGCTGCCTGAACGGCTGCTGCTTGGGCGCGCTTTTTTTTCCGTCATCGCCAACTCGCATCGAGGCTACTCCCAATGATCGACCCACGCTGTCTCCGGATGTCCAAGCTCACCCTTGGCCTCATGGCTGTACTTGCTGCCGCCCCCGCCTTCGCCCAGAGCACCTCTGCCGGTGTCGGCGGCCAGGTCATGTCCGCCGCTGGCCAGCCTGTTGCTGGCGCCGAAGTCACCATCACGCACGTCGAGTCGGGCACGGTCAGCCGCGCCACCACCGATGCCGCGGGTCGTTACAACGCGCGCGGCCTGCGCGTGGGTGGTCCGTACACGATCACCATCACCAAGTCCGGTGAAGGCACCAAGACCGAAGATGGCGTCTACCTGGGCGTGAACCAGACCGGTACCGTCAACGCCGCCCTGACCGGCGACGTCGCTGCCACCAACCTGGAAGCCGTGCAGGTCGTGGCCGTGGCCGGTGGCTCGGAAGTGTTCAGCTCCACCAAGATGGGCTCGGGCACCAACATCAGCCAGCAGCAGATCGAGATGGCCCCGTCGATCGGCGGCAACATCCAGGACCTGATGCGTCTTGACCCGCGCGTGACCTTCATCGACCGCGCCTCGGGCTCGATCTCGGCCGGTGGCCAGAACCCGCGCTTCAACTCGATCAACATCGACGGCGTGTCCGCCAGCGACACCTTCGGCCTGGAAGGCAACAACATGCCGACCCGCCGCCAGCCGGTCGCCATGGAAGCCATCGAAGCGCTGGACATCAACCTGTCCAACTACGACGTCAGCATCGCTGCCGCCGCCGGCGCCACCGTCAATGCGGTGACCAAGTCCGGTACCAACGAATTCCATGGCTCGGTCTACGGCACCTACCGTGACGGCGACTGGTTCGGCGACAACCCGGAAGGCCAGAAGTTCAACGGCTTCACCAAGGAAGAAACCTACGGCATGACCGTGGGTGGCCCGATCGTGAAGGACAAGCTGTTCTTCTTCGCCAACTATGAAAAGTTCAAGCAGGCCGCCCCGGGCGCCGACCTGAGCGGCACCGCGCTGGGCAAGGCCAACCCGCAGTTCACCCTGGCCGACGTGACCCGTGCGCAGCAGATTGCTGAAGGCTACGGCATTGCCGCCGGTGGCCTGGACAGCAATGGCGACACCGAGATGGAAGAGTACGCGCTGAAGCTGGACTGGAACATCAGCGACAACCACCGTGCCAACATCCGTTACAGCAAGATCGACCAGAGCAAGCTGCGCATCAACGGCATGACCACCAGCTCGGCCTCGCTGAGCTCGTACTGGTACCAGCACGACAAGACCAACGAGAGCTACGTCGCGCAGCTGTTCAGCGACTGGAGCCCGAACTTCTCGACCGAGCTGAAGGCCTCGTACCGCGAATACTCGGCGATCCGCAACGTGTCGACCGATGCGCCGAGCATCCGCATCTTCTTCGGCGGCACCCCGACCGCCCCGGGCGGCGACTCGCTGTACCTGGGTACCGAAGTCAACTCGCAGAACAACATCCTGGAAACCAAGGCGTGGAACTATTACGCCGCCGGTACCTGGACCCTGGGTGACCACGACGTCAAGTTCGGCGCCTCGTACGACACCAACGACATCTACAACTACTTCGGCGCCACCTCGTGGGGTGCATACACCTTCTACGGCCTGGACAACTTCGCTGCCGGTCGCTGGAGCACCTACAACTACAACCCGGAGCGCACCCCGGGCTCGATTCCGGCTGACTACAAGTACAGCAACCTGGCGCTGTTCGTGCAGGACACCTGGTACGTCAACAACAACCTGACCCTGACCCTGGGCGTGCGTGCCGACCGTGCCGACACCAGCCCGGCGCCGGCCTACAACGCCCCGGCCTCGGCATTCTTCGGCCTCGACAACAGCGAAGTGCTGAGCAACAAGTTCCTGATCCAGCCGCGTGCGGGCTTCAACTACACCTTCGACACCGACCGCCAGACCCAGCTGCGCGGCGGCGTGGGCCTGTTCCAGGGTGATGCCCCGCAGGTGTGGCTGAGCAACAGCTACTCGGCGACCGGCTTCAACAATTCGGTCTACGCCTTCACCACCGGCTACAACCCGGCACTGCCGTTCAGCCCGAACAAGGACGGCCAGCCGGTCCCGACCACGCCGGGCTCGAACCTGCAGAACGTCAACTTCGTCGGCAGCGACTTCAACATGCCGTCGGTGTACAAGGCCAACCTGGCCTTCGACCACGAACTGCCGTGGAACGGCATCGTGGCCTCGGCCGAGCTGCTGGTCACCAAGGTCAAGGACGCCCTGTACTACAAGAACCTGAACCTGGGTCCGGTGCAGTACCAGGGTCCGGACGGCCGTGACATGTACTACTCCGTTGCCAGCACCGGTACGGCCTGGGCTCCGGGCAACAACCGCTTCGGGCGCAACCGCGCCTACGAGTCTGTTTACGAGATCGCTAACACGGACAAGGGCCGCACCTCGCAGTTCACCGTCTCGCTGGCCAAGCCGTGGGCGCCGGACAGCGACTGGTCCTGGAATATCGGCTACACCTACACCGATGCGACCGAAGTCGGCACGCTGACCAGCTCCACCGCCAGCTCGGGCTGGGGCTACCAGTACGCCTTCAACGCCAACGACAACATCGAGAACACCTCGCGCTACCAGATCCGCGACCGCCTGTCGGGTGCGCTGAACTGGAAGCACAAGTTCTTCGGTGACTACGAAACCCGCGTCGGCCTGGTCTACGAAGGTCGCAGCGGCCGTCCGTACAGCTACGTCTACGTGAACGACGCCAACGGCGACAACCGTACCGCGAACGACCTGTTCTACGTGCCGGCAGGCCCGGGCGACGTGCTGTTCGGCAACCTG
Source organism: Stenotrophomonas aracearum (assembly GCF_031834615.1). NCBI lineage: Bacteria > Pseudomonadati > Pseudomonadota > Gammaproteobacteria > Lysobacterales > Lysobacteraceae > Stenotrophomonas > Stenotrophomonas aracearum. The sequence goes on from NZ_CP115543.1 coordinate 1,507,302, forward strand.
GTGGGCAGCACCTTCACCCCCGATGCGAACATGGAGAAGTCGTTCTACGAATGGCTGGCCAACAACCCGCAGCTGGCCAAGTACGCGGGCAGCTACGCGCCGGCCAACCAGTTCCGCACCGGTTGGATCAACACCTTCGACCTGCGCATCAGCCAGGACCTGCCGGGCTTCATGAAGGGTCACAAGTCGGAGATCTGGCTGGATATCCAGAACGTCGGCAACATGATCAACAAGGACTGGGGCAACATCTACGACTACGGCTTCTTCGCCGATGCGCGTGTCGCCACCCTGCAGGGCATCAAGGACGGCAAGTACGTGTACAACTTCCGCGGCGCGGATGAGCCGGTGGTGGCCAACAACGACGCAGACGGCTTCGACGTCGGTGTGTCGCAGTGGTCGGTCCAGCTGGGCTTCCGCTACCAGTTCTGATGAACTGACGGCGTGAAGAAGTAAAGAAACGGCCGGGGAAACCCGGCCGTTTTGCTTTTAAAGGGGGCAGCAGTAAAGTTGGCAACCTTAGAGGCAGCGAAAAGAATGGAAATGACCATCATTGAAAAGCCGGCGCGCGCGCTGCCGGTGCAGGACGCGCGGATCTACCCGCGCGGTGGGCTGGACGTGCTGTCCCGTGCGGAAGTGGCGCGCCTGCGCGACGCCTCCGGCGGCGGCATGCACGAGTTGCTGCGGCGCTGTGCGCTGGCGGTGCTGACCAGCGGCAGTGCCTCCGACGATCCGCGTGCGGCGCGCGATCTGTACCCCGACTTCGACATCCAGGTTGCCCAGCAGGACCGTGGCGTCCGCATCGACCTGGTCAACGCGCCGGCCATGGCCTTCGTGGACGGCGAGATCATCCGTGGCGTGGCCGAGCTGCTGTTCGCCGTGGTCCGCGACCTGGCCTACATGGCCATCGAGATGGGCCCGGCCTATGCGGCCGAGCTGGAGTCGTCCGAGGGCATCACCAATGCGGTGTTCGGGCTGCTGCGCAACGCGCGCATCCTCAACCCGGGCGACCCGAACCTGGTGGTCTGCTGGGGCGGCCACTCGATCGGCCGCGACGAGTACCTGTACACCAAGCAGGTCGGCTACGAGCTGGGCCTGCGCGGGCTGGACATCTGCACCGGCTGCGGCCCGGGTGCGATGAAGGGCCCGATGAAGGGTGCCACCATCGCCCATGCCAAGCAGCGCAAGCACACCACGCGCTATATCGGCCTGACCGAGCCGGGCATCATCGCCGCCGAGTCGCCGAACCCGATCGTGAACCACCTGGTGATCATGCCGGACATCGAGAAGCGTCTCGAAGCGTTCGTGCGCATCGGCCACGGCATCATCGTGTTCGCCGGCGGCGTCGGCACCGCCGAAGAGATCCTGTACCTGCTCGGCATCCTGCTGCGCGAGGAAAACAAGGACCTGCCGTTCCCGCTGATCCTGACCGGCCCGACCGTGGCCGCGCCGTACTTCGAGCAGATCGACCGCTTCATCCGCCTGACCCTGGGCGATGCCGCCGCCGAGCGCTACCAGATCATCATCGGCGACCCGGTGGCCGTGGCCCGGCAGATGTCGGCCGGCATCAAGCGCGTGCGCGAGCACCGCCTGGCGCAGAAGGACTCGTTCTTCTTCAACTGGTCCATCGAGATTCCGTGGGAGTACCAGCAGCCGTTCGTGCCGACCCATGAAGCCATGGCCGCGCTCGACCTGCACCACGGTCGCCCGCCGCATGCGCTGGCGGCCGACCTGCGCCGCGCGTTCTCCGGCATCGTCGCGGGCAACGTGAAGGAAGACGGCATGCGTCGCATCGAGCAGTTCGGTCCGTTCGAGATCCACGGCGACGCCGACATGATGCAGGCCCTGGACGAACTGCTGCGCGCCTTCGTCGAGCAGCGCCGGATGAAGATCTCCGGCGAGTACCAGCCCTGCTACCGGGTGCTGGCCTGAGCTGAACGGGCAGGGCGGACGGGGAGTCCGCCCGGCCCGCTCACCGTACGGGTGTCAACGGTTTGACGCCCGTCGCCCTTGGGCGACCGTTCGTCCCTCCGGCGCTTGCCGCTGGGCGGCGGGGCGTTCATTGTCCTGTCATCACGCTGGGGAGCGTTCCATGCAAACGCGTTTTTCAAAGGGCTTCACCCTGATCGAGCTGATGGTCACGGTCGCCGTCATGGCGATCCTGGCCACGATTGCCTTGCCCAGCTTCCAGTCGACGATCCGCAACAACCGCGTGGCCACGGCCAATAACGAAGTGGTTGGAATGGTCAACCTGGCCCGCAGCGAGGCCATCCGCAGCGGCCAGGGCGGCGTGGTCTGCGGCAGCAGCACGGGTGCGTCCTGCGATGGTGCCTGGGCCCAGGGCATCGCCGCCTTCAGTGACCCGGACGGCGACGGTGCCCCGACAGATGGCACCGTCCTGCGTTTCACCGATTTCAAGAGTTCATTGACAGTCACTGGTCCCGCTGCCGTCATCGCCTTCGATGCCCGCGGCCGCCGGCGGGACGCCAATGATCAGCTGCTGCGCATTCGCTCGGTGAAATGCAACACCAACGCGCAGCAGCAACGCACGTTGCGCGTCAATGCGTCCGGCCAGCTGCGCAGCACCAAGGAGATCTGTTCGTGAAGCCTTTTCATTCCCCGCGTCGGCAGAAGGGCGTTGGCCTGCTCGAGGTGCTGATCGCCGTGCTTGTGCTGGGCTTCGGCCTGCTGGGGTTCGCGCTCATGCAGACCATGAACGTGCGCTACGTGCAGAGTGCCAACTACCGGACCCAGGCCACCAACCTCGCCTATGACCTGATCGAGCAGATGCGCTCGAACCGCTACCAGGCCAGCTGGTACTCCGGTGCCAGTTTCACCCCCGGCAGCAAGACCGTGCAGAACGTCTGTGCGCCCGGCGCGGGTGCGGTCGCGCTGGCCGACAAGATGACCCTCTGGCAGTGCCAGGTCGTCCGGGCGCTGGGCAGCGATGCCGGCGCGCAGGTCACCGTCAACAACGGCGCGGTCACTGTGGCGATCACCTGGGGCGACCAGCGCTGGGATCCGAAAAATCCCGACCAGACCACCACCTTCGCCCTGGAAACCGAACTATGAACCGCGGCTCTTCCCGTCCCGCTTCGATGGCCGGTGTCTCGCTGGTCGAGATGATGATCGCGATGGTGATCGGCCTGCTGATCATGCTGGGTGTCATCCAGATCTTCTCAGCGTCGCAGACAGCATCCCGACTCTCTGAAGGCGCTTCGCGTGTGCAGGAGAATGCACGTTTTGCGCTGGAGTTCCTCGAGCGCGACCTGCGCATGGCCGGCCACATGGGCTGCGTCAACGACCAGGCCCATATCGTCAAGAACCTCGGTGACCCGGTAAACCATTTGGCCGCGGCGACCGGCAGCGGTTCGCCACTGGATTTCAGCGTGTCGATCCAGGGCTTCGAAGCTCCGAATACCGCGCCGGGGAACGCGTTGACGCTCGGTGGTACATGGACCGCGCCGACGCTTCCGAACACCATCAAGCTGTCACCTGACCCGGCCGGCGGCAGCGACGTACTCGTACTGCGTTTCCTGGGGGCCGAAGGTGTACCGGTCAACCAGATTGCGTTCGCCAGCAATAATTCCACGATCACCGGGGCGCAGGGTCCGATGGCGAGAGTCACGAAAGACGGCGTCGCCAATCCCACCCTGTTCGGGATCGCAGACTGTGGCCATGCCGACATTTTTGCCGGCAAGCTGAATGGAAACACCGTGGAGGCGGCAGGGGTCAACCTGAGCCGGTACACCGCACAGCCGACCGGGCAGACCATGCTGTATCGCGCCGAGTCGCTGGTCTACTACATCGCTCCCAATGCCACCACAGGTGTCAATGGATTGCGCCGCGCCCGCGCGGATTCCAGTGGAAACTACACCACCAACGAAGAGGTGGTGGAGGGCATCGAGAATCTGCAGCTGATGTTTGGGCTCGACAACACCCCGGTAATCGGGCTTGCAACGCCACCCGCAGGCAATATCACCCAATCGGCGGTCGCCAGCGGCGTCACCACCGATGCGAATGCCACAGGCGCAGGCCAGTGGCTGCGCGTTGGCCAGGTCAAGGTCGGGCTGCTTGCGGTAAGCCCGGAACGATCTTCCTCGGTAGCCGCGACCAACCGGCCCTCCGTGCTCGGTGTGGAGTTCGCACCCGCCGCGACCAATGATGTCCGTTACCGCTCTGGTTATGAGGTCTCCGTCGCCTTGCGCAATCGACTGTTCGGAAACTGACATGGCTACCAACTCGCGCTCTGCTCCCGCCATTACCTCAACGCAGAAACAACAGGGTGCCGTGCTGTACGTGGCGCTCATCATGCTGATCCTGCTCGCACTGCTGGGTATCGCCGGCATGCAAGTGGCAGGCATGCAGGAAAAGATGGCCTCCAATTACCGTGCCGCCAACCGCGCCTTCCAGAATGGCGAGGGCGTAGTACGCAATGCCGAGCGATCGGTGGAGAACATCGCCAATCGCAATGATGCGGCCCAAGGTGCCCTTGTCGCGGAAGGCGACATCAATCGCACCTGTGACGACGGCTACGACCCGGTGGAGTGGGCGATTAAAGTGCCCGCCGGCACGACTACCAAGGTCAACGTGCGCCAGATCGACAAATGCATCGTTGGCGAGGCCTCCCTGGACATGGGCGAGGCGCTGGATGAAACCACTCCCATCTATCAGATCACCGGGTTCTCGATTGACGACCCAGCAGCTGCATCGTCGGCTACGGTGATCGATACCATATTCAAACTTTGAGGGCGCGGGCGATGGTTTCGCAGAAGAAAAAGTGGTTCACCGCAGCGTCTATCGGCGTGCTGATGGCGGGAGGCTGGTTGACATACAGCCTGTTGGCAAAGCAGGGGCAGGGCACGCTTTCGCAGCAGCCGCTCAATATTCAGGTGCCAGCGACGCCTGCGTTCATCATGGCACTCGATGACTCCGGCTCCATGCTTTGGGAGGTACTGAACCCTACGCGCGACGGTGTCTATCGTTGGGTTGACGAGGGCAACCGGAATCGTACGACTGGCTTCTACTCGGGCTCGACGCCCTACGGGTATGGTATCGGCACCGGTCAGAACTATTACTACTTGACACCTTCCTACGATCGAAGTGGTGATGCCGCGCTTCCTCCGCTGGATGCATATGGCTTTGCTCGTTCCCCAGACGTGAACACGGCGTACTTTGATCCGCGCGATCTCTACCCGGATTGGAAAACCGGTGCGAAAGCGACGCCCAGCTATATGACCATCGATCCAAAGGCCGCGCCCCTGGATCCTCGTCCCGCCGGTGCGAGTGGCAAAAAGGCCGGCGTTCAAAATCTAACCGCAACAGAAACCAGAGTGGGCGCCGACTGGCGCTTTACCTTCCGTAGCGGGATGGTGCTGCCGTCGGGTGCGGCGATCGAGGCCAATCGATGCTCCACAGACGTTACCGATCGCAACATCAACAACAACTCCAACGCCTATACCGATGGCGACTTCCGTGTGCTGACACGGCAGGTTACGTTTACTGGCACATGCGTTGCGGCGCTTAGGTACTATCCGGCGACGTTCTATCTTGCCGAGAAAATGCCCGCGAGCTACGGATTCAAGGACGCAGCCATTGTGACGGTGACCAATCCGTTGCATGGCCGGCCTGGGACGCTCTATAAGTACGAGATCAGGTCGGATAATTTCACCTCCACCCCTCTCTATACGAGTGCGATCAATAACTTCGCAAATTGGTTCAGTTTCTATAGAACGCGCCGTGAAGCGTTGATCGGTGCGGCCACGAATGCACTTCATGAGCCAGAAAATCTTCGGGTGGGCTGGTTCCGCATCAACAGTCGTGGCACGGCCAAGATGTACAACATCACCGAGGAGTCGGAAAAGGTCGCACTCCTCAAGGACATCACCCAGAACATGCGTGCGAGTGGCAGTACGCCGAACCGCTCGGCGGCAGCGCACCTTGGAGCGCAGTTCCAGCGCGTTCAAAGCAGCAGCGACCCCAGTCCACCTGTGCTGTTGTCCTGCCAGAAGAATGCCGGGATGCTCTTCACTGACGGGTATATCAACGAGACTGGCAACAATACGCGCATGAGCAAGCTCGTCGCGCCCTATTACGACAGCTCCCTGGTCCCCGGTATCGAAAGTAACTCAGTCCCCGTTGCGGCTGATTGTCCGGATGGCAAGCTCGACTGCAAAAAGTCTCTCCATATGAACTTCTATGGCGTGACTTTGGGGACGCTGGGTGAGCAGTTCGGTGTGACTTACGTGCCAACGCCCTCGAAGCCTTGGATTCTGACGCCTGATCCGTACGAACAACCGCCGACCTTTGGCACCACCACCGTCGATCTGGCGCCCGGTGCGGTGGATGAGCTCTGGGAAGCCGTGCTCTATACCCACGGTGAGATGGTCAATGCCACCAAGCCGTCCGACATTACCGCTGCCATGCGTCGGATCATCAGCAATGTGTCGAAGGGGGCCACGCCTTCTGGTACCCGCTCGCTGACTGGTGCCCGTATCGGCAAGGGCTCTCTGTCGGTCGAGCCTTTCTATGAAGCTACCAACAGTGGTACGGACTGGTACGGAAAGCTGACGGCCTTCAAGCTGAGCGTGGATCCCGCGACGCGGGCGATTGTGTCCGAGAAGGCTTGGGAGGCATCAGAGCGCATGCCTGCGGCTGCCTCGCGCAAGGTCTGGATGCGAAAGAACGGCGAGGTCCAGCCGTTCATTGCCGACAATGTTAGTTTGGACGATCTCTGCAGCAAGCCGGCTGGCCTGTACGCGGGCATGAGGCGCTGTGGCACTATCGGTGCTCTTGCCGGCGACAACATCACCGCGGTGTCCTATCTGCTCGGCAACACTTCGCTGGAAGTGCGCAATGGAGGCAAGTTGCGTGATCGGACCACCGTGCTTGGTGACATCATCAATTCCACGCCGGTGTTGAGCTCGCCCACCGACGATTTCGGCTATCGCAAGCTGGGCACCATCGGCGACACTTATGTCAGCTATTTAGCCAGCAAGCGAGGTAATCGGCGTTACATGGTGTACGCCGGTGCCAACGACGGCATGCTCCATGCCTTCGACGGCGGTATGGGCTCTGATGGCGTCCAGGATGCGAATGGCGGCAAGGAAGTGTTCGGGTACGTACCGTCCACTTCGCTGGGGCACATGGGTAACCTGCTGGTACCGTTCGATTCGTCAGCTCAGCAGGACATGAGTTTCGAGCACCGTTACTATGTCGACGGCCCCGTGGTAGTGGGTGATGTCCACAACGGCAGCACCTGGGGCACCGGGCTGGTGGCAACTGCGGGCGCGGGCGGACGAAGTGTTTTCGCGCTGGACGTGACCGACCCGACGCAGTTCAAGAAGGCCAGCGTGCTTTGGGAACTGAATGATTTCGACACCCAGCTTGATGCCGTGGTTCGCGACAACATCGGCCACGTGCTCGGCAAGCCCGTGATCGTGCCGGTCAAGACCTCCTCTGGTTCTGGCACCGCATTCAAGGCCATCTTCGGTAACGGTGTGGAGAGCAAGAGTGGGAAGGCTGCGTTGTTCGTGGTCGACATGGTCGCGGGCACCAAGCCCAAAGTCACTACGTACGTCGTGGAAGAGGCGGGCACAAACCTGCCTGCTGGCAAGAACGGTCTGAACAACATCGTTGTCGTGGACCGCTGGTCGGATACCAACCAGGACAAGGCCGGCCGCGATGGCTACGCCGACACCGTGTATGCAGCCGACCAGAAAGGCGCCATCTGGAAGTTTGACCTGACCAGCACCAAGGCCCCGACGGTGCCGTTGTTCACTACCAAGACCAGTGTCGATACCGACAAACTGACTTATCGTCAGCCGATCATGGGGGGACTGACCACTACGGCCGGCCCGGCGGGTGGCGTGATGCTGTTGTTTGGTACGGGTAGCTTCTCCTATGTAGAGGACGGTCTGGACACTAGCGTGCAAGGTCTCTACGGGGTCAACGACACCAGTGGCAAGGCCGTGACCACGACGCTCACATCCGCGAACCTGCGGCCCATCACTGTAAGTAACGGAACGGCCGAACGGACCGTTACTCTTGGTACGAATCCCGCCAACAGCCAAGGCTGGACAGTGATACTGCCGGCTGGGGAGCGCTTTGTGGGAAGTCCGACGGTGACTGCAGGCATCGTGTTCATGCCGACCTATGTTCCGCAGCTGGGCAAGACGGGAGGATGCACCGTTGACGGTTCAAACTGGTTGTTCGGCTTGAACACCGGCACCGGTACCGCTGCACTTTCGCAGGTGCGCCAAGGTACGCCAGACGGGAAGTCCCCGAGCGCAGGCACGGCGGCATTGCCCTTGAGCACTGGGGGTAACGCACCGGTGCGTGACGTGACTACCTCAGTGGTGCCTCGCTTGTCCGCACCCGAAAAAACTGGCACCACTCCGCCGCCCACACCTCCGGGCTCGGCCTGCATGATGCAGGTGAGCGTGGCCGGTGCGCCGCCGATGTACCTGCCGTATCCCTGTGGCCGCCAGTCCTGGAGGCAGATCAAGTGAGGAAAACCGCCATGACCACGCCTCTCCGAAGCCGCGCGCGCGGCTTCACCCTGATCGAACTCATGATCGTGGTCGCAGTGGTGGCAATCATCGCCGCCATCGCGCTTCCCAACTACTCCGAGCACGTGCGTAAATCACGCCGTGCGCAGGCCAAGGCGGACCTGGTGGAGTACGCGGCATCTGCCGAGCGCTTCCATACGGTGAACAACACGTACGTCGGGTACACCTTCCCGAACGGGACGAACACGATCCAGTCGCCTCGCGAGGGGGGAACGGCCGCCTACACGATCACCATGAATACCGCTGCGCGGACGTTCACCCTCACTGCCACCGCTGGAACCGCGCAGTCCAAAGACAAGTGCAAGAACCTGTCGGTCAACCAGGCCAACGTCAAGACGGCAGGCACGACCCTGTCGGAGTGCTGGTAAGCGACCTGCAGGGTCCGGGAGGGGCTTGCAAGCCGGGAAATGGCTCCTTACAATGCGCCTCCCGCCCGAATAGCTCAGCCGGTTAGAGCACTTGACTGTTAATCAGGGGGTCGTTGGTTCGAGTCCAACTTCGGGCGCCAGTATCTGCAGAAGCCGCGAGCAATCGCGGCTTTTGTCGTTTCAGCGCGGGCAGTCGGTGATATCGCGTATCCGCAATGCCCGGGTCCGGCCCACGTTGTTGACGATGACCTGGCCGCTCAGCCCGCCGCCGGCGCAGATGTCGACTGTCGACGGGCTGCCGCCGCTGCGTCCGTCACCCTGGAAGCGCAGGCGCAGCCGGCCTTGGGACGTGGTGGCCCGCACCGTGGCGTCGCGGTAGCCCTCGCGGTACTGGAAGATGTCTTCCTCCGCAGGCGACGGCGTACGGGTACCCCGGTCGCGGTGGATCAACCAGCCCTGGCTCCAGTCGTGGCCACAGGTTCGGCCGTCCTCGCTGGGGCACACCGCCACCGGCGCGTTCCGGGTGATGGCCGTGCTGCGCGCGCTGTTGAAGACCGAAACCAGCGTCATGCGCAGGGTGTCTGCACGCACGCGGCTGACCGTGGCGCTGAATGAGGGCAGGGCAAGCAGGCAGAAGACAGCCAGCAGGGCCAGTGCCATGCACAACTCCAGCAGGGTAATGCCGCGCAGGCGACGGGAGTGGCGACGTGGCGGCAGCATGGGCGCACCCCGAGGGAAAGGACCCCCACCCTGAGCCCCGCCGACGCCCAGGCCCATCGGCGCTTCACGCCTTGCCGCGTAAGCCACCCCCTCAGCCAGCCGTCACCCAACCCCCCGGTATAATGGAAGGCCCGGTCTATGGCGGCACCATGAGCGATCGCTTCGAACTTGTATCTCCGTACTCCCCGGCGGGCGACCAGCCGGCGGCGATCGAGAAGCTGACGGCCAACTTCGAGGCCGGCATCGCCAAGCAGACCCTGCTCGGCGTGACCGGCTCGGGCAAGACCTACACCATCGCCAACGTGATCCAGCAGGTGCAGAAGCCGACCCTGGTGATGGCACCGAACAAGACCCTGGCGGCGCAGCTGTACGGCGAGTTCAAGGCGTTCTTCCCGCACAACGCGGTGGAGTACTTCGTCAGCTACTACGACTACTACCAGCCCGAAGCCTACGTGCCCTCGTCGGACACCTTCATCGAGAAGGACAGTTCGATCAACGAACATATCGAGCAGATGCGCCTGGCGGCGACCAAGACCCTGTTGTCGCGCCCGGATGCGATCGTGGTCGCCACGGTCTCGGCGATCTACGGCCTCGGCGCGCCGGAAGACTACCTGTCGCTGCGCCTGATCCTGTCCACCGGCGAGCGCATCGACCAGCGCGACCTGATCAACCACCTCACCCAGCTGCAGTACACCCGCAACGAGTACGAGCTGCATCGCGGTACCTTCCGCGTGCGTGGCGAGGTGATCGACATCTTCCCGGCCGAGTCGGACAGCGAAGCGGTACGCATCGAGCTGTTCGATGGCGAAGTCGAGCAGATCAGCATGTTCGATCCGCTCACCGGCGAAAGCCTGCGCCGGCTGCAGCGCTACACGGTGTACCCCAAGACCCACTACGCCACTACCCGCGAGCGCGTGCTGTCGGCGGTCGATACGATCAAGGCCGAACTCAAGGTGCGGCTGGAGCAGCTGTACGAGCAGAACAAGCTGGTGGAAGCGCAGCGCCTGGCGCAGCGCACCCAGTTCGACCTGGAAATGATGGCCGAGGTCGGGTTCTGCAACGGCATCGAAAACTATTCGCGGCACCTCACCGGCAAGGCCGCCGGCGAGCCGCCGCCGACCCTGTTCGACTACCTCCCGCCGGACGCGCTGCTGGTGATCGACGAGTCGCACGTGACCATTCCTCAGATCGGCGCGATGTACAAGGGCGACCGTTCACGCAAGGAAACGCTGGTGGAATTCGGGTTCCGGCTGCCGTCGGCGCTGGACAACCGACCGCTGCGTTTCGAAGAGTGGGAAGCGCGTTGCCCGCGCAGCATCTATGTGTCCGCGACGCCTGGGCCGTACGAACTGCGTGAGGCCGGCGACGAGATCACCGAGCTGGTGGTGCGCCCGACCGGCCTGATCGATCCGGTGGTGGAAATCCGCCCGGTCGGCACCCAGGTCGACGACCTGATGAGCGAGGTCACCGAGCGCATCAAGCTCGGCGACCGTGTGCTGGTCACCACGCTGACCAAGCGCATGGCCGAGAACCTCACCGAATACCTCACCGAACACGGCATCCGCGTGCGCTACCTGCACTCGGACATCGACACGGTGGAACGCGTGGAGATCATCCGCGACCTGCGCCTGGGCAAGTTCGACGTGCTGGTCGGCATCAACCTGCTGCGCGAAGGCCTGGACATGCCGGAAGTGTCGCTGGTGGCGATCCTCGATGCCGACAAGGAAGGCTTCCTGCGTTCGACCGGCTCGCTGATCCAGACCATCGGTCGCGCCGCGCGCAACCTGCGTGGCAAGGCGATCCTGTACGCGGACAAGATCACCCGCTCGATGCAGGCGGCGATCGAGGAAACCGACCGGCGTCGTGCCAAGCAGGTGGAGTACAACGAAGCGCACGGCATCGTGCCCAAGTCGGTGCTGCGCCCGATCGTGGACGTGCTGGAAGGCGCGCGCTCGGAAGCGGCCGAAAAGGAAGCGCGCGGCAAGGGCAAGGGGCGCGGTGGCAAGGTGGCCGAAGACGCGGTGGATTACCGCACGCTGGAGCCGGCCCAGATCGCCAAGCGGCTGCAGGCGCTGGAGCAGCAGATGTACCAGCACGCACGCGACCTGGAGTTCGAAGATGCCGCACGCGTGCGCGACCAGATCCGCCAGCTGAAGGAGCTCAGCCTGGGCTGAACAACCGGTTGTTAAAAACCTTCACAAAAGTGTTGCTCTTCACGCAGGACGTCCGTAATATACGCGGCCTGCACCGACGCAAACGCAGCGGGGCAGCGAGAAAAACGGGCGGTTAGCTCAGCGGTAGAGCACTACCTTGACATGGTAGGGGTCACAGGTTCGAACCCTGTACCGCCCACCACTCCAGTCCCAGCGACTGCGGTGGAACAACAGAAAAGCCGGCCATCAGGTCGGCTTTTTTGCTTTCTGCGCCCTGCGCCAGCGGAACTTCCCGACACCCTGTTTCGCACCCGGCCGATGGCACGGGCATCGCCGACTGTCCACGCTGTGCGTTCCATCGCAGCGGGTGTGCTGCATGTCGTGCGTGTCGCAGCAGTCCCCACGAATCTTTGCAGCGCCGTTGCCGATATTCGGCAAAGCCGCCGCAGCTGCGCTGCTGTGCGGCGCCTGCGGGGTGGTGTTCGCGCCGTTGCTGATGCCAGTGGTCACGGCGTGGTGCGCGCTGTGCGCCGGCGTCCTGCTCTGGTGCAGCTGGGGGCGTGGACGCTGGTGCGGCGCGTTGCTGGTGGGCATCGGCTGGACCACGGTGCAGGCGCAAGCCGGACTGGACATACAGCTGCCGGCCCATGCGACCTCCCGCGAGTACACCGTGCAGGGCAGGGTGGTGGACCTGCCGCAACACGGGCCGCGCAGCACCCGGTTCCGTATTCGCGTGGATGACGATCCAGCCCAGCCGACCCTGCTGCGCGGTCGCGAGTTGGCGCTGGCCTGGTACGACGCCACGCCTACCCGCGCGCCTGCACCGCGCCTGGCCGTGCAGGCCGGTGCCCGCTGGCAGTTCCAGGCGCGGCTGCGCCCGCCGCGTGGACTGCGCAACCCCGGCGGTTTCGATGCCGAGCGGCACGCGCTGCTGCAGCGGCTGGCCGGCACCGGGCATGTGCGCGCGGGCAGGGCGCTGGGCCCGCCGACGGGACTGCCGGCCTGGCGCGAGCGCATGGCCGCGGCCATCGCCGTGCAGGTGCCGGGCCCCGGCGCGCGCTTCGTGCAGGCGCTGGCGCTGGGCGACACCCGGGCGCTGGGGCAGCGTGACTGGGATGACCTGCGCGCGCTGGGCCTGACCCATCTGATCGCCATTTCCGGGTTCCACGTCGGGCTGGTCGCGGGGTTTGCGGCGGCACTGGCGTCGCTGGTGTGGCGGGTACTCCCGGTGCTGGGCCGGTACTGGCCACGGCCTCTGGCCGCGGCCTCGTCGGCCGTGGTCGGGGCCGCGCTGTACGCCGCAGCGGCCGGCTTCGCCCTGCCGACCGTGCGCACGGTGCTGATGATCGCGGTGGTGGCGCTGGCCCGCTGCACGCGGCGCCCCGGCACGGTCGGCCAGTCGCTGGCCCTGGCGGCATTGGCGGTGCTGCTGGTCGACCCACTGTCGCTGCTGGCGCCGGGGTTCTGGCTCAGTTTCGCCGGCGTGCTGTGGCTGGTCTGGTGCCTGCCGGGCCGCGACCTGCACTGGCTGCGCACCTTCCTGGCCGCGCAGGGCGTGGCCACGCTGGCGCTGCTGCCGCTGACCGTGGCGCTGTTCGGCCAGGCCTCGCGCGCCGGTCCGCTGGTCAACCTGCTGGCCATCCCGTGGTGGAGCCTGGTGGTGGTGCCGCTGTCACTGCTGGGCACGGGACTGGAAGCGGTGTACGAGGGCGCCGGGCGCTGGCCTTGGCGCGCGGCCGCCGCCTGTTTCGAGGCGAGCTGGTGGCTGTTCGGCACCGTCGCGCGGCAGCCTTGGGCGCTGTGGTGGGCGCCGTTGGCGGGCGCCGGCGCGGTGCCGGCCGCGCTGCTTGGCGTGTTCTGGCTGCTGCTGCCGCGCGCCGCCGGGGCACGCTTTCCGGCCCTGCTGCTGTGCCTGCCGCTGCTGTGGCCGGCCCGCGACCGCCCTGCGCCCGGCGAGGTCGAACTGCTGGTCATGGACGTGGGGCAGGGCCTGGCGGTGTGGGTGCGCACCCATCGCCACCGCCTGCTGTACGACGCCGGGCCGGCGGCAGAGGGCGGCTTCGACGCCGGCGAGCGGGTCGTCGTGCCGACCCTGCATGCAGTGGGCGAAGCCGGCCTGGACCGCGTGCTGCTCAGCCACGGCGACCGCGACCACGCGGGCGGCATGCCGGCCGTGCGCCTCCACTTCGGCACTCCGCCGCTGCATGCCCCGGCCGGTGCGGTCCGCGCCGACCTCACGCCGTGCCAGGCCGGGGATCGCTGGCGCTGGGACCAGGTCGACTTCACCGTCCTGCATCCGCCCGCGGGAATGGCCTACGCCGGCAATGCCAGCAGCTGCGTGCTGCGCATCCAGACCCTGCATGGCGCCGTGCTGCTGACCGGCGACATCGGCCACGCCGAGGAAGCGCGCCTGCTGGCGGCTGCCCCCGGCGCGTTGCGCGCCGAGGTCGCGCTGGTGGCCCACCATGGCAGCGCGGGGTCCTCCAGCCCTGACTGGATACAGGCGGTGGCGCCACGCCTGGCCATCGTCTCGGCCGGGCACGGCAACCGCTTCGGCCACCCGCGCCGGGAGGTGGTGCAGCGCTGGCGCGCGGCCAGCGCCGAGGTGCTGGGCACCGCAGACAGCGGCGCGCTGCGGATCTGGCTGGGCCGGGACGGGCTCCAGGTCCGCGAACAGCGTCTTTTCGAACGCCGTTGGTGGGATGCCGCGGAGCGGGCGCGGTCGGCTGCTATCCTATCGGCGGTCATGAACACGGTCGATGGGCCGGAGGGTTGAAACGTGTGGGAACTGGTCAAGGCCGGTGGCTGGCCGATGCTGCCGCTGCTGCTGTTGGGCGTACTGGCTTTGGCGATTGTCCTGGAGCGTTTCTGGACCTTGCGACGCAATGAGGTCCTGCCCCCGGGGCTGGGCCAGGAAGTGCGCAACTGGGCGGCGCGCGGCAAGCTCGACCCCACCCACATCCAGTCGCTGCGGGCCAACTCGCCGCTGGGCGCGTTGCTGGCCGTGGCGCTGGAAGCGCGCAATCGCCCGCGCGACCAGATCCGCGAGCGCATCGAAGATGCCGGCCGGCACCTGGTGCACCGCATGGAGCGTTTCCTGAACGCGCTGGGCACGATCGCCTCGGCCGGCCCGCTGCTGGGCCTGCTCGGTACCGTGGTCGGCATGATCCAGATGTTCATGGGCATCCTCGACCACGGCGTGGGCGACGTGAACCAGCTGGCCGGCGGTATCGGCAAGGCGCTGGTGTGCACCGCCACCGGCATGATCGTGGCCATTCCGGCGCTGATGTTCCATCGCTACTTCAAGGGCCGCATCGGCGGTTACGTGATCGAGATGGAAATGGAAGCGTCGGCACTGCTCGATGCGTTGGACGGCCGCCCCAGCGTTCTGAACACGCCGCCCCGCGCCGGCGCCGCCTCTGCGGCCGCTGCGCCTGTCACGGCCAAGGGCTGACGGATGCGCATCCGCAACGACCGGGTCCAGGACGAGGTGCATATCGATCTGGTGCCCCTGATCGACGTCATCCTCGTACTGATCATCTTCTTCGTGGTCACCACCACCTTCGACGCGCGCTCGACGCTGCAGCTGCAGCTGCCGACCGCCAGCCAGCAGGACACCACCGAGCCGCCGCGTTCGCTGAGCGTGCTGGTCAACGCCGAAGGCCGTTACTTCATCAACGACCAGGAAGTGCTGCGCACGGACGTCGAGTCGGTCAAGCAGACCATTGCCGCCGTCGCCGGCAGCGACCGTGAGCAGACCGTGCTGCTGCGCGCCGACGCGCGCACCCCGTACCAGGCCGTGGTCACCGCCCAGGACGCCCTGGGCCAGCTCGGTTTCCGCCGCATCGCCATCGCTACCGCGCCGGAGGTGCGTCCATGAGTAAACAACACGCGCCGATCTGGCCGATCTACAAGCGCCTGCTCGGCTACACCCGCGCCTACTGGGTGTTCATGGTTGCCGCTGTCATCGCGATGGTGGTCGAAGCGCTGGCCGGCTACCACTTCACCAAGCTGATGGAGCCGCTCGTCAACCGCGGCTTCGTCAATCCCGAGCCGCGCATGGCGGTGATCCTGCCGCTGACCATCCTCGGCCTGTTCATGATGCGCAGCCTGGCCACCCTGGTCAGCGACTACGCACTGGCCCGCACCGGCCGCAGCGTGGTCCGCGACCTGCGTGAGCAGGTGCTGTCCAAGTACCTGCACCTGCCGTCGTCGCACTTCGACAGCGAAGCCACGCCGGTCATGGTCAGCCGACTGAACTACGACACCGAGCAGGTCACCCAGGCCAGTGCGGACGCGCTCAAGACGCTGGTCGCCGACACCCTGACCATCATCGCCATGCTGGTGGTGATGCTGCAGATGAGCGTCAAGGTCACCGTGGCGATGCTGGTGGTGGTGCCGCTGATCGGCGTGATCGTGTCGTTCGTGGGCAAGCGCTACCGGCGCATCAGCCGCGGCATCCAGGACGGCATGGGCAGCATGGCGCAGACCGCCGAGCAGTCGCTGGCGGCGCAGCAGGAAGTGAAGGTGCACGGCACCCAGGCGCACGAGATTGCGCGCTATTCGCGCCTGGCGAACCGCATGCTCGGCCTCAACATGAAGGTGGAAACCACGCGCGCGCTGGCCTCCAGCACCGTGCAGTTCCTCGCCGCGCTGGCGCTGGCGGTGATCGTGTGGGTATCCACCCGCGAGGCACTCGCCGGGCGCTTGAACGCCGGCCAGTTCATGGGCCTGATGACCTCGATGATGGCCATCATTCCCTCGCTGCGCCGCCTGACCAGCGTGCAGACTTCGATCTCGCGCGGCGTGGCCGCCGCCGAACGCCTGTTCGGCATCCTCGACCTGCCGGTCGAGCGCGACCAGGGCAGCACGCGCGCCCAGCGCGTGCGCGGCGAACTGTCGTTCGAGCACGTGATGCTGCGCTATCGCGAAGATACCGGCATCGCGCTCGACGACATCACCTTCGTGGCCAAGCCGGGCACCGTCACCGCCATCGTCGGCCGCTCCGGCAGCGGCAAGACCAGCCTGATCCGCCTGGTGCCGCGCTTCTACGAACCCAGCGGCGGCTGCATCCGTCTCGACGGCGTGCCACTGGACGACTACCCGCTGGCCGACCTGCGCCGCCAGGTCGCGATGGTCGGGCAGAAGGTCATGCTGTTCGACGACACCGTGGGCGCCAACATCGCCTATGGCATGGATGCCACCGACGAACAGATCCGCAAGGCGGCCGAAGCGGCCAACGCGTGGGAGTTCATCGAACGCATGCCGCAGCAGCTGCAGACCCCGGTCGGTGAGAACGGTGCGCTGCTTTCCGGTGGCCAGCGCCAGCGCCTGGCGATCGCCCGCGCGATCCTGCGCGACGCGCCGGTGCTGATCCTGGACGAAGCCACCGCCGCGCTGGACAACGAATCCGAGCGGCTGGTGCAGGACGCACTGCAGCGCCTGATGCCCGAACGCACCACGCTGGTGATCGCGCACCGCCTGTCCACCATCGAACACGCCGACCAGGTGCTGGTGATGGACCACGGCCGCATCGTCGAGCGCGGCACCCACAGCGAGCTGCTGGCGCTGGGCGGGCTGTATGAACACCTGCACAAGATGCAGTTCCGCGAAAGGCAGTCCTGATGGCGTCGAAGGGGTCCCAGACGCCGTCGTACTGGTATGACGGCAGTGCGGTTCCGTTCGCCGCGCGCGTCCTGGCGCCGGTGTATGGCGGCGTGGTGGCGCTGCGTAGGGCGCTGTATCGGCGCGGCTGGTTCAAGCGCCACGCATTGCCGGTGCCGGTGATCGTGGTCGGCAACGTGACCGCCGGCGGCACCGGCAAGACGCCGCTGACCATCGCGCTGGTCGACCGCCTGCGCGAAGCCGGCTGGAAACCCGGCGTGGCCAGCCGCGGCTACGGCCGCGAAGACGCCAAGAGCGCGCGCTGGGTGGATGCGGATACCGAAACCGCGCTGGGCGGCGACGAGCCGGTACTGATCGCCTGGAAGACCGGCGTGCCGGTGCGGGTCGACGCCGACCGCGTGGCGGCCGGCAAGGCGCTGATCGAAGCCGGCTGCGACATCATCGTCTGCGACGACGGCCTGCAGCACTACCGGCTGGCGCGCGACGTCGAGATCGAAGTGGTCGACGCGCAGCGCCGCTATGGCAACGGGCGGCTGATCCCGGCCGGTCCATTGCGCGAACCGGCCAGCCGCGCGCGCGACTGCGACTTCCGCGTGGTCAACCTGGGTCAGGCCAGCGCCGACCCGGCCGCGCTCGCGTCGTGCGGGTTCGGCGAATGGGCGATGCAGCTGCATATCGACCGCGCCCAGCCGCTCAGCGGCGGCCGCGCCCGCGCGCTGTCGCACTTCCGTGGCCAGCGCGTACACGCGGTGGCCGGCATCGCGCACCCGCAGCGCTTCTTCGACATGCTGCGCGCGCAGGGCATCGGCGTGGTTCCGCATGCCTTCGCCGACCACCATGCCTACCAGCCGGCCGACCTGCGTTTCGGCAGCGAGCTGCCGGTACTGATGACCGAAAAGGACGCGGTGAAGTGCAAGGTGTTCGCCAACGAATGGCATTTCGCCGTGCCGTTGTCGGCCGACCTGCCGGCCGCGTTCTGGGTCGCACTGCTCGACCGCGTGGATAAACTCGGCAAGCGCTGAGCGCTGCCGTTTCGTTGCGTTTTTACCGGAGGTGCCCGCATGAGCCAGCCCGTCGATTTCGTTGTCGCCATTCCGGCGCGCTACGCCGCCTCGCGCCTGCCCGGCAAACCGCTGCGGCTGCTCGGCGGCACCCCGCTGGTGCGGCACGTGGCCGAACGCGCCCTGCAGGCCGGGGCACGCGAGGTCTGGGTGGCCACCGATGACACCCGCATCGCCGACGCGCTGCAGGGCCTGCCCACGGTGAAGGTGGCGATGACCGACCCCGGCCACGCCTCGGGCACCGACCGCCTGGCCGAGTGCGCGCGGCAGGCGGGCTGGTCGGACGACACCCTGGTGGTCAACCTGCAGGGCGACGAACCGTTCGCGCCGGCCGACGGCATCCGCGCCGTGGCCGAAGCGCTGGTCTACAGCGGGGCCGACATGGCCACCCTGGCGACCCCGGTCGAAGACGCCGAAACCCTGTTCGACCCGAACGTGGTCAAGGTGGTGCGCCAGCAGAACCTGGACGCGCTGTACTTCAGCCGCGCGCCGATCCCGTGGGACCGCGACGGCTTCGCGCGCTCGCGCGACAGCCTGTCCGGGCCGCACTGGCTGCGCCACATCGGCATCTATGCCTACCGCGCCGGGTTCCTGCAGCGCTTCGCCGCGCTGCCGCCGGGCCGGCTCGAACAGCTGGAGTCGCTGGAGCAGCTGCGGGTGCTGGAGGCCGGGCACCGCCTGAGCGTGGCGCTGTCCCCGGCGGCGTTCCCGCCGGGCATCGACACCCCGGCCGACCTGGAGCGTGCCGAGGCCTGGCTGGCCCGTCGTCAAATTGACGGTGGCACGACGGTTGCATGACGCGCAGTCCTGCATAATCACCGCATGAACGTACAGCTCGTCCAGGACCTTCCCGAATTCGCCACGTGGCTCAACGCCGCGCCGACCACCCTGACCGAACTGCGTGGTCGCCCGGTCGTACTCGCCTTCGTCAATGCCGGGTCGGTCTGGTGCGCGCAGCGCCTGGCCGAGCTGGGCCAGTGGCAGTCGCGCAACCCGGGCAAGCTGCAGCCGTTGATCCTGCAGGTGCCGCGCTTCGACTTCGAACGCACGCCCGAGCAGGCGCTGAAGCTGCTGCGCCGCCATGGCGTGGGGTCGCCGGCCCTGCTTGATGCGGACTGGGATGGCTGGCGCCGTTTCAACGTGACCGCCTGGCCGACCCTGGTGCTGCTGGATTCGCAGGGTAGGGAAGTGGACCGCCTGGTCGGCTTTGGCGACGACCTGGACCGCGCGCTCAACGCCCTGTGCCAGGGCATCGCCAGCCCGCTCGACGGCGACGCGCCGCGCCTGCGCGAGCTGAGCCCGGAGCCGCGCCTGCCGCTGCTGTTCCCGTCCGCGCTGGCAGTGAGCACCGAGCGGCTGTACATCGCCGACAGCGGCCACCACCGCATCCTCGAATGCAGCCATGCCGGCCGCGTGCTGCGCCAGTTCGGCCTGGGCACTGCCGACATGATGGACGGTGGCCCCGGCGAGGCCGCCTTCAACCGGCCGCAGGGGCTGGCGCTGGAGCGTGAGTGGCTGTACGTGGCCGACACCGGCAACCACGCGCTGCGCCGCGTCCATCTGCTGACCGGCCAGGTCGACACCCTGTGCGGCAACGGCCGTCCGGGCGAGCCGCGCGAAGGCGCGGTGGCCGACCCCCGCCAGGCGCCGTTGAACCATCCGCAGGGCATCGCCGTGGCCGACAACCAGGTCCACATCGCGATGGCCGGCGACAACCGCATCTGGAGCTACCACCTGGGCCAGCGCACGCTGTCCTGGCGGGCCGGCTCCGGCGCGATGGACGAGCGCGACGGCAGCGGCCACATGGCCGCCTTCGCGCAGCCGACCGCGCTGGCCGCCGTGCAGCAGGTCCTGTACGTGTGCGATGCACTGGGTTCGTCGATCCGCTCGATGCAGCTGCGTGGCGACCTCGTCCAGACCCTGGTCGGGCAGGGACCGTGGTCCTTCGGCGAACAGGATGGCCCGCGCACCACCGCGTTGCTGCAGTATCCGCAGGCGATCGCGATGAGCCCGGACGCCCCGGTGCTGTGGATCGCCGACGCTGGCAACGGCCGCCTGCGCACCCTGCGCCTGGGCGGCGGGGAATTGAGTACGGTGGAGCTGCCGCGTCGCCTGCACGGCCCGTCCGGGCTGGCACTCGGCGGCGGGGCGGTCTGGATTGCCGAAACCGACGCGCACGCCGTGCTGCGGTTCGACCCGGTCAGCGGCGTACTGAGCGACGTGCCGATCAGCGAATGACCCTGCCCACCGCACCGGCCTTCGACGGCAAGGCATTCGCGGCCCACCTGAGCACCGCGCCCGGCGTGTACCGCATGTACGCCGCTGACGACACCCTGTTGTACGTCGGCAAGGCGCGCGCCCTGCGCAACCGGGTCGGCAGCTACTTCAACGGGGCGCCCAAGACCACGCGGATCATGTCCATGCTGTCGCAGGTCGCGCGCATGGACGTCACCGTCACCCGTTCCGAAGCCGAAGCGCTGCTGCTGGAAAACCAGCTGATCAAGTCGCTGTCGCCGCGCTACAACGTCTCGCTGCGTGACGACAAGACCTACCCGCACGTGTTGCTGACCCGCGAGGAGTGGCCGCGCATCGCGCTGCATCGCGGCCCGCGCGCGGTGCCCGGGCGTTACTTCGGCCCGTACCCGGGCGTGACCGCGGTGCGCGAAACGCTCAACCTGATGCACAAGCTGTTCAAGCTGCGCAACTGCGAGGACAGCGTGTTCCGCAACCGCTCGCGGCCGTGCCTGCAGTACCAGATCGGTCGCTGCAGCGCGCCCTGCGTGGCGCTTGTTGCTGAAGACGACTACGCCGAGTCGGTGCGCCGCGCGTCGCTGTTCCTGGAAGGCAAGAGCGACCAGCTCACGCGTGAACTGGGCACCCAGATGCAGGCCGCCAGCGAAGCGCTGGAATTCGAACAGGCCGCGCGCCTGCGCGACCTGGTCGCCTCGCTGCGCAGCATGCAGACCCGCCAGTACGTCGACGGCCGCGCCGCCGACCTGGACGTGCTCGCCTGCGCCACCCAGGGTGCCAATGCCTGCGTGATGCTGCTGGCGTTCCGCGACGGTCGCAACATGGGCACGCGGCCGTTCTACCCGCGTACCAATGGCGAGGAAAGCGCCGAGGAAGTGCTGGGCGCCTTCGTGTCCCAGTACTACGCCGAACAGACCCCGCCGCGCGAGATCCTGCTCGACCGCGAGATCCCCGATGCCAGCCTGATCGAGTCCGCCCTGAGTACCTCGGCCGACTACAAGGTGCAGCTGAAGTGGAACGTGCGTGGCGAGCGCGCCGGCTATGTGGAACTGGCCAGCCGCAACGCGCAGATCACCCTGGTCAGCGAGCTCACCAGCCGCAGCGCGCAGCACGCGCGCAGCGAAGACCTGCGGCAGATGCTCGGCCTGGCCGAACAGGTCAAGCGCGTGGAGTGTTTCGACATCAGCCACACCATGGGCGAAGCCACGGTGGCCTCGTGCGTGGTGTTCGACGCCAGTGGCCCGGTGCGCAGCCAGTACCGTCGCTACAACATCAGCGGCATCGAGCCGGGCGACGACTACGCAGCCATGCGCCAGGCGATCGACCGCCGCTTCCGCCGCGCGGTGGAAGAAGAGGGCGTGCTGCCCGACCTGCTGCTGATCGACGGCGGCGCCGGCCAGCTCGCCCAGGCCCAGGCGGCCCTGGCCGACCTCGGCGTGGAAGGGGTGATGCTGGTCGGCGTGGCCAAGGGCGTGGAACGTCGCGCCGGGCATGAAGCTCTGGTGCTGCCCGACGGCCGCGAGCTGCGCCCGGGCGCGGCGTCGCCGGCGCTGCAGTTCATCCAGCAGGTGCGCGACGAAGCGCACCGGTTCGCGATCACCGGCCATCGCGGTCGCCGCCAGAAGGCGCGCATGACCAGCAAGCTGGAAGACATTCCCGGGATCGGGCCGCGCCGTCGCGCCAGCCTGCTCAAGCATTTTGGTGGCCTGGTCGGTCTGAAAGCGGCCGGCGAAGCGGAAATCGCGAAGGTCGAAGGCATCAATGACGCCCTTGCCGCACGCATCTACGCTAACCTTCATGGACTGCCCACGCCCCCTGCGGCCGGCGAGTAGAGAGACGCAATGAAGTTGACCCTCCCCACCTGGCTGACGCTGCTGCGGATCGTGATGATCCCGGTGCTGGTGCTGGTGTTCTATCTCCCCTACACCTGGACCAACTTCGCCTCGGCGGCGATTTTCGGGCTGGCGGCGCTGACCGACTGGCTGGATGGCTGGATCGCCCGCCGCTACGACCTGGCCTCGGCGTTCGGTGCCTTCCTCGATCCGGTCGCAGACAAATTGATGGTGGCGGTGGCGCTGTTCCTGATCGTGCAGGGTCATCCGACCCCATGGATGGCGTTCTGGGCGGCGGTGATCGTCGGCCGCGAGATTGCGGTGTCGGCGCTGCGCGAATGGATGGCCGAGATCGGCCAGCGCGCGAAAGTGCGCGTGGCGCTGATCGGCAAGATCAAGACCACCGCGCAGATGGTCGCGCTGTTGTGCCTGCTGTATTCGGTCGCGCCGAACACGCCGGTGTCCGACATCTGGATGGGCGAACCGGTGTTCCATATCGGTGACTGGACCCTGGCCATCGCGGCCGTGCTCACGCTGTTCTCCGGGCTGCAGTACCTGCACGCCGCATGGCCGAGCCTGCGCGAGGACGAGCGCGCCGCACGCGAAACCGCGCGTGCGAAAAAGAAGGGCTGAGGGCTGTTGACAGCACCGCATTTGGCTGTAGAATTTCGCCTCCCAAGCGGGAATAGCTCAGTTGGTAGAGCGCAACCTTGCCAAGGTTGAGGTCGCGAGTTCGAGTCTCGTTTCCCGCTCCAGATACAGAGAAAAGCGACCCACGGGTCGCTTTTTTCATTTCAGGCCGTCGCAGTCGAATCACGCTGAATATCGCTGCATAAACCTGTTGACGACGTGAAGGATTACCGACACAATAGCGCTCCTTCGACGCAGGTCGACGGAAAACGCAACAAATCTGCGGGAATAGCTCAGTTGGTAGAGCGCAACCTTGCCAAGGTTGAGGTCGCGAGTTCGAGTCTCGTTTCCCGCTCCAGATTGTGTCGCGATGTGAAAGAGCTGGTGTGTTTCCAGTGGTTTTGGTAACATATCCGCTTGATTCTGCGGGAATAGCTCAGTTGGTAGAGCGCAACCTTGCCAAGGTTGAGGTCGCGAGTTCGAGTCTCGTTTCCCGCTCCAGATTCCCGGCCTGGTGGCAGAGTGGTCATGCAACGGATTGCAAATCCGTGTACGCCGGTTCGATTCCGACCCAGGCCTCCAGTTGTTGAGAAACCCCGCTTCGGCGGGGTTTTTCGTTTCTGCTGCCGTCCTTCACCCGCCCCGTACAACGCCCTGCCTACTGTGCAGGAACGTTCCTGATCGAGGTGTTCGATGTATCTGGCCATGTGGATTGCGGCTGCCGGGGTACCCGGTTCGTTCTGGGATTCGCCCAGCAACGTCAGCGGCGCGGTGGTGCTGGGGTTCGGGGTGGCGGCCATCGCCCTCTCGTTCGGCCTGGCCAAGGTGTTCAAGCGCTTCAACGGCGTGGCCTGGATGGTCCTCGGGGCAGGCCTGGCCATTGCCGCCTACGGCATCTGGCGGATAAGCGCCTGACATCATGCTGTCACCGCAGTACCGGCATGCTGTCAACGTGTCGGTTTCAACTTGCTGAACGGTTCAGTTCACCAGCGAGGCCGGTTGCGCCACTGGTTGACTTCGCGCGAAGAGCGTGAAAGGGTGGAGTGAAACGTGGGTGAAGTTCCGTTGCCACCCAGCAGCGGAGCGGCAGGCGCAAGCCTGGCAGGGGGGAATTGCTCGTCTCGATCGCAGAGCAGGTCCAAGGGAGGTCGTATGCAATACGGCGCGAATGACCTGGCCAACGGTGTGCGCACCGAGCTGGAGGCCAGTTACAGCAAGCATGGATGTGGGCCGGAGTTCTGGACGACGTATCAGCAGGTGCTGGAGCGCCTGGTGCCGCAGGGGCGCAGCCGTACCCAGGTGACCAACGAGCTGGCCATGATCATTGAACAGCTCGGGATCGTCCGGCGCGCGCAGATGGTGCCGCCGCCGAGCACGCGGGTGCGCTGAATCCGGTTGGGGAACCGGCGCCAGGGAATCGGCGGTTACAGCCGTTGCAGACCCAATCCCAGCAGGACCAGCAGGCACGCCAGCGCCGCCAGCACGCGCGGCCGCAGCCAGCGCCGGGGCCTGCCCTGCAGTGCATTGGCACTGGCCATCCGCACCAGCCCTGTCGGGAACCGCCACGCGCGCATCTGCGCATCGCAAGCGTCCACGCAGGCGCCGCAGGCGATGCAGTCCGGCAGCGGTGCGCTGCGCACATCCAGCTGCATCGGGCACGCCTGCATGCAGGCCGCGCAATCCACGCAGTCGCCCAGGCGGTCTTCGTTGAACCGTGGCGGTGGCCCGGCCAGCGCCGGGTGCGCCGCGCGGAACGCATAGTCGCTGGCGCTGGTCGGGTCGAGCAGGCCACGGCCGCGTTGCGTGACGCTGCCCGTGCCGCGCCCGCGCGGGCCCCGCGGTTCGGCGCGGCGCGCGTCGTAGCAGACCTGAGGGGTATCGTCGTCGCACAGCAGCGGGACCACGCGTGCATACGGACACAGGTCGATGCAGACCTGCTCGCGCAGGAAGCCGGCGTTGCCCCAGGTTGCGGTGGCGTAGAACAGGACCCAGAACCGTTCCCAGCCGCTCCAGCGGGACGGCCAGAACCCGGCCACCAGGTCGTGGATGGGCGTGAACAGCCCGACGAAGGTGATCCCGGTCCACAGCGCGACCAGCGCCCACGCCAGCTGCGTGGCCACCGCTGCGGCGCTGGGTCGGGGCAGCCATCGCATGCAGCCGCGCTCGATCCAGCGGAACAGGCCGCTCCATAGCGTCTGCGGACAGGCATGCCCGCACCAGACCCGGCCGGCCACGGTGGTCAGCAGCACCAGCGAACAGGCCATCACCGCGATCAGACCGAGCAGCATGCCGAGGTCCTGTGGCCACAGGGTCCAGCCGAACAGGTCGAAGCGACGCCCCGGCAGGTCCAGCAGCAGCGCCTGGCGGCCCTCCCAGCGCAGCCAGGGCAGGGCGTAGAAGCCGCCCAGCAGCAGCGCGGACAGCAGCGAACGCCAGCGCAGGGCAGGGCGCGCAACCGGGGCGCAGGACGTGCTCACCCGAGCGGCAGCTCGTCGTCGTCGCGCGGCAGTGGTCGGAGCAGGTAGCCGGTAACCGCACTGGCCATCGCCGTCACTGCCCAGAACATGAAGAAGCCGAGGGTGTAGCCCAGCTCGCGGCTCACCGCGTGGCCGGGAAAGCTGATCTCGCCCAGCCGCAGCGGGTCCACGAACGCGAAGAACACCACGCTGGCCAGCCCGGCGGCGATGAAGCTGGGCCACAGCACCGCGCCCCAGTGCTGGACCAGCGTGCGGCGGTGGCGTCGGGTCGGTTCGTTCAGCGGCGTCATGGCCTGCACGGTAGGCCCTGCGACAGCACGCCACATTGATCCTGATCAAACCGGCGTAGCATCATGCCCACCTCACCGTGTGCCGTAGGCTGCCGAGGAATCCATGTCGTCCCCTGCCGTTCCCGACCTGCCCATGGCCTCGCTCGCTCTGTGCAGCGAACAGGAGGTCACGCGGCTGGTGCACGACTTCTACGCCCGGGTGCGCCAGGACCCGCAGCTGGGCCCGGTGTTCGACGCCCGCGTCCACGACTGGGATGCGCACCTGGCCCAGCTGGTCGATTTCTGGTCGGCCATGCTGCGCGGTACGCGCCGCTTCAGTGGCAACCCGATGTCCAAGCACATGGCCATGCCCGAGCTGGAGCGCGCGCTGTTCGATCGCTGGCTGCTGCTGTTCAGCCAGACCACCGCCGAATCGGGCAACCCGCCGATGCAGCGCCTGGCCGACGACGTGGCGGTGCGGATTGCCGACACCTTCTGGCGGCGCATCCAGATGCAGCGCTGGCCGGAACTGCCGGTCGTGCGCACTCTGCGCCCGGATTGATCTGGCTCAATGCGTGAAGGCGCCCGGGCGCGCACGCTGGCGCCATGGACACCCTTTCGCCTGCCGCCGCCGGGCTTGCCTGGCACTTCGATCCCGAGCTGCTGCGCCGCCATGACCGGCCCGGGCCGCGCTACACCTCGTACCCGACTGCGCCGCACTTCCACGACGGCTTCGGTGAGCACGGCCTGCGCGCGGCGATCGCCGACAGCAACGCGCAGGCGCTGCCGCTGTCGCTCTACGTGCACGTGCCTTACTGCAGCAGTCCCTGTTTCTATTGCGGCTGCAACCGGGTCATTACCCGCGACCATGGCAAGGGCATCGCGTACGTGGCGCGCGTGCTCAGCGAAGCGGACCTGATCGCGCCGTTGTTCGATCCCTCGCGGGAGGTGATCCAGCTGCACCTGGGCGGTGGCACGCCGAACTTCCTGGCGCGTGCGCAGATGCGCGAACTGATCGACGGCCTGCGCCACCGGTTTTCCTTCAGCAGCGCCGCCGACCGCGACTTCTCGATCGAACTGGACCCCCGTTTCGTCAGCCGCGACGATATTGCCGAGCTCGGCGCGCTGGGGTTCAACCGGGCCAGCCTGGGCATCCAGGATTTCGACCCGGTGGTACAGCGGGCGATCAATCGCGAGCAGGGGGTGGAGGCAACGCTGGACGTGCTGCGTGCCTGCCGCGAACACGGCCTGTCCTCGGTCAACGTCGATCTGATCTACGGATTGCCGCACCAGACACTGGATGGCTTTGCGCGCACGCTGGAAACGGTGCTGCGCGAACGCCCCGACCGTCTGGCGATCTACGGGTACGCGCACCTGCCGAACCTGTTCAAGGCGCAACGGCAGATACCGGATGCGTCGCTGCCCAGCCCGGAACAGAAGCTGGCCCTGCTGGGCCTGGCGGTACGGCGGTTGTCGCTGGCGGGCTATCAGTACATCGGCATGGACCACTTCGCGCTGCCCGGTGAGAACCTGGCGCGCGCGCAGCGTGCCGGCCAGCTGCACCGCAACTTCATGGGCTACACCACGCACGC
The DNA here is from genome assembly GCF_031834615.1 of Stenotrophomonas aracearum. Lineage (NCBI taxonomy): Bacteria > Pseudomonadati > Pseudomonadota > Gammaproteobacteria > Lysobacterales > Lysobacteraceae > Stenotrophomonas > Stenotrophomonas aracearum. The sequence continues at coordinate 1,534,846 of NZ_CP115543.1, forward strand.
CCAGACCGACCTGGTCGGGCTGGGCGCCAGTGCGATCAGCCGCATCGGCAGCAGCTACAGCCAGAACCCGCGCGACCTGCCGGGCTGGGAAAGCGCCGTGGACAGCGGCCGGCTGCCGGTGTGGCGCGGCCTGACCCTGGACGCCGACGACGAACTGCGCGCCGAACTGATCAACCAGCTGATGTGCCAGGGCGAAGTAAACGGCCGCGCCCTGGGCGCGCGCCATGGTGTCGATTTCGACCAGTATTTCGCCGATGCCCTGGTGTCCCTGTCCGCGCTTCAGGCCGATGGGCTCGCCGAATATCGCGACGGCACGGTGCGCGCTACCGAACGCGGTCGCCCCCTCCTGCGCCTGCTCGCCATGTGCTTCGACCGCTACCTGGCGCAACCCGAACAGCCGGTGCGCTACTCGCGGGCGATCTGAGGCGGCGCTTTCTGGCGCAGGCAATGAAGTGTCTGGTGCCCGGAGCCGGAATCGAACCGGCATGGGGTTGCCCCCGGCGGATTTTAAGTCCGATGCGTCTACCAGTTTCGCCATCCGGGCGCGCTTGGCGGGGTGAAGTGTAGCGGAAAGCAGGCCCGGCGCTGCGCTAGCATGGTGCAACCCTCCTGCCCGGATCCGCTGGCCATGCTCGAGCTGCATATCGGCAACAAGAACTACTCCTCGTGGTCGATGCGGCCGTGGGTACTGATGACCCAGGCCGGCATCCCGTTCACTGAGGTGGTGCTGCGCTTCGACAGCTTCGACCCGGACTCGCAGTTCAAGCGCAGTGCCGAGGCGTTGTCGCCCTCGGGCACGGTGCCGGTGCTGGTGGATGGCGAGCGGGTGGTGTGGGATTCGCTGGCCATTGCCGAGTACCTGGCCGAGGGCTTCCCCGAACTTGCGCTGTGGCCAGAGGACCGCGGCGAACGTGCGCTGGCGCGCAGTGCTACCGCCGCCATGCACAGCGGGTTCGGCGCGCTGCGCTCGCATTTCCCGATGAACATCGAAGCACGGCTGCCGGAGATCGGCGCGCGCGTGCTGCGCAACCAGCCGGACGTGGTCGCCGATCTGCAACGCCTGCAGGCGCTGTGGGAACGCCTGCTGGCGCGCCATGACGGCCCGCTGCTGTTCGATCGTTTCAGCATCGCCGACGCCTTCTTCGCGCCGGTGGTGATGCGCCTGCACACCTATGCGGTACCGGTCTCGCCGCGCGTGGCGTCCTACATGCAGCAGGTGCAGTCGCTGCCGGGCGTACAGGCCTGGGTGGCAGCGGCGCTGGAAGAACACGACTTCCGGCCGTTTGAAGAACCGTACCGGCAGGCGCCGGACGGAGCCTGAGCATGGCCCGGGCGATCGCAGCAGGCGTCCTGCTGGCGGGGTTGGCCTGCGCCGGCCTGTCCGAGGGCAGGGCGCAATCGTCGCCGCCGGAGGTGGTCGACCTGGCCCCGGTGGTGGTGTCCGGGGTGCAGCCCGGGCCCGGCATGTGGCAGGTGCGCAACGCCCAGGGCCACACCCTGTGGATCCTGGGCACGGTGTCGCCATTGCCGGCCAGGCTGGACTGGCGCGCCGACGAGGTCGAGGCGGTGATCGCCAGTGCCGACGCGGTACTGGGTTCGCCGGGCTGGTCGCTGGATGCCGACGTCGGCTTCTTCGGTCGGCTGACCCTGCTGCCGTCCGCGATGAAGGCCGCGCACGATCCTGAAGGGCGGCGCCTGCAGGACATTCTTCCCGCCGATCTTTACGCGCGTTGGCAGCCCCTAAAGCAGCGCTACCTCGGTCGCGGCGATGGCGTGGAAAAAGACCGACCGCTGGTGGCGGCGACACGGCTGTACGCCGCCGCGCTGGATGAGGTCGGGCTGACCCCGCGTTCGGGCGTGGGAAAACAGCTGTCGAAGGCCTACAAGCGACGCGGGTTGACGCCGGTCGTGACCAAGGTCGAGATCGAGGTCGACGATCCGCGCAAGGCATTGAAGGAAGTGCGCGCCAGCACGCTGCAGGACGTGACCTGCCTGCAGCGCACGCTGGACGTGGTTGAACACCAGTTGCCGCTGCTGGTTGAACGCGCCAATGCATGGGCCGTAGGCGACACCAAGGCGTTGCAGCAGCTGGCATTGAAGAGCCAGTACGACGCCTGCGTCGGCGCCATTGCCAGCAGCGAGCTTGGACAGCGACGTGGCATGACCCAGCTGGACGCGCGCGCGTCCGCGAAGTGGCTGGCCGCCGCACGCGACGCATTGGCCCGCCACCCGGTGACCTTCGCCACGGTGCCGGTGCATTCGCTGGTCGAGCCGGGTGGGTATCTCGACCGGCTGCGCCAGGCCGGCTACACCGTGCAGTCGCCCTGAGCATCTGGCCGCGCGTCTTTTCCACCGCGCGCGCTTCATGGCATAGTCGTCTGGACAACACCGGGGGTGCATATGGCATTGCACGCGTTCGCCTACGTCAGCGAAGCGGTCGAAGGAATCGACGGGTCGGACATCGACCGCATACTCGCCGCCGCATCGAGCTTCAACAAGGTCACCGGTGTCACGGGTGTCCTGATGTTCGACGGCCAGCGCTTCCTGCAGTACCTGGAAGGGCCGGATGATGGCGTGGCCTCGGTCGAACAGCGGGTCTTGAACGCCCGCAGCCACCTGCGCGTCCGCGCGCTGGCCCGTGGCGAAGTGGCCACCCGCCATTTCCCGCGCTGGACCATGGCGTCTTCCCGGATCGACCCGGAGGTGATGAGCGCGATCGTCGATGCCGAGTGGCTGGGATTCAGCGCGGCCCCACCGGTGGAGGGTCAGCGGCGGGTGGGTTTCGCACGCCTGCTGGAACTGTGGACCGGCGTTTCCGGCGAGCTGGAGCCGGCCGCGGTGACCCTCGGTTCGTGATTGCGTGCGCGCCGTAACAGAAAGATCACAGTGCAGCGCCTACGATGTGTCTACCAGCTGTGACCGGTCCGGGGGAGGCCCCCGGGGTTGTCTGAAAGGGTAGTAACCGCAGCTGGACCACTTTGTTGGCCGTCGTCCGTACTCTCCGCGGGCGGCGGCTTTGTTCTTTGTAGGCCTGCCTGCGACACGTTAGGCTTGTCGCACCTGCATCCTGCCTCCTGGCCACGAATGACCGAATCCAACCTGCCGTTCCCGCACGCGGCCAGCGCCGCCGCGCAGGCGCGCATCTGCGTCATCGGGCTGGGCTATGTGGGCCTGCCGCTGACCGTGGCCTTCGGCGCGGTGCAGCCGACACTGGGCTATGACATCGACGCTGCACGGGTCGCCGAGCTGCAGCAGGGCCGCGACCATACCCTGGAGCTGGAACCGCAGGAACTGGCGGCCGCGGTGCACGCGCGCTACAGCGCCGACCCCGACGACCTGTCCGACTGCAACGTCTACATCGTCACCGTGCCGACGCCGATCGATGCACACGAGCAGCCCGACCTCGGCCCGCTGCGCGCCGCCAGCATCCTGATCGCCAGCGTACTCAAGCGCGGCGACCTGGTGATCTACGAATCCACCGTGTATCCGGGCACCACCGAAGAAGTGTGCGTGCCCCTGCTGGAAGCCGGCTCGGGCCTGCGCTTCAACCAGGACTTCCACTGCGGCTACAGCCCGGAACGGATCAACCCGGGCGACCGCCAGCGACGCCTCGCGGACATCCGCAAGATCACCTCCGGCTCCACCGCCGAAGTGGCCGCGGTGGTTGACGCGCTGTATGCGCGCATCATCCATGCCGGTACCTGGCCGGCGCCGTCGATCCGCGTGGCCGAAGCGGCCAAGGTGATCGAGAACATCCAGCGCGACGTCAACATCGCGCTGGTCAATGAACTGGCGTTGATCTTCGACCGGCTCGGCATCGACACCCAGGACGTGCTGGACGCGGCCGGCAGCAAGTGGAACTTCCTGCCATTCCGGCCGGGCCTGGTGGGCGGGCACTGCATCGGCGTGGACCCGTACTACCTGCTGCACAAGTCCGAAAGCGTGGGCTACCACCCCGACCTCATCCACACCGCGCGCCAGGTCAACAACCGGGTCGGCGCGCACGTGGCGCAGCGGGTGCTGGCGCTGCTGCAGGCGCGGGGCCACGCGTTGCCGCAGGCGCGCGTGCTGGTGCTGGGCGTGACCTTCAAGGAGAACTGCCCGGACCTGCGCAACAGCCGCGCGCTGGAGCTGGCCCAGGCCCTGCAGGACGCCGGTGCCCAGGTGCAGGTGCAGGACCCGTGGGTGGGGCCGGCCACGCTGCAGGGCAGCGGCCTGCACTGGGTGGATACGCCGGACCCGCAGGGCTACGACGCAGTGGTGCTGGCGGTGGCGCATGACCGCTTCCGGAACATGGACCGCGCCGCGATCCAGGCGCTGCTGCGCCCGGACGGGGTGGTGTACGACGTGAAATCGGTCTGGCCGCGCGATGTGGTCGACGACCGGCTGTAGACCGGAACGGTTGTAGACTCCGCCGCATGTGTTGATTGAGGAACGCCATGCACCGGTACCTGGCCTACGTGCTCGCCATCCTGTTGTTCCCGCTCTGCGTCTGGCTGGCCACGATCTGGCCGGCCTGGTACTGGGGCGTGGGGATCACCGCGGCCATGATCGCGATCGGCACCTGGGACCTGGTCCAGAAGCGCAGCACGCTGCGCCGCAACTACCCGGTGCTGGCCCACTTCCGCTATGGGCTGGAATCGATCGGGCCGGAAATCCGCCAGTACTTCGTGCAGAGCGACCTGGAAGACGTGCCGTTCTCGCGCCAGCAGCGCGCGCTGATCTACCAGCGCTCCAAGAATGAAATGGACGTGGTCCCGTTCGGCACGCTGCGCAGCACCTATGCGGTGGACTACGAGTGGATCAATCACTCGCTGGCGCCCACTGAAGTAGCCGACCATGACTTCCGCGTGCTGATCGGGCCGAACTGCGCCAAGCCGTATTCGGCCAGCGTGTTCAACATCTCGGCGATGAGCTTCGGCTCGCTCTCTGCCAATGCGATCCGCGCGCTCAATGAAGGCGCGCGGCGCGGTGGGTTCTATCACGACACCGGCGAAGGCTCGATCTCGCCGTACCACCGCGAAATGGGCGGCGACCTGGTGTGGGAGATCGGCTCGGGCTACTTCGGCTGCCGCGACGAACACGGCGCTTTCAGCGAAGAGCGGTTCGTGGCCAACGCCAACACCGACCAGGTGCGCATGATCGAGATCAAGCTGTCGCAGGGCGCCAAGCCTGGCCACGGCGGCGTGCTGCCGGCGGCCAAGGTCAGCGCCGAGATCTCGGTCACGCGCGGTGTGCCGATGGGCGTGGACTGCGTGTCGCCGTCGAAGCACTCGGCGTTCAACACGCCGGTGGAACTGCTGCAGTTCGTGGCGCGGCTGCGCGAACTCTCCGGCGGCAAACCGGTGGGATTCAAGCTTGCGATCGGACATCCGTGGGAGTGGTTCGGCATTGCCAAGGCGATGCAGGAAACCGGGCTGCTGCCGGACTTCATCGTGGTCGACGGCGCCGAGGGCGGAACCGGCGCGGCACCGGCGGAGTTCATCGACCATGTCGGCGTGCCGATGCACGAGGCGCTGCTGCTGGTGCACAACACGCTGGTCGGGCTGGACCTGCGCGACCGCATCCGGGTCGGCGCGGCCGGCAAGGTCAGCAGTGCGTTCGAGATCGCCCGCACCATCGCGCTGGGCGCGGACTGGTGCAACGCCGGTCGCGGTTTCATGTTTGCGCTGGGCTGCATCCAGTCGCTGAGCTGCCACAGCGACCGCTGCCCGACCGGCATCGCCACCCAGAATCCGAACCGCTGGCGCCACCTGGACGCGGCCGACAAGGCCACCCGCGTGCACAACTACCACGAGAACACGCTGCGCGCGCTGCGCGACCTGCTCTGTGCGGCCGGCCTGCAGCACCCGGCCGAGCTGGGCCCGGAGCACATCGTGCGTCGCGTCTCCCCGGTGGAGATCCGCTCGCTGGCCTCGCTTTACCGCTACCTCAGCCCCGGCGAACTGTTGCGCCGCGTCCCCGACCACGCCGTCTTCCACGACTTCTGGTCCGACGCCCGTAGCGACTCCTTCGAGCCGCCCGCGCGCATCCGGGCATTGAGAAACAGCAAATCGCGGTAGCGATTTGCGGTAGTGCCGGCCGCCGGCCGGCTCCTCGCGGTCCTGCATCGTGCGGAGCCGGCCGGCGGCCGGCACTACGGTTGGACGCGACTCAAATGGTCGATAACCCCACGCCCAGCCCGCAACCCGCTCGCAAAGCACGCGGTCAACAGGTAACCCCCGGTCGGCGCTTCCCAGTCCAGCATCTCGCCGGCACAGAACGTTCCGGGCATCGCGCGCAGCATCAACTGCGGATCCAATGCCTCCAGCCGCACCCCGCCGGCGGTACTGATCACCTCGGCGATTGGACGCGGCCGCAGCAGCGACAGCGGCAGGCGCTTCAGCGCGGTGGCCACGGACTCGGCCGGCAGGTCGCCCGCCTGCCTGCCCAGCACCTCGAACAGCAGCGCCGACTTCACCCCGCCCAGGCCTAGCTGGCGACGCAGGTGTTCGCCGAAGCTGCGGCCCTGGCGCGGCTTGCGCAGCTTCTCCAGCACCTGCGCGTCGCTCTGCCCGGGCAGCAGGTCCAGCTGCACGACCACCTCGCCATCGCGCGCCAGCGAGTCGCGCAGGTCGGCCGCCATCGCGTACACCAGGCTGCCTTCGATGCCGTCGGCGCTGATCACGCATTCGCCCTGCTGCGAACGCGGCTGGCCGTCCAGCGCGGTCCAGTGGGCCACCACCGGCTTGAGCGGCGCACCGGCCTGGCGTTCGCGGAAGTAGGGCGTCCAGGCGATGTCGAACCCGCAGTTGGCCGGCTTGATCGGCGCGATTTCCACGCCGCGCGCGGCCAGCGGTGCCACCCACGCCGCATCCGAGCCGAGCTCGGGCCAGCTGCCGCCGCCCATCGCCAGCACCACGGCATCGGCCTGCACGCGCGCCACGCCGTCCGGCGTATTGAACTGCAGCGCGCCGTCCGCGTCCCAGCCGGTCCAGCGATGCTGCACGTGGAAACGCACTCCGGATTCCTTCAGGCGGCGCACCCAGCCGCGCAGCAGCGGCGCGGCCTTGCGGTCCATCGGAAACACCCGGCCGGAGCTGCCGACATAGGTGTCGATGCCGAAGCCCTGCGCCCACGCGCGCAGCGCGGGGCCGTCGAAATCGGCGAGCCACGCGCCAACCTCCGCAGCGCCCTCGCGGTAGCGCGCCACGAACACGTCCAGCGGATCGGAATGGGTCAGGTTCAGGCCACCCTTGCCGGCGATCAGGAACTTGCGCCCGGGCGAGCCCTTGGCCTCGTACACGTCCACGGCATGGCCGGCGGCGCGCACGGTTTCGGCCGCCATCAGCCCGGCCGGGCCGCCACCGATGATGGCAACGCGTCGCATCGCGGGTACGGCTTCGTCCATGCCGGTCAGCGCGGCTTGACGTCAAGCAGCTCCACGTCGAACACCAGCGAGGCGTTCGGCGGGATCGGGCCGGCGCCGGAGGCGCCGTAGCCGTATTCGGCGGGGATCATCAGAGTGCGCTTGCCGCCGACCTTCATGCCGGCAAACCCTTCATCCCAGCCCCGGATGACCTGGCCCTTGCCCAGCCCGAAGCTGAACGGCTCGCCGCGGTCGACCGAGCTGTCGAACTTCTCGCCGTGCTTGTCGGCCGCTTTCTCGTCGTACACCCAGCCGGTGTAATGGACCACGATGGTGCTGCCCGGGGTGGCCTCGGCGCCGGTGCCGGGCTGGGTGTCGATCTTCTCGAACGCGGCGATGCTGCCACCCGGCGGCGGGCCGGGCGGGGTACAGGCGGCCAGGAGCGAGAGCAGCGCGGGAACCAGCAGGAATTTCGGCAGACGACGCATGGGCGGCACCGGTGGTAAAGGGGGACGCAAGGGTAGCGCATCGCCGGGCGCTATCATGGGCGCATGTCGAAACTGCTGCTCAACCTGCGCAACGTCGCGGACGATGAAATCCAGGACGTGACCGCCCTGCTGGACCAGGCGGGCATCGCCCATTACTGGACCGAGCCCAGCCCCTGGGGGATCTCGTTCGGCGGCATCTGGGTGAGTGACGACGGCGACCAGCCGCGCGCCAAGGCGCTCATGGCCGAGTACCAGCAGGCGCGCAGCGTGCGGGTCCGTGCAGAGCGCCAGGCCGCCTTGGCCGATGGCAGCGCGGAGACCTTCGGCACGCTGCTGCGGCGCCGCCCGCTGTTCGTGGTGGCGGTGCTGGCCGGCATGCTGGCCGCCGCCGCCCTGGTGCTGCTGCCGTTCGTGCTGCTGCGCGGGTGAGCGCGGGGTAAAATGGGCGGATGATCGCCAATACCGCCGCCTACCACTTCACCCCCGTTGCCGACCCGGACGCGCTGTGCGCCACGCTGCTGGCGCGCGCCGAGGCCGCCGACCTGCGCGGCACGGTGCTGGTGGCAGGGGAGGGCATCAACCTGTTCCTGGCCGGCAGCGAAACGGGCATCGACGGCTTCTACGCCACCTTGCACGCCGATCCGCGCTTCGCCGGGATGCGGGTCAAGACCAGCTACAGCCGGATGCAGCCGTTCGCCCGGCTCAAGGCCAAGGTCAAGCCGGAGATCATCAGCTTCCGGATCGATGACGGCCAGCCGCTGGCCTATCCGCGCGCGCCCTCGGTAGACCCGGCTACGGTGCAGCGCTGGCTGCGCCAGGGCCACGACGATGACGGCAAACCGGTGGTGATGCTCGACACCCGCAACACGCAGGAGATTGAGTTCGGTACCTTCCAGGACGCGCTGGTGCTGCCGATCACCAAGTTCACCGACCTGCCTGACGCCCTGGCCCCCCACCGCGACGCGCTGCGCGACAGCACGGTGGTCAGTTTCTGCACCGGCGGCATCCGCTGCGAAAAGGCAGCGCTGTGGATGCGCAACGACGGCATGGACAACGTGCTGCAGCTCGAAGGCGGCATCCTCGGCTATTTCGAGGCGGTTGGCGGCGAAGGCTACGACGGCCGCTGCTTCGTCTTCGACGAACGCGTGGCGCTGGACCCGGCGCTGAACCCCATGGTCGATCACGCCGCGGAATGACCCGCGCGGGAATCAGCATCCCGCCAACGCCCATGGAATCGGCCGCTGGGCACCCCATCTCAGGTGCATAACCTGGAATGGAACGCGTCCATGCAATTGTCGATTCTCGATCTGGCCCCGGTCTGCGAAGGCAGCGACACCACCGGCGCCTTCGCCAACATGCTCGACCTGGCCCAGCACGCCGAAGGCTGGGGCTACCACCGCTACTGGCTGGCTGAACACCACAACATGCCCGGTATCGCCAGCGCTGCCACGGCGGTGCTGATCGGGCACGTGGCCGGCGGCACCCAGCGGATCCGGGTCGGCGCCGGCGGCATCATGCTGCCCAACCACTCCCCGCTGCAGGTGGCCGAGCAGTTCGGCACGCTGGCCTCGCTGTACCCGGACCGGATCGACCTCGGCCTGGGCCGCGCGCCGGGCACCGACCAGCCGACTGCACGTGCGCTGCGCCGTTATTTCGACAGCGCCGACCAGTTCCCGCAGGACGTGCGCGAACTGCTGCACTACTTCGAACCGGCCCAGCCGGGGCAGGCGGTGCGCGCGGTGCCGGGCGCGGGGATTCCGGTGCCGGTGTGGCTGCTGGGCTCGAGCCTGTTCAGTGCGCGCCTGGCCGCTGCGATGGGCCTGCCGTTCGCCTTCGCTTCCCACTTTGCGCCCGACGCAATGGATGAGGCGCTGGCGGTGTACCGCCGCGAATTCCGTCCTTCCCAGTACCTGACCGCGCCGTATGCGGTGCTGGGCCTGAACGTAGTCGCCGCCGAATCCGAAGCCGAAGCCAAGCGCCTGTTCACCACGCAGCAGCAGAGCTTCGTCAACCTGCGGCGCGGCAAGCCTGGCCTGATCCCGCCGCCGATCGACGACATCGAGGCGTTCTGGCAGCCGCACGAAAAGCTGGGCGTGCAGAACGCGCTGGCGTGTGCCGTTGTGGGCGACCTGCGCCAGGTCAGCGAAGGCATGGCCGCGTTTGCCGCGCGGCACAAGCCGGACGAACTGCTGCTCACCGCCAACATCTACGACCACGGGGCGCGCAAGCGTTCGTTCGGGTTGGCTATGCAGGCGTGGCAGTCCGCGCAGCGCACCGCCACGCTGTGACCTGCGAAGGCGACGTGACCAATCGGTTCACGTCGCCATTCCGGCATTTCCGGTGAGATGAAGCTCCCAAATGCAGGAGCTTCACCATGGCCGAGCACGATCGCCAGCAGCACATCAAACAACTGGCCGAACTGATCCGCGGCGTGGACATCGCCATGTTCACCACCACCGGCGTCGACGGCCGGCTCTACAGCCGTCCGCTGGGCACCCAGGAAGTCGAGTTCGATGGCGACCTGTGGTTCGCCACCGCCGCCGACAGCCCCAAGGTGGCCGAGATCGCGCTCAATCCGCGGGTCAACGTGGCCTACGCCTCGCAGTCGAAGAACACCTATGTGTCGGTCGCCGGCATCGCGCGCGTGGTCGACGATCGTGCCAAGGTCGAGGAACTGTGGTCGCCGCCGATGAAGCTGTTCTTCCCGGGTGGCAAGGACGATCCGAACCTGCGCCTGATCCACGTCAGCGCCGAGTCGGCCGAATACTGGGACGGCCCGGGCACGCTGCTGGGCAAGGCGCTGAGTTTCGTGTTGTCGGCAGTGACCGACGAGCCGGGCGCGTTGTCGGACAACGGCGTAGTATCAGGGTCATACCGGTAGCGCCGGCCGTTGGCCGGCCCAGGCGGTCCGTGGGCCGGCCAACGGCCGGCGCTACCGTGTCAGAACCACTTCTGAAACAACTCCGTCAGGTACTGCACCAGCTGCCCCGAGCTGAAGCTGAAGAACAGCACCGCTGCGATCGCGCCGATCCAGTTTACCAGCATCAGCGTGCCGTCCCGTTCCAGCAGCGCCAGCGAGAACAGCAGCAGCTGGAATCCGAACAGATAGTTGGTGAACGGGATCGGCAACGACAGCAGCACGCCGGTCAGGATCAGCAGCAGCCCGGTGAATGCATGCGCCGGCAACGGCACCAGGAACCACGAACGCCGCGGCTTCAACATGCGGTCCAGGCGCCGCAGTGGCCCGTCGATCCGGGCCAGGAACCGGTGCATGGTGCCGCGCCGCGGCCCGCGGTTGGCGATGAAGGCCGGCAGCCAGGGACGTCGCATCCCGCACAGCATCTGCGCGCCGATCAGGATCACCAGCGGTCCACTGACCGCGCCGCCGATGCCCGGAATCGGGATGAACGACGGCAGGATCGCCACGAACAGGAAGACCCCGAACGCGCTCTGCTGCAGGCCCTGCAGGATCTGGCCAAGGCGCAGGCGCTCGTCCGGATCGCCATGGTCGAACATCGCCAGAAGGGTGCGGATGCCCTCGTTCTGGTACTCGGGCCGGCGCTGGTCCGGCCCCGACGGCGGATCAGCCGGTGAGTTCATCGCTCTCCTCTTCGGCCAGTGCGCGCATCAGCAGCTTGTCCACGCGCGCGCCGTCCAGGTCGACGATCTCGATGCGCCAGCCGGCCCAGTCGAAGTACTCGCCCGCATGCGGAATGCGGCCGAAGTAGTGGATGCACATGCCGGCCAGCGTGTAGTAGTCGCCGTCCTCGGCATCGGGCAGTTCGGCATTGCCCATCAGTTCGCGCAGGTCTTCGATCGACAGCGAGCCGTCCACCAGCAGCGAGCCGTCCTCGCGGGTGACCACCAGGGCGTCCTCGTCGACGTTCTCCACCGACTGCATGCGGCCGACCACCGCGCCCATCAGGTCGCTGATGGTGACCAGGCCCTGGATCTCGCCGTATTCGTCCACCACCAGCGCCATCGACTGCTGCTCTTCGCGGAAGATTTCCAGCAGCTTCATCGCATGGGTGGATTCGGAGACGTACAGCGGCTCGCGCAGCTGCTGGAACAGGGAGTGCTCGTCGCGCACCAGGCGGGTGACCAGGCTCTTCACTTCGAGCACGCCGACGATGTCCTGGTCGTTGCCGCGGTACACCGGATAGCGCGAGAACTCATGCTCGCGCATCGCCGCCAGGTTCTTCTCGGCGTCGGCCTGGGTGTCCAGCCAGGCGATGCGGTTGCGCGGGGTCATCAGGCTGTCGGCGGTGCGGTCGCCCAGGCGCATCACGCGGTTCATCATGTCGCGCTCGTGCGCGTCGATCACGCCGGCCTCGTGGCTTTCGGCCACCAGCATGCGGATCTCTTCTTCAGTCACGCTGGCCGCTTCGTCGCTGCCCAGGCCGAGCAGGCGCAGGACCAGGCGGGTGGTCTTGGACAGCAGCCAGACGAACGGGAAGGCCAGCTTGGCCAGCCAGCTCATCGGCAGGGCCACCAGGCCGGCGATGTCCTCCGAACGGGTCAGGGCCAGGCGCTTGGGCACCAGTTCGCCGAAGATCAGGGTGACGAAGGTGATCAGCGTGACCGCCAGGCCCTTGCCGACCAGTTCGGCATGGCCGAAGCCGGGCATCAGGCCCTTGATCCAGCTGGCGATGGCCTCGCCGATGGCGTCACCGCCGAGCAGGCCGGTCAGCACGCCGATCACGGTGATGCCGATCTGGACGGTGGAAAGGAAGCTTTCGGGCTTCTCGGACAGCTCCAGGGCCTTCGCGGCACGCTTGGAGGAGCCGGCCATCTGCTTCAGGCGGCTCTTGCGCGAGGTCATGACCGACATCTCGGACATGGCGAAGAACCCGTTGAGCAGGATCAGGGCGAAAACAAGCAGGATCAGTTCAAACACGGGCGTCGTCCCCGGTTGGTGGCAGGGAGGGCGTGTTCAAGCGGCGGCGGCTACCGGGCCAGGTCAGGCCTGGCCGGCGCGGCGGGGGGTAAGGGTCGTCGTCCATAGAGTGCACCCGAAGGTGCCCGCGCATCTTAACAAAAGCCGGGGGGAGGGAAGCAAACAGGGTCGTTCAGGGAGCCCGGAGACGGTGTGAAGACGACGGGAGTACCCAGTTTGGACATCAAACCGTCATAATTCCGCCCGGTGCCGTCCTTCCTCGACGGCGAATAGGTTTCTCAATGTTCTCTCTGCAGACCATTTTCGGCTCCGGCAAACAGTTCTACACCCTGCTGGACGAGGCTGCCCAGGCCGCCCACGACAGCGCCAAGGCGCTGCATTCGATGCTGCGCGAAGCGGACCGCCAGCCGGCGCTGGACGCGTTCAAGCTGGCGCGCCTGCGCGAGCGCGCGGCGTCGGACAAGATCAGCCAGGCGCTGGTGGACAGCTTCATGACCCCGATCGAGCGCGAGGACATCGAAGCGCTGGGGTCGGCGCTGTACAAGATTCCCAAGCAGGTCGAGAAGTTCGCCGACCGCTACTCGCTGGCGACCAAGCACCTGGAGCACATCGACTTCGCGCCGCGCGCGGCGATGCTGGAGCAGGCGGCCAGCGTGGTGGTGGAGATGGTCAGCGACCTGCGCCACATGAACCTGGACCGGATGACGGCGCTCAACGAGAAGCTGCGCGCGCTGGAGAACGAAGCGGACCGGCTGATGCTGGAGCTGTACCGCGACATCTATTCCGGTCGCCTGGACAACCTGCAGATGTTCCTGCTCAAGGAGTTCTTCGAGATCCTGGAAAAGGCCATCGACCGCTGCCGCGAGGCGGGCGTGGTGGCGTACCAGATCGTGCTGAAGAACAGCTGACGGACGCCACAGCATGCTGACCCTCGTTCTGGTGGTGATCCTGGCCGCGCTCGTCTTCGAGTTCATCAACGGCTTCCACGACACCGCCAACTCCATCGCCACGGTAGTGGCGACCAAGGTGCTCTCGCCCGGCTGGGCGGTGATGCTGGCCGCTTTCATGAACCTCATCGGCGCGCTCACCGGCACGGCGGTGGCACTGACCATCGCGTCGGGCCTGATCAACACCAACGTGGTCGACGTGACGCCGCAGGTGATCCTGTGCGCGCTGCTGGGCGGCATCATCTGGAACCTGATCACGTGGTGGAAGGGACTGCCGTCCTCGTCCTCGCACGCCTTGATCGGTGGCCTGTGCGGTGCGGGCCTGGCAGCGGCGCACAACAACTGGGACGCGCTGATCTGGTCCGAGCGGATCGGCACGTGGGCACAGAACAAGGGCCTGCTGTGGAAGGTGTTCCTGCCGATGATCACCTCGCCGATCGCGGGCTTCCTGCTCGGCATCCTGGTGATGCTGCTGCTGTGGGCGATCATCGCGGGCATGGCCAAAGCCGGTGGCTGGCTGGGCCGGATGGCACGGCCGCGCATCGTCAATGCGTTTTTCGGCAAGGCGCAGATCGTGTCGGCGGCCTACATGGGCTTCGCGCACGGCCACAACGATGCGCAGAAGACGATGGGCATCATCGCGATGACGCTGATCGGCGCGGAAGCGACCGGTGCGTTGAACGACCTGCCGTCGTGGCTGGCGTTCATGCACCCGGACGCGCACGCGGGCGAGGGAATCGCGATGTGGATCGTGCTGACCTGTGCGGTGGTGATGGCGGCCGGTACGGCGTCGGGCGGCTGGAAGATCATCAAGACGCTGGGCCACAAGATGGTCAAGCTGCATCCGATCCACGGTTTCGCGGCGGAAACCAGCTCGGCGACGATCCTGACCCTGGCCGCGCACTTCGGCATGCCGGTCTCGACCACGCACAGCATCTCCACCGCGATCATGGGCGTGGGTTACGCCAAGAACCCGCGCTCGCTGCGGTTCGGCGTGATCGAGCGCATCGTCTGGGCCTGGATCCTCACCATCCCGGCCGCCGGCGGCTGCGCCTACCTGATCCTCAAGCTGTTCGAGCTGTTCGGCTGGGCCTGATCGGTCTGGTCTAAGCCACAAAAAACCCGGCTCCGGCCGGGTTTTTTGTGTTCGACCCGGTAGTGCCGTCCGCCGGCCGGCTCCCCGGATTGCATGAGATCCGGTAGAGCCGGGCTCTGCCCGGCTCGCTGTTGGATTATGGCGAACAGCTGCAGGCTGCGAGGTTCGCCTGGTCAGGGCCGTCGGGTGCGGGTTTGTGGGGGACGCTGCAAGTACGTCCATGTAAGCTCATCGCCGCATCTATGCGGCTCGTGCCCCCTCAAACCCACCCCCGCCGACCCTCCGATAGTGTGTCGCGGGCCATGGGGAAAGCCAGTGCCGACCGTTGGTCGACACGTCGGCCAACGGCCGGCGCCCGCGTTTCCCGTGGCCACCGGCCAACTGTCAAAGGGTCGCCCGGGGTCGGTTTGCGGGGGACTCGGCGCCATGGATGGCGTCCGCGTAGCCCCCATGGATGGGTTTACGGCGACCCCGCAAACCGGCACCGGGCGGCCCAAGCCAGGGACACGGTGCGCCTGCGGCTGTTCGCCTGAATCCAACAGCAGCCGGGCAGAGCCCGGCTCTACGGATCGACTGCAATCCATCGCACCCAACAAAAAACCCGCCGAAGCGGGTTTTCCGTATTCCTCAGACTTCCAGCGAAGCCAGGTCGCCCTTGTTCTCCAGCCACTGCTTGCGGTCGCTGGCGCGCTTCTTGGCCAGCAGCATGTCCATCAGCGCGCTGGTCTGCTCGCCGTCGTCGATGGTCAGCTGCACCAGACGGCGCGTATCCGGGTGGATCGTGGACTCGCGCAGCTGCTGCGGGTTCATTTCGCCCAGGCCCTTGAAGCGCGTCACGCTGACCTGGCCCTTGATCTTCTCGCGCTCGATCTTGTCCAGCAGCGACCGCTTTTCTTCCTCGTCCAGCGCGTAGAACACCTGCTTGCCCACGTCCACGCGGAACAGCGGCGGCATCGCCACGAACACGTGGCCCGCGTCCACCAGCGCCGGGAAGTGCTTCAGGAACAGCGCCGTCAGCAGCGTCGCAATGTGCAACCCGTCCGAGTCCGCGTCCGCCAGGATCACCACCTTGCCGTAACGCAGCCCGGTGATGTCCTCCTTGCCCGGATCGCAGCCGATCGCGATCGCCAGGTTGTGCACTTCCTCCGACGCCAGCACGCTGCCCGACGACACCTCCCACGTGTTCAGGATCTTGCCGCGCAGCGGCATGATCGCCTGGAAGTCCTTGTCGCGCGCCTGCTTGGCACTACCGCCCGCCGAGTCGCCTTCCACCAGGAACAGTTCCGTGCGCGACAGGTCCTGGCTGATGCAGTCCGCCAGCTTGCCCGGCAGGGCAGGGCCCTGCGTGACCTTCTTGCGTACCACCAGCTTCTCGGTCTTCAGGCGCGCACTGGCACGCTCGATCGCCAGCTGCGCGATCTGCTCGCCCAGCGCCACGTTCTGGTTCAGCAGCAAGCTGAAAGCGTCATGTGCCGCGCCTTCCACGAACCCCGCTGCCTGGCGCGACGACAGCCGCTCCTTGGTCTGCCCGCTGAACTGCGGGTCGGTCATCTTCAACGACAGCACGAACGAGACCCGGTCCCAGACATCTTCCGGGGCCAGCTTCACCCCGCGCGGCAACAGGTTGCGGAAGTCGCAGAACTCGCGCAGCGCCTCGGTCAGGCCCGTGCGCAGGCCGTTCGCATGCGTACCGTGCTGGGCAGTCGGAATCAGGTTCACGTAGCTTTCCTGCACCAGCTCGCCTTCCGGCAGCCACGCCACCGCCCAGTCCACCACCTCGGTGTCCTTCTTCAGCGATCCCACGAACAGGTCCGCCGGCAGCATCTCGCGCTCGCCCAGCTCCGCCTTCAGGTAATCGCTCAGGCCGTCCTCGAAATACCAGGTGTCCTGCTCGTCGGTGGCCTCGTCGCGCAGCTTCACCGTCAGGCCCGGGCACAGCACCGCCTTGGCGCGCAGCAGGTGGCGCAGCGCCCGCAGGTTGTACTTGGGCGTATCGAAGTACTTCGGGTCGGCCCAGAAGCGCACCCGGGTACCGGTGTTCTTCTTGCCGACGCTGCCCACCACTTCCAGCGGCGTGGCACGGTCGCCGTTGCGGAACGTGATGCGGTGCTCGCTGCCCTCACGCTTGATGTGCACTTCCACCAGCGTCGACAGCGCATTGACCACGCTCACGCCCACGCCGTGCAGGCCGCCGGAGAAGGTGTAGTTCTTGTTGCTGAACTTGCCGCCCGCATGCAGCCGGGTCAGGATCAGCTCCACGCCCGGGATCTTCTCTTCCGGGTGGATGTCCACCGGCATGCCCCGGCCGTCATCGCTGACCTCGCAGCTGCCGTCCTTGTACAGGGTGACCTCGACCGTCCGGGCATGCCCGGCCAGAGCCTCGTCCACGGCGTTGTCGATCACTTCCTGCGCCAAGTGGTTCGGGCGGGCGGTGTCGGTGTACATGCCGGGACGGCGCTTGACCGGGTCCAGGCCAGACAGGACTTCAATATCGGCGGCGTTATAGCGGGTGTTCATCGGTCTTCAGATTGCGCAAAGCGACGGCGAAGTTTGCGGTCTGGGCGGCTTTTTTGCACGCCACACGTTCAGGGGGCGGCCGAATACCCCGCGATAGAATGGCCACGTACCACCCCAGCCATAGCGAGGAGACCTCCCCATGAAGAAGTTCCTGACCATCGTCGCCATTGCCGCCGCCGTCGTGGCCGTGCCGCTGGCCATGGCCCAGAACGCCGGACAGGGCCAGTCCACCGCGCAGCAGGGCGACCAGGCCGAGGCCAAGGCCCAGTCCGAAGCCGACGCCAAGGCCAAGCGCCGTGCCGCTGCCACCGCCGAAATGAAGGCCAAGGGCCAGCAGGCACCGCAGCAGGAAGAGGAAGAAGAGGCCAAGAAGAAGCGCTGAACCCGCTTCCTGGCCTCCCAGACGCCCCGGCTTGCCGGGGCGTCTTCGTTCCTGCCCCTTGGGCTTGGGCGCTTCACTCTGTAAACTATCGCTTTCCGGGAGCAGTACGTGTCATCCATCAGCGAATGGACGGGTCCGGTCGTGCGCGACCGCCCGCAGGGCAGGCAACAGGTGACGGTCCCCTTGGCGACCGGCACGGCCCTCCCGACCTCGCAGGATGCCCCGGCGCGTGACCTCTCCGCCGCCGCCCCGATCCACCCCGATTCCCTCTTCACGTCGTCCGCCGCCTTGCGCGCCGGCGTCGTTTCCCCCTTCCTGACAGGACACCTCCAGCCATGACTCCCTTGATCTTCGTAACCGGCGGCGTGGTTTCCTCGCTTGGCAAAGGCATCGCCGCCGCCTCGCTGGCGTCCATCCTCGAAGCCCGTGGCCTGAAGGTCACGATGATGAAGCTCGACCCGTACATCAACGTCGACCCCGGCACCATGAGCCCGTTCCAGCACGGCGAGGTCTACGTGACCGACGACGGCGCCGAAACCGACCTCGACCTGGGCCACTACGAGCGTTTCGTGCGCACCCGCCTGAGCCGCAAGAACTCGGTCACCACCGGCCGCATCTACGAAAACGTGATCCGCAAGGAGCGCCGCGGCGACTACCTGGGCGCCACCGTGCAGGTCATTCCGCACATCACCGACGAAATCCGCCGCTGCATGGACGAGGCCACCGAAGGCTTCGACGTCGCGCTGGTCGAGATCGGCGGCACCGTCGGCGACATCGAATCGCTGCCGTTCCTCGAAGCGATCCGCCAGGTGCGTACCGAACGCGGCCCGGAAAAGGCACTGTTCATGCACCTCACCCTGGTCCCGTACAT
This sequence comes from Stenotrophomonas aracearum, assembly GCF_031834615.1. Classification (NCBI taxonomy): domain Bacteria; kingdom Pseudomonadati; phylum Pseudomonadota; class Gammaproteobacteria; order Lysobacterales; family Lysobacteraceae; genus Stenotrophomonas; species Stenotrophomonas aracearum. The sequence continues at coordinate 1,553,392 of NZ_CP115543.1, forward strand.
CGCCGCCGCCGGCGAGCTCAAGACCAAGCCGACCCAGCACTCGGTCAAGGAACTGCGCTCGATCGGCATCCAGCCGGACGTGCTGCTGTGCCGTTCCGAACAGCCGGTGCCCGAGTCCGAGCGCCGCAAGATCGCCCAGTTCACCAACGTCTCCGAACGGGCCGTGATCAGCGTGCCCGACGTCGACGTGCTGTACCGCATCCCGATGGGCCTGCACGAGCAGGGTCTGGATGAGATCGTCATCAACCAGCTCAAGCTCGGCGACAAGGCCGGCCCGGCCGACCTGCACGAGTGGGAAGCGGCGGTCGACGCCACCCTGCACCCGCTGGACGAAGTCACCATCGCCGTGGTCGGCAAGTACGTCGACCACCAGGACGCATACAAGTCGGTCGGCGAAGCGCTCAAGCACGGTGGCCTGCGCCAGCGCACCAAGGTCAACCTGAAGTGGCTGGAAGCGCAGGACCTGGAAGGCACCGACATGGCCGCGCTGCAGGACGTCGACGGCATCCTGGTGCCGGGCGGCTTCGGCGACCGGGGCTTCGAAGGCAAGGTGCTGACCTCGAAGTTCGCCCGTGAGGAAAAGATGCCGTACTTCGGCATCTGCTACGGCATGCAGGCCGCCGTGGTCGACTTCGCCCGGAATGTGGTGGGCCTGGAAGGCGCCAACAGCACCGAGAACGACCGCCAGTCGCCGAACCCGGTGATCGGCCTGATCACCGAATGGCGCACCGCCACCGGCGACGTCGAAAAGCGCGACGACAAGAGCGACCTTGGCGGCACCATGCGCCTGGGCCTGCAGGAGCAGCGCCTGAAGCCGGGCACGCTGGCCCGCGAGCTGTACGGCAAGGACGTGGTCGCCGAGCGCCACCGCCACCGCTACGAGTTCAACAACCGCTACCGCACCCAGCTGGAAGATGCCGGTCTGGTGATCGCCGGCAAGTCGATGGACGACACCCTGGTCGAGGTGGTGGAACTGCCGCGCGACCAGCACCCGTGGTTCCTGGCCTGCCAGGCGCACCCGGAATTCCTGTCCACCCCGCGCGACGGCCACCCGCTGTTCATCGGCTTCATCAGCGCGGCACGCCAGCGAAAAGCGCAGCGAACTGCTGCATAATCACGACGCTTGTTTCACGCGCCGCCGGAAGGGCGGCGCGTTTCCCTTACCGACTGGAAATTGGCCCGCCATGACCGCGATCCGCAGCATCCACGCCCGTGAAATCCTCGACAGCCGTGGCAACCCCACGCTGGAAGCCGAAGTCACCCTGGAGGACGGTTCGTTCGGCCGCGCCGCCGTGCCGTCGGGTGCGTCCACCGGCACCAAGGAAGCGGTCGAGCTGCGCGATGGCGACAAGACCCGCTACCTGGGCAAGGGCGTGCGCAACGCGGTCAACAACGTCAACACCACCATCGCCTCCGCGCTGAAGGGCTTCGACGCCGCCGACCAGGAAGGCCTGGACCGCCGCCTGATCGACCTGGACGGCACCGAGAACAAGGGCCGCCTCGGCGCCAACGCGCTGCTCGGTGTTTCGATGGCCAACGCCCACGCCGTGGCCGCCTCGAACAAGCAGGCGCTGTGGCAGTACCTGGCCCACGGCCGCGACGTGACGCTGCCGGTGCCGATGATGAACATCATCAACGGCGGCGCGCATGCCGACAACAACGTCGACTTCCAGGAATTCATGGTGCTGCCGGTCGGCTTCACCTCGTTCTCCGAAGCGCTGCGCGCCGGTACCGAAATCTTCCATTCGCTCAAGTCGGTGCTCAAGGGCCACGGCCTGAGCACGGCGGTGGGCGACGAGGGCGGCTTCGCCCCGGACTTCCGCAGCAACGTCGAAGCGCTGGACACCATCCTCGAAGCGATCGGCAAGGCTGGCTACACCGCCGGTGAAGACGTGCTGCTGGGCCTGGACGTGGCCTCCAGCGAGTTCTACGAGAATGGCAAGTACAACCTGGTCGGCGAGAACAAGCGCCTGACCTCCGAGCAGTTCGTCGACTTCCTGGCCGACTGGGCCGCGCAGTACCCGATCATCACCATCGAAGACGGCCTGGCCGAGAACGACTGGGCCGGCTGGAAGCTGCTCACCGACCGGATCGGCAAGCAGGTGCAGCTGGTCGGCGACGACCTGTTCGTGACCAACCCGAAGATCTTCAAGGAAGGCATCGAGTCCGGCACCGCCAACGCGATCCTGATCAAGGTCAACCAGATCGGCACCCTGACCGAGACCCTGGAAGCGATCGCGATGGCGCACAACGCCAACTACGCCGCCGTGGTCTCGCACCGTTCGGGCGAAACCGAAGACACCACCATCGCCGACATCGCCGTGGCCACCACCGCCACCCAGATCAAGACCGGCTCGCTGTGCCGCAGCGATCGCGTGGCCAAGTACAACCAGCTGCTGCGCATCGAGGAAGCCCTGGGTGCCGGCGCGCGTTACGCCGGGCGTGACGCGTTCGTTTCGCTGAAGCGCTGACCCGCATGCGCAACTGGCGCTGGCTGCTGCTGGTGCTCGCGGTACTGCTGGCATGGCTGCAGTACCGCTTCTGGTTCGGCCCGGGCAATTCGGGAGAAGTGATGACGCTCGAAGCCCAGGTCGAAGCCCAGAAGCGCGACAACGAAGGCCTGCAGCAGCGCAATGACGCGCTGGCGGCCGAGGTCAAGGACCTCAAGGAAGGCGAGGCCGCCATCGAGGAACGCGCGCGCAGCGAGCTGGGGATGATCAAGCCCGGCGAGAAGTTCTACCGCGTGGTCGAAAACGCCCCGGTGGCGGCGCCGCGCGCGCCGACCCAGGTTGCCGACCCGAACGCGCCGCACCAGGAAGTGCCCTGATGGGCAGCGTCTGGGCCGTGGTCCCGGCCGCTGGCCGTGGCACCCGTTTCGGTGGACCGGTGCCCAAGCAATACCTGGTCGCCGGCGACCGGGTACTGCTCGCCCACACCCTGGAAGCGCTGCTCTCGCACCCGGTCGTGGCCGGGGTGATGGTGGTGATCGCCGAAAATGACGCCGACTGGCCGGGCTGGCAGTCGGTGGCCGACAAGCCGATCCTGACCTGCACCGGCGGTGCGACCCGCGCCGAATCGGTGCTGGCCGGTTTGCACGCGCTGCCCGACAGCGTGCGCGCCGACGATTTCGTGCTGGTCCACGACGCCGCGCGGCCGAACCTGGCCGCCGCCGACCTGGGCCGCCTGCTGGAAGTGGGGCGCAACGACCCGGTCGGGGCGATCCTGGCCGCGCCGGTGCGCGACACCCTCAAGCGTGCCGGCGACGACGGCGGCATCGACGGCACCGAGCCGCGCGCGCGCCTGTGGCGTGCGCTGACCCCGCAGCTGTTCCGCCGCCACCAGCTGGCCCGCGCGCTGCAGGACGCGGCCGGCGCCGGCGTCGAAGTGACCGACGAGGCCATGGCGATGGAGCGGCAGGGGCTGCGTCCGTTACTGGTCGAGGGCAACGAAGACAACTTCAAGGTCACCACCCCGGCCGATCTGTCACGTTTCGAATTCGAGCTGTGGCGCCGCGGGGCCTGAGTCCGCCGCGCGTCGCCCATTACTGCAGGTTTTTGCCATGAACACCCCGTTTCCACCCGTCCGCATCGGCCAGGGTTATGACGTCCACGCCTTCGGCGAGGGCGACCACATCATGCTCGGCGGCATCCGCGTCGACCACAGCTGCGGCGTGCTCGCCCACAGCGATGGCGACGTGATCCTGCATGCGCTGTGCGACGCCATGCTCGGCGCGCTGTCGCTGGGCGACATCGGCCAGCACTTCCCGCCGTCGGACATGCGCTGGAAGGACGCCGACAGCAGCCGCTTCCTGGAACACTGCAACAGCCTGCTGCGCGAGCGCGGCTGGCAGGTCGGCAATACCGACATCACCGTGATCTGCGAACGCCCCAAGGTCGGCCCGCACGCGCTGGCGATGCGCGAGCGCATTGCCGGCGTGCTCGGGATCGCGCTGGATGCGGTCAGCGTCAAGGCCACCACCTCCGAAAAGCTCGGGTTCACAGGGCGCGGCGAAGGTATTGCCGCGCAGGCTGTCGTGCTGCTGGTGGCGCTGTGATTCCGCTGCCGCTGGCGTTCGGCGCGCCGCTGCTGCGCGCCGACATCCGCACCACGCCCGAGGATTTCCAGGTCGACGAACTGCCCGCGTTCGAGCCGAGCGGGGAGGGCGAGCACCTGCTGCTGACCATCCGCAAGCGCGGCGCCAACACCGTGCACGTGGCCAAGCTGCTGGCCAAGTGGGCCGGCCTGCCCGAGATGGGGGTCAGCTTTGCCGGCATGAAGGACCGCCATGCGGTCACCACCCAGCGTTTCAGCGTGCACCTGCCCAAGCGCGTTGCACCGGACATCGCGGCGTTGGCCTCCGACGAAGTGGAGGTGCTCGAGTCGACCTGGCACAACCGCAAGCTGCAGCGCGGCGCGCTGGCCGGCAACCGGTTCCGGCTGGTGCTGCGCAACGTGCAGGGCGAGGCGAAGGCGATCGACGAGCGTTTGTCGCTGATCGCCGCACGCGGGTTGCCGAACTGGTTCGGCGAACAGCGCTTCGGTCGCGACGGTGGCAACGTGCCGGCTGCGCTGGCGATGTTCGGCGGCCGCCGGATGCGCCCGGACCAGCGCTCGCTGCTGCTCTCGGCTGCCCGTTCGGCGCTGTTCAACCAGGTGTTGGCCGAACGCGTGGCGCAGGGCAACTGGGACACGCCGCTGGACGGTGAAGTGTGGATGCTGGACGGCAGCCGCAGCGTGTTCGGGCCCGAACCGTGGACCGACCTGCTGGCCGACCGCCTGGGCCGGTTCGACATCCATCCGAGCGGCCCGTTGTGGGGCGAAGGCGAGCTGCGCAGCAGCGGCGACGCCGCCGCGCTGGAGCTGGGGGCGATCAGCGACGAGCAGTCATTGCAGCTGCGCGCGGGGCTGGAAGGTGCACGGTTGAAGCAGGAGCGGCGCGCGCTGCGGCTGCGACCGGCGAACCTGCAGCATCGTTGGCTGGAAGCGGACGTACTGGAGCTGACGTTTGCGCTGCCGCCGGGGTGTTATGCGACGGCGGTGCTGCATGAGCTGGGCCCGGTGAATGACGTTGCCGGGGTGTCGGCCTCGGAGTGACGGCGCAGCCACGCCCTGCGTGGCTGCTCCGCCCGAATTACCTGTTCGCCAACAACACCAACACCGCGCCGGTCCCGCCTTGCCCCGCCGGCGCCGAATGGAACGCCAGCACGTCGTTGCGCTGGCGCAGCAACCGGTCCACCAGGTTCTTCAACACCGGTGCACCGCCGTCGGACTGCAGCCCCTTGCCATGGATGATCCGCACGCAGCCATGCTCGTGCGCGTGCGCCTCGAGCAGGAACTGGCGCAGCAGGGTCTCGGCCTGGGCCACGGTGGCGCCGTGCAGGTCCAGCTCGTCCTGCACGGAATACTGGCCACGCTTGAGCCGCTGGAACATCCGCGCCGGCAGGTTGTCGCGCCGGTAGCTGGCGGTGTCGCCTGCCTCCAGCGGGCTGCTGTCGCGCAGCAGCCGGGCGAACTCCCCGCGTGCCGCATCTTCGTCCTGTTCGGCCATCCGTGCGCGCGGCTTCGGCCGCGGCGTGGCCGGCGGCGCGGCGACCGGTTTGCGCAGCGGCGTGACCTCGCCGATGGCCGCGCGGAACAGCGCCGCCGGATCTTCGTCTTCAGGATGTGACATGCGTACAGCCTAATGCCCCGGATCGGCCCTGCCTACCTCCCGGCGGGGTAGGCCGATCTGCCCGCTTGCGGCACAATAGCTGACGCACTTGCGCGGTCGGTGATCCCGGAACGGGTGAAGGCCGGCCCCGCCAACGCTGGAAAGTGATGGAAATGAAGTCTTGAACAATCAAGCGGTTAAAACCCCGATGCGGATCCTGGTCAGCAACGACGACGGTGTCGACGCGCCGGGCATCAGGATGCTCGCCACGGTCCTGCGCGAGGCCGGCCACGACGTGATGGTGGTCGCCCCCGACCGCGACCGGTCCGGTGCCAGCAACTCGCTGACCCTGGACCTGCCGGTGCGGGTCAAGCGGATCGACCACTACACCTGCTCGGTGGCCGGCACCCCGACCGACTGCGTGCACCTGGCCCTGACCGGCATGCTCGAGTACGACCCGGACATCGTGGTCTCGGGGATCAACAACGCGGCCAACCTGGGCGATGACGTCATCTATTCCGGCACCGTCTCGGCGGCGATGGAGGGGCGTTTCCTCGGCCTGCCAGCGGTGGCGATGTCGCTGGTCTCGCACAACCACGACCCGCGCAACTTCGAAACCGCCGCGCGCGCGGCGGTCGAGATCGTGACCCGGCTCAAGGCCGACCCGCTGCCGGCCGACACCATCCTCAATGTCAACGTGCCCGACCTGCCGTGGGCGGAGGTGCGTGGCTTCGAAGTCACCCGCCTGGGCAACCGCCACCGCGCCGAAGGCTGCATCGCCCAGCGCGACCCGCGTGGCAATGAAGTGTTCTGGATCGGCCCGGCCGGGCGCGAACAGGACTCCGGCCCGGGCACCGACTTCCACGCGGTGCGCAACGGCTACATCTCGATCACCCCGATCCAGGTCGACCTGACCCGCTACCAGGCGCTGGAAAAGGTCGCCAGCTGGGTCGGCGGCCTGACCGCCGCGCTGGACCGCCCGGCATGAGCCAGCGCCTGCGCCTGCAACCCGAAGCGGTCGGGATCGGCATGACCTCGCAGCGCGTGCGCGACCGACTGGTCGAACGCCTGCGCGAAAGCGGCATCGTCGACGAAGCCACCCTCAATGCGATCCGGGTGGTGCCGCGCCACCTGTTCATCGACGAGGCGCTGGCCTCGCGCGCCTACGAAGACACCGCATTGCCGATCGGCCACGGGCAGACCATCTCCCAGCCGTGGGTGGTGGCGCGGATGACCGAAGCCGTGCTGCAGTCGGCCCCCAAGCGCGTGCTCGAAGTGGGCACCGGTTCGGGTTACCAGGCTGCCGTGCTCGGCGCGCTGGGCCTGGAGGTGTACACCGTCGAGCGCATCGGCGACCTGCTGCGCCAGGCGCGCAAGCGCTTCCGCGCGCTTGGCATGAACATCCGCAGCAAGCATGACGACGGCCGTGTCGGCTGGGCCGAGCATGGCCCGTTCGACGCCATCGTGGTCACCGCCGCAGCGTCGGCACTGGTCGACGCACTGGTCGAGCAGCTGGCCGTCGGCGGGCGCCTGGTGGCGCCGGTGGGCGGGCCGGGCGCGCAGTCGCTGATCCAGCTCACCCGTCGCGAAGACGGCAGTGTCGAACAGCAGGTACTGGCACCGGTCACGTTCGTGCCGCTGCTGTCTGGCATGCTGGACTGATTCCAAGGAGCGTTGCGTCATGAAGATTTTCGGTCCGCTGTACGAGCGGGCAATGAAGTGGGCCGCGCACGAGCGCGCCCCGACCTACCTGACGGTGCTGAGCTTCATCGAGGCGATCATCTTCCCGGTGATGCCCGAAGTGATGCTGGCACCGATGTGCGTGGCCCAGCCAAAGCGCGGCTGGTGGTTCGCCACGCTCAGCCTGGCTGGCTCGATGGTCGGTGCGCTGGTCGGCTACGCGCTGGGGCACTACGCTTTTGAAGCGATCAAGCCCCTGTTCGCGGCGATGGGCATGCTGACCAGCATCGAAGGCGGCATCGCCATCGTGCAGGCCAAGATGGCTGAGTCGCCGTGGGCGGTGTTCACTTTCCTGGTGCTGGGCGGCTTCATGCCGATCCCGATGAAGGTCTTCACCTGGGCATCGGGTATCGTCGGCGTGCCGCTGCCGCAGTATTTCCTGAGCATGCTGATCGGTCGCGGCAAGCGCGTGTACGTGCTGGCTGCGGTGATCCGCATCGGCGGCGCACGTGCCGAAGCCGCGCTGCGGCGCTGGATTGAACCGCTGGGCTGGATCGCCACCGTACTGGTGGTCGGTCTGGTGGCCTGGCTTGTATGGAGGTCGAAGTTCGCATGAGTGCTGATCGTTTGAACGGAAGCGCGCGCCTGGCCGCGCTGCTGCTGGTGGTGTCCACGCTGAGCGCCTGCGGCACCGCCACCGTGGTCAAGCCCTCCGGTGGCCGCACCGCGCACAGCACCCCCCAGACCTCGGTGGCCAAGCCCGGCCATACCGCCGTGGTGCGCCGGGGCGACACGCTGTACGCGCTGGCACGCATCCACAACATCACCCCGCGCGACCTGGCCGCCTGGAACGGGCTGGCCGAGCCGTACACCATCTACCCGGGCCAGAGCCTGCGCCTGTATCCGGGCGGCAGCCCCGGCCGCGCCCCGACCACCGTGGTCACCGCGCCGCGCCCGGGCAACGCCGCCATCCCGGCGCCGGCACCCACGCCGTCTCCGACCACCGCGATCAAGAGCAACATCAGCTGGCGCTGGCCGGCCGATGGCGCGCTGGTCGGCCGTTTCGTCGGTGCCGACGTCACCAAGCAGGGCGTGGACATCGCCGGCAGCAGCGGCCAGCCGGTGCGGGCGACCGCCGCCGGCGTGGTGGTGTACTCCGGTGCCGGCCTGGTCGGCTTCGGCGAGCTGATCATCGTCAAGCACAATGACCAGTGGCTGTCGGCCTACGGCCACAACCGCAAGCGCCTGGTCAACGAAGGCCAGAGCGTCAAGGCCGGCGAGCAGATCGCCGAAATGGGCCGCACCGGCACCACGCGCGACATGCTGCACTTCGAGATCCGCTACAACGGCAAGCCGGTGGACCCGCTGCTGTATCTGCCGCCGAGGTAATGGCGGTGGGCGCAGCCACGCAGGGCGTGGCTCCACCGCCGAGAATCCCCCTCGGTAGAGCCACGCCCTGCGTGGCTGAACCGCCGACCAGACATCAAAAAGGCTGCCATCGGCAGCCTTTTCTGAACGAAATCACCTATTTTCAGCCGGCCAGCAGGATCGCCGCGGCCACTTTCCGGCCTTCGCTGGCCAGCAGGTTGAAGGTGCGGGCAGCGGCCGCATTGGTCATCACTTCCAGGCCGATGCCACGGGTCAGGCACGCGCCCAGCACCGCCGCGGACGGGAACTGCTGGGTCGCCCCGGTTCCAAGGATCACCAGCTCCGGCTCTAGCGCCAGCACCGGCGCCAGGTCCTCCGGGACCAGCGCATTGGCACTGGCCGCCACCGGCCAGGTTTCCACCAGCGTATGCGGGGTCAGGATGAAGCTCTGGCCCAGCTCGCGGGTGCGGACCTGCTCGCGGTCCTCGATGACCACCGAACTGCTGCCGACAGCGCGGAACGCGTAGGCATAATCCGGAATTTCGTGGTGCAGCTGCATGCCTGGCTCAGCCGCGCGGCAGCACGATCTGGCGCTGTTCCTTGCTCGGGCGGTACAGCACGGCGGTATGGCCGATGCGCTGCACCAGCGCGCTTTCGGTGGCCTGGACCAGCTCGGCGATCATCGCGTCACGGGTATCGCGGTCTTCCGCACCGACCTTGACCTTGACCAATTCATGGCGTTCCAGCACCTCGTTCAGCTCGGCCAGGAAGGCCGGCGTGATCCCCTTGCCCCCGATCTGCAGCAGGGCTTTCAGGTCATGGGCCTGGCCGCGGAGGAAGCGGGTCTGGGAGGAGGTGAGCTGGGTAGACATTCAGGAACAAGCGGTTAACTGGGGCGATCAGGGTATCATGACCACCCCGTCTGGCCCTATTTCCAATGGCTTCCCGCAGCAAAAGCAGTCAACGCTGGTTGAAAGAGCACTTCGCCGATCCCTTCGTGAAGAAGGCCCAGGCCGAAGGCATGCGCTCGCGCGCGGCCTACAAGCTGGAGGAGCTGCTCGAGCGCGACCGGCTGCTGAAGCCGCACATGGTGGTGGTCGACCTGGGCGCCGCCCCGGGCGGCTGGTCGCAGCAGGTGCGGCGCCAGATCGGCGCTTCCGGTCGGGTACTCGCGCTGGACATCCTGGAGATGCCGCCGCTGGCCGGCGTCGAGTTCCTTCACGGCGACTTCAGGGAGCAGGCCGTCCTATCGCAGTTTGAAGCCATGCTCGGGGACACCCCGGTAGACCTTGTGCTCTCGGATATGGCCCCCAATAAGAGTGGAGTGGACGCGGTCGACCAGCCGCGGATGATGCACCTGGCCGAGCTGGCGATGGAGTTTTCCGACAACCATCTCAAGCCGGGTGGCGCGTTCCTGATCAAGCTGTTCCAGGGCGTGGGCTTTGACGACTACGTGCGCGAGATGCGGCGCCGGTTCGACAAGGTCGTGATCCGCAAGCCTGAAGCCTCCCGTAAGCGCTCGCCCGAGGTGTACGCCCTGGGGCAGGGCAAACGCGCCCAGATCAAGTAAGCTCAACCATACCAATAGCGTCAGGCATTAGAGGAACACCGGAGCCAATGAGGATGAACGACTTGACCAAGAACCTCCTGCTGTGGGTGGTCGTCGCCGTGGTGCTCATGGTGGTGTTCCAGAGCTTCTCGCCGAAGACCTCCGGCGCCGGCGCCCAGGGCTCGACCTATTCGCAGTTCCTGGACCAGGTGGACAGCGGCAACGTGCAGAAGGTCACCTTCAGCGGCGACCTGCGCAGCGGCACCAACCAGCTGACCTACACCACCCGTGGCGGCCAGTCGGCCACCATCAACGCACCGCTGGATCGCGACCTGATCAACGTGCTGCGTGGCAAGAACGTGGAAATCGTCCAGGAAGAGCCCTCCAGCGGCATCTCGCTGGGCGCGATCCTGATGAATTTCCTTCCGGTGATCCTGATCATCGGCTTCTGGCTGTTCATCATGCGCCAGATGCAGGGCGGTGGCGGCGGGGCCAAGGGCGCGATGTCCTTCGGCAAGTCGCGCGCCAAGTTGCAGGGCGAGGACCAGATCAAGGTCACCTTCGCCGACGTCGCCGGGTGCGACGAAGCCAAGGAAGAAGTCGGCGAACTGGTCGACTTCCTGCGCGATCCCACCAAGTTCACCAAGCTGGGCGGCAAGATCCCGCGCGGCGTGCTGATGGTCGGCCCGCCGGGTACCGGCAAGACCCTGCTGGCCCGCGCCATCGCCGGCGAGGCCAAGGTGCCGTTCTTCTCGATCTCCGGTTCTGACTTCGTGGAAATGTTCGTCGGCGTCGGCGCCAGCCGCGTCCGCGACATGTTCGAACAGGCCAAGAAGCAGGCCCCGTGCATCATCTTCATCGACGAAATCGACGCTGTCGGCCGCCACCGTGGCGCCGGCCTGGGCGGCGGTCATGACGAGCGCGAGCAGACCCTGAACCAGCTGCTGGTCGAAATGGACGGCTTCGAGGGAGGCGAGGGCGTGATCGTCATTGCCGCCACCAACCGTCCCGACGTGCTGGACCCGGCGCTGCTGCGCCCGGGCCGCTTCGACCGCCAGGTCGTGGTCGGGCTGGCCGACGTCAAGGGCCGCGAGCAGATCCTCAAGGTGCACATGCGCAAGCTGCCGCTGGCCGACGACGTCGAGCCGATGGTCATTGCCCGTGGTACCCCCGGCTTCTCCGGCGCCGACCTGGCCAACCTGTGCAACGAAGCGGCGCTGTTCGCCGCACGCGGCAACGAAAAGGAAGTGCGCATGGAGCACTTCGACCGCGCTCGCGACAAGATCCTGATGGGTGCCGAACGCCGTTCGATGGCCATGAGCGAGGAAGAGAAGACGCTCACCGCCTACCACGAAGCCGGCCACGCCATCGTCGGCCGCCTGGTGCCCGAGCATGACCCGGTCTACAAGGTCACCATCATCCCGCGCGGTCGCGCGCTGGGCGTGACCATGTACCTGCCGGAAGGCGACAAGTACTCGATGAACCGCGTGGCGATCGAATCGCAGCTGTGCTCGCTGTACGGCGGACGCGTCGCCGAAGAGCTGATCTTCGGCGCCGACAAGGTCACCACCGGCGCCTCCAACGACATCGAGCGCGCCACCAAGATGGCCCGCAACATGGTCACCAAGTGGGGCCTGTCCGACGAGCTCGGCCCGATCGCCTATGGCGAAGAGGACGACGAGGTGTTCCTGGGCCGTTCGGTGACCCAGCACAAGAGCGTGTCCGACGATACCGCGCGCCGCATCGACGAAGTCGTGCGCAGCATCCTGGACAAGGCCTATGCGCGCACCACCGAGCTGATGAACGCCAACCTGGACAAGCTGCACGCGATGTCGCAGCTGCTGCTGCAGTACGAAACCATCGACGCGCCGCAGATCGACGCCATCATGGAAGGCCGCGATCCGCCGCCGCCGGCCGGCTGGGGCAAGTCCAACAAGGACGGTGGCAGCAACAACGACAAGGGCGGCGACGCCCGTCCGCTGCCGCCGATCGCCGGTCCTGCAGAGCAGATCTGACGATGAACCGATGACGCGCGAAGGCCGGGGCAACCCGGCCTTCATCGTTTCCGGGGTGTCGTTCCGGGCGACAATGGGGCTCCTGCCTGCGCGTTATTCCGGAGTTCGAGATGTCCACCCCACCGCCCCCGGTCTCCCACACCACCGAAATCGTGATCGCAACGGTGGTCGGCGCCGCCGTCGGCCTGATCAGCGGCAACTACTTCCTCGGCGGCGTCGCCGGCATCGTGCTCGGAATTGTGTTGAGCGTGGGCAAGACCCTGTACCTGGACCGCAAGCGCCGGCGTTGACGCCGCGCAGCGCGCGTAAACTACGTGCCTGCGCACTTCCTGGATGGCCCATGTTCGACACTTCCCCCCAGCTTGACTGCGGCGGCCGCGTGCTGCGGCTGGACCGTCCGCGCGTGATGGGCATCGTCAACGTCACCCCGGATTCCTTCTCTGACGGCGGCGCGCACGACACGGTGGAGGCGGCGGTCGCGCACGGCCTGCAGCTGGTCGCCGACGGCGCCGACCTGCTCGACATCGGCGGCGAGTCGACCCGCCCGGGCAGCGCACCGGTCCCGCTGGAGGAAGAGCTGCGCCGCGTCGTTCCGGTGATCGAGCAGCTCGCGCGGCAGGTCACGGTGCCGATCAGCATCGACACCTTCAAGCCCGAGGTCATGCGCGCGGCGGTGGCTGCCGGTGCCGGGATGATCAACGACATCCACGCGCTGCGCCAGGACGGTGCGCCCGCGGCCGCGGCCGAACTCGGCGTGCCGGTAGTGCTGATGCACATGCAGGGCGAGCCCGGCAGCATGCAGGACACCCCGCACTACGACGACGTGGTCGCCGAGGTGCACCGCTTCCTGGCCGACCGCATCTTCTCGGCCGAAATGGCCGGCATCGCCAAGAAGAACCTGGTGATCGACCTGGGCTTCGGTTTCGGCAAGACCACCGACCACAACATGATCCTGCTGGCGCGGTCGGAACGCTTCCTCGAGCTGGGCCTCCCGATGCTGGCCGGAATGTCGCGCAAGCGCAGCATCGGCGAGCTGACCGGGCGCGACGTCCCGCGCGAACGCGTGGCCGGTTCGGTGGCCGCGCATCTGATCGCCGCCCAGCGCGGCGCGCGCATCCTGCGCGTACATGACGTGGCCGCCACCGTCGACGCGCTCAAGGTGTGGGCGGCGGTCGACGCGGTGCCGATGCCGCGCGTGGACGCTGCCCCGGCCATGCCGCGCTGGCCGGACGAGGACTGATGGGCGCCGACCAGCGCCCGCTGGCGATCGCGGTGATGGGCCCGACCGCGTCGGGCAAGACCGCCACCGCCATCGCCCTGGCCCGGCAACTGGGCGGCGAGATCGTCAGCGTCGATTCGGCGCTGGTCTACCGCGGGCTGGATATCGGCTCGGCCAAGCCCGACGCCGCCGAACGCGCGCAGGCCCCGCACCACCTGCTGGACCTGCGCGATCCCTGGCAGACCTATTCAGCGGCCGAGTTCGCCGCCGACGCCGCGCGTGCGGTGGCTGACATCGTCGCGCGGGGGCGCATGCCTATCCTGGCCGGCGGCACCGGGCTGTATTTCCGCGCGCTGCTGCAGGGGCTGTCGCCGATGCCGCCGGCCGACCCGGCGATCCGTGCCGCGATCTCCGCCGAGGCTGCCGTGCTGGGCTGGCCGGCGCTGCACGCGCAGCTGGCGGCGATCGACCCGGCCGCCGGCGCGCGCATCCACGCCACCGACCCGCAGCGCATCCAGCGGGCGCTGGAGGTGTACCGCCTGACCGGTCGCGCCATCACCGATTGGCAGAAGGCGCCTGGCGTGGACCGGCTGCCGGTGCGCTGCCTGAAGCTGGTGCTGGCCCCGCGCGAGCGCAGCGTGCTGCACCAGCGGATTGAAACCCGCTTCGACCGCATGCTCGAACAGGGCTTCCTGGACGAAGTGCGCGCCCTGCGTGCGCTGCCGGCGATGGCGGCGGTGGCCGCGCCGCTGGACCTGCCGGCGGTGCGCGCGGTCGGCTACCGCCAGGCCTGGGAGTTCCTGGACGGGCAGGGCAGTGCCGCCGAACTCCGCGACCGGGGCATTTACGCCACCCGGCAGCTGGCCAAGCGCCAGCTCACCTGGCTGCGCGGCGAGCTTGATGCACGTTGGTTCGACCCCCATATGGATCAGGCTTCCCTGGCGGACGCCGTTTCGGCCTTTGTGGGCCGCTGAGCCACAGCGTCCGGTCCCGAGCCCGTGTACCATCGGAGATTCCGGTGGCGGGGGCCGTGGCAGTTGCCGGAAGACCATAAAAACAATAATGAGGAGTGTGCAATGTCCAAGGGGCAATCGCTGCAGGATCCGTTTCTGAATGCACTTCGGCGCGAACGCGTGCCGGTGTCGGTGTATCTGGTGAATGGCATCAAGTTGCAGGGAACGATCGAATCGTTCGACCAGTTCGTTGTCCTGCTGCGCAATACGGTCAGCCAGATGGTGTACAAGCACGCCATTTCGACCGTGGTGCCGGCACGCAATGTCCGGGTCGGTCCCGGTGGCGGCTATGTGCAGTCCAATGAAGGTGGCGCCGACGGCGCCCAGGAAGAAGACGACGTTGAATGAAGTAAGTCACTGCGGAGACGCGCGTGTTTGACCGTTCCAAGCGAGGCGAACACGCGCTCCTGATCCAGCCGCACTCCGGCCGGCTGGAAGAAGACGTGCTGGAGGAATTCACCGACCTGGCCCGTTCGGCCGGGGCCAGCATCGCGGCCACCCTGACCGCGCGGATCGACCGCCCAAACGCGTCGATCCTGATCGGTACCGGCAAGCTGGACGAGATCAAGGCGGCCGCCGAGGCCACCGGCGCCGACCTGGTGCTGGTCAACCATGCCCTGTCGCCGTCGCAGGAGCGCAACCTGGAGAAGTTCCTGGAGCGCCGGGTGATCGACCGCACCGGCCTGATCCTGGACATCTTCGCCCAGCGTGCGCACAGCCACGAAGGCAAGCTGCAGGTGGAACTGGCGCAGCTGCGCCACATGTCCACGCGGCTGATCCGCGGCTGGACCCACCTGGAGCGCCAGCGCGGCGGTTCCATCGGCCTGCGTGGGCCGGGTGAAACCCAGCTGGAAACCGACCGCCGCCTGCTGCAGAAGCGGGTCGAACAGCTGCAGAAGCGACTGGAAAAGGTCGAAGTACAGCGCACCCAGATGCGCCGCGCCCGCGTGCGCAGCGAACTGCCTCGCGTGGCGCTGGTGGGTTACACCAATGCCGGCAAGTCGACCCTGTTCAACGCGCTGACCGGCGCCGAGGCGTATGCGGCCGACAAGCTGTTCGCCACCCTGGACCCGACCGTGCGCCGCATCGCGGTGCCGGGCGGCAATGTGGTGCTGGCCGATACCGTCGGGTTCGTCCGCGACCTGCCGCACGAGCTGGTGGCCGCGTTCCGCGCGACCCTGAGCGAAGCGCGCGAGGCCGACTTCCTGCTGCACCTGGTCGACGCCGCCGATCCGCATCGCGAGGAACGTATTGCCCAGGTCGATGAAGTGTTGAACGAAGTCGGCGCCGGCGAACTGCCGCAGATGCTGGTGTTCAACAAGATCGACCGGATCGAGGGCAGCGAAGTCCGCCACGACGGCCAGGACGGCATTCCCGATACCGCGCGTCGCGAGCGCGTCTGGATCTCGGCGCGCGATGGCCTCGGCCTGGACCTGCTGCTGTCGGTGCTGGGCAAGCGCCTGGGCCTGCAGCACGTCAGCGGCGACCTGCGCCTGCCGCCGTCGGCCGGCCGCCTGCGCTCGCGCCTGCACCAGCTGGAAGTGGTGCGTGGCGAAACCGCCGACGAGGACGGCTGGCTGCTGCAGGTCGAGATTCCGATCGCCGAAGCCGAGAAGCTGGCCGCAGGCGATGACGGTGCGCCGATCCGTGCGATGTTGCCGGAAAAGGTGCCTGAATGGTGACTTCGGTTCCCACCGACGCGCAGCTTTCCGACCTCGCGCGCGAGGTCGGTCAGCGCCTGCAGCAGGCCTCGCTCCAACTGGTCACTGCCGAAAGCTGCAGCGGCGGCTGGATCGCCAAGGCGATGACCGACATCGCCGGCTCCTCGGCGTTCTTCGACTGCGGCATGGTGGTCTACAGCTACGAGGCCAAGCAGCGCCTGCTCGGCGTGCGTGCGCAGACCCTCGAGCAGTTCGGCGCAGTCAGCCGCGAAACCGTGCTTGAAATGGTTTCCGGCGCGCTGGTCAATTCCGGCGCCGGCATGGCCGTTGCGGTCACCGGCATTGCCGGCCCTGGCGGTGGCAGCCCGGACAAGCCGGTTGGCAGCGTCTGGATCGGCTGGAAGCAGCGCGGTGGCTATGCCCGCGCGCAGCTGTTCCAGTTCGACGGCGACCGCGACGCGATCCGCCGCCAGACCGTGCTGCAGGCACTGACGGGAATTTTCCCGGCGGTGTGACATCCTTCACCCGGGTTGTCGAACGAGGGTGCACCGATGTGGGAAACGCTGGGAACCGTCCGTGACCTGGGGCGCCTGCAGGAAATCGCCTCGGTCCTGATCCGCTACGGCTTCGGCGACCTGGTGCGCCGGATCGGCCTGGCTGACGTGCTCGAACGCGCCGGCCGGCTGCTGCACTGGAACGACACCCAGCAGATCCTGCGCATGACCGCCCCGGTCCGCGTGCGCCGGGCGATGGAAGACCTCGGCCCGACCTTCGTCAAACTCGGCCAGGTGCTGGCCACCCGCGTCGACCTGTTCCCGCCGGACTGGATCGCCGAGTTCTCCGAGCTGCAGAACGCGGTACCGGCCTTGCCGTATGCGCAGGTCCGCGAGCAGCTGGAACACGACCTTGGCGCGACGGCGCATGAGGTCTTCGCCTGGCTGGACGAAACCCCGATGGCGGCCGCGTCGCTCGCCCAGGCCCACCGGGCCACCCTGCACGACGGCAGCGCGGTGGTGCTGAAGATCCGCCGCCCCGGCATCCGCGAGGTGATCGAAGCCGACCTGCGCCTGCTGGCACGGCTGGCGGACATCGTCGAAGCGCGGCTGCCCGACCTGCAGCGCTACCGCCCGGCTGAAGTGGTGCAGCAGTTCCAGGTCTCGCTGCGGCGTGAGCTGGATTTCGCCGCCGAATGCCGCAATGCCGAGCGCATCGCGCGCAACTTCGCCGGCCGCAACGACATCCTGATCCCCAAGGTGCATTGGCAGTGGACCTGCGAGAGCCTCAACGTGCAGGACTTCGTCGACGGCATCCCCGGGCGCGACCTGGCCGGCGTCGATGCGGCCGGTCTCGACCGTGTCCGGCTTGCACGCACCGGAGCCCGCATCGTGCTGAAGATGGTGCTGGAGGACGGCTGTTTCCACGCCGACCCGCACCCGGGCAACATCATCTACCTGCGTGACGGCCGCATCGGCGTGATCGACTTCGGCATGGTCGGCGCGATCTCCGAACAGCGCCGCTTCCAGGTCGCGCAGCTGCTGCATGGCCTGGTCGGGCAGGAGCCGGAGGCGGTCACCGACGTGCTGCTGGACTGGTCCGGCGGCGGCGACGTCGACGAATCGCGCCTGCAGCAGGACATCAGCGCCTTCGTCGACCAGTACCGCGGGGTGCCGCTGAAGGACCTGCACATGGGCCTGATGCTGGGCAACATCACCCAGATCCTGCGCCAGTACGCGCTGACCCTGCCGGCCGACCTCGCGCTGATGATCAAGACCTTCCTGACCCTGGAAGGCATGGGCCGCCAGCTCGACCCGCAGTTCGACATGGCCACCGCCGCGCGCCCGTTCCTGGAGCGGGTGATGTGGCAGCGCTTCGCCCCGTCGGCGCTGCTCAAGCGCGGCAAGCGCAGCGTGGCCGGCCTGCTCGACCTGGCCGGCGACCTGCCGCGCGACGTGCGCCAGCTGGTGCAGATGGCGCGCCGCGGGCGGCTGCAGTTGAAGGTGGAGACCACTGCGCTGCAGGGGTTTGGGGAGCAGGTCAACCGGGCGGCGAACCGGCTGGTGGTCGGGATCGTGACCGCCGCGCTGATCATCGGCTCGTCGATCGTGATGCACAGCGTGGGCGGGCTTTCCAGCCGATGGCTGCTGGCGTTGGGGGTGGCGGGGTTCGTGGGGGCGGGGTTCTGCGGGGTGTGGATATTGTTTTCGATCTGGCGGAGTGGGCGGGGACCGTAATGGGGGTCATGAACCTCTGACGGGTGGCTTCGGTTCGTCTAAACGTCGGATGGTCGGCGGCCAAGGTGGGGCATGGATACGGACGCATGCCTTCGCTTTTTTGTGTCGGCACTTGTAGAAACGACGCGTTAGTAGTATTACTACTAACCATGGACCTTACCGACACCCAGCAGGCGATCCTGCAGTTGATCGCCGAGCGTATCGAGACCGACGGCGCGCCGCCGTCGCAGACGGAAATCGCCCGTGCGTTCGGCTTCAAGGGCGTCCGGGCCGCGCAGTACCACCTGGAAGCGCTGGAACAGGCCGGGGCGATCCGTCGCATTCCCGGCCAGGCGCGCGGTATCCGGCTGGTCCAGGCGCCACCGCTGCAGGACGGCCTGCCGGGCGCGCTGGCGGTGCCGGCGCTGCCCGACCACGTGCTTCGCCTGCCGGTGCTGGGCCGGGTCGCCGCCGGCCTGCCGATCGGCGCGGACATCGGCTCGGACGACTTCGTGGTGCTGGACCGGGTGTTCTTCTCGCCCGCGCCGGACTACCTGCTCAAGGTCCAGGGCGACTCGATGATCGACGAAGGCATCTTCGACGGCGACCTGATCGGCGTCCATCGCACCCGCGACGCCCGCTCGGGCCAGATCGTGGTGGCCCGCATCGATGACGAGATCACCGTCAAGCTGCTCAAGATGGGCAAGGACCGGATCCGGCTGCTGCCGCGCAACCCGGACTACCAGCCCATCGAAGTCCTGCCCGACCAGGACTTCGCCATTGAAGGGCTCTACTGCGGGCTGCTGCGCCCGAACCGCTGATCCCTTCAACGCGCGAAATGCACGGTCTTTTGTGGCGATTCTCTGGTTCTGCTGAGGTTGGTACGGATGTCCGATAATTTTTTTCCGAATGCCGGGCAGAATCTCAGCCTGTGCGATACGCCAACTTTAAAGTGACCCCGTGGCCAAGAAGACCTCCAAAGACAACACCTCCAACGACATGACCTCTGCAAGGACCAATCCGATGGACGAGAACAAGAAGCGCGCCCTCACCGCCGCCCTGAGCCAGATCGAAAAGCAGTTCGGCAAAGGTTCGGTCATGCGCATGGGCGACCGCGTCATCGAAGCCGTCGAGGCGATCCCGACCGGCTCGCTGATGCTCGACATCGCGCTCGGTATAGGCGGCCTGCCCAAGGGCCGTGTCGTGGAGATCTACGGTCCGGAATCCTCGGGCAAGACCACCCTGACCCTGCAGGCGATTGCCGAATGCCAGAAGAAGGGCGGCACCGCGGCCTTCATCGACGCCGAGCACGCCCTGGACCCGATCTACGCCGCCAAGCTGGGCGTGAACGTGGACGACCTGCTGCTGTCCCAGCCGGACACCGGCGAGCAGGCGCTGGAAATCGCCGACATGCTGGTCCGTTCGGGCTCGGTGGACATCGTGGTGGTCGACTCGGTCGCCGCGCTGACCCCCAAGGCCGAAATCGAAGGCGAAATGGGCGACCAGCTGCCGGGCCTGCAGGCCCGCCTGATGAGCCAGGCGCTGCGCAAGCTGACCGGCAACATCAAGCGCTCCAACACCCTGGTGGTGTTCATCAACCAGCTGCGCATGAAGATCGGCGTGATGATGCCGGGCCAGAGCCCGGAAGTGACCACCGGCGGCAACGCGCTGAAGTTCTACGCCTCGGTCCGGCTCGACATCCGCCGCATCGGCGCGATCAAGAAGGGCGACGAGATCATCGGCAACCAGACCAAGATCAAGGTCGTCAAGAACAAGCTGGCGCCCCCGTTCAAGCAGGTCATCACCGAGATCCTGTACGGCGAAGGCATCAGCCGCGAAGGCGAACTGATCGACATGGGCGTGGAAGCCAAGCTGGTCGAGAAGGCCGGCGCCTGGTACAGCTACGGCGAAGAGCGCATCGGCCAGGGCAAGGACAACGCCCGCGGTTACCTGCGCGACAACCCGCAGGTGGCCCAGCGGCTGGAAGCGGAGCTGCGCGAGAAGTTCCAGCCGGCCGAAGCCGCCCGTGAGGCCGGCGACGACGAAGGCGACGACGAAGAGTGAGTTTCCTGCGGGGCAGGGCGGCGCCGTCAGTGACGCTCGCCCTGTCCCGCAGTTTCAGTACCAGAGGCTGCCATGTTCGACTCCGATGCCCCGGAACCCGGCCGCAGGAAGCGCCGCGTACGTGAACAGACCCCCGTCCAACGGGCGCTGGGGTTGCTGGTCCGCCGGGAGCACTCGCGCAAGGAACTGACCCGCAAGCTCACCGCGCGCGGCATCGAGACCGAGGCCGCCACCGCGGCGGTGGAGAAGCTGACCGAGGCCGGCTGGCAAGACGACACCCGCTTTGCCGAGAACCTGGTCCGCATGCGCGCCAATACCGGCTACGGACCGCTTCACATTCGTGCCGAACTCGGCACCCATGGGCTGGACAGCGAGCAGATCGCTGCGGCCATGGACACCTTCGAGGGCGACTGGACCGACAACGCCCGCGACCTGGTCCGCCGACGTTTCGGCGAGGCCGGCCCGCAGGAGCTGGCGCAGCGCCGCAAGGCGGCCGATCTGCTGGCCCGCCGGGGGTTCGACGGCGACAGCATCCGCCGGGCCACCCGATTCGATCCCGAAGATTAAGGCCGGGCACGCGCCGCGTGTCCCCATGCCCCGGGCCTGTTACCCTTGGTGGTTTCGGCGGTCCTGTAGGTGACACCCGGCCATAGGGGCCGCGTGCCAGGGGCCGACCGGCCCGCAGACAGCCAGCCCCCCATGACCGAATCCGCCAAATTCACCACCTCCCAGATCCGCAGCGACTTCCTTGAGTTCTTCAAGGGCAAGGGCCACACCATCGTGCCGTCGGCGCCGCTGGTGCCGGGCAACGACCCGACCCTGCTGTTCACCAACTCCGGCATGGTGCAGTTCAAGGACGTGTTCCTTGGCGCCGAGAAGCGCAGCTACGTGCGCGCGGCCGACGTGCAGCGCTGCCTGCGCGCCGGCGGCAAGCACAACGACCTGGACCAGGTCGGCTACACCGCGCGCCACCACACCTTCTTTGAAATGCTGGGCAACTGGTCGTTCGGCGACTATTTCAAGAAGGACGCCATCGCCTGGGCCTGGGAGCTGCTGACCCAGGTCTGGAAGCTGCCGGCCGACCGCCTGCTGGTCACCGTCTACCAGACCGACGACGAGGCCTACGCGCTGTGGCGCGACATGGTCGGCATTCCGGAAGAGCGCATCGTGCGCATCGGCGACAACAAGGGTGCGCCGTTCGCATCGGACAACTTCTGGCAGATGGCCGACACTGGTCCGTGCGGCCCGTGCACCGAGATCTTCTACGACCACGGTGCCCACATCGCCGGTGGCCCCCCGGGCTCGCCGGACGAAGACGGCGACCGCTACATCGAAATCTGGAACCTGGTGTTCATGCAGTTCGACCGCCAGCCCGACGGCAGCCTGGTGCCGCTGCCGGCGCCGTGCGTGGACACCGGCATGGGCCTGGAGCGCCTGGCCGCGATCCTGCAGCACGTGCACACCAACTATGAAATCGACCTGTTCCAGGCGCTGATCCGCAAGGCCAGCGAACTGACCGGCATGGCCGACCTGGAGAACAAGTCGCTGCGCGTGATCGCCGATCACATCCGCGCGTGTTCGTTCCTGATCGTCGACGGCGTGCTGCCGTCCAACGAAGGCCGTGGCTACGTGCTGCGCCGGATCATCCGTCGCGCGCTGCGCCATGGCTGGATGCTGGGCGTGCGCCAGCCGTTCTTCAGCAAGCTGGTGCCGACCCTGGTCGAGCAGATGGGCGAAGCCTACGCGGAACTGCCGGCCCAGGCCGACACCGTGGTGCGTGCGCTGCAGGCCGAAGAAGAACGCTTCGCGCAGACTCTCGACTCGGGCATGAAGATCTTCGACGACGTGGCGGCGCAGGTGACCAATGGCGTCATCCCGGGCGTGGATGCCTTCCGCCTGTACGACACCTATGGCTTCCCGCTCGACCTGACCCAGGACATCGCGCGCGAGCGCGATCTGACCGTCGACATCGACGGCTTCAATGCCGCGATGGAAAAGCAGCGCGATGATGGTCGCAAGGGCGGCAAGTTCGGCGGCGGCGTGACCCTGTCGGCCGAGCTGGTCGCGACCCTGACGCCGACCGTGTTCCTCGGCTATGACCGCCTGCAGGCCGACGGCCTGACCGTGGTCGCCCTGCTCAAGGACGGCCGCCCGGTCGACAGCGCGCAGGCCGGTGACGAGCTGATCGTGCTTACCGACAAGACCCCGTTCTACGCCGAATCCGGCGGTCAGGTCGGCGACACCGGCCAGCTGCTCGGCAACGGTGCGCAGCTGCAGATCACCGACACGCAGAAGTTCGCCGGCCAGTTCCATGGCCATGTCGGCACTCTGGCCCAGGGCAGCCTGAAGGTGGGCGACGTGCTCAGCGGCCAGGTCGATGGCCAGCGCCGCGGCGCCACCATCCTCAATCACTCGGCCACCCACCTGCTGCACGCCGCCCTGCGCGAAGTGCTCGGCACGCATGTGCAGCAGAAGGGCTCGCTGGTTGCGCCGGACCGCCTGCGCTTCGACTTCTCGCATTTCCAGCCGATCAGTGCCGACGAACTGGTGGTGATCGAGCGCAAGGTCAACGAGCAGGTTCGTGCGAACAACGCCGCCGAAGTGCACAACATGGCCATGCAGGAAGCGCTCGATTTCGGCGCGATGGCCCTGTTCGGCGAGAAGTACGGCGAAAACGTGCGCGTGCTGAAGATGGGCGACTATTCCACCGAACTGTGCGGTGGCACCCACGTGTCGCGCACCGGCGATATCGGCCTGTTCAAGATCACCTCCGAAGGCGGTGTGTCCTCGGGCGTGCGTCGCATTGAAGCCGTGACCGGGCAGGGCGCATTGGATTACGTGGCGCACGAAGAAGCGCAGCTGGCCGAAGCCGCCGCGCTGCTCGGCGGCAACGTCGGCGAGGTGGTCGACAAGATCCGCCAGCTGGCCGAACGCCAGAAGAAACTGGACCGCGAACTGGAGTCGCTCAAGGCCAAGCAGGCCGCCGGCGCGACCTCGGATCTCGGTTCCAGCGCAGTTGAGGTCAAAGGCGTCAAGATTCTGGCCGCGCGTCTGGAAGGTTTCGACGCCAAGGCACTGCGTGAAGCGATCGACCGCCTCAAGCAGCAGCTGGGCGATACGGTGATCGTGCTGGCCGGTACCCAGGACGGCAAGGCCGCCCTGGTGGCAGGCGTGAACGGCAGCGCAACCGGCAAGGTCAAGGCCGGGGAACTGTTGTCCCACATCGCCGGTCAGATCGGAGGCAAGGGCGGCGGCCGCCCGGACCTCGCCCAGGGTGGTGGTGAGGACGGGCCCGCCCTTGCTTCTGCACTGGCGGCTGTCGTGGACTGGGTCACCCCGCGTATCTGAACGCCTGAAGCCTCCTGCTCCTTGATGGCTCGGGAGGCCTGACGGTACTATGGCTAATCCTTTCCCTTTGTCGTGTGGCGTACCCCAAGGGCGCGCCGAGCCGGTGGGGAAAATCCACCGGTTCCCTGGAGACTTGCAAAAATGTTGATCCTGACTCGCCGTGTTGGCGAAACCCTGATGATCGGTGACTCGGTCAGCGTGACCGTGCTCGGCGTCAAGGGCAACCAGGTGCGTATCGGTATCACCGCTCCGAAGGACGTGGCCGTGCACCGCGAAGAGATTTACCAGCGCATCCAGCGCGGCGACGAGCCGAATGCATCGGGAAGTGAAAATTCTTCCGATTAAGGCTTTACGTTGGGGTGTGAAAAACGTTATTCTTCGCGCCCCCGCTGAGAAGAAACACGCAGCGGCAGGACCAGATCTGGAGCGGTGCCCGAGTGGCTGAAGGGGCTCCCCTGCTAAGGGAGTATACGGCCAAAAACTGTATCGAGGGTTCGAATCCCTCCCGCTCCGCCAGTAGTAGAAAAGGCCTTCGTACGCGAGTACGAAGGCCTTTTTCTTTTACCGCTTGCCGCGATTACAGCGGCAGGTCGAACACCAGTACTTCGGCATCATTGGCGTTCTCCAGCACCACCTGCGACTCGTCGGTGATCTGCAGCGCGTCGCCGGTATCCAGGGTGATGCCATTGACCTGCAGCTGGCCACGGGCCACCTGTACATAGGCGCCACGCTTCGCGCCGAGGGCAAGGTGCGCGCGCTCGTCGCCGTC
Source organism: Stenotrophomonas aracearum (assembly GCF_031834615.1). Lineage (NCBI taxonomy): Bacteria > Pseudomonadati > Pseudomonadota > Gammaproteobacteria > Lysobacterales > Lysobacteraceae > Stenotrophomonas > Stenotrophomonas aracearum. The sequence continues at coordinate 1,577,938 of NZ_CP115543.1, forward strand.
CAGGATCGTCGCGTAGATGTTGGCGTCCTGGTGGATCAGCAGCGAGCCGTCGCGGCCGTCCTTCGAGGCGATCAAGCGCAGCTGGCCGCGCTTGGCCTCCGGGGCGAAGTGGGTTTCCTGGTAGCTCGGGGTGATGTTCTCGGTATCGGGGAAAAGCCAGATCTGCAGGAAGTGCACGGTCTCGTCGGCCGAGTGGTTGAATTCGCTGTGGCTGACCCCGCTGCCGGCGCTCATGCGCTGCACGTCGCCGTAGCGCAGCACCGAGCCGGTGCCCATCGAGTCCTTGTGCTCCAGCGCACCGCCAAGAACGTAGGAGACGATCTCCATGTTGCTGTGGCTGTGGGTGCCAAAGCCCTGGCCGCCGATCACCTTGTCCTCGTTGATCACCCGCAGCGGGCCGAAGCTGGTGTAGCGCGGGTCGTAGTAGTTGGCGAAGGAGAAGGTGTGCTGGGAGTTCAGCCAGCCATGGTTGGCCTGGCCACGGGTAGCGCTCTTGCGGATCTGCAGCATGGTGGTTCTCCTCGGGTGTTCGATGGTTTCGATGGCGGTCCGGGGTGGTATGGGCCACCCCTTTCCTGTTGGGGCCCAGTATCCGCTTGCGCCTTCGCGTTGAAAAACGGATAGTTTTGGCAGCCATCATCGAAAATTTCGAATGCTCAAGCTCAGCCTCGACGCGCTGCAGATCCTGGATGCCATCGACCGCCGCGGCTCGTTCGCCTCGGCCGGCAAGGAACTGCACAAGGTGCCCTCGACCATCTCCTACACCGTCTCCAAGCTGGAGCAGGACCTGGGGGTGCAGCTGTTCGACCGGATCGGCCCGCGCGCGGAGCTGACCGACGCCGGCGTGGCCCTGCTCGAGGAGGGGCGGCACCTGCTGCGTGCGGCCCGCGAGCTGGAGATGCGGGTGCGCCGGGTCGCCTCCGGCTGGGAGGCCGAGCTGACCCTGGCCATCGACTCGATGTTCCAGCCGGCCCTGCTGGCCGGGGACATCGCCGACTTCAGCGCGGTGGCCGAGCAGACCCGGGTGCGGATGATCAGCGAGGCGCTGTCGGGCACCTGGGAGGCGCTGCTGGACCGGCGTGCCGACCTGCTGGTGGGCGCGGCGGGCGAGGGCCCCAGTGGCGGCGGCTACGTGGTGGAGCCGCTGGGCGTGGTCCGCTTCGTGTTCGCGGTGGCGCCGGGGCACCCGTTGGCGGCGGTGACCGAGCCGCTGGGCCGGGAGCAGCTGGCCGCCCACTGCGCGATCGCGGTGGCCGACTCGGCGCGGCGGCTGCTGCCACGCACGGTGGGCCTGCTGATGGGCCAGGATACCGTGACCGTGCCGGACATGCTCAGCAAGTACCGGCTGCAGTGCGCCGGCCTGGGCTTCGGTTTCCTGCCCGAGCCCTACGTGCAGGCGGCGGTGGCACAGGGCCGGCTGGTGGTGCGGCAGGTCGAGGAGCCCAAGCCGGACGAGACCTTCTGGCTGGCCTGGCGCACCGGCGAGGAGGGCGCCGCCCTGCGCTGGTGGCGCGAGCGCCTGCAGCAGCCCGGGCATATGGAGGCGTGGTGGGGGCAGATGCAGGGCTGGTTGGCATCCTGAACGATTGCCGGTGTGTCACGGTACGGTCATCTGGTTGCGGTAGAGGGGCCGCGGGCGCCTCGGTAACCTGCCGGGCTCCACGTCGTGCACCTGATTCCCATGAAACGCCTCCTGATGCTGTTGCTGGCGGGCGCCGGCCTCTGGCTGGCGGCCTGCTCGTCCCTTTCAACTTCGTCTGCCTCCACCTCGCTCAGTGACCGGCTGGTTGCGCCGGGCGGGGTCTCCACGCTGCTGGATACCGCCCGCATCGCCGAGGCGGTGGACGCGGTGCCCAACCGTCATGGTTTCGTGACCGGCCGCGCCGGCGTGCCGCTGTTCTGGCGCGCGTTCGACCCGGGCCGCTACGGCCTGCAGTACCACTACCTGGCGCAGCATCACGACAACGGCGAACCGCTGGATACGGGCCTGCAGCTGGCGCTGCCCACGCCGTTCCAGCCGCAGGCGCCGCGCGGCACCGTGGTGCTGCTGCACGGCTGGATGATGAACGGCGATTCGATGCTGCCGTGGTCATTGCAGCTGGCCCAGTCCGGCTACCGGGTGGTCACCATCGACCTGCGCAACCACGGCCACTCCGGCGCCGGCCCGTCCGGCTACGGTACGTTCGAGTCAGACGATGTGATTGACGTGATCGACGCGCTGCAGGCGCGCGGTGAAGTGGTCGGCCCGCTGTACCTGTTCGGCGTCTCCTACGGCGCGGCCACCGCGCTGTTCACCGCCGACAAGCTCGGCGACCGGGTCACCGGCGTGGTCGCGATGGAGTCGTTCGCCAATGCCGGCGATGCGATCCGCAGCATGATCCCGCACCTGATGTCGCTGCAGCCCACCGCATGGAAGGCGCAGGCCATGGCCGCCTATGGGCGCTGGCTGTATGGCGGGCAGGACATCGACAAGGTGATCGCGGCGGCCAGCCAGCGCCTGGACCTGGACCTGGACCGCGTGGATGTCACCCGCGCGGTGGCGGACTCACGCGCGTGCGTGCTGCTGCTGCACGGCCAGGACGACGCGCATGTACCGGTCGGGCAGGGCCGTTTGATCGCGGCGGCCAGCGATCGCGTGCAGTACATCGAACTGCGTGGCGAAGACCACATCACGCTGCCGCTGCGGCTGGACCTGCTGGGCGGGGTGGTGGACGACTGGCTGGCGCACGACGATCACGCGGGCGGCAAATGCCCGGCACCGGGACTGCCGGCAGAAGCGGACAGGCTGGCAATGGCAGATGCAATGTCCAAGCGCGCAGGGTAGAGCCACGCCCTGCGTGGCTGCGGACCCAACAAAAAAGGCAGCCCATGGCTGCCTTTTTTCTCATCGCTGCAATGGTGCGCCCGGAGAGATTCGAACTCCCGACCGCCTGGTTCGTAGCCAGGTACTCTATCCAACTGAGCTACGGGCGCATTTGCATTGATGTGTCGCGATGTAATGGTGCGCCCGGAGAGATTCGAACTCCCGACCGCCTGGTTCGTAGCCAGGTACTCTATCCAACTGAGCTACGGGCGCATTTACATCACGTTTTTCTACAACCCTGTTGATGGTGCGCCCGGAGAGATTCGAACTCCCGACCGCCTGGTTCGTAGCCAGGTACTCTATCCAACTGAGCTACGGGCGCGTCAACAGGAGCGGAATTATGCGGATCGACGCCGCATCCGTCAACGTTTTTGTGAAGGACTTCATTCAAATGAATGAAAAAGCGCCTTCACCACGGCATCCGGCGACTTCATCCATGCGAAGTGATCGGCCCGCGTGCCAAGCGTATCGGCGGGCAGTACCGACAGTGTCGCGGCGACCTGCGGCAGCTTGGCCAGCAGGCCCTGCATGGAGCTGGCAGGGGCGAACCAGTCGTCTGCCAGCACCACCGCGCTGGCCTGGCCGTGCAGGCGGCGCATGCCGGCTTCCAGGTCGGCGCTGATGCCCACGCCCGCGTAGTGGTTGCACCGCCCGACGCGCGCCCAGTCGGCGATCAGCCCACGCGCCTCGGTGCCGCCAAAGCCCAGCCGGCGCCCGTGCAGCACGCCTTGGCGCTGCGCCAGCCACGGCAGGAAGCGGTACACCAGCGGCAGCAGCCAGCCGCGCGGGGCGGGGAAGGTGCGCCAGTACGGCGTGCCGGTCGCGACCAGCCAGAACCGGGCGAACAGATCCGGGTGCTGCCCGGCGAACACGCAGGCCAGCTGGCCGCCCAGGCTGTGCCCGCCGATGATCAGCGGCGCGTTGCCGTGCAGCCGGATCGCCGCCAGGCTGGCCGGCAGGTCCTGTTCGAGGATCTCGCGGTAGCCCCAGTCGCGCTCGCGCGAGGGGCGCAGGCTGCTGCTGCCGTTGCCACGCCATTCGTGCAGGAACACGGCGATGCCGCGTGCTGCCAGCGCATCGGCAAACGGCTCGTAGTTGCGCGCCGACACGCCCAGTGCCGGCAGCCACAGCAGCTGCGCGCGCGGCTGCGCCGGGATCCGCGCGATCAGCTCGAAGTGGTGGCCGTCGGTGGTCGCGACCGGAACCCGCACGGAACGGGTCATGCCGGCCGGCCCGCGCCGAAGTGGTCGAGCACCAGCACCGCGCTGCGGCCGGGTGTGTAGCCGCCCTGCAGTGCGCGCGCGACGTAGTCGATCCCGGCTTCGCAGGCGTTGGGCAGCGAGAGCCCACAGCACAGCTGGGCCGCAATGGCCGAGGCCAGCGTGCAGCCGGTGCCGTGCGCGTCCACCGGCAGGCGTGCGTGGATGAACTCCTCGCGGGTGACGCCGTCGAAGTAGCGGTCGATCACGCGCGCGCCCTCGGCCAGGTGGCCGCCCTTGAGCAGCACCGCACCCGCGCCAAGGTCGAGCAGCGCCGCAGCGGCATCCTCGGCCTCGTCGGCGGTTTCAATCGGGTGGCCCAGCAGCAGCTCGGCTTCGGGGATGTTCGGGGTCAGCAGCGTGGCCAGCGGCAACAGCCGCGTGCGCAGCGCCTGCAGCGCGCTGTCCTCGAGCAGCTTCGCGCCGCTGGTGGCGACCATCACCGGATCCACGATCACGTGGGTGGGGCGATGGCGCTGCAGGGCATCAGCGACCAGCTCGATCACCTCTGCATTGGCCAACATGCCCAGCTTGACCGCATGGATGTCGAAGTCGGCAAAGCATGCGTCGATCTGCGCCTGCAGGAAGTCCAGCGGCGGCACGTGCACTGCAGTGACCCCGCGGGTGTTCTGTGCAGTGAGTGCGGCAATCGCCGACAGGCCATGCACGCGATGCGCGGCGAAGGCCTTCAGGTCGGCCTGGATCCCGGCACCACCGCCGGAATCGGAGCCGGCGATGGTGAGGGCGGAAACGGGAGTGGAAGGGCTCATGGCCCGATTGTGCCACGCGGTTCCGCGATCAACGGTCCGTGGGCGGACCGTTGAACTGGATTTCCGAAAATGCGTTCGTGGCCGGATCGAACACCGCGCCCCAGAACATCCGCCCGCCATCGCAGACGCGGATCGCCTCGCGCGCGGGATCCACATCGCTGTGGTCGGGCAGGCGGAAGGCGTTGAGGTAGATCACCCTGCGTCCTTCCATTTCAATACCGACGTACTGCCGGTTGAAATCGGTGACCCCGGGAATCTGCGCGGCCAGTGTCGGCAGCTGGGCTTCCAGCTGCTCGACCTGCTGCCGGCTCGGCGCCCAGTAGCCGGTGACCCGGCCCGGGGTCTGGCCCGGGCTGGGACGCGAGCAGGTGTCGAGCACCTGCGCAACGATCACCGGGCGGGTCACCACCCAGGACTGGCCGGTCTTGACCGCGGTCGGCACGGTCGCGCCGGGGCGCGTATTGGCAGGCGTGCACGCCGCCGCCAGCGCGGCGAGCGCCAGCGGCACGACTGCTCGGGACAGGGAACGGTTCACAACACCTCCGAAGCGTAGTCGGCCAGGCGCGAACGCTCGCCCCGGCGCAGCGTGATGTGCGCGCTGTGCGGCCAGTTCTTGAAGCGGTCCACCGCGTAGGTCAGGCCCGAGGTGGTTTCAGTCAGGTACGGAGTGTCGATCTGCTCGACGTTGCCCAGGCAGACGATCTTGGTGCCGGGACCGGCACGGGTGATCAGCGTCTTCATCTGCTTCGGGGTGAGGTTCTGCGCCTCGTCCAGGATCAGGTAGCGCGACAGGAAGGTGCGGCCGCGCATGAAGTTCAGCGAGCGGATCTTGATCCGGCTGGCGATCAGGTCGTTGGTGGCCGCGCGACCCCATGCACCGCCTTCCTGGGTGTGGGTGAGCACTTCCAGGTTGTCGGTCAGCGCGCCCATCCACGGCGTCATCTTTTCTTCTTCGGTGCCGGGCAGGAAGCCGATGTCTTCGCCGACGCTGACCGTGGCGCGGGTCATGATGATCTCGCGGTAGCGCTGCTGGTCCATGGTCTGGGCCAGGCCGGCGGCCAGCGCCAGCAGGGTCTTGCCGGTACCGGCGGTGCCGAGCAGAGTGACGAAGTCGATCTCCGGGTCCATCAGCGCGTTGAGCGCGAAGTTCTGCTCGCGGTTGCGCGCGCTGATGCCCCATACCGCGTGGCTGCCGTGGCGGTAGTCGTTGACCAGCGACAGGATCACCTTGCCGCTGGCGTCGACCTTGGCCACGCGCAGTTCGACTTCATCGTCGCCGGGCAGGTAGGCGTACTGGTTCGGATGCCAGTCCTCGTCGTCGCTGGCGTGGATCTCGTAGCTGGTGCGGCCCTTGTCGCTCCAGCTGCGCAGGTCGTCGGTGTGCTTCTTCCAGAAGTCTTCCGGCAGCTCGGTGGCGCCGGTGTAGAGCAGGCTGAAATCGTCCAGCGCGCGGTCGTTCTCGTAGTCTTCGGACACGATCCCGGCGATCGCCGCCTTGATCCGCAGGTTGATGTCCTTGGAGACGAACACCACCGGAATGTCCGGGGTCTGTTCCTTCAGCGCGAGGATCGCGCCGAGGATGGCGTTGTCCGGAATCACCGCGCCGAAGCTCTTGCCGGCGTCGAAGTGGCTGGTCTGGAAGCGGAGCAGGCCCACGCTCTGCTTGCCGCGCAGCTGCAGCCCGTTGGGACGCTGCAGTGGAATGCCGTCGGCCAGGTTGTCGAGGCCCGAGGCCTGCACCAGCTCGTTGAGGAAGCGGCTCACCTGGCGGGCGTTGCGGCTCGCTTCGGAAGTGCCCTTCTTGCCGTTGTCCAGCTCTTCGATCACCTGCATCGGCAGGTAGACATCATGCTCCTCGAACTTGAACAGCGCGGTTGGATCGTGCATCAGCACGTTGGTATCCAGTACGTAGATGCGCTTGCCTCGGGTCATCGTCATTTCCTGGTGGCAGAACAGGGACAAGCCACCGCGGCCTGCGGGGCAGGGCGATGGCCATTGTGGGGTGCCGGGTTGGTCACTGGGTTTTCGCGGCCTTCAGGGCTTCAAGGACGGATTCGGCGTGGCCGGCGACTTTCACCTTGCGCCACGACTGCACGATACGACTGTCGGGAGAAATGAGGAAGGTGCTGCGTTCGATGCCGCGCACCTGCTTGCCGTACATGTTCTTCAGCTTGATGACGTCGAAGGCGGTGCACAGCGCTTCGTCGGCGTCGCTGATGAGCGGGAAGGCGAACCCCTGCTTGGCGCAGAAGTTGTCGTGCGACTTCACCGAGTCGCGCGAGACGCCCAGCACGCGGGCGCCGGCGCGCTTGAACTGCGGCAGCAGGGCGTTGAAGTCGATGCCCTCGGTGGTGCACCCGGGGGTGCTGTCCTTGGGGTAGAAGTACAGCACCAGCCACTGGCCGGCCAGCGCGCCGAGGGTGGTGCTGTCGCCGCCGGACAACGCCAGCGGAAGCGAAAGGGTGGTGCTGTCCAGGGTATCGCCGTTGTTCATGAGGTCCTTGCTGCGGAGCCTGAGTGACGCGTTTTACAACTGCATGAAACACCGCGCCCGGGTGACGGGCGCGCGAAACCGTCAGAACTTCATCGGGTCCATGATCGCGTCCAGGTTCAGGTGGTCGCAGAACTCGAGGAAATCGTCGCGCAGGGCGGCGATGTGCATGTTGGCCGGCACGCCGATGGTGACCTGCGCCGAGAACATCTCCGCGCCGGTCTGCATGGCGCGGTAGCGGGTGCTCTGCAGGTTTTCGATGGTGATGCCCTGGCGGTCGAAGAAGTCGGCCAGCTGGAACAGGATGCCGGGCTTGTCGGCGGCGATCACTTCGACGATGTAGGGCAGCAGGTTGGACTGCGCCTGCTTGGCGCCGGTGCGGTACCACACCAGCTTCAGGCCTTCCTCGCGCTCGAGCCGGGTCAGCATGGCTTCCAGCTTGGCCACGGCGTCCCAGGAGCCGGTCGCCAGGGCGGTGACCGAGACGTCGCGGCCCACGGTGGACAGGCGGGCGTCGACCAGGTTGCAGCCGCTGTCGGCGATGCGCCGGGTAACGGGCAGCAGGGGAGACTCCGGATGCGTCGTGTAGGCGTTGATCAGGAGGTGGTTTTCGGTCGGCGCAGGCCGCGGCGTGGTGTCGGTCAAGGGGGTTCCGGTAATGCGGGGTGAGTCTGAACGGCGCCGAGGGGCGCACGTTCGCCGGAGTCCAGCATACTTGCCCGCGCTTTCGACCCGCAAGTAACATGCAACGTACCTTCGGCCGCGCTTTTCCGCCGCCTTTGGCCCCCTTACTTCCGAGCATCGTTTCCTTGTCCCTTTCCGGTCTCATCACCGCGCTGGCCACGCCTTTCCAGGCCAATGGCGCATTGGATCCCGACGGTTGGCAGCGCCTGCTGCACCTGCAACTGGAGGGTGGCGTTCACGGGGTGGTGGTCGCCGGTTCGACCGGTGAAGCCTCGACCCTGTCCGACGACGAGTACGACCAGCTGCTGCGCAGCGCGGTCAAAACGGTCGCCGGGCGCATTCCGGTGCTGGCCGGTACCGGCCTGTCGGGAACGGCCAAAACGATCGCGCAGACCCGCCGTGCGGCGGCCAGCGGCGCCACCCATGCGCTGGTGGTGACGCCGCCGTACGTGCGCCCGACCCAGGCCGGCCTGGTCGCGCATTACCGTGCGGTGGCCGACCAGGGTGGCCTGCCGGTGATCCTGTACAACGTGCCGGGCCGTACCGGCTGCGACATGCTGCCGGAGACGGTGGCCGAGCTGGCGGCGCACCCGAACATCGTGGGGATCAAGGAAGCGGTGGGCGACATCGGCCGGGTCCAGGCCCTGCTGGCGCTGCGTTCGCCGGACTTCGCGATCCTCAGTGGCGACGACGGCACGGCGGCGCGCTCGATCCTGTCGGGCGTGGACGGGCTGATCTCGGTCGGCTCGAATGCGCTGCCGGGCGCCTACCGCCGGATGTGCGACCTGGCTGCGGCCGGGGAGCGCGAGGCCACCGAGGCGTGGGATGCACGCCTTGAGCCGTTCCATGAATTCTGCGGGGTGGAGTCCAACCCGATTCCGGTGAAGGACCTGCTGCGCCGCATCGGCATCGGCCAGGGCCTGCGCCTGCCGCTGCTGCCACTCTCGGCCGCGCACCACGCTGCCGCCGAACACCTGGCCACCGACATCGGTGCGCTCGAAGCCCTTTCCAGCCACTGAACACAGTGGCCTGACCCAGGAGATCCACATGCGTCAATCCGTTTCCGTCCTCCGCGTGCTGTCGTTCGCGATCGTGGCCACCGCTACCCTGGTCGGCACCACCGGCTGCTTCAAGCGCGGCGCCCGCGGCGACTACGCCATGGCCCCGGAAGTGCGTCCGCTGGAAGTCCCGCCGGACCTGAACGCGCCGGGCAACAACCCGGCCGCGCAGGTGCCGGTGCTGGCCTCGCAGGCGGCCAAGCCGGCCCCGACCCAGGCAGCCGCCAACACCGCCGGTTTCACCATTCCGGGCACGAAGGAAGAGGTGTTCGGCAAGGTCGGCACCGCGCTGGAGTCCGTTGAAGGCGTGAAGATCGCCAGCAAGGCCCAGCTGCTCGGTTCCTACGACGTGAACTTCGAGGGCAGCGACTTCCTGGTCCGCGTGGTCGCCGTCGAAGCCGGCGCCTACATCTCGGCCGTCGACCCGCGCGGCCTGCCGGCCACCGGCGCCGCTCCGACCAAGCTGCTGGGCGAACTGAAGGCCAAGCTGGCGCAGTAATGCTTGCCGCGCCGGGTTCATTGCCTGGCGCGTTTCTCTGATTGCATGCAATCACCTGGAGCCGGGCTTTGCCCGGCTTCATGCGTTTCGGCGAACAGCCGTTGGGTGCGGGGTTTCCCTGGTCAGGGCCGTCGGGTGCGGGTTTGTGGATGCTAAGTACATCGATGTAGGCTCATCGCCGCATCCATGCGGCTCGTGCCCCCTCAAACCCACCCCCGCCGACCCTCCGACAGGTCGCAGGCCAGGGGAAAAGCCGGTGTGTCGACCGATGGTCTACACGGAAGCGGGGGCTGCTGGTCTACGGGGGACACGCATGTGAACTGACCCCCAAAATTGAACGAATCAATGTCGGCCAACGGCCGACATCGGCGTTTCCCGTGGCTGCCAGCATCCTGTCGATGGGTCGGCGGGGGTGGGGGTACGGGACCGTGAAGGCACATGGATGTGCCGCCCGAGCCTAACGGGAGATTTAAGGCGTGTCCCGTACCCCCACCCCCGCCGGCCCCAACGAGGGAACCCCGCAGCCAACGGCTGTTCGCCCAAATGCACGAAGCCGGGCAAGGCCCGGCGCCAGGTCATCGATCGCAACCGAGCACAAAAAAAGGCGCCCGAAGGCGCCTTTTCAGCTTCACCGCTCCAGATACTGGAGCTTGTCCGGCTTGCCATCCCATTCGGCGGCATCCTCGGGCGGGTCCTTGCGTACGGTCAGCACCGGCCAGGCCTTGGCCAGCTCGGCGTTGAGCGCGACGAAGTTTTCCTGCCCGGCCGGTACGTCGTCTTCCGGGAAAATCGCGTTGACCGGGCACTCCGGTTCGCACAGGGTGCAGTCGATGCACTCGTCCGGGTCGATCACCAGGAAGTTCGGGCCTTCGTGGAAGCAGTCCACGGGGCACACTTCCACGCAATCGGTGTGTTTGCACTTGATGCAGTTTTCGGTGACGACAAAGGGCATGGCTGGATCTGGATTCCGCGTTGAGCCGGACAATTCTAGAACAGTTGCGGCTTTGACGCAGTGCACGATGCGCTGGGGGCCGCCGCTGGGGTTGAATGCGTTGGCTAGCGGTAGACAGGCTGGGGAGCCGGGACCGCCTGTTGCGTTGACTCGTCGCTGTTCCCTTCCTGCCAGGGTCCTACATGTCCACAACACTCAGCGCCACCGCCGTCCGCGGCGAAAACACCGCCTTCATCGTCCTGATCAGCTGCGTCGCCACGATCGGCGGCTTCCTGTTCGGCTTCGACAGCGGCGTCATCAACGGCACCGTCGACGGCCTCAAGCAGACCTTCCAGTCCAGCGAGGCCGGGATCGGCTTCGAAGTCGCCTCCATGCTGCTCGGCTGCGCCGTGGGTGCCTTCTTCGCCGGCCGCCTCGGCGACCGGATCGGCCGGCGCGGCGTGCTGATCATCGCCGCCGTGATGTTCCTGCTGTCCGCGCTGGGGGCCGGGTCCGCCCACACCTCGCTCGCCTTCGTGATCGCCCGTGTCGTCGGCGGCATCGCCGTCGGCGCCGCCAGCGTCATGTCCCCCGCCTACATCGCCGAAGTCGCCTCCGCGCGTTATCGCGGCCGGCTGGCCACAGTGCAGCAGATCGCCATCATCAGCGGCCTGTTCTGCGCGTTCCTCAGCAACTTCCTGCTCGCCCGCGCCGCCGGCGCCTCCACCGAAGTGCTGTGGCTGGGCCAGGAAGCCTGGCGCTGGATGTTCTGGATGCAGGCCATTCCCTCCGCACTGTTCCTCGTCCTGCTGCTGGCGATCCCGGAAAGTCCGCGCTACCTGGTGGTCAAGAAGCGTCGCGCCGAAGCGCTCGCCGTGATGACCCGCCTGTACGGTGCCGACGAGGCCCAGGCCAAGATCGCCGAGATCGAAGGCTCGCTCGCCCAGGACCAGCATCGCCCGCGCCTGTCCGACCTGGTCGACAAGAGCACCGGCAAGCTGCGCACCATCGTCTGGGTCGGCATCGGCCTGGCCGTGTTCCAGCAGCTGGTCGGCATCAACGTCGTGTTCTATTACGGCGCCGTGCTGTGGCAGGCGGTCGGCTTCTCCGAAAACGACGCGCTGCTGATCAACGTCCTGTCTGGCGCGCTCAGCATCGGCGCCTGCCTGCTGACCGTCGTCCTGATCGACCGCATCGGCCGCAAGCCGCTGCTCTGGGTCGGCTCGGTCGGCATGGCCGTCTCGCTGGCGCTGATGGTGGTGGCGTTCTCCAGCGGCCACCTCGCTGATGGCCGCCTGCAGCTGTCCGATGGCATGGGGCGCCTGGCGCTGGTCGCCGCCAACGTCTACGTGGTGTTCTTCAACATGTCCTGGGGCCCGGTGATGTGGGTCATGCTGGGCGAGATGTTCCCCAACCAGATCCGCGGCTCGGGCCTGGCCGTGGCCGGCGCCGCGCAGTGGAGCGCCAATTTCGCCATTACCGTGACCTTCCCGGTCCTGCTGGCCAGCATCGGCCTGGCCGGTGCCTACGGCATCTACACCGTGGCGGCGGTGGCCTCGATCTTCTTTGTGCTGCGCTACGTGCGCGAGACCAAGGGCAAGGAACTCGAGCAGATGGTCGGGTAGGGGAACCGGCCGCCCGCAACGCAAAAACCCCGCCGAGGCGGGGTTTTTCGTAGGTCAGCGCGGCAGATGGTGCTCCCTAGGGGACTCGAACCCCTGTTTTAGCCTTGAGAGGGCCACGTCCTAACCTCTAGACGAAGGGAGCATGCTTTGTCGCGAACTGCGCAGCGCGCTAGTATATGGACCACGATGCCATTGGGCAATCCCGAAACTTCAACCGGAAGCGCCAACATCAATTCCTCCGCTACATCACCGTTCAGTCTGCGCGTGATCCCCCGCGACCAGCACAACATCTCCCGCAAGGACATCAGCCCGAACGCCCTGCGCGTGCTTTACCGGCTGCGCGACTCGGGCTTCGGCGCCTACCTGGTGGGCGGCGCCGTGCGCGACCTGCTGGTCGGCGGCAGCCCCAAGGATTTCGACGTGGCCACCGACGCCACGCCGGAGCAGGTCAAGGCGCTGTTCCGCAACTGCCGCCTGATCGGGCGCCGCTTCCGCCTGGCGCACGTGGTGTTCGGCCGCGAAATCATCGAAGTGGCCACCTTCCGCGCCAACAGCGATGACGGCAGCGGCGACCGCGAGATGGAAAACGGCATGCTGGTGCGCGACAACGTGTACGGCAGCATCGAAGACGACGCGGTGCGCCGCGACTTCACCTGCAACGCGCTGTACTACGCCATCGAAGATTTCTCGGTGCGCGACTACACCGGCGGCTTCGAAGACGTGCAGGCGCGCCTGATGAAGCTGATCGGCGACCCCGAACAGCGCTACCGCGAAGACCCGGTGCGCATGCTGCGCGCGGTGCGCCTGGCGGCCAAGCTTGGTTTCCAGATCGAAGACGCCACCGCCGAACCGCTGCCGCGCCTGGCCAGCCTGCTCGGCGAAGCCGCGCCGGCGCGCCTGTTCGAGGAAGTGCTCAAGCTGTTCCTGTCCGGGCATGGCGTGGCCAGCTTCGAAGGCCTGGAACGGTACGGCCTGCTCGACGTGATGTTCCCCGAAAGCGCCGCCGCGCTGCGCAGCAACCGCAGTGGCGCGCTGCGCCGCATGGTGATCGAAGGCCTGCGCAACACCGACCTGCGCGTGGCCAACGACGAGCCGGTGTCGCCCTCGTTCCTGTTCGCGCTGCTGCTGTGGCCGGCGTTCTGCCGCGCCCTGGCGACCCTGCAGAAGCAGGGCGTGGCGCTCGAAGAAGCGCAGCGTCGCGCTGCTGACCGGGTCACCCTGCACCAGCTGACCACCATCGCGCTGCCGCGCCGGTTCTCGCTGCCGATGCAGGAAATCTGGCTGCTGCAGGGCCGTTTCAGCTCGCGCCAGCGCAAGCGCGTGATCCGCACCCTGACCCATCCGCGCTTCCGTGCCGCGTTCGACTTCCTGGCCCTGCGCCAGGTCGCCTCCAGCGAGCACGCAGCCGACGTGGAGTTCTGGCGCGAAGCGCAGCTGCAGTCCGGGCCCGAACTGGACTCGACCCTCGACGCGGCGCATGCCGAAGCCGAACTGGACGAGAACGGCGCACCGCGCAAGCGTCGTCGCCGCCGCCGTCGTCCCGGTGGGGCCGCAGGCGAGTAAGCCGTGACCCTGGCCTGTATTGGACTGGGCGCCAACCTCGGCGATGCCGCGCAGACCCTGCGCGGCGCGTTCGAGGCGATGGCCGCGCTGCCGCTGACCACGCTGCGGGCGCGCTCGCAGCTCTACAGCACCCCGGCCTGGGGCAATGAAGACCAGCCCGCCTTCGTCAACGCCGCCGCCGTGCTCGAGACCGGGCTGGAGGCGACGGCGCTGCTGGACGCGCTGCTGGTGATCGAACGCGAGTTCGGCCGGGTCCGCGATACGGCCGTGCACTGGGGGCCGCGTACCCTCGACCTGGACCTGCTGCTGTACGGCGAAGCGGTGATCGACCTGCCGCAGCTCAAGGTGCCGCACCCCTACCTGCACGAACGCGGGTTCGCGCTGTTGCCGTTGGCCGAGATCGCTCCGGAGGCGGTCATTCCCGGTCACGGCCGCGTGCGGGATGCTGCGATGCGTATCGAGGCCTGCGGGATCGCGCCAATAGGAGGATAATGCGGGGCTTATCGCCACCGGTTATCAGCTAATGAGTACCCACGCAGACAGCAAGCCCTGGACCGTCCCCGCCCTGGCCGAGGCCAAGCGCAACGGCCAGAAGCTGGTGATGCTGACCGCCTACGACGCCGGCTTCGCCCGCGCGTTCGACGCCAATGGCGTCGACCTGATCCTGATCGGCGACTCGCTGGGCATGGTGGTGCAGGGGCACGATTCGACCCTGCCGGTGACCACCGACGACATGGTCTACCACACCCGCGCGGTGGCCCGCGTGCTGCAGCGGGCGCTGCTGGTGGCCGACCTGCCGTTCGGCGCCGATGCCACGCCGGAACGCGCGCTGGACGCCTCGCTGCGCCTGCTCCAGGCCGGTGCGGAGATGGTCAAGATCGAAGGCGCCGGGTTCAAGCTGGACATCATCCGTTACCTGGTCGAGCGCGAGATCCCGGTGTGTTCGCACCTGGGCCTGACCCCGCAGTCGGTACTGCGCCTGGGCGGCTACAAGGTGCAGGGCCGCGGCGACGCCGCCCAGCAGCTGCGTGACGACGCCAAGGCGGCAGTCGAAGCGGGCGCCACCCTGGTGGTGCTGGAGTGCGTGCCGACCCCGATCGCCACCCAGGTCACCGCCGACATCGCCGTGCCCACCATCGGCATCGGCGCCGGCCCCGGCTGCGATGGCCAGGTGCTGGTGCTGCACGATTTCCTCGGCCTGGACAGCGGCCATCGCCGTCCCAAGTTCGTCAAGGATTTCCTTGCCGAAGGCGGGTCGGTGGCCGGCGCGGTCCGTGCCTACGCCGACGCCGTGCGCGACGGCTCCTTCCCCGACGCAGAACACGCCTACGCCTCATGATCGACACCGTCACCGACCTGTCCCGCCTGCGCACCGTCGTCAATGGCTGGAAGCGCGAGGGCCTGCGCGTTGCGCTGGTCCCCACCATGGGCAACCTGCACGCCGGCCACTATTCGCTGGTCACCCTGGCCCGGCAGTACGCCGACCGCGTGGTCTCCAGCGTATTCGTCAACCCGACCCAGTTCGGGCCCAACGAAGACTTCACCCGCTACCCGCGCACCCCCGAAGCCGACACTACCGGGCTGGAGCAGGCCGGCTGTGAAGTGCTGTGGCTGCCTACGGTCGAGTCGATGTACCCGTTCGGGGTCGAGCTGGCCGCCAGCGTGAACGTGCCGGGCATCTCCAGCCTGCTCGAAGGCGCGCACCGGCCGGGCCACTTCGACGGCGTCTGCACGGTGGTCTCGCGCCTGTTCAACCAGGTCCAGCCCGACGTGGCCGCGTTCGGCAAGAAGGATTACCAGCAGCTGGCAGTGATCCGCCAGATGGTCGAAGACCTGGCCTTCCCGATCCAGATCGTCGGCGGCGACATCGTCCGTGAAACCGACGGCCTGGCGATGAGCTCGCGCAACCAGTACCTCAATGCCGAACAGCGCCCGGTCTCGACCACCATCCACCAGGTGCTGCTGGGCATGCGCGAAGGCTTCATCACCGGCAAGCCGCGCAGCCTGATCGAGGCCGAAGCCGCGGCCGCCCTGCAGGCGGCCGGCTTCCAGGTCGACTACGCCGTGGTGCGCAAGCCGGACCTGTCCGAGCCCGCCGACAGCGAGGTTGGCAACCGCGTGGCGCTGATCGCCGCCCGGATCGGCACTACCCGGTTGATCGACAACCTCGAGTTCTGACCCGTCACCTGCCTGAATCGTTGGCAGCGGCCGCGCCCCGGCCCCTGCCGGCGGGGCGGTGGGTGCTAGAATTTCCCTTTCCTTTTACGTCGTCCCGTGCCATGCACCTCTCCCTGCTCAAGACCAAGATCCACCGCGCTACCGTGACCCATTCGGAGCTGAACTACGAAGGTTCCATCGCCATCGATGACAACCTGCTGCTGGCTACCGGCATCCGTGAGTTCGAACAGGTGCATATCTGGGACGTCACCAACGGTGCGCGCTTCTCGACCTATGCCATCCGTGCCGAAGCGGGCAGCGGCGTGGTCTCGCTCAATGGTGGCGCCGCGCGCCACGTGCAGGTCGGCGACATCATCATCATCGCCGCCTTCGCGAGCATGAGCGAAGAAGAAGCTGACAGCTTCCGGCCGAAGTTGGTATATGTGGACGGCAACAACCAGATCTCCCACACCAACGACAGCATTCCGACCCAGGCCGCATGACACAGAACAACGGATTCGACCCGCTTCATTCCCATGCCCAGCGCCTGCGTGGCGCGAGCATCCCCGCACTGATCGCCGCCGAACCGGGCCGCGCACAATCGCTGGGGCTGCGGGTCGGTCCGTTGTATGCCAACTTCGCGCGGCAGAAGTACGACCGCGCGGCGCTGGATGCGCTGCTGCAACTGGCCGCCGAGCGCGATGTCTCCGGCGGTTTCCAGCGCCTGTTCCGCGGTGAAAAGGTCAACGTGACCGAAGGCCGCGCCGCGCTGCATACCGCGCTGCGGGGCGACGCCACCGGCGCCCCGGTCGCGAGCGAAGCGTTCGCCACGGCCGCGCAGGTGCGCGCGCAGATGGGCGAGCTGATCGCCGCGCTGGAAAAGACCGGCGTCACCGATATCGTGAGCGTGGGCATCGGCGGTTCGGACCTCGGTCCGCGTCTCGTTGCCGACGCGCTGCGACCGGTCAGCGGTGCGCGCTTCCGCGTGCATTTCGTCTCCAACGTGGACGGCGCTGCCATGCAGCGCACCCTGGCCACGCTGGACCCGGCGACCACCGCCGGCATCCTGATTTCCAAGACCTTCGGTACCCAGGAGACCCTGCTCAACGGGCAGATCCTGCACGGCTGGCTGGGCGGCAGCGACCGCCTGTACGCAGTCAGCGCCAACCCCGAACGCGCCGCCAAGGCCTTCTCCATTGCCGCCGGCCGCGTGCTGCCGATGTGGGACTGGGTGGGTGGGCGTTACTCGCTGTGGTCGGCGGTCGGCTTCCCGATCGCGCTGGCGATCGGCTTCGACCGGTTCGAGCAGCTGCTGGCCGGTGCGGCCGAGATGGACGCGCATGCGCTCAACGCGCCGCTGGACCAGAACCTGCCGGTGCTGCACGCGCTGACCGACATCTGGAACCGCAACCTGCTGGGCCATGCCACCCACGCAGTAATGACCTACGACCAGCGCCTGGCGCTGCTGCCGGCCTACCTGCAGCAGCTGGTGATGGAAAGCCTGGGCAAGCGTGTGCAGCTGGACGGCAGCCCGGTCGGCAGCGACACCGTGTCGGTGTGGTGGGGCGGGGCGGGCACCGACGTGCAGCACAGCTTCTTCCAGGCGCTGCACCAGGGCACCAGCGTGATTCCGGCCGACTTCATCGGCTGCGTGCACAACGACGACCCGTACACGGTCAACCACCAGGCGCTGATGGCCAACCTGCTGGCGCAGACCGAGGCGCTGGCCAACGGCCAGGGCAGTGACGATCCCCACCGCGAGTATCCGGGCGGGCGGCCGAGCACCCTGATCCTGCTGGATGCGCTGACCCCGCAGTCGCTGGGCGCATTGATCGCGATGTACGAACACGCGGTGTACGTGCAGTCGCTGGTCTGGAACATCAACGCCTTCGACCAGTTCGGCGTGGAGCTGGGCAAGCAGCTGGCCAGCCAGCTGCTGCCGGCGCTGCAGGGTGAGGCGCATGCGATCACCGATCCGGTGACGCTGGAGTTGCTGGGCCGCCTGAAGGCCTGAACGCTCGACACCGCGTGCGGTTGAACGCCTGGATGTTCGACACCGCGTAGTGCCGGCCGCTGGCCGGCTCCTCGCATGACCCAACTCCGCGCAGAGCCGGCCAGCGGCCGGCACTACGTCGGGATTCGGGCAATGCGAGGTTCGAGCAGAGCCCGGGTTATCCCGGACGCTCGGGGCTCGGTCGTTTCGCCAGCTTCCGCTGCAACGAGCGCCGGTGCATGCCCAGCAACCTCGCCGCCGCCGAGACGTTGCCGCCGGTCTCATGCATCGCCTGCTGGATGTGTTCCCACTGCAGGCGGCTGATCGGGGTCATCGCGTCCGGCGGTTCCATCTCGCCGTCGTCGGCCGGGCCGTCGTCTTCCTCGCCCAGTGCGCGCAGGATCATCGGCACCGTGGCCGGCTTGGGCAGGTAGTCGTCCGCGCCCAGCTTGATCGCCTCCACCGCGGTGGCGATGCTGGCATAACCGGTCACCAGCAGGATGCGCATGTCTTCGCGCAGGGCCCGCAACGGCTGGATCAATGCCAGCCCGGATTCCGAACCGAGCTTGAGGTCGATCAGCGCGTAGGCCGGCGGCTGCTGCCGGGCCAGCACCAGCGCCGAAGCGATGTCACTCGCGGTCATGGTTTCCAGGCCCTTGCGGGCCAGGCTGCGCTGCAGCGTGCGCAGGTACAGTTCGTCGTCGTCGACCAGCAGGCCATGGGTGTTCATTCAATGATCTCCGGTGCAGCCAGGGGCAGGCGGAAGCCGACGCGGGTGCCGGCCCCTTGGGCCGGGCGCATCCACAACTCGCCGTCCAGGCGCTCGATGCTGGCATGGGACAGGGCCAGGCCCACGCCCATGCCCTGGGTCTTGCCGCTGTTGAACAGGGTGCCGGGCAGCACCGCGTCGCGCGCGTCGAAGCCGCGACCGTAATCGCGCACTTCGCCGATCAGGTCCGCGCCCTCGATGCGCAGGCTCAGGTCCACCTGCGGGCGCCCGGCCTGTTCGCCGGCGTCGGCGGCGTTGTTGAGCAGCACCATCAGCAGGTGCCCGACGCCCGGGTCCAGAGGCAGCTGCAGCGGCGCGTCGTCATTGCGGTTGAGCGTGATGGTCGGGCGCACCAGGCGCCACTGTTCCAGCACCTGCGGCAGGGTGACCCGGTCGCGCGCGCTGGATTGTCCCGCCGCCGGTCGCGCCAGCGCCAGCACCCGTTCCCGGCACTGCACCAGCAGCTCGCGCAGGGTGTCGACGTCGTCGCGTACTTCGGGGTTGTCGGTCTGGTCGGCGATGTCGTCGGCAAGCAGGGTCATCGTCGCCAGCGGGGTGTTCAGCTCATGCGCGACCGAGGCCGCATGCGTAGCCAGCGCGACGATGCCTTCGTTGCGCGCGAAGCGCTCGCGCAGCAGCGCCACTTCGTGTTCGCGGCGACGCAGCGCCATCGCCAGCCGGGTCGCGAAGGCCAGCACGACCGCAGCCGAGAGCAGGAAGTTGGCGACCACGCCCCACTGGTGCAGGTCCATCGCGCTGAAATAACCGTGCGGCAGCGGCTTGCCGAAGATCCCGCTGACCGCATAGCCGAGCAGGCAGGCCGCCGCCACCGCCAGCGTCCAGCGCACCGGCAGGGCCAGCGCCGCCAGCGCGATCAGGATCAGGAACAGCGACCCGAACGGGTTGGCCACGCCGCCGCTCCAGCCCACCATCCAGGTCAGCACCGCCACGTCCACCAGGATGTGGCAGAACGCGGTCAGCGGCGCGGTGTCGTCGTCCAGCACCCGCAGCTGCGCGTACAGGTTGAACAGGATCAGCACCAGCACGCCCGACCACAGCGGCAGTTGCGGCAGTTCCAGCCCCAGCACCCGGCTGGCCACCAGGATGGTCGCGGCCTGGCCGGCCACGGCCAGCCAGCGCAGGCTGCACAGGGTGCGGAGGAAGGGGGCGTCGGTACCGGTCATCGGCTGCCATCGTATGCGCTTGCGCGCCGGCGTGCCTGCGACAATCGGCCGCGCCCGTCCCGCGGCATTGCGTTAAAATGGGCAATGCACGACGCCGTCAGCCAACCGACCCAACCTTCCGACACCACCGTGTGGGCCCGCCGCCAGACCCAGGCCGTCCGTATCGGCGGCGTGGTCGTGGGCGGGGGCAAGCCCGTGGTGGTGCAGTCGATGACCAACACCGACACCGCCGACGTCGCCTCCAGCGTCAAGCAGGTGGCTGAACTGTGGCGGGCCGGCTCGGAAATGGTCCGGCTGACCGTGAACAATCCCGAATCGGCCGCCGCCATTCCACGCATCGTGGAAAAGCTGCGGATGATGGGGATCGAGGTCCCGCTGATCGGCGACTTTCACTACAACGGCCACCAGCTGCTGACCCAGGAACCGGCCTGTGCCGAAGCCCTGGCCAAGTACCGGATCAACCCCGGCAACGTCGGCTTCGGCAAGAAGAAGGACACCCAGTTCGCGCAGCTGATCGAGTTCGCGATCCGCTACGACAAGCCGGTGCGCATCGGCGCCAACTGGGGCTCGCTGGACCAGTCGCTGGCCGCGCGCCTGATGGACGAGAACAACCACCGCGCCCAGCCCTGGGACGCCGGCCGGGTGCTGCGCGAGGCGCTGATCCGCTCGGCGCTGGACTCGGCGCATACCGCCGTGGAGCTGGGCCTGCCGCGCGACCGCATCGTGCTCTCGGCCAAGGTCAGTGGCGTGCAGGAACTGATCGCGGTGTACCGCGACCTGGCCCAGCGCTCGGACTTCGCCCTGCACCTGGGCCTGACCGAAGCCGGCATCGGCAGCAAGGGCATCGTCGCCTCGTCGGCGGCGCTGGCGGTGCTGCTGCAGGAAGGCATCGGCGACACGATCCGCATTTCGCTGACGCCCGAACCGGGCCAGTCGCGCACCCAGGAGGTGATCGTCGCCCAGGAACTGCTGCAGACCACCGGCCAGCGCGCCTTCACCCCGCTGGTCACGGCCTGCCCGGGCTGCGGCCGCACCACTTCCGAGTTCTTCCAGGAGCTGGCCAAGGTCGTGCAGAACCACGTGCGCGAAAAGATGCCGCTGTGGAAGATCAACCACCCTGGCGCGGAGAACATGACCCTGGCGGTGATGGGCTGCGTGGTAAACGGTCCCGGTGAGTCGCGCCACGCCAACATCGGCATTTCGCTGCCGGGTACCGGCGAAGCGCCCTCGGCCCCGGTGTTCGTGGACGGCGAAAAGTCCGTCACCCTGCGTGGCGAGAACATCGCCCAGGAATTCGTGGAGCTGATCGACGCCTACGTCGAACGCACCTATGTCAGAAACGCCGGATAAGCCCCCGGTCATGGCGGCGCCGGAACCGGCCGCCGGCTTCCGCCACTGGATGGCGCGCAATGCCTGGCGCTTCTTCCTGCTGTTTGCCGGCGTACTGCTGCCGCTGGCCGGTTTCGTCGCGCTGGCCGAAGACGTGCATGAACTGGAAGCCTTCTACTTCGACGCCCCGCTGCTGTGGCGCATGCACGACGTGGCCCGGCCGGGCCTGGACGCCGCCTTCGTGCTGATCTCGAAGATCGGCTACCAGTGGGGCGTGATTCCCGGCGACATCCTGATCGTGCTGGCCCTGCTGCTGTACCGGCGCTGGCGCGAAGCCAGCTTCGCGGCGATCAGCTTCGCCGGCTCGGCGTTGCTCAACATCGGCAGCAAACAGTTCTTCCAGCGCGACCGGCCGACCCTGTGGGAGTCGATCGCCCCGGAAAGCACCTACAGTTTCCCCAGTGGCCACGCCATGGGCTCGATGACCCTGGCCGCCGTGCTGGTCCTGCTGGCCTGGAACACCCGCTGGCGCTGGCCGGCCGTGGTGTTCGGCGTGCTGTTTGCCGGCTCGGTCAGCCTCTCGCGGGTCTACCTGGGCGTGCATTACCCCTCCGACATCCTGGCCGGGTGGTGTGCCGCGCTGGTTTGGGTGGTAGGGTGCTTCCTGGTGATGTTCCGCCGCCGCCATCCCTGGCGCCGCCGGAACTGACACCCGCCCGCAGGGAACGGGCTGCAAGCGGCAACGGTTTCCGCGGACTTCGATAGGCCCGGTATACCGATAAGGCCCGCCTTGAAAGACGGCGTCTTGGGTAATGCACTTCGTATGTGATGTGGGCATCAGAACGCGCTGATGGGGATCGAACTTCCTTGTTATCGCAGGACCCCGGGGCTAGGCTTGCCCCGGATTGCAGCGTTTGGAACAGGGTGGGTGGGATGACGATTCGAGTGTATCTGGTGGACGACCACGCGCTGGTGCGTACCGGCATGAAGATGATCCTGTCGAACGAGACAGACATCGAAGTAGTGGGTGAGGCCGAATCCGGCGAAGACGCCCTCCCGGAGATCCGCAAGCTGCGCCCCGACGTGGTGCTGTGCGACCTGCACCTGCCCGGCGTGAGCGGCATGGAAGTGACCGAACGCGTGATCCGTGGCGACCACGGCACCCGCGTGGTGATCGTCTCGGTGCTCGAAGACGGCCCCATGCCCAAGCGCCTGCTCGAAGCCGGCGCCTCCGGTTACATCGGCAAGGCCTGCGACGCCCAGGAACTGCTGCGCGCCGTGCGCGACGCCGCCCTCGGCCGCCGCTACCTGGGCAGCAGCATTGCCCAGAACCTGGCCCTGTCCAACGTCGAAGGCAGCCAGTCCCCGTTCGACAGCCTCTCCCCGCGCGAACTCGAAGTCGCCCTGCTGCTGACCCAGGGCCTGCGCCAGGAAGACATCGCCAAGCGGTTGAGCCTGAGCGCCAAGACCGTCAACACCCACAAGGCCCGCCTGTTCGAGAAGATGGGCATCCACGACAACATCGCGCTCGCACGCATGGCCAGCCAATATGGGCTGGTGGATCCAGCGCGGCCGATGTAATCGTTGCGGCACCGCGAAAAAAAGCCCGGACATGTCCGGGCTTTTTTTACGCCGGTAGAGCCACGCGCTGCGTGGCTGCGCGGTAATGGGTCGTCAATGCGACCGAACGCGCGCGACAATCTTCGCCGCCTGCGCCGCGCTTTCGCGCACCTTGTCCCATTCGCCGTTTTCGATCCAGTTGTTCGGCACCATCCACGACCCGCCGATGCAGACCACGTTCTTCTGCTCCAGGTACTCCGCCGCCGTGGTTTCCGTGATGCCGCCGGTCGGGCACAGCTTCAGGTCCGGAATCGGACCGGCCAGGCCCTTGATCATCGCCAGCCCGCCCACCGCCGACGCCGGGAACAGCTTGCACACCCGGAACCCGCGCGCATACAGCGCCAGCATCTCCGTCGGCGTCCCCGCACCCGGCACCACCGGCAGCGCCGCCGCCGCCAGCGCATCGGCCATGTGCGCCGGCGTACCCGGCGTCACCAGGAAATCCGCGCCCGCATCAATGGCCTGCTGCATCTGCTCCACGGTCAGCACCGTGCCCGCACCCACCACCACATCCGGCAGCTCGCGCTTGAGCATCGCCAGCGCTTCCATCGCCACCGGGGTGCGCAAAGTAAGCTCGATGGCCGGCAGGCCGCCTTCGAGCAGGGCAGCGCTGACCGCGCGGGCCTGGTCGAGGGTGTGGACGGTAACGACCGGCAGGATGCCAGCGGCAAGCAGCAGGGATTCAGCGCGTTTCTGGTGTTCAGCGATAGACATGAGAGAACCTTTGTAAGTCGCGGATCGAGTTTTGCGAGGAGCCGGCCGGCGGCCGGCACTACGCGTTCAATGATTTCGTCGGGGGCAACGAGGCGCCGCAATGTGTGGTGAGGCAGCGCCGGGGGTCCCCGGAGGGACGCTAGAAAACATGGATGTTTTCTAGCAGCCCCCATGGATGGGTTCACGGCGTGTCCCGGAGGGGACCCCCGGCGATGCCTCACATCAGGAGACACCCACCGCCGCCGTTGGCGCAGACCCGTCAGGCATCTTTGGCTTCATGCGGCGCAAGCGCTGCAGCAGCGTCATGCCCCAGCTCGTACTCCGCGTCGTAATTCCAGACATCGCCTTCGTCGGTCGCCGGCCCGCACGAAATCGAAATCGCGCCCTGGTCCGCCGGACCCACCAGACGGCGGTTCATCGCGAACAGATTGCGGCCCAGATCGTGCGCCGCCGGCGCCGTGTTCGGCGCCAGCTCGCGTGCTGCCCACTCCGCCGCATCCACCAGCACTTCCAACGTGCCCGCTTCACCATCCAGACGGATCATGTCGCCTTCCCGCATGCGTGCCAGCGGACCGCCACGCGACGCCTCCGGCGTCATGTGGATCGCCGCCGGGAACTTGCCCGACGCACCCGACAGACGACCATCCGTCACCAGCGCCACCCGGCGCCCCTGGTTCTGCAGCAGCCCCAGCAGCGGCGCCAGCGAATGCAGCTCCGGCATCCCGTTCGCACGCGGACCCTGGTAACGCACCACCGCCACGAAATCCTGCGGCAGCAGGCCCGCCGCGTGCAGCTTGTTCAGCACCTGCGGCGCATCCACCACCACCGCCGGCGCCTCGATCGTCCGGTACTGCGGCTTCACCGCCGACAACTTGATCAGCGAACGGCCCAGGTTGCCGCGCAGCAGCCGCAGCCCGCCCTGTGCCTCGAACGGCTCCGCCACCCCGCGCACCACCTCACGGTCCGCACTTTCCACGATCCCGTCGATCCAGGTCAGCCCGCCTTCGCGCAGCGCCGGATCCTGCGTGTACTGCCGCATCCCGCCCTCGGCCACCGTCACCAGATCCGCATGCATCAGCCCCGCATCCATCAGCTCCCGGAACACGAACGCCGTCCCGCCCGCCGCCGCGAAACGGTTCACGTCCGCCTCCCCGTTCGGGTACACCCGCGCCAGCAGCGGCACCAGCTGCGACAGCTGATCCATGTCGTCCCACGTCAGCACGATGCCCGCCGCCCGCGCCACCGCGATCCAGTGGATCGTGTGGTTGGTCGAACCGCCCGTCGCCATCAGCGTCACCACCGCATTGACGATCGCCCGCTCGTCGATCAACCGCCCCAGCGGACGGAAATCATCGCCCAGCGCACTGATCTCCAATGCCCGTGCCGCCGCATGCCGCGTCAGCGCATCGCGCAGCGGCGTCTCCGGATTCACGAACGACGCGCCCGGCAACTGCACCCCCATCGCCTCCAGCAGCGTCTGGTTCGAATTGGCCGTCCCGTAGAACGTGCACGTACCCACGCCGTGATACGACGCCGACTCCGCCTCCAGCAGCTCCTCGCGCGTTGCCTGGCCCGCCGCGTAACGCTCGCGCACCTCCGCCTTCTGCTTGTTCGGAATGCCCGGCGTCATCGGACCGGCCGGCAGGAAGATCGCCGGCAGATGGCCGAACGCCAGCGCCCCGATCAACAGCCCCGGCACGATCTTGTCGCACACGCCCAGGTAGACCGTGCTGTCGAACATGTCATGGCTCAGCCCGATCGCCGTCGACTGCGCGATCACATCGCGCGAGAACAGCGACAGCTCCATCCCGCCACGGCCCTGCGTCACACCGTCGCACATCGCCGGCACGCCACCGGCCACCTGCGCCGTCGCACCCAGCGAACGCGCCGTCTCGCGCAGGATTTCCGGGTAATGCTCGAACGGCTGGTGCGCCGACAGCATGTCGTTGTACGCCGTGATGATGCCCAGGTTCGGCGTCACGCCGCCGCGCAGGCGGCTCTTGTCGGTCGGCCCGCACGCAGCGAAACCGTGCGCCAGGTTGCCGCAGCTCAGGCGAGAACGGAACGGACCGTCGCGCAGCGCAGCGTCGATACCGGCCAGGTACGCCGCGCGCGACGCAGCGCTGCGCTTGACGATCCGCTCGGTGATGGCATGGAGGGTGGGGTGCAGGCTCATTGGCTACTACCGGCTATGAGAAGACGAAAAGAAATACGTGGCATGCGTTCAGTCGCACCAATGGATGCGCAGCTTCGGGCCGTCGATGTCGATCGCGTTGAGGATGGGATACAGCTGTGCGTTGTTGCTTTCCAGCGCCTGTTTCAGCACTTCCAGCTTCTGCTTGCCGCGCAGCAGCAGCAGGCGCTGGCGGCAGGTGCGCAGACCGCGCGGGGTCAGCGTGATGCGCAGCGGCCACTGGTTCGCGCCCGGGCACCCGGTCGCATCCAGCGCCGCGTAGGGCAGGGTGCTTTCGAGCGCTTTTGCCAGATCGCGCGAACCCGGGAACAGCGACGCCGTGTGCCCGTCGTTGCCCATGCCCAATACCGCGACGCTGGGCGCCTGGTTGTGCTGGGCCTGCAGGTTGGCCGCGTACACGCACTCCGGCAAGGGCTTGCCGACCCGCACCAGCGGATCGAAGTGTGCACCTTCGGCGCGCTTGAGCAGGTTCTCCCGCACCAGCCACGCATTGCTGTCGCTGTCCTGCGGCGACAGCCAGCGCTCATCGACCAGGCTGACTTCGACCCGGTCCCACTGCACATCCAGCTCGGCCAGCGCCTGGTACACCGGCGCAGGCGTCGAACCGCCGGACAACAGCATGCGCGCGCGGCCGGTCTCGGCGATGTCGTGGTTGAGGATCTGCGCCATTTCCGCAGCGACTACCTCGATCCACGCGTCGGCTTCGCCATGCCGGACGAAGGTGAAACGATTGGAATTTTCCAGCGAATTCATGCGGCGCCTCCTGGCAGGTCACGTTCGAGATCGGCGGCATAACCGGCCGCGCCGAGCAGCCCGGCATGCGGGTGCATCACTGCCAGCGACGGCACCCGCGCCATGATCGAAGAGAACCGGCCCTTGTGTTCGAAGCGCTGCCGGAACCCGGAATGCTGCAGCGAATCGAGCATCTTCGGCACCAGCCCGCCGGTCAGGAATACGCCGTCCCAGGCGCCCTGGATCAGCACCAGGTCGCCGGCGATCGCACCGAACACCGCGCAGAACACATCCACCGTGCGCATCGCCTGCGGGTCGCCGTGCAGCGCACGCGCAGTGACGTCCACCGGCTGCAGCTGGCCCGGATCCACATCGGCCATCTCGCACACCGCGCGATGGATGTTGACCAGGCCCGGGCCGCAGATCAGGCGCTCATTGGAGACCCGCCCGAACTGTTCGGACAGGATCTCCAGGATCCGGATTTCCTCCGGCGTACCCGGTGGGAAGCTGACATGGCCGCCCTCGGTTTCCAGCGGGTAGCAGCGGCCGTGGCGCAGGATCAGCCCGCCCACGCCCAGCCCGGTACCCGGTCCGATCACCGCATAGTTGCGCGGCTGGCCGGGCTTGCCCGGTACCCACGCCGCGCCGCCGACCTGGACCACGTCCTGCGGCTGCAGCAGCGAGATCGCCATTGCCTGCGCGGCGAAGTCATTGATCAGGTGCAGCTCGTTGAAGCCCAGCATGTGCGCGGTGCGCATCCGCGAGATCACCCACGGATGATTGGTGATGCGCGCTTCATCGCCATCGACGCGGCCGGCCACGGCGAACACGCCGCGCTGCGCTTCCGCACCGATCTGCTCCAGGTAATGCCGCGCGGCGTCGCCCAGCGACGGGAAATCGGCGACCACGAATTCGCGGATGCTGTCGTTGATCAGCGGTGCGGCCAGGCTGGTATCTGCCAGCGCGAAGCGGGCGTTGGTACCGCCGATGTCGGCGACCAGCGCCGGTTGGGTCGACACCGTCATGCCGGTTCCTTGCGGGCGGCGTCGGCGTTCACGTCGGCAGGCAGGAAGCCGAAGGCCTGTTCCGGGCCCCACTCACCGGCCGGATACGGCTGCAGCGGCAGGTCCGCCGCCTTCCACGCATCGCTGACGCTGTCGATCCAGGCCCAGGCGGCGCGCACTTCGTCGTCGCGCACGAACAGCGCATGGTTGCCGTTGAACGCGTCCAGGAACAGGCGCTCGTAGGCGATGCGGCGGTGCAGGCCGGTCGGCACCGACAGTTCCAGTTCCAGCGGGTGCAGTTCCAGCGCGCCCCATTCCGGGCCGGCCAGGCTGCTCATCAGGCCCAGCTCGATGTTTTCCTGCGGCTGCAGCTGGAAGGTGATGCGGTTGGGCGTGGCATTGCCACGGTCCGGGCGCTCGAACAGCCAGTGCGTGACCGGCTTGAGCGTGACCACCACGCGGCTGGTGCGTTCGGCCAGGCGCTTGCCGGTGACCAGATGGAACGGCACGCCGGACCAGCGCCAGTTGTCGATGTGCGCGGTGACACCGACGAAGGTTTCCACGTCGCTGCCTTCCGGCGGCTGGTAGGCCTGCGCCGGCTGGCCATTGATGGTGCCGGCGGTGTAGCGGCCGCGCACGCTGTCGCGCGCGGCGTGCTTTGCATCCAGCGGGCGCAGAGCGCGCAGCACCTTGACCTTCTCGTCGCGGATGCGGTCGGCTTCCAGCGACGCCGGCGGCTCCATCGCCACCAGGCACAGCAGCTGCAGGATGTGGCTCTGGACCATGTCGCGCAGCGCGCCCGAGCGTGCGTAGTAGGCATCGCGGCCATCCACGCCTTCGCTCTCGGCGACCAGGATGTGCACCGACTCGATGTAGTTGCGGTTCCACACTGCCTCGAGCAGCGTGTTGCCGAAGCGCAGCGCGATCAGGTTCTGCACCGCGGCCTTGCCCAGGTAATGGTCCAGGCGGAACACGCGGTCTTCGTCGATCCACTGGCCGATGGTGGTCAGGATCTGCTGCGCGCTCTCGCTGTCGCTGCCGATCGGCTTTTCCAGCATCAACCGGTGCGGTGCGGCGAGTGCGCCGCCCAGGGCCAGGCCTTCGCAGGTGGAGATGTACAGGCCCGGCGGAATGGCCAGGTAGCTCACGCAGTTGCCGTGCACCAGGTCGCGCACCGAGTCGGCTACGGACTGCGCATCGCGCAGGTCGACCGAGCGGTAATCGATGCGATCGAGCAGCGACTGGATGTCGTCCTGGCTGGCACTCGGCATGGCCTGCTGCAGGCGCGGGCGCAGGATGTCGCGGAATGCTTCCGTGTCATGCGCGGACAACGCCAGTGCGCGGATCTTGAAGTTTTCCGCCAGCAGGCCGTCGCCAAGGAGGCGCAGCAACGAGGGGAACAGATAGCGCTGGGCGAGGTCGCCGGTGGCGCCGAACAGGAAGAGGGTGTCGTGCATCGCTCGAGTTTCAGATCCGGGTGACATCGTTGTCAATCGCTTCTCGTCTATGTTCTCGGGGGTCCCGCGGGGCGCGATGTCCGGTTGCTGCTTTGCAACATGAACAGGCGCGTACCCGCTCATCATGGGGCATGTCACGGGCAGAGTGCGACGTGGTCATGACCGACCATTGGATACTGCCACGTGAAAACGTTTACATGGCAGAATGAGCAGACTGTATTCGATTGCAGTGGTCGCCGTCATGCGGCACCACGCCATCGACCTGCCATCGGGAGGGCCGACGGCAGTTCCGCACAACAGCCCGGCAGCGGGCGGACTGGAATGGGTGATATGGCAAAAGTGCAGTTGCAGGGCGTGCGCAAGGTATACGACAACGGCCAGGTGGCCGTGCAGGGCGCGACCTTCGAAGTGGCCGATGGCGAGTTGATGGTGCTGGTCGGGCCGTCGGGGTGTGGCAAGTCGACCCTGCTGCGCATGGTCGCCGGCCTGGAGGAAATCAGTGGCGGCACCCTGAGCATCGGCGACCGGGTGGTCAACGACGTGGCGCCCAAGGACCGCGACATCGCCATGGTGTTCCAGAGTTACGCGCTGTACCCGCACATGACCGTGGCCGAGAACCTGGCGTTCGGGCTGAAGCTGCGCGGGCACGACAAGGCGACGATTGCAAAGCGCGTCAACGACGCCGCGCAGACGCTGGGCCTGACCGAGATGCTCGACAAGCTGCCCAAGGCGATGTCCGGCGGCCAGCGCCAGCGCGTGGCGCTGGGCCGGGCGCTGGTGCGCGAGCCGGCGGTGTTCCTGCTCGACGAACCGCTTTCGAACCTCGACGCCAAACTGCGTCACAGCGTGCGCACCGAGATCGCGCAGCTGCACCGCAAGCTGGGCACGACCATGATCTACGTGACCCATGACCAGGTCGAAGCGATGACCCTGGGCCAGCGGATCGTGGTGCTCAAGGACGGTGTGATCCAGCAGATCGACACGCCGATGGCGCTGTACGACCGCCCGGCCAACCTGTTCGTGGCCGGCTTCCTCGGCAGCCCGGCAATGAACGTGCTGCGCGGGCGGCTGGAGCAGGGCGTCGAAGGTGTCGTGGTGCAGGACGGTGCGCTGCGTGCGCCGCTGGGCAACGCGACCATCGATCCGGCCTGGATCGGTCGGACCCTGGCCGTGGGCGTGCGCCCGGAGCACCTGCAGCCGGCAGCGGCAGGCGATGCGACTGCATTCGAGGCGGTGATCGACGGCATCGAGCCGGTGGGCAACGAGATCTTCGTCAACATGACCCACGGCAGCCAGGCGCTGGTGATGCGCGTGGCCCCGCAGGCCTTGCCGGCGGTGGGCGGCACGATCCGCGTGGCGATCCAGCCGCAGGGGCTGCATTTCTTTGATGCGGACAGCGGCGAGCGGTTGAACTACGACGTTTGAGGGTAGGGCGGCACGTTGTTCGTGCCGCCGCCAATGGGTCGAACGGTGCGGGTGGTGCGTGGGACACGCGTGGCGTGTCGCTACGCGGGGTGGGTCGAAGCGCGTAGAGACACGCCATGCGTGTCCCACGGAACCCGTCAGCGGGCGAGCCCGTCCAGCAACGGCACGCCGTGCGCCTCCACGCCACCCACGCTCAACGCGCCCTCAGCCAGCTCCAGCGGCAACACCGCCAGCGCCAGGTCCCCGGCCACGCTGGCCACGGTGCCGATGTCGGCGCCGTTCTGCTGCACCTTGGCCCCGCTTTCCACGCCGTCGGCCACGCGCAGCAGCTGCAGGGCGCGTTTGGCCTTGCCCAGGAAATGGGTGCGCGCCACGATTTCCTGGCCCGGGTAGCAGCCCTTCTTGACGCTGTAACCGTTCAACCGGTCCAGCCCCAGCTGCTGCGGCGTCCACTGTTCGCGCTGGTCGGCGGCAAGCCTCGGCAGCCCGTAGCGCAGGTCGGACTGGCGCCAGGCCAGCTCGAAGCCCGCGTCCGGCGCGGGCGCCTCGGCCGGCGCCGGGCCGATCTTCAATGTGCGCGGCAGGGCGTCGCTCCCCACATCCAGCTCCAGCGTCTCACCATCAACGGCGATTGCAGCCCCGGAGGCCGCCTCCGGCGCCGTGAAGCTGCCGGCGACAATCAGGTCGCTGCGCACTTCCACCTTGACCTTGCGGCGGAACACGAAGCGCTGCAATTGCGACGCAATCGCATCGGCGTCGCCGTCGGCGAGCACCAGCAGCACGTGCTCGGCGTCCACCTTCAACAGCTGGAACACCGCCAGGGTGCGGCCCTTGGCGCTCAACCACGCGCTCCACTGCCAATGCCGCTCGGGCAGGGCAGTGACGTCGCTGGAGAACTGGGCGTGGGCGAACACCGCCGCATCCAGGCCGCGCAGACTGAGCAGCGCGTGACCGGAAAGCCGCGGAAAACCGATGAAATCGAGGGGCAGGTTGTCAGGCACGTGAACGGGGTCTAAAATTTGTGCGTTGCGAGACCACCCATGATAGGCCAAACAACCCCCACTCCAGATTCCGAACCTGAAGCCCCGCTGGTGCCGGAGGAGCAGACGCTCGTCCCGACCCCGGTGGAGCCTGTGGAAATCGGCGGCCGCGGCGGACTTGATCCGGTGCGGTATGGAGATTGGGAGAAAAACGGACGCTGCATCGATTTCTGATCAGCATTGAGCCAACGCGGCATTGTGCCGCCCAGCCGAGACAACGAGCCCAGCGAATGGCCGCCAGAGAACGTCCCCTTTCCCCGCACCTTCAGGTGTATCGCTGGCAGATCCAGATGGCCACCTCGATTCTTCATCGAGCGACCGGCATCTTTCTGTCTGTTGGAGCCTTGATCATCGCCGGCGGCCTGCTGGCCCTGATGATGGGTCCTGAATCCTGGAACTGCTTCACCGGTCACGCCGGCAGCTGGTATGGAAAGCTGTTCCTGTTCGCATGGACGTGGTCGTTCGCCTACCACCTGTGCAACGGCATCCGCCACATCGTGCAGGACTTTGCGATCGGCTTCAGCATTCCCGCCTTCGTGCGCAGCAGCTGGATCTCGGTGTTCGCCAGCCTGGTGATCACCGCGCTGGTCTGGGCCTATGTCTTCGTGGGAGCCGCCGCATGAACAAGTTCCGTACCCCGCTGAAGAACGTGCGCGGGCTTGGCGCGGCCAAGACCGGCACCGAGCATTTCGTGCTGCAGCGCCTGACCGCCACCGCCCTGGTCCCGCTGACCATCTGGTTCCTGGTGTTCGTGCTCAGCCTGCTCAACGCCGATTACGTGACCGCCGCCGACGCGGTGGCCAAGCCGTGGAACGCGATCCTGCTGGTCGGCTTCCTGGTGGCCATGTTCTGGCACGCCCAGATCGGCCTGCAGGTGATCCTGGAAGATTACATCCACAACTCGCTGCTGGCCCTGGCGCTGCAGACCACGGTGAAGTTCATCGCCGTGCTCGGCGCGATCATCAGTGTTTTTGCGGTCGCCCGCATTGCGCTCGGCGTTGCCTGAGTCCAGGCACCAAGACAGGAATCCAGATTAGATGTCCGCTTACAAGATTACGGAACACAAGTACGACATGGTCGTGGTGGGCGCCGGCGGTGCCGGCCTGCGCGCCACGTTCGGTCTTGCCGCCAAGGGCCTGCAGACGGTCTGCCTGACCAAGGTCTTCCCGACCCGTTCGCACACCGTGGCCGCGCAGGGCGGTATCTCCGCCGCGCTGGGCAACATGGGCGAAGACGACTGGCGCTACCACTTCTACGACACCATCAAGGGCTCGGACTGGCTGGGCGACCAGGACGCCATCGAGTACATGTGCCGCGAGGCCATTCCGGCGATCATCGAGCTGGAACACTACGGCGTGCCGTTCAGCCGCACCGAAGAGGGCAAGATCTACCAGCGCCCGTTCGGTGGCATGACCACCAAGTACGGCGAAGGCCCGGCGGCGCAGCGCACCTGCGCGGCGGCCGACCGTACCGGCCACGCCATGCTGCACACGCTGTACCAGCAGTCGCTGAAGCACGACGCGCGCTTCATGATCGAGTACTTCGCGCTGGACCTGATCTTCGATGACGAAGGTGCCTGCCGCGGCGTGCTCGCGCTGGACATGTCCGACGGCTCGCTGCACCTGTTCCGCGCCCAGGGCGTGGTGCTGGCCACCGGCGGCTACGGTCGCGCCTACTTCAGCGCCACCTCGGCGCATACCTGCACCGGCGACGGTGGCGGCCTGGCCATGCGCGCCGGCATCGCCATGCAGGACATGGAGTTCGTGCAGTTCCACCCGACCGGCATCTACGGCGCCGGCTGCCTGATCACCGAGGGTGTCCGCGGTGAAGGCGGCATCCTGCGCAACAGCAACGGCGAGCGCTTCATGGAGCGCTACGCACCGCATTACAAGGACCTGGCCTCGCGCGACGTGGTGGCCCGTTCGATGACCATCGAGATCCGCGAAGGCCGCGGCGTCGGCGAGCACAAGGACCACATCCTGCTCGACCTGACCCACCTCGGCCCGGGCGTGATCGACGAGAAGCTGCCGGGCATCGCCGAAAGCGCCCGCATCTTCGCCGGCGTCGACGTGCACAAGCAGCCGATCCCGGTCATCCCGACCGTGCACTACAACATGGGCGGCATTCCGACCAACTTCCACGGTGAAGTGGTGCGCAAGGTCGGCGACAACAACGACGCCGTGGTGCCGGGCCTGTACGCGATCGGCGAAGCCGCCTGCGTCTCGGTGCACGGTGCCAACCGCCTGGGCTCCAACTCGCTGCTGGACCTGGTGGTGTTCGGTCGTGCGGTGGCCAACCGCTGCGCCGAGACCATCAAGCCGGGCGCGGCGCACAAGCCGCTGGCCGCCGATGCCTGCGACAAGGCGCTGGGCCTGCTGGACAAGCTGCGTTACGCCAACGGCGACACCCCGACCTCGGTCATCCGCGACAACATGCAGCGCACCATGCAGGCCGACGCGGCGGTGTTCCGTACCAGCGAAACGCTGAAGGAAGGCTGCGCGAAGATGGCGCAGGTGTTCGATTCGTTCCAGGACGTGAAGGTCACCGACCGTTCGCTGGTCTGGAACTCCGACCTGATCGAAACCTACGAGCTGAACAACCTGCTGCTCAACGCGGTGGCGACGATCAACTCGGCCGAACAGCGCAAGGAAAGCCGCGGTGCCCACGCACACGAGGACTATCCGGATCGCGACGACGTCAACTGGCACAAGCACACCCTGGTCAGCGTCGACGACAAGGGCAAGTGCAGCTTCGACTACCGCCCGGTGCACATGTACACGCTGACCGACGAGGTTGCCGTGGTGCCGCCGAAGCCGCGCGTGTACTGATCGCGACCCCCGCCTACCATGCAATCCGCGCCTTGAGGGCGCGGGCCGCCTGAGCCAACGAGAGCAGCCATGGCCGAGTTTTCCCTGCCAAAGAATTCCAAGATCACGAAGGGCAAGCACTTCCCCGCCAAGAGCGGTGGCAAGAACCTGCGCACCTTCAAGGTCTACCGCTGGAGTCCCGACGACGACAGCAATCCGCGCACCGACACCTACGAGATCGATCTGGACGCCTGCGGCCCGATGGTTCTCGACGCGCTGATCAAGATCAAGAACGAGATCGACCCGACCCTGACCTTCCGCCGGTCGTGCCGTGAAGGCATCTGCGGTTCGTGCGCGATGAACATCGACGGCACCAACACGCTGGCCTGCACCCGCGCCATCGCCGACTGCGGCAAGGCCGAAGTGCCGATCTACCCGCTGCCGCACATGAGCGTGGTCAAGGACCTGGTGCCGGACCTGACCCACTTCTACGCGCAGTACGCGTCGATCAAGCCGTGGATCCGCACCCAGACCCCGGCACCGCCGGACCGCGAGCGCCTGCAGTCGCCGGAAGATCGCAAGAAGCTGGACGGCCTGTACGAGTGCATCCTGTGCGCGTGCTGCTCGACCAGCTGCCCGAGCTACTGGTGGAACGGCGAGCGTTACCTGGGCCCGGCGATCCTGCTGCAGGCCTACCGCTGGATCATCGACTCGCGCGATGAAGACACCGGTGCGCGCCTGGACGACCTGGAAGACCCGTTCAAGCTGTACCGCTGCCACACCATCATGAACTGCGCCCGGACCTGCCCGAAGGGCCTGAACCCGGCCCTGGCGATCGCCGAGATCAAGAAGTTGATGATGGCGCGCCGCGCCTGATGAAGGGTGCTTCGGGCACCGCGGGGACACGCATGGCGTGTCACTACGCGGGTTGCCCGGAATGCCCGACCGCGTAGCGACACGCCATGCGTGTCCCTCGCACCAATGATTACCCGGTAGAGCCACGCCCTGCGTGGCTTTACCGTATCCGGAGCCAGCAAAATGGAAGAAGACGTCCTTCTCAAGAAACTCCGCTGGCGCTGCCGCCGCGGCATGCGCGAACTGGACCAGCTGTTCGGCCGCTATCTCGACCGCGCATGGCCCACCGCCCCTACCGAAGAGCGCGAGGTTTTCCTGTTCCTGCTCGACTGCGAAGACGATAAGTTGTGGCGCTGGTTCATGGGATACGAGCAGTGCCCGCATGCCCACGCCGTACCCCTCCTCAACAAGATCGGCGCCCTGCCGGCTTGAGTGGCGCCCCTCGCGCTGGCAGCTTGCCGCGCACGTTGTGTTCGCCGCGCTGATGCCCTGGGCGGCCACCGCCACGGCACTGCCTGCCGCCGCGCAGTGGCCGGCGGGCCTGCTGGCCGCCGCGATGGCGGCAGGGCAGGGCTGGCGCCATGCCCGCCGCCCGTCCCGCGCCTTCGTCATCCCCCGCGGAGAAGGTCCAGCCTGTGTCGATGGCCAGCCGGTAGAAGGCCTCACCCTGCACGACCGCGGCCCGCTACTCCAGCTCGGCTGGCGCCAGGACGGCAGCCGCCGGGCCTGCCTGTTCTGGCCGGACACGCTGCCGGCACCCCGGCGACGTGAACTCCGACTGGCGATCCAGGCCCGTCCCATTTCCCGTTCACGTCCGTGATGGCACCATAGCCTGAACTGTCCGGCGTACCTGCATGTTCAAACCCATACCCGTCTCCATCGGCCTGCGCTACCTGCGGGCCAAGCGCCGCAACGGCTTCATCTCCTTCATCTCCATGGCCTCGATCCTCGGCATCGCGCTGGGCGTGACCGTACTGATCACCACCCTGGCGGTGATGAGCGGCTTCCAGAAGGAGATCCGCGACCGCCTGCTGCAGATGACCGCGCACACCACGGTGACCACCGACGGTGCGCCGATGTCGGACTGGCAGCGCACCGTCGACATGGCGCACAAGGATCCGCGCGTGGCCGGTGCCGCACCGTACATCGAGATCCAGGCCATGCTCAGCGGTCCGCGCGTCCAGGGCGCGATCGTGCAGGGCATCGATCCGAAGCTGGAACCGGCGGTCTCGGTGATCAACACCAAGGTCACCAAGGGCAGCTTCGACAGCCTTACCGAAGGCAGTTACAACCTGCTGCTCGGCCAGGAGCTGGCGCTGTGGCTCGGCGTGGACGTGGGCGATACCGTGCTGGTGACCCTGGCCGAAGTACAGGGCACGCCGATGGGCGCCATGCCGCGGCTGAAGCGTTTCACCGTGAGCGGCATCTTCGAGGCCGGCTACAACGAGATCGACCGCGGCGTGGCTTACGCCAACATGGCCGACCTCGAGCGCGTGCTGCGCATGGACGGGGTGACCGGCGTGCGCCTGAAGCTGCATGACATGGACAAGGCGCTGGACGTCGGCGTCGATCTCGCGCAGAACCTCGGTGGTGCGTACCGGGTCAGCGACTGGACCAAGCAGAACGCCAACCTGTACCACTCGCTGCGCATGGAGAAGGTGGTGATGGGCATCCTGCTCTCGCTGATCATCGCCATGGGCGCGTTCAACCTGGTGTCCTCGCAGGTCATGCTGGTCACCGACAAGCAGGCCGACATCGCCATCCTGCGCACGCTGGGCCTGACCCCGGGCGGGGTCATGCAGGTGTTCATGGTGCAGGGCTCGCTGATCGGCATCTTCGGCACCGTGCTCGGCGTGGTCGGCGGCATCACCCTGACCCTGAACCTGGAGCGCATCCTCGGCGCCATCGAGTCGCTGTTCAACGTCAAACTGCTGCCGGAAGACGTCTACTACATCACCGGCCTGCCGACCGACATGCAGACCCCGGACATCGTCATCATCACCGTGGTTGCGCTGGTCATGAGCTTCCTCGCCACCCTGTACCCCGCGTGGCGCGCTGCCCGCACCCAGCCGGCCGAGGCCCTGCGTTATGAATGAGCCGATCAACCGCGGCGACGAAGTAATCCGTGCCCAGGGCCTGGCCAAGACCTATGCCGAAGGCCGCATGCAGACCCCGGTGTTCAACGGGCTGGACCTGAGCGTGGCCGCCGGCGAAACCGTGGCCATCATCGGGGCCTCCGGTGCCGGCAAGAGCACCCTGCTGCACCTGCTGGGCGGGCTCGACACGCCGACCGCCGGCGAAGTGTTCGTGGCCGGCCAGAAGATGTCCTCGCTGTCCGACGGCCAGCGTGGCCAGCTGCGCAACCGCGCGCTGGGCTTCGTGTACCAGTTCCATCACCTGCTGCCCGAGTTCACCGCGCTGGAAAACGTGATGATGCCGGTGCTGCTGGCCGGCGCCGAGGTCAACGATGCGCGTCAGCGTGCGAACGCGCTGCTGGAATCGGTCGGCCTGGGCCACCGCCTGGAGCACAAGCCGGGCGAGCTGTCCGGTGGCGAGCGCCAGCGTGCGGCGGTGGCGCGTGCGCTGGTCAACCGCCCGGCCTGCGTGCTCGGCGACGAGCCGACCGGCAACCTGGACGACAAGACCGCCGGCACCGTGTTCGAGCTGATGCTCGACCTCAACCGCGCGCATCACACCAGCCTGGTGCTGGTGACCCACGACCGCAGCCTGGCGCGCAAGCTGGACCGGGTACTGGAGCTGCGCGAAGGGCGGCTGCACGCGCTGGCCCACGCCGACGTCTGAGCTGGCAGCTGAACAGCTTCGGGTCGACCGCTGCCGGTCGACCCGGACCGGTGCATCATCGCGGTAACCCCTTGCAGGCACCTGCCATGAAGAAGCTGATCGCCGTCGCTGTGCTGGGTCTCACGCTCGCTGGCTGCGCCACCGGCCGGCTGACCAGCGCCGAGCGGCTGGACCTGTACCGCGCCCACGCCGGCCCGCCGCAGAACTCGATGCCGTACTTCGGCACGCTCAGCGGCTGGACAGAACTGGGCGACAGCGCGCTGGCGGTGTGGACGCGTCCCAGCGAGGCCTACCTGATGGAGCTGCGGGGCCCGTGCTACGGGCTGAGCTACGCCACTGCGATCGGGCTGACCAGCCGCACTGGCCAGGTATCAGCGCGGTTCGACAAGGTGCTGATACGCGACCCCAATCAGGGCCCGAGCGTGCCGTGCTTCATTGGTAGCATCCGCAAGCTGGACATCAAGGCGCTGCGCGCCTCCGAGCAGGAAATGCGCCAGGCCCAAGTAGAAGAACGCGAACCGTAGTGCCGGCCGCCGGCCGGCTCTGCATGAATCCGCCATCGCACGGAGCCGGCCAGCGGCCGGCACTACGATGGCTTCGGAACGGGAAGCAGTGGATTACGCCTCCGGAACGAACCCGGCCGGCTTTTCAGCGCCACCTGCGAACAGGAACTTCACCAGCTCTTCTTCCAGGAACGCGCGATGCTTCGGGTCGCGTGGCGACAGGCGGTTCTCGTTGATCAGCATGGTCTGGTGCGCCAGCCACTTGCTCCAGGCGCTCTTGCCGATGCCATTGAAAATGCGCTGGCCCAGTTCGCCGGGGTAGGGCACGAAATCCAGGCCTTCATTGTCGCGTTGTTCGTACTGGCAGAAAACGGTGCGGGACATGGCTTACTCGATGTTCTTCAAGGGCGCTGCAGCGCGTAGTTTACGTCGCGCAGCGGGCGCGGGCGGAATGCTGCCGGATTCCAGCAGCTTGCGGATCGGTGCAGGCAGCCCCAGAGCGGGCAGCTCGTGGTCGGCGACCCAGCGCATTGCAGGGTCATCCGCGCGCAGGCCTTCAACGCGTCGCGCCAGGATCTGCAGGTGCAGGCGGTAGTGGCTGAAGGTGTGCTGCAGCACCGGCAGTTCCTCGGCATCTTCCAGCGAACCGCGTACGTGCACGTCGAACCAGTCCTGCAGGGCGCTGCCGCTGTCGGCCTGTGGCAGGGTCCATAACTGCGCCCAGATGCCGGTGTCGGGCCGCTTCTGCAGCAGCACGCGGCCCTGCGCATCGCGCAGCAGCAGCGCCACCGCCTCGCGCTCGGGCAGCGTCCTGGTCGGTTTCGGGGTGGGCAGCTGGTCGCTGCGGCCTTCGCGGCGGGCAACGCAGTCCTGCTGCAGCGGGCAGATCACGCAGGCCGGCTTCGCCCGCGTGCAGACCGTGGCGCCAAGGTCCATCTGCGCCTGGGTGTAGTCGGCAAGGCGGCCGGCGGGCACCGCTTCGACATGCGTCTGGGCGAGCGCCCACAGTACTTTTTCCACCGCCGGCAGGCCGGGGAAACCCTCGATGCCGTGGTAGCGGCTCATCACGCGCTTGACGTTGCCGTCGAGGATCGCGAAACGGTCGTTCCAAGCCTGGCTGAGGATCGCGCCAGCGGTGCTGCGGCCGATGCCGGGCAGCGCGTGCAGCGCGTCGACGTCGCGCGGCAGGTCACCGCCGTGCTGTTCGACGCAGCGTTTCGCAGCCGCGTGCAGGTTGCGCGCGCGGGCGTAGTAGCCGAGCCCGGCCCATTGCGCCATCACCGCATCGTTGCTGGCGGCGGCCAGGTCGGGCAGGGTGGGGAAGACCTGCAGGAATTTCAGGAAGTACGGAATGACCGTGGCGACCTGGGTCTGCTGCAGCATGATTTCGGAGAGCCAGACCCGGTAGGGCGAGCGCGGGTGCTGCCAGGGCAGGTCGTGCCGGCCGTGGGTGTCGAACCAGGGCAGGAGGCCTTCTACGAAGGCGTCAGCCACCCAATGCTTCCGGCAGCAACGCATCGACGAAGGCTTCGGGATCGAACACGCGCAGGTCTTCCGGGCGCTCGCCGATGCCGGCAAAGCGGATCGGAATGCCGAACTCGCGCGCCAGCGCGAACACCACGCCGCCCTTGGCGGTGCCGTCGAGCTTGGTCACCACCAGGCCGGTCACGTTCACCGCGGCATGGAACTGGCGCAGCTGCGACAGCGCGTTCTGGCCGGTGGTGCCGTCGATGACCATCAGCACTTCGTGCGGCGCGTTGGGGTCGATCTTGCCGAGCACGCGGCGGATCTTGCCCAGTTCGTTCATCAGCCCGCCCTGGGTGTGCAGGCGGCCGGCGGTGTCGGCGATCAGCACGTCGGTGCCACGGGCCTTGCCGGCCTGCAGCGCGTCGAACGCCACCGAGGCGGCGTCGGCATTCTGGCCCTGGGCGACCACGGCCACGCCGTTGCGCTCGCCCCAGGCCTGCAGCTGGGCCACGGCGGCGGCGCGGAAGGTATCGCCGGCGGCCAGCATCAGGCTGTGGCCGTCGTCCTTGAAGCGCTTGGCCAGCTTGCCGATGGTGGTGGTCTTGCCGACGCCGTTGACGCCGACGGTGAGGATCACGAACGGCTTGGCGGTGCGGTCGATGACCAGCGGCTTGGCGACCGGCTGCAGGATCGCGATCAGCTCGGCGCGCAGCGCCTTGAGCAGGGCCGGGGCATCGGCGAACTCGCGCGCCTTCATGCGCTTGCGCAGGTTTTCGACCAGCGCGGTGGTGGCGCCCACGCCGACGTCGGCGGTGATCAACGCGGTTTCAAGTTCGTCGAGCAGGTCGTCGTCGAGCTTGGGATTGCGCGAGAACAGGCCGCCGAAGCTGCGCGCGATGACGCTGTTGCGCAGGCGATCGCGCCAGCCGGTCTTGCCGGGGGCGGCCGGGGCGGCCTCATCGATGGCGGCGGGCGAAGCGAGCGGTTGGGCTGCTTCCTGCACGATTTCGGTGGTGACCAGAACCGGAACCGCGGCCGACGGCGGTGCAGCCAGCGGCGCCGCGGGGATGGCGGGCGTTTCGGACACGACGTCCGGCGATGCGGCCGGTGCAACGGCCGCATCGGCACGCGCGACCGGCGTAGCGCCGGGCTCTGCCCGGCCGACCGGAGCCGCGGTGTCTTCGGCAACAGGGGCTTGGTCGGCCTGCGGGAACGCGGCGGCCAGCTCTTCAGCCGTGTAGTGCTGGGTCTTGGGCGCGTCCTGCGGAGCGTCCTGGGGCTTTTTGCGACGGAAGAAACTGAGCATGGGAATCGGCGCTGAAATCAGGGGGATATGCTAGCACCCGGGCCTGTTCGGCCCGTGTGCAGTGACCGCATGGCCGGCCCCGGGTGGGGCCGGCCCACACCATCAGGCCGACAGTTCCAGCAGCAGCTTGTTGAGCCGGCGCACGTAGGCGGCCGGGTCCTTCAGCGTATCGCCGGCCGCCAGCGCGGCCTGGTCGAACAGAACCCGGCTCAGGTCGCCGAAGCGGCCGGCGTCGGCTTCCTGGTCGAGCTTGCCGATCAGCGGGTGGCCCGGGTTGAACTCGAACACGGGCTTGCTGTCGGGCACCTTCTGGCCGCTGGCTTCGAGGATCTGGCGCATCTGCAGGCCCAGGTCCTGTTCGCCGATGGCCAGGATCGCCGGCGAGTCGGTCAGGCGATGCGAGACGCGCACGTCGGCCACCTCGTCGCCCAGCGCGGTCTTGAGGCGCTCGACCAGACCCTGCTTTTCCTTGGCCGCTTCTTCCTGGGCCTGCTTGTCCTCGGCGCTTTCCAGCGCGCCCAGGTCGAGGTCGCCGCGGGCGACGTCGACGAACGACTTGCCGTCGAACTCGGTCAGGTAGCCCATCAGCCATTCGTCGATGCGGTCGGTCAGCAGCAGCACCTCGATGCCCTTCTTGCGGAACACTTCCAGGTGCGGGCTGTCCTTGACCTGGGTATGGCTGTCGCCGGTCAGGAAGTAGATCTTGTCCTGGCCTTCGATCATGCGGCCCAGGTAGTCGGCCAGCGACACGCTCTGCTCGCCGCTGGCGTCATGGGTGGAGGCGAAGCGCAGCAGGCCGGCGATCTTCTCGCGGTTGTTGAAGTCTTCGGCGGGACCTTCCTTGAGCACCTGGCCGAACTGCTTCCAGAAGCCGGCGTAGACCTCGGGCTTGTCGGTTGCCAGCTTCTCCAGCATGTCCAGCGAGCGCTTGGTCAGCGCGGACTTCATCGAGTCGATGACCGGGCCGGACTGCAGGATTTCGCGGGAGACGTTCAGCGAGAGGTCGTTGGAATCGACCACGCCCTTGATGAAGCGCAGGTACAGCGGCAGGAACTGCTCGGCCTGGTCCATCACGAACACGCGCTGCACGTAAAGCTTTAGGCCCTTGGGCGCGTCGCGATGGTACAGGTCGAACGGGGCGTGGCCGGGCACGTACAGCAGCGAGGTGTACTCGAGCTTGCCTTCGACCTTGTTGTGGCTCCACGCCAGCGGGTCCTGGTGGTCGTGCGCGGCGTGCTTGTAGAACTCCTGGTACTCGGCGTCGGTAATCTCGCTGCGCGGGCGGGTCCACAGTGCGCTGGCGCGGTTGACGGTTTCCCATTCGATCTCGGCCGGGGCGTCTTCGCCGTGGTGTTCCTTGACCATCTGGATCGGCAGGCCGATATGGTCGGAGTACTTCTTGATGATGCTGCGCAGGCGCCAGGCATCGGCGAAGTCCTGCTGGTCGTCCTTCAGGTGCAGCACGATGCGGGTGCCGCGCTCGGGCTTGTCGACGGTTTCGACGTCGAATTCGCCTTCGCCGCGCGAGGACCAGTGCACGCCTTCGCTGGCCGGGAGGCCGGCACGGCGGGAGTAGACGTCGACCTGGTCGGCGACGATGAAGGCGCTGTAGAAGCCGACACCGAACTGGCCGATCAGCTGGGAGTCCTTCTTCTGGTCGCCGGAGAGCTGGCGCAGGAAGTCGCCGGTGCCGGACTTGGCGATGGTGCCGAGGTGGGCAATGGCTTCGTCGCGGCTCATGCCGATGCCGTTGTCGTCGATGGTCACGGTATGCGCCTGCGGATCGACGCTGACCTGGATGCGCAGTTCACCGCCGCCGGGTAGAGCCGGGCCCTGCCCGGCTGCTTCCAGCAGTTCCGGCTGGGTCAGCGCTTCGAAGCGCA
The DNA here is from genome assembly GCF_031834615.1 of Stenotrophomonas aracearum. NCBI lineage: Bacteria > Pseudomonadati > Pseudomonadota > Gammaproteobacteria > Lysobacterales > Lysobacteraceae > Stenotrophomonas > Stenotrophomonas aracearum. The sequence goes on from NZ_CP115543.1 coordinate 1,620,922, forward strand.
GCTTGTCGGCGGCGTCGGCGGCATTGGAGATCAGCTCGCGAAGGAAGATTTCCTTGTTGGAGTACAGCGAGTGGATCATCAGCTGCAGCAGCTGCTTGACCTCGGTCTGGAAGCCCAGGGTCTCTTTGTGGGTCTGCTCGGTCATGCGACGGTGCTCCTTGAATGCGGTGGCGCGCAGTGCGCGGCGGCTGGCTCAAGGGGTAGGGACGCACTGTCCCAAATTCAAGGTTCAGCCGGGAAGAGCCCGGCTCTACGGTATTCTTCACACATGAAAGCACGCTCTCCCGCTTCGGCCCCCGTCGGCCAGGTCCGCATCATTGGCGGCAAATGGCGTAATACCAAACTGCCGGTGCCGTTGGTGGCGGGCCTGCGACCCAGCAGTGACCGGGTTCGCGAGACCCTGTTCAACTGGCTGACGCCGCGCCTGGGCGGGGCCCGGGTGTTGGATCTGTTCGCCGGCAGCGGGGCGCTGGGGCTGGAGGCGGTGTCGCGCGGTGCGGCGCAGGCGACCCTGGTGGAGCGCGATGCCGGGCTGGCCCGGCAGCTGCGGGAGTCCGTGGCCAGGCTGGGCGCCCAGGCCCAGGTCGAGGTGGTCCAGGCCGATGCGCTGCACTGGCTGGCGCAACGACCGTCGGGGCTGGCCGACATCGTGTTCATCGACCCGCCGTTCGCCGATGGCCTGTGGGACAGCGTCCTGGCCGGGCTGGGGCCGCACCTGGCGGCCGATGCCTGGCTGTACCTGGAGTCGCCGGCGGGGCAGACCCTGCGCCTGCCGCCGGGCTGGCTGCTGCACCGGGAGGGGGGCACCCGCGAGGTCGGCTTTGCCCTGTACCGCCGCGCCACTGTTACACTTTCACCAGATCAGAACGCGTAGCGTCCGCATGACCGTAGCCAATCGCCGCATCGCCGTATACCCGGGCACCTTCGATCCGATCACCAACGGTCACATCGACCTGGTGAACCGGGCCGCGCCGTTGTTCGAGAAGCTGGTGGTCGGCGTGGCGCAGAGCCCTTCGAAGGGGCCTTCGCTGCCGCTGGAGCTGCGGGTGTCGCTGGCGCGGGACGCGCTGGCCCACCACCGCAACGTGGAAGTGCGCGGTTTCGACACCCTGCTGGCGCATTTCGTGCGCTCCGAGCAGGGTGGGGTGCTGCTGCGCGGGCTGCGCGCGGTGTCCGATTTTGAATACGAGTTCCAGATGGCCAGCATGAACCGCCACCTGATCCCGGAGGTCGAGACGCTGTTCCTGACCCCGGCCGAGCAGCACAGCTTCATTTCGTCCTCGCTGGTCCGCGAGATCGCCCGCCTTGGTGGTGACGTGTCCGGCTTCGTGCCGGCCTCGGTACTCGAGGCGCTGCGCAAGGTCCGCGAAGCGAAGTCGGGCCCGTCGTAACCCCAAGACCTACACATACCAAGAATCACCAAGAGGGAGACTCCATGAACAACACCATGCGTGCCATGTTGATCGCGTCGTTCGCGCTGGCTTTCACCGCCTGCAAGAAGGAAGAAGCCGCGCCGGTCGCCGAAGCCCAGCAGGCGCTGGTCGCCCCGTCCAAGGACGACGATGCGGGCTGGAAGAAGTACCTGCAGGCCGTGGCCGTGCAGAACATGGGCAACATCACCAACAGCCCGTTCCTGTACTACCTGGCGCCGGAATCGGATCCGGAGTTCCAGGCCAAGTACGACCGCCAGGTCGAAAGCGCTACCGCTGCGGTCGCCCGTGGCGTGCAGCCGGGCAACATGCTGGCCTTCGGTTCGTCTGCCTCGGGCAAGATGGCCGACATGATCCAGTCCGTGTTCAAGGACGTGTCCGCCGACTCGATGAAGGGTGTGCGCGTGGTGTTCATCGGCCAGGCCGCTGACAACGCCCGCGTGCAGTCGATCGTGCAGCCGACCGGCGCCGAGTACATCTTCGTAGAAGCCAAGTAAGCCGTGCCATGGCGGCCGCGCCCTGTGCGCGGCCCGGGCGGCGTCCCTGCGAGGGGGCGCCGCTTTCCCTTTGCCGGCACTGGCGTGGAGTAACGCCATGTCGCTGAAAATCAATGAGCTCTGCGTCAACTGCGACGTATGCGAGCCGGCCTGTCCCAACCAGGCCATTTCGATGGGTGAAACCATCTACGTGATCGACCCTGCACGCTGCACCGAATGCGTGGGGCATTTCGACGAACCGCAATGCGTGGTCGTGTGCCCGGTGGAATGCATCGATCCCGATCCGGACATTCCGGAAACCCAGGAGGCGTTGCTGGCCAAGTTGCATGGGCTGCAGCGCGATCATCCCGAACTGTATGCGGAGTCTTCCCCCGAATGAAAAAGCCGTCGCGTCGCTGGTTGTTGCTGGTCCTGCTGTGGACCCCTGCGCTCTGGGCCGCTGAGCCTGCAAAGGCGCCGCTGGCCACCCACCCGGATGGCGCGGCGATCGCCAGTGGCCATCACCTCGCCACGGAGGCGGGGATGGAGATCCTGGCCAAGGGCGGCAATGCGTTCGATGCGGCGGTGGCGGTGTCGTCGACGCTGGCGGTGGTCGAACCGATCAGTTCGGGGCTGGGCGGTGGCGGGTTCTTCCTGCTGCACGATGCGCGGACCGGCAAGGACGTGATGCTGGACGCGCGCGAGACGGCGCCTGCTGCGGCCACGCCGGAAGCATTCCTGGACAAGCAGGGCGAGCTGGACCGCGACCGTTCGGTGAACGGGCCGTGGTCGGCCGGCATTCCGGGCCTGCCAGCGGCGCTGGTGGAGCTGTCTGCGAAGCACGGCACGCTGCCGCTGAAGGATTCGCTGGCACCGGCGATCCGGATCGCGCGCGAGGGCTTCCCGGTATATGCGCGCATGGCCAAGGGCTATGCGTCGCGCCGTGAGGTGATGGAGCGTTTCCCGGGTACGCGGGAGGTGTACCTGCGCAACGGCAAGCCGATTGCCGAGGGCGATGTATTCAAGCAGCCGGAACTGGCGCAGACGCTGGAGCGGCTGGCGGCCGGCGGATTCGATGGTTTCTACAAGGGCCAGACCGGCAAGCTGCTGCTGGCGGGTGTGAAGCAGGCCGGTGGCAAGTGGACGGCGGACGAGCTGGCGGGCTACCGGGTCAAGCAGCGCGAGCCGATCGTGTTCAATTACCGGGACTGGAAGGTGACCACGGCGTCGCCGCCGTCGTCGGGCGGGATCGCGCTGGCGTCGATGCTGCAGATCCTGGAAGGCTGGGACCTGAAGTCGATGGATCCGGCGCACCGGACGCACCTGGTGGTGGAGTCGATGCGTCGTGCGTTCCGTGACCGTACGTTCTTCCTGGGCGATCCGGATTTCGTGCAGATTCCGCAGAAGGTGCTGACCAGCCGCGATTACGCGCAGGGTCTGCGTGCGACGATCCATCCGGAGAAGGCGACGCCGAGCGATCTGCTGTCGGGGAATCCGACGCCGCTGGAAGATGACGAGACGACGCATTTCTCGATCATCGATGGCGAGGGCAACCGGGTAGGCGCGACGCAGACGGTGAACCTGTTGTACGGGTCGGGCCTGATTCCGTCGGGCACGGGGGTGCTGCTGAACAATGAGATGGACGATTTCGCGCTGAAGCCGGGTACGCCGAATGCGTTCGGGGTGATGGGCTATGCGGCGAATGCGCCGAAGCCGGGCAAGCGGATGCTGAGTTCGATGACGCCGACGTTCATGGAGTCGGCGGACAAGGTGGTGGTGCTGGGCACGCCGGGCGGCAGCCGGATCATCACGATGGTGCTGCTTGGGGTGCTGGGCTATGACGATGGGCTGGACGCGCAGCAGGTGGCGGCGCTGCCGCGCTTCCACCACCAGTGGCTGCCGGACGTGATCGAGGCGGAAAGCAACGCGTTCGACGAGGCGACGATCAAGCAGCTGCAGGCGATGGGCCACAAGATCGACCTGCCGGGCAACAGCGCGGCAGGCGGCCGCGGCTCCAGCCACGTCTGGGGCAACCTGCAGACGGTCGAATGGAACCGCCGCAGCAATGTGCTCAGCGTCGGCAGCGACCCGCGCAATCCGGTAGGCAGCGGTGAGATTTCCAAGTCGAACTGATCTGCACCTGTAGTGCCGGACGCCGGCCGGCTCCTCGGATTGCGTGCGATCTCGCTGATCGGATTGCACACCCTCTGTAGAGCTGGGCTCTGCCCAGCTCGCTGTTGGATTCAGGCGAACAGCTGCAGCGTGCGAGGTTCGCCTGGTCAGGGCCGTCGGGGATGGGTTTGCGGGGGACGCCGTAAACCCATCCATGGGGGCTAAGTCGCGGCATCCATGCCGCTCATTCCCCCGCAAACCCATCCCCGCCGACCCTCTGAGAGTTGGTCGGTGCCCACGGGAAACGCGGATGCCGGGCAGAGCCCGGCACTACCGGGGTTACGTAGCGATTTATTAACGCCGGCCGCCGGATAATTTACCGATGAAACTATGGTCGATCCGCGGTAACTCACAGAAGCTCGATGGCGGCGCGATGTTTGGCAATGCGCCGCGCGCGGTGTGGGAAAAATGGGCGGCGCCCGACGATCTCAACCGGATCGAACTGGCCTGCCGCGCGTTGCTCGCCAGTCCGCTGGCCGGCAAGACGGTGCTGTTCGAGACCGGCATTGGTGCGTTCTTCGAGCCTAAGTTGCGTGATCGCTATGGCGTGCAGGAACCCAGCCATGTGCTGATCGAGTCGCTGCGCGAAGCCGGCTTCGAGCATGAAGATATCGACGTGGTGGTGCTGAGCCATCTGCACTTCGATCACGCCGGTGGCCTGCTGGCGCCGTGGAGCGAAGGACGGGGGCCCGAGCTGCTGTTCCCGAATGCCACCTTCCTGGTCGGTGCCGAACATTGGGAACGCGCGCTGCATCCGCATCCCCGTGACCGCGCCAGTTTCATTCCCGAGTTGCCGCAGCTGCTGCAGGACAGCGGTCGGCTGGAGACCGTGCAGGGGCCGTATTCGCGCACCCTCGGCCAGAGCGTGCGTTTCAGTTTCAGTGACGGGCATACGCCGGGGCTGATGCTGGCCGAGATCGTCGGGCCCGAACAGGTCGAAGGCCAGCCGCGCGGGGGCGTGGTGTTCTGCGCCGACCTGATTCCCGGGCGCTCATGGGTGCATGTTCCGATCACCATGGGCTACGACCGCAACGCCGAGCTGCTGATCGACGAAAAGCGCAGCTTCCTGGAAGACAAGCTGGCCCGCAACGTGCATCTGTTCTTTACCCACGACCCGCAGGTCGCGCTCGCGCAGGTGACCCGCGATGAGAAGGGCCGTTTCGGAACGGCCCACGAACAGGGTGAGTTGAAGGCGCGCGCGTTGGCGTGAGGTTCAACCCACCACACGCGTCCCGAAGATGCGGTCGCCGGCATCGCCAAGCCCCGGCAGGATGTAGCCGCGCTCATTGAGCCGCTCGTCGATCGCCGCCGTGAAGATCTCCACGTCCGGGTGCGCCGCCTGCACCGCGGCAATGCCTTCCGGGGCTGCCACCAGGAAGATCCCCTTGATGCGGCGTGCGCCGGCGCGCTTGAGCATGTCGATGGTCGCGATCAGGGTGCCGCCGGTGGCCAGCATCGGGTCCAGGATCAGCGCGTCGCGTTCTTCCAGGCGGCCGGTCAGCCGCTCGAAGTACGGAACCGGCTGCAGGGTTTCCTCGTCGCGCTGCAGGCCCACCACGCTGACCCGCGCCGCCGGGATCAGCGACAGCACGCCGCTCAGCATGCCCAGCCCCGCGCGCAGGATCGGCACCACGGTGATCTTGGCGCCTGCAATGCGCTGCACCGTGACCGGGCCGGCCCAGCCCGGAAGGGTGTGGGCTTCGGTGTCCAGGTCGGCGGTGGCCTCGTAGGCGAGCAGGCCGCCCAGCTCATTGGCCAGTTCGCGGAAGTCCTTGGTGCTCAGGGACGCGTCGCGCATCAGGCCGATCTTGTGCTGCACCAGCGGGTGGCGAACTTCGACGATTTTCATGGGAATGCCAGCAAAACGGGGAGGATGCCATTTTGCCGCAGCCGCCCCATACCCGGCCAGAGGCGGCTGGCGCGACGCGAAATCACCACCGGTGTCACGTTCATGAAACCTCGCGGACATACCGTGCTGACCCAATCTTTACACCGTTGGGGATCTCGTGCAGAACAAATCGCCGCTGGGCCTGGCCATCAGCCTGTCGTTGCTCGTCCTGTCCACCGCACCCGCCGTGGCCGCCGCGAGCGGGGAGCTCGCCGGCGCTGCGGCGGCCACCGAACTGGACCGCGTGGAAGTCCGTCCGCAGCTGGAATCGCAGACCCGCGCCGTCGACCTCAAGCGCAGCAGCGACGCGATCCAGGACGCGGTCTCGTCCGATTCCATGGGCGTGTACCCCGACAAGAACGTGGCCGAGTCGCTGCAGCGCCTGCCGGGCGTGAGCGTCACCCGCGACCAGGGCGAAGGCCGCTTCGTGGTGGTGCGCGGCCTGGACGCCAACCTCAACAGCGTCAGCATCGACGGCGTCTCGGTCGGTACGCCGGAAGACTCCAGCCGCGCCGCGCCGCTGGACGTGATCCCCTCCGACTCCACCGAACGCCTGCGCGTGGTCAAGTCGCCCACCCCGGACATGCCCGGCGATGCCATCGGCGGCGCGATCCTGGTCGAGTCGGCCTCGGCCTTCGACCGCGACGGTCGCAGCCTGCGCGGCAAGATCGAAGCCAGCCACCAGGACCTGTCCGGCCACACCAGCCCGAAGGCCGCGTTCAACTACAGCGAAGTGTTCGCCGATACCTTCGGCGTGGCGCTGGGCGTGAACTACCAGAACCGCAAGTTCGAGTCCGACAACACCGAAGTGGAGTACGGCGAGTTCGACGGCGGCAGCGAAGACGATCTGTTCGCCACCAGCCTGCAGCACCGCAAGTACGAGATCGAGCGCAAGCGCATCGGCGCCAACCTCAACTTCGACTGGCGCCCCAGCGAAGACAGCCAGTACTATCTGCGCACGCTCTACAGCCAGTTCGACGATGCCGAAACCCGCCAGCGCGCCATCTTCAACTTCGGCGACGGCGAGGTCACCGCACTGGGCAACAACCAGTTCCGGGTCGACGACCTGCCGGCCGATGCCATCCAGAAGCGGATGCGCTACCGCACCAAGGAAGAGAACACCTTTGCGGCGAGCCTGGGCGGTGAGAACCGCCTGACCAACGCGGTGGTCGACTACAAGGTCGGCTATACCCGCACCGAAGAGCGCGTCAACGACGAAATGGAAGCGCGCTTCGAGTACAACGGCGACGACCTGGCCGCCACCGTGGACCAGAACAGCGGCATCCCGCGCTACTCGCTCAGCGATGCCAGCTGGATGGACAACGGCAACTACGACTTCGACCGCTTCGTGCTCTCGCCCAAGCGCGTGGACGACAAGGAACACAGCGCGCAGATCAACGTGCGCTTCGACGGCGACAACAGCAGCTACAAGTTCGGCCTGCTCGGCCGCTGGCGCGACCGCGACGTCGATACCGACGAGCGCGAACTGCGGGTCGGCCCGGACGTGGCCCTGTCCGACTGGACCACTTCCAGCCCCGACCACCGCGGCGGCAGCCTCGGCCAGGGCATGAGCTCGGACGCCATGCGCCGCTACTGGGCGCAGTTCGGCAGCCAGTACAGCGCCCGTCCGCAGGACGTCGGTGCCAACGCGATGACCTCGCTGGAAGAGGACTACACCGCCAGCGAAGACATCTTCGCCACCTACGCCATGGGCACGTGGGACATCGGCAACCTGCGCGTGATCGGCGGCGTGCGCGTGGAGAACACTCAGTTCCAGGCGACCGGCAACCAGGTGGACGTGGCCGCCAATGGCCGCAGCTACACCGTTACCCCGCTCACTGCCGACCGCAGCTACACCAACGTGCTGCCCGGCCTGCACCTGCGCTATGACGCCGGCAGCGACTGGGTGCTGCGTGCGGCCGCCAACAAGACCGTCTCGCGTCCGTCCTTCGGCGACATCGCGCCGCGCATCGGCTACAACCGCGGCGACGAGGAAGTGCGGATCGGCAATCCCGAGCTGGACCCGTACGAATCGAAGAACCTGGACCTGTCGCTGGAGCGCTACATCGGCAGCACCGGCATCGTCTCGCTGGGCCTGTTCCACAAGAGCATCGACGGCTACATCGTCAACACCGTCAGCGACAGCGACCCGGAGTACCCGGGCTTCGAGGTCACCCGCGTGATCAACGGCGACACCGCCAAGGTCTACGGCGCCGAATTCAACTGGCAGCAGCAGCTGAGCTTCCTGCCGGCGGGCTGGGACGGCCTGCTGGTCGGCGCCAGCGGCACCTGGCTCGACACCGACTTCGACCCGGGCCTGGACGGGCGTGCCGACGAGGACTTCACCCTGCCGCGCGCCTCCAAGCACGTGTACAGCGCGCACCTGGGGTATGAAAAGGAAGGGTTCAGCACCCGCCTGGCCGCGGTGTACCGCAGCGAGTACCTGGATACGCTCGGGGACAGCGGCGCCTACGATATCTTCGTGGCACCCAACACCCAGCTCGACTTCAGCCTGGACTACAAGATCACCGACAACGTGAGCGTCTATTTCGAAGCGCAGAACCTGCTCGACAAGCCGCTGGAGCTTTACCAGGGCGTGCGTTCGCGCACCCTGCAGAACGAAGAGTATGGCCGCACCTACGCACTGGGCCTGAAGGTGGCGCTGTGATGCGCGCCGCTCCCGTCGCCAGCCTGCTGGCCGTGGCGCTGCTGGCCGGCTGCAAGCCCGCGGCGGCACCGGCGCCGGCCGCACCGGCGGTGGACGCCGCGACGGCGACCACCACCAACCGGGCCGTGGCCACCGTGGCCGAGGCCTTCCTGACTCCGATGACCCCGGCCGACAACATCGACTCGCCGGCCAGCTGGACCACGCCGGACGGGCAGGTGTGGCTGATCGACACCGCCAAGGCCACCGACAAGCTGGTGGTCTACGACGGCCAGACCGGCGCGCACGTGCGCGACGTGGGCAGCACCGGCACCGCGCCGGGCCAGTTCGTCCGGCCCAACGGCATTGCCGTGGTCGATGACCTGGTGCTGATCGTGGAGCGCGACAACCATCGCGTGCAGGTCCTGCAGCTGCCGGACTTCACCCCGCTGGGCGTGTTCGCCGCCGATGACCTGCGCAAGCCGTACGGCCTGTGGGTCAACAAACTGGCCAATGGCTATGACGTGTACGTCACCGACTCCTACGACGCCGGCGAGGACGCGCAGGGCAACGACGTGCTGCCGCCGCTGGCCGAACTGGACAAGCGCGTGCGTCGTTACGCGTTGCAGGTGCAGGACGGCAAGGCGCAGGCGAAGCTGGTGTCCAGCATCGGCGACACCAGCGAAGCCGGCGCGCTGCGCGTGGTCGAATCGATCTGGGGCGACCCGGCCAACGACCGCCTGCTGATCGCCGAGGAAGATGAAAGCTACGCCAGCGAGTTCAAGGTCTACACGCTGGAAGGCAAATTCACCGGCACCACCTTCGGCCGCGACGCCTTCAAGGCACAGGCCGAAGGCGTGATGCTGCGCCCCTGCGGCAAGGACGGCTGGTGGATCACCACCGAGCAGGGCAAGCAGCGCAGCGTGTTCCATCTGTTCGACCGCCACACGTTGAAGCATGTGGGCGCGTTCCAGGGCAACACGGTGGCCAACACCGATGGCATCTGGATGAGCATGGCGGCGTCGCCACGCTTCCCACACGGCGCGCTGTATGCGGTGCACGACGACCAGGGTGTGGTCGCCTTCGACTGGGCCAGCGTGGCCAAGCAACTGTCCTTGCCGCTGGAGTGTGAAAACTGATGTCCGTGCGTGATTGTGTGAAGGCGCTGGGCTTGGCGTTGCTGCTCTGTTCGGGGGCTGCATCGGCCAAAACCGCGACCCAGGTGGAACCCAACACGCAGGTGCCGGTGGGTAACCGTCATTACGCCGCTACGGGTTTCCCGGACCGCATCGTCGCCTCGCCGGCGCAGGACGCCGCGCGCGGCTTCGGCGTGGCCTGGCGCACCGATGGCACGGTGACGTCACCGGTGCTGGAGTGGGTCGTGGGCGGCGACTCGCCGGACGTGGGCAAGGTGACCCGGGTGACCGCGACGACCACCGCGCTCACCACCGAGCTGGGCGCCTCCAACCACCACCGTGCAGACGTGACCGGCCTCGCGCCGGACACGCTGTATCTGTGGCGGGTGCAGGGCAACGGCACCTGGAGTGCCTGGAACCAGCTGCGCACGGCCGGGACGGCAGACAAGCCGCTGACGCTGCTGTACTTCGGCGACACCCAGAACAAGAACCTGAGCCACGTCTCGCGCGTGCTGCGCGCCGGTATCAAGGCGGCCCCTACCGCGACGCTTTCGCTGTTCGCCGGCGACCTGGTCAGCGGCGGCGACGGACAGGACGACAGCGAGTGGGGCGAGTGGTTCGCCGCCGCCGGCTGGCTGCCGCAGGAAACCATGGTGGCGCCGGCGATCGGAAACCATGAGTACTTCGAAGAATTTGAAGACACCCCGCAGGAACGCCGCGTACTGGGCAAGCACTGGCCGGTGACGTTCGCACTGCCGCGCAATGGCGTGGACGCCGCCTCCACCAGCACCTACTGGTTCGACCATCAGGGCGTGCGCATCGTGGTGCTCGATGGGACGTCCGCGCTCGACCTGGGCACGGCCAAGGCGCAGGCGCAGTGGCTGGACAAGGTGCTCACGGACAACACCCAGCGCTGGACCATCGTGCTGCTGCACCAGCCGTTCTACTCGCCGCGCGAAGGCCGTGAGAATGCCGAGCTGCGCGACGTACTGCTGCCGGTGGTGCGTCGCCACGACGTCGACCTGGTCCTGCAGGGCCACGACCACACCTATGGCCGTCGCGGCGAAGGCAGCGATGCCACCCCGCAGTACGTGGTCACCGTGGCCGGTCCCAAGCAGTACCGGCTGTCCGACGAGGCGCGCGCGACCATGGCGCCGGTTGGTGAGGATACCCAGTTGTTCCAGGTACTCACGATCGATCCACAGCAGCTGCGCTATGAAGCCCGCACGGTGACCGGCCGCCTGTACGACGGCTTCGAACTGACCCGCGCGGCCGACGGCAGCAAGCGCAAGACCGAGCTGACCGAAGGCCGCATCGCCCCGCGCGACTGCGCGCGTACCGAGACCCTCAAGGGTCGCGCCGACCGATGCTGGGAATGATGCTGATGAATCGCCACCTTCCGCTTCTCGTCCTCACCGCCGCGCTGCTCCTGCTCACCGGCGCCAGCGTTGCCAGCAACGCGGTCCTGCACCCGTTCCTGGCTGCGCAACCGAAGGAAGCGCCGGAAGAAGCCAACCTGGCGGTGGAAATCCCCGCCGGCAGCTTCACCAAGTACGAGATCAAGGAAGACGGCCTGGTCCACGTCGACCGCTTCCAGTCGATGCCGGTGGCGTACCCGGCCAACTACGGCTCGATGCCGCGCACCCTGGCCGGCGACAACGACCCGCTGGACGCCCTGGTCCTCACCCGTGAGCCGTTGCACCCGGGCGTGATCGTGCGCTTCCGTCCGATCGGATACCTGAAAATGGTGGACAAGGGCGAGCACGACGAGAAGGTGATCGGCGTGCCCACCGACAAGATCGACCCCACCTACGCCACCATCCGCGACCTGCAGGACCTGCCGCTGATCGAACGCCAGCGCATCGAGGCCTTCTTCCGGGTCTACAAGGACCTGCCCGAGGGTCGGAACCCGGTGCAGCTCAGTGGCTGGGGCAACGCGGCAGAGGCAAAGGCGCTGATCCGCGAATCCATGCAGCGCTTCGATGCGCAGCAACGGCGCGGCAAGGGCGACTGACCCACGGACGCACGCCGGGCGGCACCCTGACTAACGGCCCTTCTGCGGGTCCCGTAGTGCAGTAGCCTTGAGGTAGACGCCAAGGAGAGCCTGCATGTCCCGTACCGTGCTGAAACCCGTCGTGTTCGCTGCCGCGCTGCTGCTGGCTGGCCCCGCTGTCGCAGAGGATTTTGCCATCGTCGGCGCGCAGGTGTTTCCTTCACCGGACGCCGCCCCGATTACCAATGGGACGGTGGTGGTCCGTGACGGACGCATTACTGCGGTCGGCCCTCGCAGCAAGGTGAAGGTGCCGGAAGGGACCCGCATCATCGACGGCAAGGGCCGCAGCGTGACCGCCGGGTTCTGGAACAGCCATGTGCACCTGATGTCCCCGCCGTTCCACCAGCCCGACGCGCAGGCGCCGCAGGCGCTGCAGGACGCACTGCGCGACCGCTTCGGAAAGTGGGGTTTCACCACGCTGTTCGACATCGGTTCCCTGCCGGGCGATGTCGGCGCGCTGCGCACGCGCATGGCAAAAGGCGAGGTCCAGGGACCGCGCCTGCTGACCGTGGACATGCCGTTCTACCCCGAGCACGGAACGCCGATCTACGTGCGCGAGCTGTGGGCACAGACCCGCACGATCAGCGCGGAAGTCGCCACGCCCGCAGAGGCGCGCCAACGCGCCGAAGCCCAACTGGATGCTGGCGCCGACGGCGTGAAGGTCTTCACCGGTGCAATCGTGGGCGGCCCGCAAGGGGTACTGCCGATGCGGGTGGACGTCGCCAGCGCGGCCGTGGCCGCCGCGCACGCGCATGGCAAGCCGGCGTTCGCGCATCCGACCAACATGGCCGGGCTCGAGGTTGCCGAGGCCAGCGGCGTGGACGTGCTGGCGCATACCGCGCCCGATGCAGGCCCGTGGTCGCCGGAGCTGGTGGCGCGGCTGAAAGCAAAGAACATGGCCTTGGTGCCGACGCTGTCGTTGTTCGACGCCCACCTGCGGCAGGAGGGCGTTCCGGACGAGGTGGTGAAGCGTTTCGTCGGCAATGCCCAGCAGCAGGTGAAGGCGATGGCCGACGGCGGCGGGCAGGTGCTGTTCGGCACCGACGCCGGCTACACCGAGGTCTACGACACCCGGTTGGAATACCGGCTGATGACCGCCGCCGGCCTCGACTGGCGGCAGATCCTGACCAGCCTGACCACCGCGCCCGCATCGCGGTTCGGCGACGCCACCCAGCGTGGACGGCTGGCCGAAGGTTACGCCGCCGATCTGGCAATGCTGGGCAGCGATCCACAGCAGTCCACCGAAGCCTTCGCGGATGTGCAGATGACCGTACGCGAAGGCAGGATCATCTACACCCCCCGGTAGAGCCACGCCCTGCGTGGCTGCCTGCATGGCGCGAAATGCAGCGGGGCAGAGCCCCGCCCTACCGCAGGGTATCGGACGTCCCGGCGGTGCTGGTCGGCTCGTGGATCGGGCAGCGGTTGAACCTCGAGCGGAATTCCCGCGAGGCCGCCATCACCACGCGTCGCGCGCGGTTGAGGTTGCCCAATGGCTGGTGCGCCGCCAACGCGTGCCATGGCGCAAAGGCGAGGGCATCTTCAGTCGCTTCGGCATCGGTGCTCCAGGACGACTGCGCTTCCACCACGAGCCGACCCACGGGCAGGTACGGGCTGAGGTCTTCCGGCCAGACTACCGATGCATCTTCGATCGGCATCTTCTCCAGATCGCGGCACAGCTGCACGCGCAGTTCCCATTCGGCAACGGCGCCGGGTGCTGCAAAGAACGCGGAAATCGCATCGCGCTGCGTGTCTGGCTCCGATTCCAGTTTCGTCCCCGTGAGTGCCACCAGCGCCGGCGAAACCGGCACCCACGAGAACTTCGCGATGTAGTCGCCATAGCGGAACGGAACCTGGGTGAAGAACGTTTCCCCCAGCGGATGGTGCTGTGGCTCGCCGCCCAGCGCCTTCAACGACGCGCTCTGTCCACCAACGGCTTCCAGCGCTGCCTCGGTACCGCGCAGCGTTGCCGAGATCACCTGTTTGGTCCGGGGCATGCGCTCGGTGGTGGCGGCCAGCAGCTTGGCCGAGCGAAGGAAGCCGCCGATGCCCGGCGTGTTGAATGCCGGTCCATTGACCATCAGGAAATCCTGGCTGTGCAGCTCGTCGCCGCCTTCAACGCGGGCGCCGGGCACGTCCAGGATCTTGACCGCCATTGCACGCGGGGTGGATACGGTATCCGGCAGCTGTTCGGCCGGCGGCGACGACAATCGCACCAGCGCGTCGAATTCGCCGGGCGCGGCGAACAAGCCCTGCGCAAGTTCGGGCGACAGCCCATCCAGTACCCGGAAGCGTCCACGCAGGAGCGCGTGCCCTTTGGCATGCACGGCGCGATGCGCGTGCCCTTCATGCGCCGCCACGGTGTGGGCCATATCCGTGAACACTTTCACCATCTCGGCAATGGTGGCGTCCTCATCCGCATCGCGGTGCTCGACGGCCGGGGAATAGGGAACAGCAGGCAGGGTAGGGGTCATCGCATGGGCATCCGGATCAGGCAGGAAGGGCTCCGCCACGCGGCCTTGGCAACGAGCGGCTGGGGCATGCGCCCACCATGTGCGTTTCCGGGTGCAGGCGTGGTGCATGCCGCATGCGGGCCATGCGAAGGACGCGTGCAGGGCCTTCACTTCAGCTCGTTATCATGACCGCTCTTTTCAAGCGTAGGCGGTGTCCGTGTCGGTAGCTCTGGTCTGGTTTCGTCGCGATCTGCGCCTTCAGGACAATCCGGCGCTGCAGGCCGCGCTTGAGGCCGGACACACGCCCGTACCGGTGTACATCCATGCACCGCAGGAAGAGGGCGACTGGGCACCCGGCGCAGCCTCCAACATTTGGTTGCACCGCTCGCTGGCGGCGCTGGATGCCGACCTGCGCGAACGCGGCTCGTCGCTGGTGCTGCGCCAGGGCGACAGCGAAGCCGAGCTGCAGGCGCTGATTGCCGAGACCGGCGCGGTGGCGGTGTACTGGAACCGCAAATACGAGCCGGCCACCCAGCCACGCGATGCGCGGATCAAGCGCGAGCTGCGCGAGCAGGGCATCGAAGCAGACAGCCATAACGGCAGCCTGATGTTCGAACCCTGGGACATCGCCACCCTGCAAGGCGGCCCCTACAAGGTGTTCACCCCGTTCTGGCGCAACGCGCTGACCCGCATGAACCTGCCCGCACCGCTGCCGGTGCCGGAGCGCCTGCCGTCGCACAAGGCCACGGGCGTCAGTCTCGACGCGTTGCAGCTGACCCCCACGCTCGACTGGGACCGGCAGTTCTGGGACCACTGGCAGCCCGGCGAAGCGGGCGCCGACGAGGCGCTGACGGTGTTCGTCGACGGCGCGCTGAACGGCTATCGCCAACAGCGCGACCTGCCTGATCGGGTAGGGACGTCGCTGCTGTCCCCGCACCTGCACTTCGGCGAAATCTCGCCGTGGCAGATCGTGCGCCGGCTGGAGAAAGAGCGCAGCGCCAGCCGTGACGCCGACATCGACGGCTACATCCGCGAACTGGGCTGGCGCGAGTTCTCGTACCACCTGATGCACCACTTCCCGCAGACACCGGAACAGAACCTCAATCC
Organism: Stenotrophomonas aracearum; assembly: GCF_031834615.1. Taxonomy (NCBI): domain Bacteria; kingdom Pseudomonadati; phylum Pseudomonadota; class Gammaproteobacteria; order Lysobacterales; family Lysobacteraceae; genus Stenotrophomonas; species Stenotrophomonas aracearum. The sequence goes on from NZ_CP115543.1 coordinate 1,636,278, forward strand.
GCGTTTCGCCACCTTCAAATGGGCTGCTCCCAACGCGACGCAGCTGCAGGCCTGGCAGCAGGGCCGCACCGGCGTGCCGATCGTCGACGCCGGCCTGCGCGAATTGTGGGCCACCGGCTACATGCACAACCGCGTGCGCATGATCGTCGCCAGTTTCCTGTGCAAGCACATGCGCCAGCACTGGCTGCACGGCGCGCGCTGGTTCTGGGACACGCTGGTGGATGCCGACCTCGCCAACAACACCATGGGCTGGCAGTGGGTGGCCGGAACCGGGGCAGATGCGGCACCGTACTTCCGCATTTTCAACCCGGTCACGCAGTCGCAGAAGTTCGATCCGCACGCGCGCTACATCACGCGCTGGGTGCCGGAACTGGCGCCGTTGCCGGTCAAGGCGCGCTTCGCGCCGTGGCAGTCGGCGGCCCTGCTGGCCGAGCTGGCGCCGTCCTATCCCGCCGTACCGCTGGTGGACCTGGCCGCCGGACGGGAGGCGGCCTTGGCCGCGTATCGCCACACGGGCTAGAGACAGCTACCTGAATGAAATGCCGAATACGTGCGTGTTCATCATGCAGGCATCGCATTTCCCTGTTTATCCTTTCGGCCATTCACACGCCGCACGGCCGTCACTCGAGGAGAACACCATGATCCGATCCGCACCCCGCAACGTGGCCCTGGCCCTGATGACCGCTGCCGCCCTGTCGGCTTGCGCCACCGGTGGCTCCTACGTGCAGAGCGACCAGTACGGCAACCCGACCGAGCAGCAGAGCCGCACCGGCCGCAATGCGCTGATCGGTACCGCCATCGGCGTGGCCGCCGGCCTGCTGACCGGCGACAGCGCCACCGAACGTCGCCAGCACGCCATGGTGGGCGCGGGCATCGGCGCACTGGCCGGTGCCGGCGTGGGCGCTTACCAGAACAAGCAGGAGCGTCAGCTGCGCGAGCGTACCGCCAACACCGGCATCGACGTGCAGCGCCAGGGCGACAACATCGTGCTGAACCTGCCGGACGGCGTGACCTTCGACTTCGGCAAGTCCGCCCTGAAGCCGCAGTTCTACCCGGCCCTCAATGGCGTGGCCGCCACGCTCAACGAGTACAACCAGACCATGATCGAAGTGGTTGGGCACACCGACAGCATCGGCAGTGACGCGGTCAACAACAAGCTGTCCAAGGAGCGTGCCGATTCGGTCGCCGCCTACCTGAGCGGGCAGGGCGTGCAGAGCGTGCGCATGGAAACCCTGGGTGCCGGCAAGGCCTACCCGATTGCTGACAACAGCACCGATGCCGGCCGCGCCAAGAATCGTCGCGTCGAAATTCGGGTGATCCCGCTGACGCAGTAACAACGCACAGCGTTGTTACTGCGATACGTCGGTAACACCGGCGTATAGCGAAAATGCCGCCCCAACGGGCGGCATTTTCTGTAGAGCCGGGCTCTGCCCGGCTGCCCCAACCATCACTCCGCAGTAACCGTCTCCAGGATCCGCTTCCCGGTTTCCTGCAACTCCGCTTCCGCTTCCTTCGCCTGCTGCTTGGCCAGCTTCGCCGCCGGGCACTGCGCCAGCATGTAGTTCGCGTCGAAGTTCAGCTTCTCCACCAGGAAATCCACGAACGCGCGCACCTTCGGCGATACCAGCCGCCCACCGGCAAACACTGCGTTGAAGTCCACTTCAGGCCCGGTCCAGCCGGCCAGCACACGGCGCACCATGCCCGATTCGATGAATGGCTTGGCCATCACGTCACCGGTCAGCAGCAGCCCTTCGCCGCAGACCAACGCACCGTTCAACGCCGACGGATCATTCGCCACCAGCAGCGGATTGACCGGGAAATCGCGCAGGTCGCCGCCATTTTCGCCAAGCTGCCAGAAGAACCGGTTGTTGTTGAGGTTGCGCGCCTTGCGCATCGCCAGGATGCGGTGGAACTGCAGTTCGTCCGGATGCAGCGGCTCGCCATACCGTTCGATATAGGCCGGGCTGGCGAACACCTGCGTGCGCAGGCTGCCCAGCTTGCGCGCCACCAGGTTCGAGTCGGGCAACGCCCCCACGCGCAGCGCCAGGTCCGCTTCGCCTGCGATCAGGTCCAGCTTTTCGTTACCCAGGTGCATGTCCAGCTGGATTTCCGGGTACTGCGCGTGGAACTGCCCCAGCAGCGGCGCGATCCAGGTGATGCCGATGGAGTAGGGCACGGTGAAGCGCAGCCAGCCGCGCGGGCCGGATTGCAGCTGGTTGACCGCACCTTCGGCTTCTTCCAGCTCGCGCGCGATGCGCTGGCAGTGCTCGTGGTAGACCGAACCCGCCTCGGTCAGGCCCAGCCTGCGCGTGGTCCGGTGGAGCAGCCGCGCACCCAGGCGGGTTTCCAGTTCCTGCACCTTGCGGCTGACGGTGGTCTTGGGCAGGCCGAGCGCGTTGGCAGCTGCGATGAAGCTGCCTTGCTCGACCACCTTGACGAAGATCAGCGTGTCGTTGAGATCGTGGGCCATGAGGAGGATCCGAATCGGGGTGGGTAGGGTGCCCGAAAGATTGTGCCGGGTACGGGACGATTATTCCCCTTAATTCGGACTAATCAAGGGGGAGTTCGAGGACTAATCTGGCGCCATTCCCGATTTGGAGGACGCCAACCATGTGGTTGCAGAACATTCTTGGCCGCGTCATTGGCGGCCGCACCCCCTCGCTCGACCTGGCCCTGACCGTTGAGAAGCGCCCCTCGTCCTTCTCCGGCAAGGCTTTCCGCGAGTTCACCCCGCCCGACAACCTGCAGCGCGGCGGCAGCCTGCGCCTGGGCGCCCGCAACGGCGGCCGACTGGGCCGAATTGGGATTATCCCGGCGACGGGAGTTAAAGTCCCATGAGTGGGACGCTGGCCCCCGAGGTTCTGGTGCTGGGCGGCACCGGCAGCGTCGGGCAGGGCATCGTGGCCGCATTGCTGGAGGCCGGCAGCCCGGTCCTGGTGGTCGGCCGCGACCCGGGCCGGCTTGCCGCACTGCGCGAACAGTTCGCCGACGAACCGGGCCTGGAAACCCTGCTCGGGTCGCTGGGCGATGACGGCTCCGCACGCAGCGTGGCCGAGCGCGTTGCGCAGCGCCGCCGCCCGCTGGCCGCCGTGGTCGACGCCATGGGCGGCCCGTACAACCGTGGCCGGGTCACCGACCGCAGCGGCGATGCGTTGCTGCAGGCGCTGCAGGCCGACGTGATGCCGCATGTGCACGCCGGCCGCCATCTGCTGCCGCTGCTGCAGGGTGGCCCGCACGCGCGCCGCTACGTCGTGATCGGTGGGCCGGCCGGCTACAAGGCGTGGGCCGGGCACGGCGAAACCTCGATCACCATGTCGGCCACGCGCATGTATGCGCAGGTGCTGCACCAGGAAGCGCAGGCACTGGGCGTACGCGCGCAGATGCTGGAAGTGAACAACCCGGTGTGCACGCCGACCAACGCCGCCAATGCCTGCATCGAATGGCCGAGCGCGCTGCTGGTTGGGCGCCGGCTGGTGTCGTTGCTCGACAACTGCACCGACAACCGCCCCATCGTCCGCTGCGACACCCGCGACGCCGAACTTCCCCGCGGCCTGCTCAACCAGGAATGGCCGCCGGACCGCTCGCACAACATCGCCGGCACCGCTTGACCTCTACCAAGGTTTAGGTCTCACGCTACGCCACCTCGTTGCACCGCCGTTCTGATTTTCGCCTCACCCACTTTGCCGTAAGGATGCATCTCATGACCTCCCACACTCCTTCCACCCGCATTACCCGACGGCTGGCCATGGCCGGCGTGTCGATCCTCGCCGCTGCGGTATTGGCCGCCTGCAGCGGTGGCCACGCCGAAGAAGCCGGCGCGCCGCCGCCGCCGCAGGTCAGTGCCGCGCCGGTGCTGGTCAAGCCGGTCAGCCAGTGGGACGACTTCAGCGGCCGCGTCGAAGCGGTGCAGAGCGTTGAACTGCGCCCGCGCGTGTCCGGCTACATCGACAAGGTCAACTATGTCGAAGGCGATGAAGTAAAGAAGGGCGACGTGCTGTTCACCATCGACGCGCGCAGCTATCGCGCCGAACTGGACCGCGCCACCGCCGAACTGGCCCGCGCCCGTACCCAGGCCACGCTGAGCCGCAGCGAAGCCGAGCGTGCACGCCGCCTGTCCGACCAGCAGGCGATCTCCACCGAGACCTGGGAACAGCGCCGCGCCACCGCCGACCAGGCGCAGGCCTCGGTGCTGGCCGCGCAGGCCGCGGTGGACGCAGCGCGCTTGAACATGGAGTTCACCCAGGTGCGCGCACCCATCGACGGCCGCGCCGGCCGCGCGATGGTGACCGCCGGCAACCTGGTCACCGCCGGCGACAGCGCCAGCGTGCTGACCACGCTGGTCTCGCTGGACACGGTGTTCGTGTACTTCGACGCCGATGAAGGCACCTTCCTGCGCTATGCCCAGATGGCCCGCAAGGGCGAACGCCCGAGCGAGCGCGACAGCGACCTGCCGGTCAAGGTCGGGCTGTCCGGCGAAGAGGGCTTCCCGCACCAGGGCAAGGTCGACTTCCTCGACAACCAGGTGACCCGCAGCACCGGCACCATCCGTGTCCGTGCGCTGCTGGACAACACCGACCGTGCCTTCACCCCGGGCCTGTTCGCGCGCGTGCAGCTGCTCGGCAGCGGTGAGTTCCAGGCCATGCTGATCGACGACAAGGCCGTGCTGACCGACCAGGACCGCAAGTACGTGTACGTGGTCGACAAGGACGGCAAGGCGCAGCGTCGCGATATCACCCTCGGCCGTACCGCCGAGGGCCTGCGCATCGTGCAGCAGGGCCTGAACGCAGGCGACCGCGTGATCATCGACGGCGTGCAGAAGGTCTTCATGCCCGGCATGCCGGTGCAGGCCAAGGCGGTTGCGATGCAGCCGGCCCCGGCGGTCGTACCGGCACGTGCAACCGCGTTGAATTGAGTTGGTAGCCGGGCCCGGCCCGGCATTACCCGCCGCGTGACGCATCCCTTCCGCTGTCGGTTTCGACAGCGGCCGGGGTGCTGCACGCCGGCGTTGCTGAAAACACCAGGAATCCACACATGGACTTTTCCCGTTTCTTCATCGACAGGCCGATTTTCGCGGCGGTGTTGTCGATCGTGATCTTCGCCGCCGGCCTGATCTCCATTCCGATCCTGCCGATCGGCGAGTACCCGGAAGTGGTGCCGCCGTCGGTGGTTGTGCGCACCGTGTATCCGGGTGCCAACCCGAAGGTGATCGCCGAAACCGTGGCCACCCCGCTGGAAGAGGCGATCAACGGCGTCGAGGGCATGATGTACCTCAAGTCGGTGGCCGGCTCGGACGGCGTGCTGCAGATGACCGTCACCTTCCGCCCGGGTACCGACCCGGACGACGCGGCGGTGAAGGTGCAGAACCGCGTCGCCCAGGCGCAGGCGCGCCTGCCTGAAGACGTGCGCCGCCAGGGTGTGACCACCCAGAAGCAGTCGCCGACCTTCCTGATGGTGGTGCACCTGACCTCGCCGAACGGCAAGTACGACACCCTGTACCTGCGCAACTACGCCCGCCTGCACGTCAAGGACGCGCTGGCGCGCATTCCCGGCGTGGGCGACGCGCAGATCTTCGGCGGTGGCGACTACGCCATGCGCGCCTGGCTCGACCCGGACAAGGTCGCCGCGCGCGGCCTGACCGCCAGCGACGTGGTGCGTGCCATGCGCGAGCAGAACGTGCAGGTCTCGGCCGGCCAGCTCGGCGCCGAACCGATGCCCAACAGCCAGTTCCTGACCCTGATCAACGCCCAGGGCCGCCTGCGCAGCGAGCAGGAGTTCGGCGACATCGTGCTCAAGGCCGGTACCGACGGTGAGGTGGTACGCCTCTCCGACGTGGCCCGTGTCGAACTGGGCGCCGGCGACTACACCCTGCGCTCGCAGCTGGACGGCAAGAACGCGGTCGGCATCGGCATCTTCCAGGCGCCGGGCGCCAACGCGCTGGAGATCCGCGATGCGGTGATCGGCACCATGGACGAGATGCAGAAGACCTTCCCGGCCGACGTGAAGTACGAAGCGGTGTACGACACCACCATCTTCGTGCGCGACTCGATCAAGGCGGTGGTGTCGACGCTGCTGGAAGCCATCGCGCTGGTGGTGCTGGTGGTGATCCTGTTCCTGCAGACCTGGCGCGCCTCGATCATTCCGCTGATCGCGGTGCCGGTGTCGATCGTAGGTACCTTTGCTGCGCTGTACGTGCTGGGCTTCTCGATCAACACGCTGAGCCTGTTCGGGCTGGTGCTGGCGATCGGCATCGTGGTCGACGACGCGATCGTGGTGGTGGAAAACGTCGAGCGCAACATCGAAGAAGGCCTGTCGCCCACGGCGGCGGCCCACCAGGCCATGAAGGAAGTGTCCGGGCCGATCATCGCGATCGCGCTGGTGCTGTGCGCGGTGTTCGTGCCGATGGCGTTCCTGTCCGGCGTGACCGGTCAGTTCTACAAGCAGTTCGCGGTGACCATCGCCATCTCGACGGTGATTTCGGCCATCAACTCGCTGACCCTGTCGCCGGCCCTGGCTGCGCGCCTGCTCAAGCCGCATGACGCGGCCAAGGATGCGCCCACCCGGATCATCGACCGCCTGTTCGGCTGGATCTTCCGTCCGTTCAACCGCTTCTTCAAGTCCAGCTCGGAGAAGTACGAGCGCAGCGTCTCGAAGATCCTCGGTCGTCGCGGCGCGGTGTTCGTGGTCTACGCGGTGCTGCTGGTCGGTACCGGTTTCATCTTCAAGCTGGTGCCGCCGGGCTTCATCCCGACCCAGGACAAGCTGTACCTGATCGCCGGCGTGAAGCTGCCGGAAGGTTCCTCGATCGCGCGGACCGATGACATGCTGCGCAAGGTCGCCAAGATCGCCCAGGAAACCGACGGCGTGGCCCACACCATTTCGTTCCCGGGCCTGAACGCACTGCAGTTCACCAACACGCCCAACACCGGCGTGGCCTTCATTCCGCTCAAGCCGTTCAACGAGCGCCATGGCCGTACTGCTGCCGAGATCAATGCCGAGATCAACCAGAAGATCGCCGGGCTGCAGGAAGGCTTCGCCTTCGCGATGATGCCGCCGCCGATCCTGGGCCTGGGCAACGGCAACGGCTACCAGATGTTCATCGAAGACCGTGGCAACCTGGGCTACGGCGCATTGCAGACGGCGGTGAGCCAGATGCAGGGCGCGGTGGCGCAGACCCCGGGCATGGCGTTCCCGATCACCAGCTACCAGGCCAACGTGCCGCAGCTGGACGCCGAAGTGGACCGGGTCAAGGCCAAGGCGCAGGGCGTGCAGCTCACCGAGCTGTTCGACACCCTGCAGACCTACCTGGGTTCGTCGTACGTCAATGACTTCAATGAGTTCGGTCGTACCTGGCAGGTCATCGCCCAGGCCGACGGCCAGTTCCGCAACAGCGTGGAAGACATCGGCAAGCTGCGTACCCGCAACGATCGTGGCGAGATGGTGCCGATCGGTTCGATGGTGACCGTGAAGGAAACCTACGGCCCGGACCCGGTGCTGCGCTTCAACGGCTACCCGGCCGCCGACCTGGCTGGTGAAGCCGACCCGCGCATGCTGTCCTCGGCCCAGGCCATGAACAACCTGACCGAGATCGCCGCCAAGGTGCTGCCGGTGGGCATGACCACCGAATGGACCGACCTGAGCTACCAGCAGGCCACCCAGGGCAAGGCCGCCTTCATCGTGTTCCCGGTGGCGATCCTGCTGGCGTTCCTGGTGCTGGCCGCGCTGTACGAGAGCTGGTCGCTGCCGCTGGCGGTGATCCTGATCGTGCCGATGACGCTGCTGTCGGCCCTGTTCGGCGTATGGTTGACCGGCGGTGACAACAACGTGTTCGTGCAGGTCGGCCTGGTGGTGCTGATGGGTCTGGCGTGCAAGAACGCGATCCTGATCGTCGAATTCGCCCGCGAGCTGGAAATGGGCGGCAAGGGGATCGTGGACGCCGCGCTGGAAGCCTGCCGCCTGCGACTGCGCCCGATCGTGATGACCTCGATCGCGTTCATCGCCGGCACCATCCCGCTGGTGCTCTCGCATGGCGCCGGTGCGGAAGTGCGCTCGGTAACCGGCATCACCGTGTTTGCCGGCATGCTCGGCGTGACCCTGTTCGGCCTGTTCCTGACCCCGGTGTTCTACGTGGCGCTGCGCAAGTTCGTCAGCCGCAACGGCGGCGGCAAGCTGGTCGCCCACGGCGACTCCACCCTTCATCACTGATCCCGATCCCCACGAGGACGTTCCATGAATACTGCTACTTCCAAGATCGCGCTGGTCACCGGCGCCACCCGTGGCATCGGGCTGGAAACCGTGCGCCAGCTGGCCCAGGCCGGCGTGCATACGCTGCTGGCCGGCCGCAAGCGCGACACCGCCGTGGCCGAAGCGCTGAAGCTGCAGGCCGAAGGCCTGCCGGTGGAAGCGATCCAGCTCGACGTGGTCGACGCTGCCAGCATTGCCGCGGCCGTGCAGGAGATCAGCGACCGCCACGGTCGCCTGGACATCCTGGTCAACAACGCCGGCATCCTGCTCGACAACCCGGCGCTGGCGCCGTCGGCGCAGACCCTGGACACCTGGCGCGGCACCTTCGACACCAACCTCTTCGCGGTGATCGCCGTGACCCAGGCATTCCTGCCGCTGCTCAACCAGTCGCCGGCCGGTCGCATCGTCAACGTCTCCAGCATCCTCGGCTCGCTGACCCTGCACAGCCAGCCCGGCTCGCCGATCTACGGCTTCATGGTGCCTGCCTACAACGCCTCCAAGAGCGCGGTGAATGCCTGGACCGTGCAGCTGGCCTACGAGCTGCGCGAGAGCACCACCAAGGTCAACACCGTGCACCCGGGTTACGTGAAAACCGACATGAACAGTGGCGAAGGCGAGCTCGAAATCGCCGACGGCGCGCGCTCCAGCGTGGGCATGGCGCTGATCGGTGCCGACGGCCCCAACGGCAGCTTCACCTACCTGGGCGAGGTGCTGCCATGGTGATCCGTGTGTTGACCGCCGCCGTTGCCAGCGCGCTGCTGGCCGGCTGCGTCAGCGTCGGCCCGAACTACCAGGCACCGCCGGCACAGCCGGTGGTCCTGCAGGGCGCGGCCGCGCCGGTGTTCACTACCACCTCGCCGGTGGCCAGCTGGTGGGCGCAGTTCGACGACCCGGTGCTGGAGCAGCTGGTGCACGACGCGCTGGGCGACAACCTCGACCTGCGCATCGCGATGGCGCGGGTCCGCGAGGCCCGTGCGGTGTTCGTCGAGCAGCGCCTCGACCAGTTGCCGCATGTCACCGCGGGCGGCAGCTACGACCGTCGCAAGCAGCCGGACCTGACCGCCGGCGGCGAGCGTGTCTTCGGCGAAACCTACCAGCTCGGCTTCGATGCGGGCTGGGAGCTGGACCTGTTCGGTCGCCAGCGCCGGGCCGCCGAAGCGGCGCGTGCCGACCTCGGCGCCGAGCAGGACAACCTGGCCGACGCGCAGGTCACCGTGGCCGCGGAAGTGGCACGCAACTACTTCGAGCTGCGTGGCACCCAGAAGCGGATAGACGTGGCCCAGCGCACCTTGGTGAACCTGCGCGACACGCAGCGCCTGACCGAAGCGCGCTGGGAGCTGGGCGCGGGCAGCGAGCTGGACGTACAGAGCAGCCGGGCGCGGTTGAAGGCGATCGAGGCCGACATCCCGCTGCTGGAAGTGGCCGAAGTGCAGTCGCGGCATCGCCTGGCGGTGCTGCTGGGGCAGCGTCCGGATGCGCTGGATGCACTGCTGGCCCCGCGCGAGGTTCCGCCGTACGCGAAGGCGTTGCCGTTGGGCGACACCACCGACCTGCTGCGGCAGCGCGCCGACGTGCGCGTGGCCGAGCGCCGGCTGGCCGCTGCAACGGCGCGCGTGGGCGTGGCCACCGCCGACCTGTTCCCGCGGATCAGCCTGAGCGGTTTCGTTGGCTTCCTGTCCGGCGATGCCAGCGGGCTGGTCAACGGCAACAACAAGGCGTGGTCGGTGACCCCGTCGATCAGCTGGGCCGCGTTCGACTTCGGCACGGTCAAGGCACGGTTGCGCGCAAGCAAGGCGCAGGCCGACGGCGCCGCTGCCGAGTACGAAAAGGCGGTGCTGCTGGCGCTGGAAGACACGGAGAACGCGCTGACGCGTTATGCCAAGCAGCAGGCGCGGCTGGGCATCGTGGCCGAGCAGGCGCAGGCCGCGCGGCGTGCCGAGCAGCTGGCGCAGATCCGCTACCGTGAGGGGTCGGAAGACTTCCTGACCCTGCTCGATGCGCAGCGCACCCAGCTGGCGGCCGACGATGCGTTGGCCGCGGCCGAGTCCACCGTCAACGTCAGCGTGGTCGGCGTGTACAAGGCGCTGGGCGGTTGGGGCCAGCAGCAGGACGCTACTCCGCCGGCGCTGGCCGGCACGATGCGGTAACCGTATGCAGGGGGCGGCAAGCGTCGCCCCCTGCCATTTTTGTAATGGTTCGCCGCAATGGCGTACCGGAAAACCCCGCGCTGACGGCTTTGCCTCTGCCGGGTCGGTCTGGGCCGGTGCTAAAAACACCGCCAGTCCGGGAGATGAGCCATGCAACGGAAGTGCTGGGAGCCGCCACGCGCGGCCAGGGAAGAACGCCATGCGGGCACCGCGGGCCTGTCGGCCAGCGTGATCGTGCTGCTGGTCGTGGCCGCGCTGACGGTCAGCCTCGGCTTTGCGTGGCTGCCCGACAGCCTGCTCGGCATCGGCGTGGTCGGCGTCGGCCTGTTCCTCGCCATCAGCGCCCGCATCTGCCAGGCGCGCGAACAGCACCAGGCGCTGTGCAGGGTGTTGGAGCACCTGCGCAGCGCACCACGGTATTGAAGGCGATCAACGCTTCGGGGTTTCCGGGAACACCAGCTCCGCCATCACCGGATAATGGTCCGACGGCACCACGCCATCGAACGTCTGGTCCAGTGTGCTGAACTGCTTTACCCCAAACCCGCGCACCAGGATCCAATCGATCTCCACCGTCGGCGTGGTGCTGAAATTCTGGAAGGTCAGGCGCGGACCGTCGACCTTGCCGGCGAGCTTTCTTGCATCGCTTAGCGTGCGGGTGAATTCTGCATACGTGGGGCTGGTCGGCTCGCTGTTGAAATCGCCGGTGACCACCACCGGAATGTCCTTTGGCAGCTTCGCCAACCGCTCGGTGATCAGCTTCGCACCCAGCACGCGGCGCGGTTCATCCTCATCGCGATAGGGCAGGTGGGTGTTGTACAGGTAGAACTGCCTGCCATCGGCCTGGCGCTGGAACAACGCCCAGGTGACCATGCGCGGCATCAGGTTGCCCCAGGTGATGCTGCCGGCGACTTCCGGCGTGTCGGACAACCAGAAGTTGCCCGATTCGACCACCTTCAGTTTGGCGCTGTCGTAGAACACGCCCATGTGCTCCTCGTTGTCGCCCGGACCGCGCGGTTCACCGAACCAGCGATAGCCGGGCAGGTGCTGCACCAGATACTCGGCCTGGTTGGTCTTCAGCTCCTGGGTGCCGAATACCACCGGATGCTGTTCCTTCAACAGCGTGACCATCGCATCGCGACGGTCCTCCCAGCGCTTGTTGGGCTCGGTATCCACCGGCGTGCGCACGTTGAATGACATGACCCGCAGCGGTTCGGGGCTCTTGGCCAGTGCGGAGCCGAGCGGCAACGCCAGCGCGATCAGGGCCAGCAGGGCCGGACGACGAAAACGAGACAACATGGGAATCCCTCCATTCCGTGAAATCGTTTCCAGAGGGTCGCACGGAACCTGTGCCGGTGGATATGCGCAGATTGGCGAAACGGGTAGGGCAGACGTCATGTCAGGCCCCGCTCACGCCGCCACTGGGCGAAAAATGTCACGAGGTTGGGGTTCGGGTCCAGGTCATTCGCCACGGGGGGCAGCGCCTCGACGGGCCGGGGCGGCCCGCCGTAGGTCCGAAGGTAGTGGATGGAGAAGTCGGCGTCGGGGAAGCGGAAGCGGAGCTGCGGCACGACGACCCCGCCGCAGGAGGCGCAGGTGTCCAGCAGTGAGAACAGGCGGAAGCGCTTGACCGGCGGACCGTCTTCAATCGAACTGGCGATCAGCCGCTCGGAGTCCTTCTCACGATCGAACACGACAGTGCGCGTGTCGCCGTCCCTGCGAAGCACAGGCAGGCTGGTGATGTCGGATCGCGGCTCCTTGCCCTTCATCGCCTCACCTGCATCGATCAAGCGGGTGCCATCGGGAAGCGCAGCGGTAGGCTTCAGGTAGATCTTCCTGCTTCGCTTCCCGCCGGACAATGCGCAGTAGATCTCGCGCCCGCCGTTTTCGCGGACTACGTCGGCAATGGCCAGGTTGGCGCCATTGAGGTGCGCAATGATCCGCCTGCCCGCATCGGGTTCGGCCAGTGACGCTGCGGTGATCGGCGCCAGATCGCCCTTGCCCCCGGTGGCGGGCAGGATGGCATTGAGGATCTCGGCGACCGCCGCGCGCTCCTGCCCGCTCGCTGTAGTCAATGCCGTCCACTCGGGGACGTGCTTGCGGGCCAGCGCGACGAAGGTGGCCTGTTGGGGCTCCCCATTGAGGACCTTCCTGGCGTAGCCGGTGAGTGCGTTGGGTCGGCCGCGCGCCGCCTGGTAGCCCGCGTAGGCGTCGTACGTGGGGTAGCGTTCGAGCAGGTCTGCAGGCAGCGTTGGCCTCAGGTAGTTGTATGTAATACGCGCGATGTTGTCCTCATCCTGCCGGAGGAAAGGTCGAAGCAGATCCATGCGGTAACCTTCCGACTTCCGGAGGTAGGTATTGATCGCCGCCTTGTCGCGCCCGGTTTCCATCTTCGTGAAGTGCAGCGCGGTTTGCCCAGGCGCCGGCAACGGGGCCTGGTAGAACACCCCGTCGTCCGGTTCGATGCACAACGCGCGCAGGAACGGCGACTCCACCCGGATCGCGCGCAGCCGCCGCGCGTCGCCGATGCCGGGCAGCAGGGCACCGACATCCACGACCGGCAGTTCGTGTCCAAGGCGTGCGGCATGGTCTTCCGGCAACCCGGCGTGCAGGCCGAACATGCGGTGATCGGACAGCGTTCCTTCCAGCGTGGCAGGGTAGTTCACGCTGGTCGGCAAGCCCATTGCATCGAGCTGCTCGGCGGTCAACGGCACCAGTTGCGGTGCTGCTGCGCGCGCGGACGGCGTCCACGAGCAGACCATGCCGTCATGCACCATGAGGCGCAGCGTCTCGCCGCTGTCGGGGCGGGTGTGCGCCAGGTCCAGCGTGAACTCTCGCGTGGCGGCGGCGATGCCGTCCACGCGCTCGGGCGGCAGCTGGTCCAGGCGCAGGTTCCTGGCGGCGTCAGGAATGAAGCGCAGGCGCGATTGCCGTACGCAGGGGATCACCACCAGCGAACGGCGCGACCTGCAGTGCGACGGCAGCTCCTGCCACTGCCCGGGCCCGCTGCGATGTTCGGCCGTCGCGGTCTGCTCGAATGCGGTGCGTTGCGCATTGAGCCGGTAGCCGCGCTCGCCGATCAGCATTTCCCAGTCATCGTTGCCGTGGTCGAGGAACTGCGCGGGCGTGTCGCCCAGCGCAACCTGCAGACCTTCGTCCGTATGCTGCACGGGAATGATGGGCGGCAGTTCATTCGCGAACGCGAACGTGTCCAGCCTGGGCCCATACGGTTTACCGGTGAACACGTCGTAGCGATGCCAGGCGGTGCCGCGTGCAGCCACCAGCACCACGCTGCCGTCTTCCAGCGTCGCCTCCGCCAGCGTCGGGGTGGCGGCGCGTCGCGTCTGCAGCACCGCCTTCGGGACCCGTCCGCTGGCAATGGCGTGCTCGAGTGCGAGCGTGGATTCCTGCAGCGCCGGGCTGCTGCGCAGGCTGCGCTTGAGCCAGTCCGCACCCTGCAGCGCAGTTTCCCAGGCATGGCTGCCGACCCACTGCGAGCCCTTGACGACGTTGCGCACGGTGCCCAGCCCGCCCTGCATGGCCAGCGACGTTCCCAGCTTGTGAAGGGCTTCAACGGACTCCGCTGCAATCGACGTGATGGTGTGCTCGCCGGCGGTGCGCACGATACGGACGGTGCTTGCGAAGAACTCGCTCACCGGCGCCACCGTGGAAACAACGTCCATCACGCAGCCGCCGATCGTACCGGCCGAGAAGTCACCGGCACGGAGCTGCTCCACGCAGCTCAAGCCGGGCACCAGGAACTCGGCCAATGCATTCAGATCCTGCAGCTCCTGCGCGTGAAGTTGTTCCAGCCCCGTGCGCTGCGCGAGTTCATCCGTGTACGCCTGGTCCAGTCGTTCCTTCCAGAGGTCCGTCGCCGCCGCGCGCGCGAGTAACGGGAAGGTGTGTGGGCCGTTTCCGGTCACCGTGCTGCTGTACGGCGCCAAGGTCAGGCCAGACAGCGGTTCGAGCAGGTCGCCATCGCGCTGGCGCTGGGCATTGCCGGTAAACAGTCCTTCGGTGTCGACCAGGCTGCCCAGCGCCTGATCCTGCCATACCCGACGTGCCACCCCGGCCTGCGGGATGATTTCGAAGTACACAGGCTCCGCGCCCTGTTGGGTGGGCGTGCAACGCAGCAGCAGGCCGCGGTCGGCATGCCGATCGCCCAGGCTGATGCGCAGCGGCGTGCACACCGACGATTCGATCAGCCGCCGGTCGACTGCCGGGAGGCCTTCCAGCACCGTCGCGATGACACCGGCCAGCCCGGTTTCCACAGTGCGCCTCCATGCATCGAACGCGCTTTCGAAACGGCTCGCGGTAGTGGGTCCGTTGGTCGATACCCAGGCGTCGGCCACCACCAGTTCCTGCAGCGTGTCGTCGTTGGTGACCAGGGCGCGTTCGACCGGGTCGTCCATTGCACTGCCACCGCCCGGGCCCGGCCGGTAGGTGTCGTAGAAGCGGGTCTCGAAGTCGATCAGGCGCGAGGGTACGATGCCGTGGCGCTTCAGGTACGTCTCACCGATGTCGACCGGGCGCTTCGACCACAGTGCCGGGTCGATGCCTGCTTCCTCAAGGGTCTGTGCGGCGATGTCCATGCGTCTGGGCGATTCGCTGGCCAGCTGCTGCACATGCAGCGCGTGGATGGCCTGGTCGGCCTGCAGCAGGGTGAGCGCGTCACTCACCTGTTGCCCGGTGGTGGCGTCGAGCCGCGTGAGGTTACCCGCTCCACCGCGCGCGGCCGCATACGCCAACGCCGCGGGTGCAAGCGCTCGCGCCCACGCATCGTGCAGGTCGTCGTGCCCGCCGGGTGTCTTCGCCGGCAGCGAGAGCTGCGCGGGCAGGGCACAGACCTCATCGAAGCGGCCCCCGCTGCAGGCGCCCGGTTGCATGCCGTCCAGCAGCGTCGCGCCATGCCGCAGGGCCACGCTCTGCAGCGAGCCGCCGTAGGTGAGCCAGTCGGGAATGCCGTCCACCATCAGTGCCGGCTGCTCCAGCTCGCTGGCCAGCATCCAGTACAGCACGCCCAGCGCGGCCGGCGACGCCTCGCCGTTTTCATCCAACACCGCCAGGCGCAGTTCGTGGGCAAGGTGCGCAAACGGCACATCCACCACGTCGGCGGAGGCGAAGCGTTCGCGCAGCGCATCGATCCGGTCGCGGCCGATGTAGCGTTCCAGCATCAACTGCGCGAGCAGCGTCTGCGCGCCGCGCGCCGAACCGGTGTCTCCGGCGTCGCCACCCACCCAACCGGCCTCCGCCAGCAGCGGTTGGCAGAACGCGGCGAACTGGCGGGTGCGTGCCATCAGCGCCCAGGCATTGGGTGCGGTCAACGGTTCGTCGTCACGGCCGTCGGCTTCGGGCGGATGCAGCAGCGACAGGCCGAATCCTTCAAGCAGGTCATCCAGCGCTGGCAGGTGCGCCGGATCGACGCGGGGCGTGTCCGGGCGGGGTGGGGCGTCCGACTGCACGATTGCTGCCAGCAGCGCATCCTCCGATGCGTCCGCGCCACGCGCTGGCACGTGGGGCGGCTGCAACAGCGGGAAGCTCACTGGCGCGCGCGCTGGTGGGACCCCGCGTGCGTCAGGCGGCAGCAGCACGGCGCCGAATGCCAACGCCTCATCTGCCGTCAGCGCCGGATGCAGCCGTTGCAGGTCGATTGCCAGCGACAATACCGGCGCAGCGTCCTTGGCAGGGTCGTGAGTGAGTCCTTTGGGATCTTCGCCGAGCGACAGCTGCACCTCAGCCGACGCGCCCAACATCGCTGCGCAGGTGCTGGGCGACAACGGCGCCTCGCGGTCCAGCCGCGTGCCGGCGCTGCGCCCGGCAACCGAGCGTTGCAGGTGCTGCCAGGCGACCCGCTGCGCATCGTCGCTGGCGCACCACTGGTCCAGCGCCTGCGGTGCCTCCATGACCCGCGCCCACAGCGCTGGCGGAGCCTGTGTCCCGCGCGTTCCAGCAGTTGCAGCCAACGCGTGCTCGACGGCATTGACCACGCCCTCGCGGTTGGTGCGCATGCCGGGCGTTCGCCATAACGATGCCAGTTCCCGCTCAGGCAGCAGGCTCAGCCACTCGTCCGGCGACAGGTGCCAGGTGGAGCCGCGCTGGAACTCGTCGCGCCAGTGGCCGAATGCTTCAGCGCCTGGCGCGCTGGCCAGTTGCCGGAAGAACCCGTGAACCAGCTCTGGCGTAACGTCGTCCGCGCCGATGTCCAACATCTGCGCCACCAGCCGGCGTGTCTCACTGCCGCGCATCAGGCGCATCAGGTCGCGGGCCTGCTGCTGCGGCTCGTCTGCGATCCGGTCGCGACCGAGCAGGTGACGCAGCACGGCGGCCGGCAGGGGCAGGGTGACCGTCATCGGCAGCAGCAACGGCCGCAGGCGCTCGGGATTTCGTGCAAGGTCCAGCGCTTCCAGCGGGTCCAGGGCGGGGGACGCGTGGGCGCCACCGGTCCACGCGAAGAAGCCCGCATAGGCAGGGTAGGCAGTGCGGTACCACGGGTCGGCCTGTGCCATCGGCAGGTCCAGCCCCGAATACAGCTGCAGCAGCGGGGCGATCAGTTCACCCGTCAGCACGCGCAGGTCGTTGCGGCGGGGATCGATCACCGACTGCAGCGGCGGTTCCAGGTCTTCGTAGCGGGCCAGCGACGCGGCCACCTGGTGGAACAGCACGCCCAGTTCGGTCACCCAGTGCGTGCCGGCCACGGCAGCCTTGCGCTCGAGGTGGTCGCGCCAGTCGGCAGCGCCGGGCGGCTTGCCGCGCCAATCCCAGTATCTGCCGAAGCGCAGTGCATCGACCTCACCGCGCAGCGTGACCAGCAGGTCTGCCAGCAGGGTATCTGCGCTGTCGAGCAGATCGAACGTTCTTTCGTCCAGCAACGCAGGTTGCGCCTGTACCAGCCAGGCCCGCATCTGTCCGGTACTGGAGCCGTGCGGCAGCGGTTTGCCGTAGGCGAGGTGCATGCGCGCACGGTGTGCCTGCAGCTGCGCATCGGTCATCGGCGTTGCCAGGCGGCCGGCCACGGTATCGGTACGCCAGGCCAACGTATCGAAGTGCGCATGCGCGGCGACCAACGCGTTGGCGTCCTGTTCCTGCACGTACGCGACGGCGGCGCGACCAATGCAGGCCAGGCTGTGCAGCGCCCTGCGTTCGCCTTCGGCGTGCGGGTGCTGGGTGAGCTGTTCCAGCATGCGGGTGAACGCGTAAGCGCGTGCGCTGGCGCCGCCGTCGGCCAGGCTGCGGCGGGCGCCTTCCGGCAGCATCGGCAGCGTCTGCAGCGCGTCATACCATGCGCGTGCCGGCTTGGATGCGAAGAAGGAAGCCAGTGCGTCCGCGCTGGGTGCCCGGTGCTGCAGGTCCAGCCCGGCCTGCGCGAATGCGTCGGTGACGGCTGCATGCAGGCCACCCAGCGTGCGAGGCACCTGCCAGTCCAGCGCGTTCCACCAGTCGCCGGGCGCAAGGCGGTCGAGCAGCGGCGCCTGCACCAGCAGCGGCAACCGACCGTCGACCCGGATCATCTCCTGGGCGACCGCGCCATGGCACGGCAGCGCGGCGGGCGCGGGGGCGGCCGGTCGGCCGAGGTCGGTCAGCGCGCCGGCATCGGCGCGCGGCGCGCGCGTGCGGTGGTGAAGCATCGGCGTCGCCGTGGAAGCCGGGTCGATATCATGCACGGGGCACATCCCGTCTGTCGGCGCGGCTTTTGGGGCGTCGGGCGCTGTCAACGTCGTCGTTCCGGTGGGTTGACGTGCGAGGAATGCGCCGATCCCTGCGCTCTGCTCGCGCAACATGCCGGGTACGTTATGCGGCGCCTCCCAGCACTGACCGCGCAGCGCGACAGCAGTCCCCATCTGCGGGCGGCCAAGCAGCGCGCTGGTGTCGTCCACGAGCGGCGTTTCACCCACCATCGGCGTGCAGGCCAGGATGTTGACCGGCCGCGCCCACGCACCGCCAAGCCCATAAGGCTGCGCGGTATTCGCGACCGCTTCGGGCGTCGGCAGGGTCCTGCTGCCCAGCAGCCTCGCGCTTTTCGCAGCAGTAAAGCTGAGGTCCGCGCCGCCCTTCACCAGCTGCGGAAGCTGCCATGGAAGGCTGAGCAGGCTGACGGCTGCGCGCGCAGGGCTGTCGTAGCGGCCCAGGGGCTGCGCGGGAGCGGGGGTATCGAGATCGGCCTGTTGCGCCACGGCCAGCAGCTGCATGGCCAGCGGAGGCGCCTTTTCGAACGCCACTGTCGCCGTGGAGGGTACATTGGACCCGGTGCGCGTCGTGACCTGCTGCATCGCCGACAGTCGTGCACGAACGTCCGCAATCGACGCGGCATCGCCCGCGTGGGCAAACACCGTGCGCAGACCGGCGCGCGGATCGAGCAGGCCGGCATCGCGTTGTTCGTGCCGGCGCACCCACTTCATCGCCCCCTGCAGCGCCTGGGCGGTTGCGGCAGGTGCCAGTTCTGCCAGCAGCTTCGCCACGGCGCCATGGCGTTTGTCGGTATCCAGACCACCGTACTGCGTGCGCTGGTGGTCGAGCGCAATCTGCCGTGCGTCCGCCTCCGCATCGCGTGCACGCGGGCCGGCAAGCATCTCCTGCCAAGCAGCCGGCGTCTTGTCCAAGGGCCGATACAGCGCATCGCGCAGACGCTGCAACAGCGGATCGCGGCCGGAAACAGCGGCACTCAAGCGCGCCCTTTCGGCAACGCATTCCACTTCCCAGTGCGCCTGCGGCAGGCGCAGGGCATACAGCAGCACGCAGCGCCAGGCGGCGGCCTCGTCGTCGCTGCAGGAGGGAAGTACGCATTGAGCGGCCAGCCACTCCGACAGCGCATCGCCGAGCGGGCTGCCCGGCAACCCGCCGTCGAGCAAGCTCCCGATCAGCGTGGTATCGATCGGCCCCCTGGACAGCGCGTCCGCCAATGAATCCAGCTGTGCGGGCGGCACGCCCACCAGCGACAGCGTCGTCGCGTCGCGATTACGTACCTGCCACGGTGCCGCCGTTGGGCGCGTCTGCTCCTGGACGGGGGCAGGGGTGCGCTGCGCGGCAGCCGTGCACTTGGATGCGGTAGGGCAAGGGGACAGGTTCGGCACAGGCATGGAATCGTGACAGGCGCAGGGGCGCGGAAGGGCGCCGATCCTACGGATGGGTCTCAGCGCTGCAATCGACAACGCCAATGGAACCTGACTAAACGAGTGACTGCATACATCGAGATCGTTGCGGCATGGGGGATGCCGACAGTTGGCCGGTCCGCGCGGCCGGGAACGGCGACGTGTCGGTATCGGAATAGTTGTATCGGCTAGACTCGCCCCAACCTGGTTCGGGAGGTGCGTACGATGAAGCGGACGTGGTCGACCCTGATGCTGCTGACGATGGCGTGGGCAGCTCCCGTGCTGGCCAGCGATCCGCTGACCACCGTGCTGGCCCGCTGGGACCAGGACGAACATCCCGACCTGCGCGCGGTAGTGGTGATGCGCGACGGCCGGATCGTCGCCGAGCGCTATTACAACGGCGAAACCGCAGCCTCGCTGCACGATGTGCGCTCCGCCGGCAAAAGCGTCACCGCGCTGCTGGCCGGCATCGCCATCGACCAGGGCGCGTTGAAGAACGTGGACGAACGCGTCACCGCGCACTGGCCCGAGGCCGCTGGCAGCGCCGTGGGCGATGTGCGCCTGGACGACCTGCTGACCATGCGCTCCGGCCTGGCCGCCTTCGACGAAGATCCCGCCTCGCCCGGCAACGAAGACAAGCTCGACGAAGCCGCCGACCCGTTGGCCTTCGTGCTGGCAGTACCGCGCGCGACCCCGCCGGGCCAGGCCTATCGCTACAACTCGCTGACCAGCTATGTAGTGGGCGTGGAACTGGCCAAGGCCACCGGCATGTCGATGGCCGACTTCGCCCGCACCAACCTGTTCACCCCGCTGGGCATCAGCCGATGGGAATGGGCCAGCGACGCCGCCGGGTACACCAAAGGGCAGGGCAACCTGTCGCTGACCGCGCGCGACTTCGCAACCCTGGGCGAGATGGTCCGGAACAAGGGCCTGTACAACGGCCGCCGCATCGTCAGCGAGGCCTGGCTGAGCGAAGCATTGGCGCCCCGCGTGCCCATCGCCGACAGCGATCCGTATGCCGACCATTACGGCTATTTCTGGTACCACAAGGTCCACGACATCAACGGCCAGAAAGTTCCGGTGTCGTTCGCCTCCGGCAACGGCGGCAACAAGATCTACGTCATCCCCAGCCGAAATATGGTGGTGGCGATCACCTCCAGCGCGTACGGCAGGGGTTACGGGCAACGGCGCTCGGAAGCGATCCTCAAGGCGCTGCTGTCAGCCGACACACCCGCGCCGTGAGGTACTCTGGTCAGTCCCCCATGTCAGAACACCGGACCGCCCGATGGATTACCAGCTGATCATCAAGTTCTGGCGCAAATCGCTGGACGACGAAGGCTTCCTGGCTACGCTCGAAGCCGAACTGGGCGCGGCGCTGGGCAGCGCTGCGAAGCTGGACGGCTATGACGTCAGCGCGAAAGAGATCAACCTCTTCATGGACACCTCCGACCCGCGCCCGACCTTCCGCAAGGCCAAGGACGTGCTGGAGCGGATGGGCGTGATGCACAGCGTGTCGGCCGCCTACCGGCTGGTCGGCGGCGCGCAGTTCACCTCGGTCTGGCCGACCCGGATGGCACGGAAGTTCACGTTGCCCTGAGGCGGAAGACCGGCCTCAGTTGCCAACCGGGTTCAGATACAGCCGCGCACCATCGGACTCGCGCTTGCCCGACCAGCGTCCACTGCGGTCCTGGCGGAACCGGCCAATCGTGGTGTTGCTGGTGTCGGTAATCAGCAACTGGTTGCCCGACAAAACCCAGCGGTTGGCCGGGAAGAAGCCATCCGGGCAGCCTGCGGGCACGTAGGCGCTGTGCCCACCGAACCACTCGGCGTCCTTGAGCTCGATGGTGCAGGTGTTGCCGTTTTCCTGGCCAAGCGTCCAGCGCCCCACCAGTTCTTCGCCCCAGCCGGGACGGCCGCCGTGATGGTTGCCATGATCGTGACCGTGCGACCAATCGTCGTCATCGCCGCCCATGTCGATTTCCACCGAGCTGCCCTTGCTCTCGCTGCGCGACTCCGAATGCGAGCTGCCGCTGCTGGTGGATTGCTGGTTGAGCGAACCGAAGTTGCCGAACGCGGAGTCGCCGTTCTGATCGGAGCTGGTCGTTCCGTCCTGGTCCTGGCCGGTTGTCGACTGGCTGCTGGTGGTGGTCGTGCTGGAGCTGTCCTGCTCGCTGCTGGTGTGCTCCTCCATCGAACCGAACGACACGTCCTGGCCAAGGGCCACGGCCGGGGAGCCCAGCAGGAGCAGGGCGAGCAGAGGGATAGGGGGGAAGTTCGTTGCCATTGCTTTCTCCAGACGTAGACCGACGGGAACAGCGCGAGGCAAGCGGAGCACACCCGGCGTGAGCGGATTGGCAATAAAAAAGCCGGGATCCCGTTGAAGGAGGTCCCGGCTCTTTGGGTCCTTGCGGACCGTCTTATGGTGGAGGTGGGCGGAATTGAACCGCCGTCCGAAGGCACTCCATCCCCGGTACTACATGCTTAGCTCACCGTTGGATCTCGTCCCGTGGCACTGTGTGCATAGCGCACTCTAGGACAATCTGTTTTGATGCCCTCGGCATGCACCAAACAACTTCACAACCTACGTTGATACAAGCGCCGCCCGGCCACCTAAGCTGAACGATACAGGGTCCGGAGACTAGATCATCGGGCGAAGGCTGTTTTTTCTACATCAATTGATGTATAAAAAATGGACCCACTTCTGATCGGAGTTCCTATGACCTTTGCCGCTAGCCCGCGCGTTGTAGTGGACCCGATTGAAATCGAGGATGACATCAGTGTTCGTTTTGGCGTATCGAGCACCGAACTCAAAGGAGTGGCCGAAATCATCCTCGACGGCTTCTCTAAAGTGTCGAGCCTCCATCCTAAGGGCTTTAACGGTATTAGAGGTTGGGCAGAGGGTTCGGCCGCGATCCGTGCGGTGCTCATTCCGAAAGGCTGGCATCCAGAAGACCCTCAGAACCAGCCCCGGATTGTTTCAAAGAAGTTGGGCGTAGCCTTCACGGTTAGTAGCGGCAGCTCGTTCACGGGCATAGAGACCAAAACGCCCCAGACTCGTAATGATAAGGGGTCGCAGACATCGAGTAGCGTCAGATTCAACGCAAAGCAAACGGAACTTTTCCCGGTGACTGGCCAGGTGATTCCTTTGCGGCCGCAACATGGCGACCAATCACTCTGGATCTTCCTGTACTACGTCGATCGTGACAACAAAGAACTTAGGTATGAGTTGTCTCAACCCACTGCGATGTCTGAGGTTGACAAGGTTTCTGAGTGGGCAGTTCGTTATGTCTTCCCGCCGTTGAAGTTTGACGCCGTGTGGGATAGTCAGGACGACGATCAGGATGATATTCCTGACATCGACATTGAAGTAATACCTAAGAAGTAGCCTGTAGATATGAATGCGATCTTTAATCCCTCCCGCTTGGTTCTTGCGCGCCAGCGATGCCAGCTGAGCAAGAAGGATCTTGCCGCTCGGGCGGGAGTTACTCAGAAGAACCTGAAGGCGTTTGAAGAGGGGGAGAGGTCTCCATCCCCTGAAACGCTTGAACAGCTCCGAAAAGTGCTCGACTATCCAGTCGAGTTCTTTTTTGGGGGCGACATTGATCGACCTCTTGCCAGTAATGCTAGCTTCCGCTCATTCTCAAGAATGACGTCTGGTCAGAGGGATGCTGCTCTTGCGGCGGGCGGAATTGCGTTTGAGTTTTCGTCGTGGATTGATGAGAGGTTCCATCTTCCGCTTGTCGACGTACCTGACCTCACGGGGCTAGATCCAGAGACTGCGGCGGACATTGTCCGAGCCAA
Organism: Stenotrophomonas aracearum; assembly: GCF_031834615.1. Lineage (NCBI taxonomy): Bacteria > Pseudomonadati > Pseudomonadota > Gammaproteobacteria > Lysobacterales > Lysobacteraceae > Stenotrophomonas > Stenotrophomonas aracearum. The sequence continues at coordinate 1,659,553 of NZ_CP115543.1, forward strand.
GTGGGGGCTCGATTTGAGGCCAATCAAGAACATGATTCACCTCTTGGAATCCAGGGGTGTGAGGGTTTTCTCGTTGGTTGAGGACACTCGAGAGGTCAATGCGTTCTCATCTTGGCGGAATGGTTCTATCCCTTTCGTTTTCCTTAATACGATGAAGTCTTCTGAGTCGAGTCGATTTGATGCGGCTCACGAGTTGGGGCACCTCGTTTTGCACCGTCACGGCGATCCTAAAGGGAAGGAGATTGAGGCGGAGGCTAACTCTTTTGCATCGGCGCTCCTCATGCCTCGTTCTGAGATGCTTGCGCTTTCTTCTAGGCCGATTGGGCTTGCCGAGATCATGCGGTACAAGAAGATCTGGAACGTTTCCGCCATGGCACTCGTTTATCGACTCCACAAAGTTGGCGTGCTTACTGAGTGGCTCTACCGCTCTATGTGTATCGATCTGAGCTCTCAGGGAATGCGAAGCAAGGAACGCGATGGTGCTGAACGCGAGAACTCTTTGGTGCTTAAGAAGGTGTTTGACTCATTAAGGGTCGATGGGAGGGCCTTGCGCGACGTGGCAAATGATCTTCGGTTGCCTGTTGAAGAGTTGCATAAGTTGATCTTTGCGTTAACGCCGGTTTCCCTCGGAGCTGATAACTCACAGCCGGTAGCGTCTTCGCCTCGCAGGGGACACCTATCACTCGTGCGGTAGTCCACCTCAGATTTGGTTTCTCCTCATGGCCTTGTCCAGGCGCGATTGCATTCGATCGTGTTCCCGGCAGTAGGGACGACGGACTGCAGTGGGAGGGGTTCGTAGACGGCGCTGGCATTTGCCCCTGCGTGGGGCTGCCTTGAGGAGATCCACCGGCCGTACTTCTTGGCAGTGATGGTCCAGTCCCGGCGGTCCATCTGCCTGGCGACCCAAATCACGGTCTCGCCGGCGATGAGCGCCTGCGAAGCGAAAGTGTGGAGGGTCTGTTACGGATAGCGACACCGGACGCGAGCCCGGCGCAACGTGCGCTGCCACTGCCGGTCCGAATGCTCTGGTCTGATGCCCACCGGGCATTAGTACTCGGATCGCGGCAGACCAACTCGCGGCTGTCGGGTTTAAGCGCCAGCTCGCTAAGAGTCGAATCAAGCACCGTTTAAAGGTGCACACTCAGCTTCCGCCTGCATCTTCGATTTACTCGGATGACGAATGGCCAAGTTCAGGATGGGCGTGCATGTACTCAACCGTCTCTTGGTCAAAGAATTGGCCAACTCGATGACCATGGGGCGCGTTCAGGGCGATGAGCTCGTCTAGATGCCGACAAGTGGCGTTGCGGCTGATGATGTACTGCTTTTCAATCACGAGTAGCTTGTCATGAGGCTCAGCGGAAACGTCTAGAATCCTCCCCGCGATCAAGCCCGGAAGGCTAGGGGGCCCCGGGTGACAGTCTGCATTGATCTCGGCTAGACGCTCTGAGTGAGCGGCAGTAGCCCCGACGCTCATCAGGTATTCGCCTCCCTCCATCAGTCCTACAAACTCGTACACGCCGGCGGGGGAGGACGCGCTGATCATTGCGATGTGCCCGGCTTCATGAAGGCGACCTCTCACAAGGCCGCCGCTTCGGCCATCAACAATCCAGCCGTCCAGAAAAGCTTGGGTGAAATCAGCAGCTGACGCGAGAAAGATTGGGAAGCCCCCGGGCCCTGTATCGCCCGGGCCGATCGCTTTGCGAGTATGTTCGTAGGGTTTCCCGTCCGTACCCATAGGTGTCGTCCTTGCTAGTCGAAGTCATGAGGATATCGCCGCTGCAGCTGTACAGGGGGGCTGAGACTTCCTCAACATTGGACCTTGCATCCGGAACCATGGAGGGGACTCCAGCAACCACACGTCTTGGCGGTGATGGCCCATTCCCGGCGGCCCTTCTGCGTGACCAACTCCATGACGACCACACTGGCGTTGGGCAGCTGGGTCGGGAATGTCTGGGGCATTTGATCTAGTTAGTTGTACCGGACGCCGGCCTTGCGCAACGTGCGCTGCCATCCGCCGTGCCGGGTGCTCAGCTTGAGCCCCATCGGACGTTGGTCCTGCGGCCGTAGAACACGAACTCGTCGGCTGTCGCGGTGAACGCGCGCTGCGCTTTGAAGGCATCGAGCGCGGGCAGTAGCAGTTGCAGCACGCGCACTCCCGACTCGGTCTTGCGGGCCTTCATCTTGCCCATGACTCAGGTACAGCGGATATTTCTCGTGCTGCTGCGGCAGTCCATCTCCGACCCGCACAAGCTCATCATCTCCGACGAGCGCAGGCCGGTGGCGAAGTTGAACTGGCAGTAGTTCCGCCCCTGGTCTTCCCCACAGGCGGCCAAGATGGCCTGGAGTTCCTCCGACGTCATTAGCTCAAGGACTGCCAGTCAGCTCATGAGTAGGGAAAGTCTGTGGCTCGCCTTCCAGCGATTGACGCTTTCAATCATAGCTTGAACGTGCTTAACGACCCGATCTCTAGGAGCGTTGGCGGCAGTCACAAATTCGGGGATTATCCGTCTTTCAGGTGCGCTTGCCGCCATGTTCCAGTGTTCGACTATCTGCCTCGCGGCATGCTCAACATGTCCCAGCGAGGGAAGCATAGAAGCTGGGGTAGCCGGATTCGTGAGGTGTGTCTGGCAGGCGACGATGGCGGTGGCTAACTCAACTGGAGCCGTCCCAATCTGGGCATCGATGATCGGAACAGTGTCGGCGTAGTGATCCGCCAACTGCTGGATCATGCGTAGTGCGTCCAGTATTGACTGCCGACGATCAAGTTCCTCTAGTCGGCGCATTCGGACGGGGACGTAAATGGCAAGGGCCAGTGCTGCGAGAGCGCCCGTGACTTGAATCCAGGCCGCCCACTCGCTATTGGAAAGGCATGGCCAGTTGACGATGTGTGGGCAGAATTGGACGTCCATGGCCGGTCCTTACTTTCAGGAGGCCAAGCATGAAACGGATTCGCTCTTGCAGCAAGTCTACGCATGTCAAAGCGACCCGAATGGATGGCACCGCATATGCCCGCTGCAACCAGTGGCGAAAACGGGGCGGAACAGGGCTATCGAGTAGTGCATCGAGCCCGTGGACATCTAGTAAGGGGCAAGGGAAACAGGTAGTTCTTCCTTGCTAACTGTTTAGGCTAGAACTTCAATCCCGTGCCGCTTAACGACATCTAACAGACGCATCGCCATGCCGCTGGGCTTCTTTGCGCCGGTCTCCCACTTCTGGACTGTGCTTTCACTTGTGCTCAAGTACAGCGCGAAAACCGGCTGGCTCACGTTATTGGCCGAACGAATCTGCACAATTTCTTCAGGTTTGAAGTCCGGTGCTTTCATCAGGTGGCGCGCGTCGAAGTCACGCATGGTGGCTTTACTGACTGCGCCAACCTTCGTCAGGGCCGAGGCCGACGAATGAAGGGCTTCAGACATATCACTCTTGAATCTGGTCTTCGTTTTCATGGCAGATCTCCACCAGGTCTTTGTCTTTCAGCAGAACGGTCAGCTGCGTTCCGTCCATCCTTCCGTAGGCTTTCGCAAGTGTCCGGAAGTCTTCCAGTTCGTCTTCGTCCAGGCTCTTCTTGCCTTGCTTGGAGAAGATGAAGTTGAAGATCCAGTATCGGCCGCCTTTCGCCAGGATGATGCTGCGGTACTCGTTGTTATGAAGGCGTTTCTTGAAGACCCCGCCGCCGAGATCTTCCGCTTGGCCCAGCCGGACCTGTTTCACAGCCCTGCATAAGTCAGCGTCGCTGATGCCGATCTTCTTAGCCTTCTTGGCGAACCAACTGGTCTTGAACGTGCGGCTCATGAACCTAAAGTAGCACTCAGTGCTACGCATGGTCAATCTTGAACCTTCAGCCAAATGCACTGGCAATAAAAAAGCCGGGACCCCGTTGAAGGAGGTCCCGGCTCTTTGGGTCCTTGCGGACCGTCTTATGGTGGAGGTGGGCGGAATTGAACCGCCGTCCGAAGGCACTCCATCCCCGGTACTACATGCTTAGCTCACCGTTGGATCTCGTCCCGTGGCAGCACGGTGTGCAAAGCGCACCCCAGGACCAGCCTGTTTTAGTTAAGCGGTGACTGACAGGCAGCCGTCACAGCCGGTTCCGTGATAATGACCCTACACCGACGAGCACGGGCACAAGTGGGTTCGGGGCTTACGCCTTAAGCGGCGAGAGCGTAGTTGTCGTCGTTGGCAACTAGAGTTTTGCCGCTGGATTTACGAGGAAAGCTGCCCCCTCGGCATGCACCAAGCAACTTCACAACCTCCGTCGAAACCAATGCACCCCCGGTTTCTTCAGAACCTGCAAGACGTCTGCGACCAGACATTACTTGACGGGATCGATCCTACTCCAATTCAGCTGAACAGTCACCCGGAAGCGTCATGGGCTGTCGTAATTACCGGCCTTCACGCTGGCGCTTGCTGTCGGCCTGGTGCTTGGCGCGCACCTTGCGCTCGTGGTTGGCGGCGTTGCGCTGGGTCATGGCCTGCTTGCGGGCTGCCGGTTCGGCCCGGGCCATCAGGGCCTCGATCCGGGCGACCAGGCGGCGGTGCTCGAGCGAGTCGTAGCTCTGGTTCTCGGAGGCGACCCGCTTGGCGTTGCGCAAGGTGTAGGTCAGCACCTTGAGCAGGGCAGCCGGGTCCATGGCGCGGGCCAACTCGCCGAAGATGGTCTCGTAGGCGGCGACGTCGGCCTGGAGCGTGGCGGTGGGGTCCGCAGTGGAGGCGGATTCCAAGGTGGTTTCTTCGGTCACGGGGACGCTCCGGGTATTGGGCAAAGAGCGGCCGGGCAGAGCCCGGCGCTACGGTGGTGTGATGATGCGGCAAGTCACGGGCGCATGGCGATGCGATACGCGCAATGGCGTCCGTACGGTGTCAGGCGTCGCGGTTGTGGCGGCGCATGGTGCGCTGCTTTTCGCGGGCCCAGTCGCGGTCCTTTTCGGCGTCGCGCTTGTCGTGGGTCTGCTTGCCCTTGGCCAGCGCCACTTCCAGCTTGATCTTGTTCTTGCTCCAGTACATCGCGGTGGGCACGATGGTGTAGCCGTCCCGCTCGACCTTGCCGACCAGCTTGTCGATCTCGCTGCGGTGGAGCAGCAGCTTGCGCTCGCGGCGGTCGTTGGCGACCACGTGGGTGGAGGCCTGGATCAGCGGGGTGATCTGGGCCCCGATCAGGAAGATCTCGCCGTCCTTCACATAGGCATAGGCGTCGATGATGTTGCCGCGCCCGGCGCGGATCGATTTGACCTCCCAGCCCCGCAGGGCCAGGCCGGCCTCGTAGCGGTCCTCCAGCGAGTACTCGTGGCGGGCACGCTTGTTGAGCGCGATGGTTTTGTTGGCCGTCGCGTTCTTTGCTTTATCCTTGGCGCTGTTCTTGCTCATTTATCTATTGTCTCCGATTCAGGCCCTCCGTGGTCGATTCGCCAGCCAAGCCTTCGCATGCCAACCATCAAACGTAGTGCCCTGGTCGAACATTCGGCTGCCCGCATGTTCGACCTGGTCAATGATATCGACGCCTACCCCCGGCGCTTCCGCTGGTGCTCTGCCGCGCAGGTCCTGGAAACGGGTCCGGACCGGGTGGTGGCGCGGCTGGATCTGGGCCTGGGGTCGTTTTCGACCTGGTTCATGACCGAAAACACCCTGCAGCGTCCGCACCATATTGATATGCAGCTGCGTGATGGACCGTTCAAGCGCCTGCACGGCCGCTGGGAGTTCCATTCGCTGGCCGAGGACGCCTGCAAGGTGACCCTGACCCTGGAGTTCGAACCGAACTCGCGGCTGCTTGGGCCGGCGCTGGCGCTGGGCTTTCAGGGCCTGGCCGACCGCATGGTCAATGATTTCGTCCGTGTTGCCGACGAGCAGGACTGACCGGTGATCCGCGTGGAGGTGGTGCTGGCCTGGCCGGAGCGGGTGGAATCACGCCTGCTGGAGCTGGGCGATGGCGCCACGGTGGCCGAGGCGGTTGCGGCGGCGGGGATCGAGGGGAGCGGGGATTGCCCGGCCGTGGCCGTGCATGGGGTGCTGGCGAAACCCGGCCAGGTGCTTCGTGACGGTGACCGGGTAGAGCTGCTGAGGCCGCTGGTAGCAGACCCCAAAGACAATCGGCGGCGGCGGGCTGCGCCTCGAAAGCCCTGACGTACCGCCAGGACGAGCGCGTCGCAACGCGCCCGGGCAATAAATCGCCGTGATCGCCGCGGTAGGGCCGAGCTCTGCTCGGCCACCCCGATTACCGGCCGCGCTGCTTCTTCTTGTCCTTGGCCAGGTTGCGGCCGAACTGGCGCACCTGGTCGCGGGCCAGCTGGGCGTCGTTGTTCGGGAAGAAATCACCCTCCCAACGGGTCACCTGGTCGTTCTCGAAGAACACGACGAAATTTTTGGTCTCGGTCCGGCCCAGGCGGTCCAGCCGCTGGCTGGCGGTGTAGTCCCAGCGCTGGGCGTGGAACGGGTCGTCGATGGATGGGGTGCCGAGCAGGGCGTTGACCTGCTGCTTGCTCTGGCCCACCTGCAGCTGACCGACGGACTGCTCCCGGATCAGGTTGCCCTGGTAGATGGGTTGCTTGTAGATGATGCCGCAGCCCGTGGTGGACAGGGCAACGGCGGCGACCAGCAGGAGATTGCGCATCGGGAATGGCGTTTGGGGAAATCCAGTCGATGATACACTCCGAACGTGTCGCCGCGACCCGATCCGAGGCAGCTGGCGCTAAATCGCCAATGAACGGAGACCTATGGAAACCCACGACCTGCGAAAAGTTGGCCTGAAGGTGACCCATCCGCGTATGCGGATCCTTGCCCTGCTCGAGCAGCGCGACGCCCAGAAGCACCAGCACCACATGACGGCCGAAGACATCTACCGCCAGCTGCTGGAGCACGGCGACGAGATCGGCCTGGCCACGGTGTACCGGGTGCTGACCCAGTTCGAGGCCGCCGGCCTGGTGCTGAAGCACAATTTCGAAGGCGGCCAGGCCGTTTACGAACTGGACCGCGGCGGCCACCACGACCATATGGTCGACGTGGACTCGGGCAAGATCATCGAGTTCGAAAGCCACGAAATCGAGGAACTTCAGCGCAAGATCGCCGCCGACCACGGCTACGAGCTGGAAGAGCACTCGCTGGTGCTTTACGTACGCAAAAAGCGCAAATAGCCGCTCGTTACCTGCACGATCGTGAAACCCCGGCCACGCCGGGGTTTTTCATTTTCGGCAGCGGGGCGGGTGAGGCAGCGGGGCAGAGCCCCGCTATAGGGCGGCGGGGCGCCCGGTTATGCCTGCAGGAGCTTGCGGGCGGCGGCGCGGGCTTCCTTGGTGACCTCTACGCCGCCGAGCATGCGCGCGAGTTCTTCTTCGCGGGCGCGGGCGTCCAGTTTTTCCACCGCGCTCTGGGTCATGCCTTCCACCGGGGCCTTGCTGACCCGGTAGTGGGCGTGGCCCTTGGAGGCGACCTGGGGCAGGTGGGTGACGCACAGCACCTGGCGCTTCTCGCCCAGCGCACGCAGCTTCTGGCCGACGATGTCGGCGACCGCGCCGCCGATGCCGGAATCGACTTCGTCGAAGACCATGGTCGGCACCGCGTCCAGGCCCAGCGCGGCCACTTCGATCGCCAGCGAGATGCGCGAGAGCTCGCCGCCGGAGGCGACCTTGCGCAGTGCGCGCGGGGGCTGCCCGGCGTTGGCCGCGACCAGGAATTCGACCCGCTCGGCCCCGTTCGGGTCCGGCTTGGCCGCCGCGTGCGGTTCGATCTCGATCAGGAACTGGCCGCCGCCCATGCCGAGTTCGCCGATCAGCGCGGTGGTGGTCTCCGACAAGGCCTTGGCGGCCGTGCTGCGGCTGCTGCTGAGGGTGGCGGCCACGGCCTGCCACTGCCCGGCGGCGCGGTCGATCTCGCCGGCCAAGGCCTGCAGGCGGGTATCGGCGCCGCGCAGCTGTTCGACCTCGGCTTCCATCGCGTCGCGGTGCTCGGCCAGTCCCTCCATCGGCACGCGGTGCTTGCGGGCCAGGTCGTGCAGTCGGCCCAGCCGGCGTTCGATGTCCTCGAACTGTTCCGGGTCGGCGTCCAGGTCGTCGTGGACCCGGTCGAGCAGGGCCAGGGCTTCGTGCAGCTGGATCACCGCGCTGTCCAGCAGCGCGTCCACCTCGCCCAACCGGGCGTCGTGCTCGGCCACGCGTGCGAGGTCGTGCCGGGTCTGCTGCAGCAGCTGCAGCACCGACACGTCATCGTCGCCATTGAGGCGTGCGGCGGCTACGTCGCAGGCGCTGACCAGCGCCCCGGCGTGGGCCTGGCGGCGGTGGCTGCTGCCGAGCGCTGCGATCGACGCCGGTTCCAGGTCTTCGCGTTGCAGTTCGCCGAGCTGGTGTTCGAGGAAGCCGATGCGGTCGCTGACATCGCCCTGGCGCGAGAGCGCGTCGGCCTCGTCCACCAGGGCCTGCCAGCGCGCGGCCGCCTGGCGCACCTGGACGCGTTCGGCGTCGTTGCGCGCATAGGCGTCCAGCAGGGCCAGCTGCGACGGCCGTGCCAGCAGCGCCTGCTGTTCATGCTGGCCGTGGATCTCGACCAGCATGCCGGCCAGTTCGCTCAGCTGCGACAGGGTCACCGGGCGTCCGTTGATCCAGGCGCGCGAACCGCCGTCGGCGCGGATGATCCGGCGCAGCTGGCACTGTTCGTCGTCGTCCAGCTCGTTCTCGCGCAGCCAGCGCCGGGCCGGGGCGTCGTCGCCGGGGGCGAACTCGGCCGACAGCTCGGCGCGGGCGGCGCCGTGGCGGACCACGCCGCTGTCGGCGCGCAGGCCGGACAGGAAGCCCAGCGCGTCGACCATCAGCGACTTGCCTGCGCCGGTCTCGCCGGAAACCACGGTCATGCCCGCGCCGAACTCCAGTTCGGTGGCGCGGACCACGGCAAAATCCTTGATCGATAGATGTCTGAGCATGGTGTTCGTTTCTTGAGCCGCGCAACGCTAGCATGGGCGAGGGGCAGCTCCAATCGGCATTTCCCCGATCCCTTGCCGGGCAATGGCCTGCCATTATCCAGTCTCGCGTCTCACAGGTTGATTCCATGCATCCGTCCGCGCCTCATCTCGCCCCGCGCGCCCGCCACCTGCTGCGGACACTGATCGCGCGCCACATCCAGGACGGCGAGCCGGTCGGGTCGCAGACCCTGGCGCGGCTGGCCGGGCTGGACGTGAGCCCGGCCACCATCCGCAACATCCTCGGCGACCTGGAAGACCTCGGCCTGCTCAGCTCGGCGCACGTCTCGGCCGGGCGCGTGCCCACCGCGCACGGCTACCGGGTGTTCGTGGACAGCCTGGTCAAGATGCAGCCGCCCGGCGAGGGCGAGCTGAGCCGGCTGCGCAGCGAGCTCTCGACCGGGGCGGGCACCCAGGCCCTGCTGGGCAGCGCCTCGGAGCTGCTCTCGGCAATGAGCCACTTCGTCGGCGTGGTCGGTGCGCCCAAGCGCGAACAGTTCGCGTTCCGGCATATCGATTTCGTGGCGCTGGACGCGCCCCGGGTGCTGGCGATCCTGGTCTTCGCCGACAACGAGGTGCAGAACCGGGTGATCGAACCCCGGCGCAGCTGGGAGCCGGCCGAGCTGGAGCAGGTCGCCAATTACCTCAATGCCCACTGTGCCGGGCGGCCGCTGTCCGAGATCCGTTCAAGGCTGCTGGTCGAGCTGCGCGACGCGCGCTCGGAGATGGAACAACTGCTGGCGCACAGCGTGGAGCTGGCCGAGCAGGCGATGGCGCCGCCGGCCGACGATATCGTGCTGGCCGGGCAGACCCGGCTGATGGGGGTGCAGGACCTGTCCGACCTGGACCGGCTGCGCGAACTGTTCGACCTGTTCGCCAGCAAGCGCGAGATCCTGCAGCTGCTGGAGCGCACCATCCAGGCCCCGGGCGTGCGCATCTTCATCGGCGAGGAAACCGGGGTGATGCCGCTGGAGAACATCTCGCTGGTCACCGCGCCGTACTCGGCCGGCGGCCAGGTGCTGGGGGTGCTGGGGGTGATCGGGCCGAAGCGGATGGCCTACGACCGCATGATCCCGCTGGTGGAAGCCACCGCCCAGGTGCTGGGCGCCGCGCTGGATGCGCCGGGCGGGGCCGGATTGTCCCGCGATCGCGGATAAACGCGCCTTCGGCTCTTGAATCGGGTCCGGCCGCCCACATAGGGGTGGGTGGAGGCGGAGAGTCACCGCCAAGGATCCGGAAATGAACCAAGATCAGCCTGATATCGCATCCCAGACCCCGGCCGGCGACGCCGCCCCGGGCGATTCCCTGCAGCAGCAGCTGGACAGCCTGCACAACGAGCTGGCCCTGCTCCGGTCCGAGTCGCTGCGTGAGCGCGCCGACCTGGACAACCAGCGCAAGCGCGTGGCCCGCGACGTCGAACAGGCGCGCCGCTTCGCCAATGAAAAGCTGCTGGGCGAGCTGCTGCCCGTGTTCGACAGCTTGGACGCCGGGCTGAATGCCGCCGGTGCCGAGCCGAGCCCGCTGCGCGAAGGCCTGGAGCTGACCTACAAGCAGCTGCTCAAGGTCGCCGCCGACAACGGCCTGACCCTGCTCGACCCGACCGGCCAGCCGTTCAACCCCGAACACCACCAGGCGATCAGCCAGGTCGACGCCCCCGGCGCCGCCCCGGGCAGCGTGGTCCAGGTGTTCCAGAAGGGCTATCTGCTCAACGACCGCCTGCTGCGTCCGGCTTTGGTCGTGGTCGCCCGCGACTGACCTGAACGTGTTTGGTCGTAATCGGACACAGCGTCCGATTGATGGCTTGAAAGTGACAACTGCGTCCCACACATCCCATTCATAACCCGGCAGCAGCCGGACGTTTCCCACATTTCAGGAGTCTCCCCCATGGGCAAGATCATTGGTATCGACCTCGGCACCACCAACTCGTGCGTGGCGATCATGGACGGCGGCAAGGCCCGCGTCATCGAAAATGCCGAAGGCGACCGCACCACGCCTTCCATCGTCGCCTACACCAAGGACGGCGAAGTGCTGGTCGGTGCCTCGGCCAAGCGCCAGGCCGTGACCAACCCGAAGAACACCTTCTACGCCGTCAAGCGCCTGATCGGCCGCAAGTTCACCGACGCTGAAGTCCAGAAGGACATCGCGCACGTGCCCTACGGCATCCTGGCCCACGACAACGGCGACGCCTGGGTCCAGACCAGCGACGCCAAGAAGATGGCCCCGCAGGAAATCTCCGCCCGCGTGCTGGAGAAGATGAAGAAGACCGCCGAAGCGTACCTGGGTGAGACCGTCACCGAGGCCGTGATCACCGTGCCGGCCTACTTCAACGACAGCCAGCGCCAGGCGACCAAGGACGCCGGCCGCATCGCGGGCCTGGAAGTGAAGCGCATCATCAACGAGCCGACCGCCGCGGCCCTGGCCTATGGCCTGGACAAGGGCGACGGCAAGGACCGCAAGATCGTCGTGTACGACCTGGGCGGCGGCACCTTCGACGTGTCGATCATCGAAATCGCCAACGTCGACGGTGAGAAGCAGTTCGAAGTGCTGGCCACCAACGGCGACACCTTCCTGGGCGGCGAAGACTTCGACAACCGCGTCATCGAATACCTGGTGGACGAGTTCAACAAGGACCAGGGTATCGACCTGCGCAAGGATCCGCTGGCCCTGCAGCGCCTGAAGGACGCGGCCGAGCGCGCCAAGATCGAGCTCTCGACCAGCCAGCAGACCGAAGTGAACCTGCCGTACGTCACCGCCGATGCCTCCGGTCCGAAGCACCTGAACATCAAGCTGACCCGCGCCAAGCTGGAAGCGCTGGTTGAAGACCTGATCAAGAAGTCGATCGAGCCGTGCCGCATCGCGCTGAACGATGCCGGCCTGCGTTCGAGCGACATCAGCGAAGTGATCCTGGTCGGCGGCCAGACCCGCATGCCGAAGGTGCAGCAGGCGGTCACCGAGTTCTTCGGCAAGGAACCGCGCAAGGACGTCAACCCGGACGAAGCCGTGGCACTGGGTGCTGCGATCCAGGGCGGCGTGCTGGGCGGCGACGTCAAGGACGTGCTGCTGCTGGACGTGACCCCGTTGTCGCTGGGTATCGAAACCATGGGCGGCGTGTTCACCAAGATCATCGAAAAGAACACCACCATCCCGACCAAGGCCTCCCAGGTGTTCTCCACCGCCGAGGACAACCAGTCGGCCGTGACCGTGCACGTGCTGCAGGGTGAGCGCGAACAGGCCCGCTACAACAAGTCGCTGGCCAAGTTCGACCTCTCCGGCATCGAGCCGGCCCCGCGCGGCCTGCCGCAGGTGGAAGTGTCCTTCGACATCGACGCCAACGGCATCCTGCACGTGTCGGCCAAGGACAAGAAGACCAACAAGGAACAGAAGGTCGAGATCAAGGCCGGTTCGGGCCTGTCCGAGGACGAGATCGCACGCATGGTCGCCGACGCGGAAGCCAACCGCGAAGAAGACAAGAAGTTCCACGAGCTGGTCCAGGCCCGCAACCAGGCTGACGCGCTGATCCACGGTACCCGTACCGCGATCACCGAACACGGCAGCAAGGTCGGTGGCGATGTCATCGGCAAGGTCGAGTCGGCCCTGGCCGACCTGGAAACCGCGATGAAGGGCGACGACAAGGCGCAGATCGAAGCCAAGTCGAAGGCGCTGGAAGAAGCCGGCCAGGCGCTGTTCGCGGCGGCTTCGGCCGGTGACCAGGGCGGTGCCCCGGGTGCCGACGCCGGTGCCGGTGGCAACGGCGGCGCGCAGGACGACGTGGTGGACGCCGAGTTCACCGAAGTCAAGGACGACAAGAAGTCCTGATCCGGACGCCAAGGCGGGACGTTGCGCAGGCAACGTCCCGTTGTCGTATCCATGAACGCCTGATTGCCGGAACCCGATTCAAACCATGAGCAAGCGCGACTACTACGAGGTGCTGGGTGTTTCCCGCACCGCGACCGAAGAAGAACTGAAGAAGTCCTATCGCCGTTGTGCGATGAAGTATCACCCTGACCGCAATCCGGGCGACAGCGCGGCCGAAGCCTCCTTCAAGGAGTGCAAGGAAGCCTACGAAACCCTGTCCGATGCCAACAAGCGCCGCATGTACGACGCCCACGGCCACGCCGCGTTCGAGCACGGCATGGGCGGTGGTGGTCCGGGCGGCCCGGACATGGGCGACATCTTCGGGGACATCTTCGGCAACATCTTCGGTGGCGCCGGTGGTGGTCCGCGCCAGGCCCGTCGCGGCGCCGACATCGGCTACGTGATGGAGCTGGACCTGGAAGAAGCGGTGCGCGGCATCGAGCGCCGCATCGAAATTCCGACCCTGTCCGAGTGCGACGACTGCCATGGCAGCGGGTCGGACGATGGCAAGGTCGAAACCTGCAGCGTGTGCCAGGGCCGTGGCCAGGTGCGCATCCAGCGCGGCATCTTCGCCATGCAGCAGGCCTGCCACAACTGCAATGGCCGTGGCCAGATCATCCAGAACCCCTGCAAGACCTGCCACGGCAACGGTCGCGTGGAGGAAGACAAGGTGTTGTCGGTGAAGGTGCCTGCCGGCGTCGACACCGGCGACCGCATCCGCCTGGCCGGCGAAGGCGAGGCCGGTCCGGCCGGTACGCCGCCGGGCGACCTGTACGTGGAAGTGCGGGTGCGCGAGCACGCGATCTTCCAGCGCGATGGCGACGATCTGCACTGCGAAGTGCCGATCCGCATCTCGCAGGCCGCACTCGGCGACACCGTCCGCGTTGCGACCCTGGGCGGTTATGCGGAAATCCGCATTCCGGCCGAAACCCAGACCGGCAAGCTGTTCCGCCTGCGCGGCAAGGGCGTGCGTTCGGTGCGCAGCCGCAGCGAAGGCGACCTGTACTGCCGCGTGGTGGTGGAGACCCCGGTCAACCTGACCAGCGAACAGCGCAAGCTGCTCGAACAGTTCGAAACCACCTTCACCGGCGAGGAAGCGCGCAAGCATTCGCCGAAGTCGGCCACCTTCATGGACGGCGTGAAAGGCTTCTGGGATCGCATGACGTCGTAACCGATCGTTTCACCTGCAACACAAAAACACCGGGCATGTCCCGGTGTTTTCGTGTCTGCGGCGCTAAAATCCCCTGATGAACGATTCCCTCGAAAGCCACCTGGTCCACGGTCGCCGCCAGCGTCCGGACGGTCCGTCGCCGGTCGACGTCATCTCGGTTCAATCGCAGCTTGTGTACGGCCACGCCGGCAACAGCGCCGCCGTGCCGCCGCTGCGTGCCCTCGGCGTGCGCGTGGCCGAAGTGCCGACCACGCTGCTCAGCAATGCCCCGTTCTATCCGACCACGCGCGGCCGCGTGCTGCCGGCCGACTGGTTCGCCGACCTGCTGCTGGGCGCGGAAGAACGCGGCCTGCCGGCGCGCGCGAAGATGCTGGTCTCCGGCTACTTCGGCAGCGTCGGCAACGGTGCCGCGTTCGCCGACTGGCTCGAGCGCGTGCTGCCCGCCTCGCCGCAGCTGCGCTACTGCCTGGACCCAGTGATTGGCGACACCCATACCGGTCCCTACGTGGAACCGGGGCTGGAAACCATCTTCGCCGAACGCCTGCTGCCGCACGCCTGGCTGGTCACGCCCAACGCGTTCGAACTGGGCCGCCTGACCGGCCTGCCGAGCCTGGCCGAAGCCGACGCCATCGCCGCCTCCCGCGCGCTGCTGCAGCGCGGTCCGGAGTGGGTGATTGCGCACAGCGTGGGCGGCGATCCGGGTCAGCTGGTCACTCTGGCGGTCAGCCGGGACGCGGTCTGGCGCTGGTCCTCGCCGCATCTGCCGGTCGACGTGGCCGGCACCGGCGACGTGTTGATGTCGCTGCTGGTCGCCTTCCTGCTGCGCGGCGAGCGCTTCGAGCAGGCCCTGTCGCGCTCGATCTCCGGCGTGCACGCCGCGCTGGAAGCGACCCTGGCCAACGACCACGAAGAATTCGACGTGCTGGCCGCCGCACCGGCGGCGCTGGCGCAGCCGCACCGCTTCACCGCCGAGCGGATCGCGTGATGCAGCGTCCGGTGGTCGGCATCGTTGGCAGCGCCGGTGCCTACGGGCGCTGGCTGCGCACCTTCCTCGAGCAGCGCATGGGGCTGGAGGTGATCGGCCACGACCCGGCCGATCCGGCCTCGGACGATCCGGAGCTGCTGCTGGAACGCGCGCAGGTCCTGGTGTTCTCCGCGCCGATCCGGCACACCCCGGCGCTGATCGCCGAGTACGTGCAGCGCTCGGCGGGCCGTGAGGCGGGTCGCCTGTGGCTGGATGTGACCTCGGTCAAGAGCGAACCGGTCGCGGCGATGCTGCGCTCGCAGGCGGAGGTGGCAGGCCTGCACCCGATGACCGCGCCGCCCAAGGCGCCGACGCTGAAGGGCAGGGTGATGGTGGTGTGCGAAGCGCGGCTGTCGGCATGGCAGCCGTGGCTGGCGCAGCTGTGCGCGGCACTGGAAGCCGAATGCGTGCTCGCCACGCCCGAGCACCACGACCAGGTCATGGCGCTGGTGCAGGCGATGGTGCATGCGACCCACCTGGCCCAGGCCGGCGTGCTGCGCGACTACGCCGCACTGCTGGGTCCGCTGCAGGACCTGATGCCGTACCGGTCGGCCTCGTTCGAGCTGGATACCGCGATCATCGCGCGCATCCTGTCGCTCAACCCGGCCATCTACGAGGACATCCAGTTCGGCAACCCGCACGTGGCGCCGATGCTGGACCGGCTGCTGGCGCAGCTGCAGACGCTGCGCAGCCAAGTGGAACAGGGCGATGACGCCGCGCGCGCTGCGTTCCGCCAGCAACTTCTGGCCGACAACCGCGAACACCAGGGTGCCGCTCTGCTGGCCAACGGCAATTACACCTTCGAACGGGTCGGTTACCTGCTGGCCGACCTGACCGAGCGCAACGCGATCAGCGTGCACCTGCCGGAGGACCGTCCCGGGTCGCTGCGCGAACTGCTGCATGTGTTCGAGCGGCATGGGGTCAGCCTGGCCTCGATCCACTCCTCGCGCACGCCTGGCGGCGAAGTGCACTTTCGCATGGGGTTCGTACCTGGCAGCGACCTGCAGGCGATGCAGCGAGCGGCGGTGGAAATCGACGCCAGCGGCATCGGCCGGGTCCTGCCACG
The DNA here is from genome assembly GCF_031834615.1 of Stenotrophomonas aracearum. Classification (NCBI taxonomy): domain Bacteria; kingdom Pseudomonadati; phylum Pseudomonadota; class Gammaproteobacteria; order Lysobacterales; family Lysobacteraceae; genus Stenotrophomonas; species Stenotrophomonas aracearum. The sequence goes on from NZ_CP115543.1 coordinate 1,675,607, forward strand.
CTGAAGCGCTGCCGCATTCATCCACAGGGGGTGTGGATGAAATGCGGACAAGCATGTGGATAAGCGTGCGCAGCCCCCGTACCGCAAGGCTGTCAAGATGGGTGGCTATTAATTGACCACGTCAATCACGTAGTCAACGTGAGCTCGCCGCCACTGGTGCGGAAGGTCCTGCCATCGCGGACCAGGTGCCGGCCGTCGGCCAGCTCGTAACGCACATGCGGATCGGCCGCGGTGTTTGCAGTGGCGGCCAGCTCATCCTTGAATTCGATGACGATGTAATCGTCACCGTTCGCATCGGTAGCGGGAAACTGACGGAACGACATGCAACACCTCCTGCAGCGGTCTGATGGGACGAGTGTCACCATGCGACCGCGCGTGTTAGCGGTGCGTCATCAATCGATGAACTGCAGTTTCGCCAGTTCAGCATACAGGCCACCCTCGGCCAGCAGCTCTGCGTGGGTACCCTGCGCCACGATGCGGCCGTGGTCCATCACCACGATGCGGTCGGCCTTCAGTACCGTCGCCAGCCGGTGTGCGATCACCAGCGTGGTGCGCCCGGCCATCAGCCGTTCCAGCGCCTGCTGCACCGCGCGTTCGCTCTGCGCGTCCAGCGCGCTGGTGGCTTCGTCCAGCAGCAGGATAGGGGCGTCCTTGAGCAGTGCGCGTGCAATCGCGATGCGCTGCTGCTGGCCGCCGGACAGGCGCGCGCCGCGCTCGCCCAGTTCGCTCAGGTAGCCGTCCGGCAGCGCCTCCAGGAATTCGTCGGCCTCGGCCGCTTCGGCAGCGCGCTGCACCTCTTCATTGCTGGCTTCCAGCCGACCGTAGCGGATGTTGTCCAGCGCACTGCTGGCGAACAGGGTCGGCTGCTGCGGCACCAGCGCCATCTGCGCGCGCAGCTGCGCCGGGTCGACCCGGCGCACGTCCACGCCATCCACCTGCACGCTGCCGGCGGCGGGGTCGTGGAAGCGCAGCAGCATGGACAGCACCGTGCTCTTGCCGGCGCCGGACGGCCCGACCAGCGCCACGGTTTCGCCCGGGCGCACATGCAGGTCGAAGTGATCCAGCGCGGCGGTGTCGGGTCGCTGCGGGTAATGAAAGACCACGTCCTGGAAGCGGATCTCGCCGCGCAGCGGCTGCGGCAGCGGCAGCGGCTCGGCCGGGCTGGTGATCTCGATGTCTTCCTGCAGCAGTTCGGCGATCCGGCCCATGCCGCCGGAGGCACGCTGCAGTTCATTCCACACTTCGGCCAACGCACCCACCGAACCACCGCCGATCAGCGCATACAGAACGAACTGGCCCAGCGTGCCGGCGCTCATGCGGCCGTCGATCACGTCGTGCGCACCGAGCCACAGCACGCCGACGATCGCACCGAACACCAGCACGATGGCGGTGGCAGTCACCAGCGACTGCGCTCCGATGCGGCGTCGCGCGGCGCGGATCGACTCGCCCAGCGCTGCGTTGAAACGGCCGCGTTCGTACGGCTCGCGCGCATGCGCCTGCACCGTGCGCACCGCGCCCAGGGTTTCGGCGGCCAGGCTGTTCGCGTCGGCGATGCGGTCCTGGCTGGCGCGCGAGATGCCGCGCAGCCGGCGCGCACCGATGATGATCGGCAGCACCGCCAGTGGAATGCCGACCAGTGACCATGCGGCCAGGCGCGGGCTGGTCACGAACAGCATCACCAAGCTGCCCACCACCGTGACGCTGCTGCGCAGGGCTACCGACATGGTCGAGCCGATTACGCTGCGCAGCAGTTCGCTGTCGGCGGTCAGGCGAGAGACCAGTTCGCCGCTGCGGCTGCGGTCGTGGAAACCGGCGCCGAGTGCGATCAGGTGCGCGTACAGGCGGCTGCGCAGGTCGGCCACCACTTTTTCGCCCAGCAGCGACACAAAGAAGAAGCGCGCCGCCGTAGCCAATGCCAGCACCACCGCAACCAGGAACAGCAGTGCGAAGGCGCGGTTGATCTGGCCGCCGCTGTTGAAGCCATGGTCGATCATCTGCTTCACCGCCGGCGGCAGGCTCAGCGTGGCCGCCGAGGACACCGCCAGCGCCACCAGCCAGGCCGCGAACAGCCCGCCATGGCGGCGTACGAACGGCCACAGCGTGCCCAGGCTGCCAAGGCGGCGCAGGGTCGGGGCCGGCGGGGAAACGGGGTCAGTCATGGGCAAGGCCTGGTTCGGTGCGTGCGTGCACCCGGATACGATCACGGGTGGCGTCGCGAAGGCGGATTTTCAACGGGTCGACCTGGTCGGCGGGCAGCCGGACATGCAGTTCCACCCCGGACGCGGTGAAGGTTTCGTCCAGCTTGTCGACCAGGTGCTGGGCCAGCGCCGCATGCAGCGCGCCCAGGTCTTCGAACCCGGCGTGCACGGTCAGCTCGGCCAGCGCCACCAGCGGCAATCGCGGCGCGGTGCGCAGGCATTCGGCTGCGATGCCGCCATAGGCCCGGACCAGGCCACCCGCGCCCAGCTTGATGCCGCCGTACCAGCGGATCACCACCACCATGACGCGGTCGAAGCCCTGGCCGTCGATGGCCGCCAGGATCGGGCGCCCGGCCGTACCGGCCGGTTCGCCGTCGTCGCTGGAGCGGTACTCATTGCCGTGCCGGTAGGCCCAGCAGTTGTGCGTGGCGTCGGCTACGGCGACCTGCTGCAGGAACGTGAGCGCATCGGCAGCCGCATCGATCGGCGCGGCGTGCGCGATGAAACGGCTGTGCTTGATGTCCAGGCTGTGGCTGACGGTGGTGGCGAGCGTATCGGGCATCGGCGTCATTTTAGTGCCGGGCTCTGCGCGGCACGTATCACGAATCCAGCAATTCCCGCAGGTCCCCTGGAATCCGCGCTTCCGGGTAAGCCTGCATGTACCGCTCCAGGCTCGCCCGCGCCGTATCCATATCACCCGCATCGCGGCGCTCGCGGATGCGCTTGATCCATTGCCGGCGTGGCAGCGCGGCGTCGGCATCGACCGCGAGGGTGAGCGCGTCGGGCGATGCCAAAGCGCCATAGGCCTGCGCCGGTGCCGGTTCGGCACGGCGCATCACTCCGGGTGCACCCTGCGTGCGTGCAGGGGCGGGTGCGGCCAGCTTGGCGCGCTCCCGCGCATCGACGGCGCGGCTGCCGGTGACGACCACGCGGTCCAGTTCGGCCGACTGTGCTGCATCGGCCTGCGCGTCCTGCTGGACCGGGGCGGCCATCGGCGCGGGAGGCGCCGGGGGAGCCGGCATGGCCATCGGTGCCGCAGCGGGCATCGGCGGTGGCGCTGGCACCGGTGCCGGCTTGGGCACCGACAGCGCCCGCGCCGGCGCAGGCGGCGCAGCGGCAGGTTTCTCCTGGGGGGCCACATCGGCAACCGGCGCTTCGGCCGGTACCGCCGCCGGTGCGGTGTCATCGCCTGCTGCGGGATCGGCCTGCGGTGCCGTCCCGGTGGCCATTTCGCTCGCCATCGGGGCGGGTGCGCCCGGCGGTGGCCCCTCCGGCTTGAGCTGCCAGGCGATGCCCACCGCAAAGACCAGCGAGGCGGCCAGGCCGAGTGCGGCCGGGAAGCGCGAACGCCTGCGCGGCGTCGTGGTGGACACGGGCGCAGCAGCGGGCGAAGCCGGTTCGACCGCGGGTGCCGCAGCAACCGGTTGCACCGCCGCACGCGCAGCGGCCAGCACCGCATCGTCCACCGCGGCCGGCGGTGCACTGGACGCCGGCCGGCCCAGCAGGCGGGCCAGTTCGCGTTCTTCCGGCGTCAGCGGATCGGGGCGGTTCATGGGCTCAACTCCGCGCGCAGTTTGTCCATCGCGTAGCGCAGCCGCGATTTCACGGTTTCGCGGCCCACGCCGGTGACCTGCGCGATCTCTTCCAGGCTCAGCTCCTGTTCCAGCCGCAGTTGCAGCACGGTGCGCTGGTCATCGGGCAGCTGCTCCATGGCCAGCTGCAGGCGGCGGCGCTGTTCGAATTCGGACAGCTGGGTTTCCGGCGTGCGCGTATCGCTCATGCGCGCCACGCGCTCGTCGGCGTCGCCCGGCGCGGAAGGACGGTGCTTCAGCGCCCGCCAGTGGTCGTTGAGCCGATTATGGGCAATCCGGAACAGCCAGGTGGTGAAGGCCGCCTCCGGCTGCCAGCCGGCGCGGGCGGCGATCACCCGCTGCCACACGTCCTGGAACATTTCGTCGGCCAGCGCCGCATCGCGCAGCTGGCGCAGCAGGAAGCTGTACAGGCGGTTGCGGTGGCGCGCATACAGGCTTTCGAAGGCACGCAGGTCGCCCCCGGCCCAGGCCAGCATCAGCGACTCGTCGGTTGGCAGGGCAGCAGCATCCACGGCGCACAGAGTAAGCGCTGGAGGGGGCTGCGCATAGCCGCGCGGGGCAGGGGCGATGGCGGTGGTCACCCTGTCATCAACGTCCGAAGGCGGGCAATGGGGTGAAGGGCTTCCATTCACCCCCGGTTTGCGCGTTATGCTCGGGGGACAGGGGAGGCGCCGGGTATCCGGCGTCAAAAGAGATGAACATGTTGTCCAGCCAGGCAGTGACGACTTCGGGACGGAAGGACCGCAGCGCAGCGGTATCGGCAGCGCTTGGGCGCACGCTGTGCGCGCTGTTGCCGGCCGGTGCCCAGCTCACCCTGGGCTGGTCCGACGCCACGCTGGGCGAAGGCTGCCTGCGGCATCCACCGCGGGCCGGTTCGGATCGCGCGCTGCTGGAGGCGCTGCTGGCCTCGCCGCCGGTCTGCCCGCAGGGCGGGGCGGTGTACCGCTGGCAGCACCAGGGCGGCGAGCTGGTCATCCACGTCCTGCTGGAAGATGGCGCAAGCCCGCCCGACGCCTGGTGGGGCGTGGCCCGCAGCGGCCTGCAGGACGCGCTGGCGCTGGCCCGGCAACGCGAGCAGATCCGCTCGCTGGAGAATTCCAAGCGGCTGCAGCAGGCGTTGTACGAAATCGCCGACCTGGCCGGTGCCGACCTGGAAATGAGCGAGATGCTGCGCCACTTCCACCGCGTGCTCAATTCGCTGATGTACGCGCAGAACTGCTACATCGTCGAGTACGACGATGTGCGCCGGCGGATCCGCTTCCTGTACTTCGCCGACCAGCGCGACGATTTCGTGGCCGACCCGGACCGCAGCTACGAAGAACATGAAATGCCGCGCAGCCTGACCTTCGCGCTGCTGCGCCACGGACAGCCGCTCAGCGGGCCATCCAATGAACTGCTGGCGGCGATGAACGACGAATACGACCCCAGCCGCGGGCCGGAGAGCCTGGATTGGCTGGGCGTGCCGATGCTGCGCGACGGCCGGGTCTGCGGCGCCATCGTGGTGCAGAGTTACGAGCAGCGCGTGCGCTACAACGAAGCCGACCGCACCCTGCTCGGCTATGTGGCCCAGCACATCCTGACCGCGATGGACCGGCGCCAGGCGCAGGTGCAGCTGGAGCGCCAGGTGGAGCGGCGCACGCTGGAGCTGCAGCGCGCCAACCACAGCCTGCAGGACGAGGTGGTCGAGCGCCGCCGCGCCGAGAAACTGCAGCTGGCGTTGTTCAACATCGCCGAAATGGCGATGAGCGCCGAAAGCCTGGCCCAGTTCTACGTGCAGGTGCATGGCGTGGTCGGGACGCTGCTGGATGCGCGCAACTTCTACATCGCGCTGGTCGACGAATCCGGCGAAGGGCTGGAGTTCGTCTACTCGGTGGACGAGTACAACCCCGCCCGCGCCCCGCGGCCGTTCAGCATGGGCCTGACCGAGTACATCGTGCGCAACCGGCAGCCGCTGCTGGCCTCGCGCGAGCATATCGACGCGCTGCGCGCCTCGGGTACCGTCAACGAATTCGGTGCGCGCTCGCACTGCTGGCTGGGCGTGCCGCTGCTGAGCGACGACGACGTGGTCGGGGTGATCGTGGTGCAGAGCTACTCGCCGGAGATCAGTTTCACCGCGCACGACCAGCGCCTGCTGACCTTCGTCGCGCAGAACATCGGCAACGGCCTGGCCCGGCAGCGCGACCAGGAGCGCCTGCGCAACGCGCACGCCGAGCTGGAAATACGCGTCGATGAGCGCACCCGCGAACTGGCCGAGGTGAACGACAAGCTGCTCGGCCAGATCGGCGAGCGCCTGCGCGCGGAACAGCGGCTGACCCACCAGGCCCTGCACGATGCGCTGACCGGCCTGCCCAATCGCGCGCACCTGCTCGACCGCCTGGAGGATGCCATCGCGCGCGCACGCTCGCGCGACGGCCTGCGGTTCGCGGTGCTGTTCCTGGACCTGGACCGCTTCAAGCTGGTCAACGACAGCATCGGCCACGCCGCCGGCGACCAGATGCTGGTCGAGGTGGCCAAGCGCATCGTGTCGATGGTCGGCGGCGATGACGTGGTGGCCCGCCTGGGCGGTGACGAGTTCGCCATCCTGCTCGAATGCGAGCAGGGCCTGGAATCGGCCCGCGAGTTCTCGCAGCGCATGCTGGTGGCGCTGGAAGAATCGATGTGGGTGCAGGGGCGCGAGCTGTTTCCGTCCGGCAGCCTGGGCATCGCGATGTGGAGCCCGCGCTACCGTAATGGCGAGGAGATGGTGCGCGACGCGGACGCGGCGATGTACCGCGCCAAGGCGCAGGGCAAGGACCGCTGGGCGGTGTTCGATGAAGCCATGCGCGAAGAAGCGCTGCGCAGCCTGGACCTGGAAGCCGACCTGCGCCGGGCCATCAACAATCGCGATTTCATGCCGTTCTACCAGCCCATCGTGCGCCTCACCGACGGCCAGGTGGTGGGCTACGAGGCACTGCTGCGCTGGCAGCACGAGCGTCGCGGCCTGCTGCTGCCGAGCGCGTTCCTGGACCTGGGCGAGGAGAGCGGCCTGATCGAACAGGTCGACTGGCTGCTGTATGAAGAAGTCATCGGCCAGCTCGCGCGCGGTGGCGAAGGCTATCTGTCGGTGAACGTGTCGCCGCGGCATTTCCGTTCGCCCGATTTCAGCTCACGGCTGTTCGGCCTGATCGAAGCGGCCGGTGCCGACCCACGCCGGCTGCGCCTGGAAATCACCGAAGTGGCGCTGCTCGACGACGGCCCGCGCACGCTGCGGATCCTGCAGGCGCTGCGCGAACGCGGCGTGCTGGTGCAGCTGGACGATTTCGGTACCGGCTTCTCGGCGCTGTCCTACCTGCACCGCTTCCCGATCTCCACGCTGAAGATCGACCAGAGCTTCATCGCCGGGCTGCATGGCCAGGACCTGCAGAGCACCTACGCGCTGGTCCAGGGCGTGCTGTCGCTGGCGCGCACGCTGGGCATCGAAACGGTGGGCGAGGGCATCGAAAACGCCGCCCAGCGCGAGACCCTGCTGCAGCTGGGCTGCGATTATGGGCAGGGCTACCTGCTGGGTCGCCCTGCGCCGATGGAAACGTTCGTTACCGCGTGATCAACGCAACGCCGTACGCCGCTTCTCGTCGATCCACTTCGATGCCTGCGCCGGCTCATACGCGCGCATCCATTCCAGCATCGCGTCGATGTCCGAGCCGTACCACAGGTCGGCGCGCTGGTCCGGGTGCAGGAAGCGCTCTTCGACCATGCGGTCGATCATGCCGATCAGGGGCGCGTAGAAGCCGTCCACATCGAGGAAGGCGCACGGCTTGTTGCCGATCCCAAGCTGGCGCCAGGTGAGCATCTCGAAGATCTCTTCCATGGTGCCGAAGCCGCCGGGCAGGGCCACGAACGCGTCGGACAGGTCGAACATGCGCGACTTGCGTTCGTGCATCGAGCCGACGATTTCCAACTCCGTCAGGCCGCGATGGGCCACTTCCCAGTCGGCCAGCTGCTGCGGGATGACCCCGGTCACTTCGCCGCCGCCGGCCAGCACCGCATTGGCCACCGTGCCCATCAGACCGACATTGCCGCCGCCGTAGACCAGGCGCAGGCCGTCACGGGCAATGCGGTCGCCCAGCGCGATCGCGCGTTCGGTGTAGATGGGCTTGCTGCCGGCGTTGGAGCCGCAGTAGACGCAGATGGACTTCATGGGTGGTTCCCGGTGGAAACCACCCATTATCGCATGGTGGGGTTTACGCCGCCTGCGATTGTTCCCGGCGCGGGCCTTCCTTCAGGGCGCGACCCACCAGGTTCACCAGCAGGTCCAGCTCCTCGCTGTCCATGCCGAAATGCGGGGTGAAGCGCAGCGAGTTCTCACCGCCATGGATGACGTTGATGCCATGGTTGCGCAGCCATTCTTCGGTGGAATTGGCGCCGTAGCACTTGAACTGCGGGGCCAGTTCGCAGGAGAACAGCAGGCCGGTGCCCTGGACCTTGGTGATCAGCCCGCCCAGTTCGCTGCGCAGCTGTTCCAGCTTGCGCACCGCTTCTTCGCCGCGCTGGCGGATGTTCTCGCGCACCTCCGGGGTGAGCAGGCCCAGGGTGGCGCAGGCCACGTCCAGCGCACGCGGGTTGGAGGTCATGGTGTTGCCGTAGATGCCCTTGCGGTACAGCTGCGCGGCATGCTCGGTCACGGCCAGCACCGACAGCGGGAACTGCGCGGCGTTCAGCGCCTTGGAGTAGGTCTCCATGTCCGGCACCTCCAGCCCTTCGAAGCCGGGGTAGTCCACGATCGAGAGCACGCCATGCGCGCGCAGGCCGGCCTGGATCGAGTCCAGCAGCAGCAGGCTGCCGTGCTGGCGGGTGAGCTCGCGGGCCAGTGCGTAGAACGACGGCGGCACCGAGCGACCCGGGTCGCCTTCGCCCATCACCGGCTCCAGGAACACCGCTTCGATGAACCAGTGGTTCTGTTCGGCCTCGGCAAATACCCGCTTCAGCGCGTCTTCGTCGTACGGCGCGATGGCGATCACGCTGTCCTCGCCACGGTAGCTGGCCAGGTGCTGCATGTAGGTCCTGCGGCTGGAATCGGAGTACAGGCCCGGACGGTCGGTGCGACCGTGGAAGCTGCCCTTGACCACCACGCGCTTGATCTTCGCACCGGCATGGCGGGCGCCCGGATCGGTCTGCAGCTTGGCGTTCACGTCGGCGATGCGCGCGGCCAAGCCGACCGCCTCGGAACCGGAATTCAGGCACATGAACCGTGCATACGGGCAGCCGCCGCGGCGGTGGCCGATCTCGCGGCGAAGCGCCTGGATGAAGCGGTGCTGGGACAGATTCGGAGTCATCACGTTGGCCATCACCTGCGGCGCGGCCATCGCGTCCAGCACCGCCTGCGGGGTGTGACCGAAGCCGAGCATGCCGTAGCCGCCGGCGTCGTACAGCACCGCACCCTTGAGGGTGACCACCCAGGGGCCACGGGCGGCGAGGGCAACGTAGGGGGTGACCGCGTCGTCGGCATAGAAATTGACGAAGCCGTCCTGCATGGCATCGATCTGGGCGCGTTCGTCCAGCGCCAGCAGCTCGGCCAGGTCGGCGCGGACCCGCTCAAATTCGACGACGGCGGCGTCCACGGCACCCAGCAGCTGCGGGTGGCCGGCGGCCAGGCGGTCGAGGGTGGCGTCATCCAGGCCGGCGGTGAGGCGCGTGCCGGGCTGGGCGCGGAGGGGGGCGAGGCGTTCGATGAAGCTCATTGCAGATCTCCTGAAACGATTGGCGGCACGGCGCAAATGCAAAACGCGCGACAGGGGCGCGCGCTTGGGGGAATGCGGCTCGTGCATCAGACTTCCGGTTCGATGCTAGCACGCGCTTTTTCGCGCGATAACCCCGGCAAAAACTGTTGCATAGCAGCATTTTGCGCGACGTTCGCCGCCATGCTCGTTGCCACCGGGAGCCAGTCGTACAATGCGCGACATTGCCTACACGTTGCCGTGCGCTCCCTTGAAGAAGTCCGATTTCCATTACGACCTGCCCGCCGAACTGATCGCCCAGGCGCCGCTCGCCGAGCGCTCCGCCAGCCGCCTGATGGTGGTGCCGCCGACCCCGGCAGCCTTCGACCACCGCCAGGTGCGCGACCTGCCGGACCTGCTGCAGCCCGGCGACCTGCTGGTGTTCAACGACACCCGGGTCATTCCGGCGCGCCTGTTCGGGCAGAAGGCCAGCGGCGGCCGGGTCGAGATCCTGATCGAGCGCCTGCTCGGCGGGCAGCAGGCGCGGGCGCAGGTTGGGGCCAGCAAATCGCCCAAGCCGGGCAGCCGGATCGCGCTGGACGCCGGCGGCGAAGCGGAGGTGCTGGGTCGCGACGGCGAGTTCTACGTGCTGCAGTTCCATGTGCCCGAGTCGCTGGAGCAGTGGCTGCTGCACGCCGGCCGCCTGCCGCTGCCGCCTTACATCCAGCGCGAGCCGGGGCTGGATGACCGCGAGCGCTACCAGACCGTGTTCGCCCGCGAAGTGGGTGCGGTGGCCGCGCCGACCGCCGGGCTGCACTTCGACGAAGCCCTGCTCGCGGCCCTGAAGGAAAAGGGCATTGGTTTCGGCCACGTCACCCTGCACGTGGGCGCTGGCACCTTCCAGCCGGTGCGTGCCGATGACCTGAAAGACCACGTCATGCACCGCGAGTGGCTGAACGTCGGCGCCGAGCTGGTCCAGCAGGTCCGCCAGACCCGTGCGGCCGGCGGGCGGGTGATCGGCGTGGGCACCACGGTGGTGCGCGCGCTGGAAAGCGCGATGCGCGACGGCGACCTGCTGCCGTATGCCGGCGAAACCCAGATCTTCATCACGCCCGGCTACCGGATCCGCAGCGTGGACGCCATGGTCACCAACTTCCACCTGCCCGAAAGCACGCTGCTGATGATGATTTCGGCCTTTGCCGGGCAGGAACGGGTGTTCGAGGCCTACCGCGCGGCGATCGCCGAAAAATACCGGTTCTTCAGCTATGGCGATGCCATGTTGTTGTTCCCGCAGGGGGATTGAAAGCGGGCACGACGGTTTTAGGCGATAATCGAGGATTATTTGCCCCGATTCCGCCCGATGTCCCGACTCCAGTTCCAGCTCCAGACCACCGACGGGCGTGCCCGCCGCGGCCGCCTGACCTTCCCGCGCGGGACGGTGGAAACCCCGGCGTTCATGCCGGTGGGCACCTATGGCTCGGTCAAGGGCATCCTGCCGGAGCAGATCCGCGCGCTGGGCGCCGAGATCATCTTGGGCAACACCTTCCATCTGTACCTGCGCCCGGGCCTGGACGTGATCGCCGATCACGGCGGCCTGCACGGCTTCGCGCGCTGGAACGGGCCGATCCTGACCGATTCCGGCGGTTTCCAGGTGTTTTCGCTGGCCCATCGCCGCAAGATCACCGAGCAGGGCGTGACCTTCGCCTCGCCGACCGACGGCGCTCGGGTGTTCCTGGGCCCGGAAGAGAGCATGAAGATCCAGAAGGTGCTCGATTCGGACGTCGTCATGATCTTCGACGAGTGCACCCCGTACCCGGCCACCGAACCGGTGGCGCGCACCTCGATGGAGCTCAGCCTGCGCTGGGCCCAGCGGAGCCGTAACGCGCACGACGAACTGGGCAACGACGCGGCGCTGTTCGGGATCGTCCAGGGCGGGGTCCACCATGACCTGCGCACCCGTTCGGCCGAGGGCCTGCAGCAGATCGGTTTCGACGGCTATGCCATCGGTGGCCTGGCGGTGGGCGAGCCGGAGCACGAGCGCAACGCCATGCTCGACCACATGCACCCGATCCTGCCGGCCGACCGTCCGCGCTACCTGATGGGCGTGGGCCGGCCGGAAGACCTGGTCGAAGGGGTCGCCCGCGGCGTGGACATGTTCGACTGCGTGATGCCGACCCGCAACGCCCGCAACGGCCACTATTTCACCTCCACCGGCACGGTGCGGATCCGCAACGCCCGCTATGAACGGGACATGGACACCATCGAGCCGGGCTGCGGCTGCCATGCCTGCACCAGCGGCTATACCCGGTCCTACCTGCGCCACCTGGACCGCTGCAACGAGATGCTGGCGCCGATGCTGGGCACCCTCCACAACCTCTTCTATTACGAGAAGCTGATGGCCGACATGCGCGCGGCCATCGCGGCGGGAACCTTCGAGGCCTTCCGCGAGTCCTTCTATGCGGCCCGGGGCATGGCCACGCCGCCGCTGTAACCCGCCCGGGGCCGTGGCATACTTCGCGGCTGACCCCTGTTTCGCGGCGACACCCGACCCCATGTGGGGAAGGGCGCCTCCCAACCCAAGGACACACCATGAACCTGATCGCCTTCCTGATTCCCGCCGCCCACGCCCAAGCCGCCGGTGGCCAGCCGCAGGGCATGGGCCTGACCACGCTGCTGTTCCCGATCATCCTGATCGCGATCATGTACTTCCTGATGATCCGCCCGCAGATGAAGCGCCAGAAGGAACACAAGGCGATGCTGGAAAAGATCAAGATCGGCGACGAAGTCCTGACCAACGGCGGCATCGCCGGCACCGTGAAGGGCATCGGCGACAACTTCGTCACCATCGAAGTGGCCGACAACGTCAACATCCGCGTGCAGAAGGGCGCCGTGGGCAACGTGCTGCCGACCGGCACGCTGAAGTCGGCCAACTGAGTCATCTCCTTTCCGAAGCACAACCGCGGCGCCGGGAATGGCGCCGCGCAGGAACCTGGCAATGCTTGAATTTCCACGCTGGAAATACGTCGTCATCCTGATCGTACTGGCGCTCAGCGCGCTGTACGCTCTGCCCAACATCTACCAGAAGGACCCCGCCGTCCAGATCACCGCCAACCGTGGCGGGCAGGTCGACGAGGCCCTTCGCGAGCGCGTGCTGGCCGACCTGAAGGCCGCCGGGATCGCCAACATCGGTGCGGACAAGGAAGGTGAGAGCCTGATCGTGCGCCTGCCGGACCTGCATACGCAGGCTGCGGCCAGCGCCCGGCTGCGCGACAGCGTGGGTGAGAACTACACGGTGGCACTGAACCTGGCCTCGACCGTGCCGGACTGGCTGCAGCGCCTGGGCGGTCGCCCGATGGTGCTGGGCCTGGACCTGCAGGGTGGCGTGCACTTCGTGCTGCAGGTCGACCAGAAGGCGGCCATCGACAAGCGCATGGACGCCTACGCCGAAGACGTGCGCGGCACGCTGCGCGAATCGCGCGTTCCGTTCCAGTCGGTCGAGCGTCGCCCGGACAACTCCATCGTCGCCACGCTGAGCCCGTCCACCGATGACGCGGCCGTGGACCGCGCCCGCGTGGCGCTGGCCAAGGCGCAGCCGACCCTGGGCTACGACGTGGTGGGCAAGCGCATCACCGTGACCGTGCCGGAAACCGAGCTGAGCCAGATCACCAACGGTGCGATCGAGCAGAACATCAACACCCTGCGCAACCGCGTCAACCAGCTGGGCGTGGCCGAGCCGATCATCCAGCGCCAGGGCGCCGACCGCGTGGTCGTGCAGCTCCCGGGCGTGCAGGACACCGCCGAAGCCAAGCGCATGATCGGTGCGACCGCCACCCTGGAATACCGTGCGGTGGTCGACGGCAATGCACAGGACGCCATCGACACCGGCCGCATTCCGCCGGAGGCCAAGGTCTACACGCGCCGTGACACGGGTGCCCCGATCCTGCTGAACAAGCGCGTGATCGTCACCGGCGACCAGATGGTCGCTGCCCAGGCGGTCAACGACGCCACCACCGGCACCCCGTCGGTCAGCGTGACGCTCAACAGCGTCGGCGGCCAGCGCATGTTCGACTTCACCAGCGCCAATGTCGGCAAGCCGATGGCGGTGGTGTACACCGAACGCGTGCCGACCGTGACCACGGTCGACGGCAAGGAAGTGCGCAGCTTCCGGGTCAACGAGGAAGTGATCTCGGTGGCCAACATCAACGGCGTGTTCGGCAAGAACTTCCAGACCACCGGTCTGGAGAAGAAGGAATCCGAAGAACTGGCCAAGCTGCTGAAGTCGGGCTCGCTGGCCGCGCCGATGGACTTCGTGGAAGAGCGCGTGGTCGGTCCCAGCCTGGGTGCCGAGAATGTCGAGCGCGGCATCACCGCGGTGATCTACGCCTTCATGTTCACCCTGGTGTTCTTCACCGTGTACTACCGCATGTTCGGCCTGATCACCTCGGCGGCGATGCTGTTCAACCTGCTGATCGTGGTTGCGGTGATGTCGCTGTTCGGCGCCACCATGACCCTGCCGGGCTTCGCCGGCCTGGCGTTGTCGGTGGGCCTGTCGGTCGACGCCAACGTGCTGATCAACGAGCGTATCCGTGAAGAGCTGCGTGCCGGCGTGCCGGGCAAGACCGCGATCGTGACCGGTTATGAGCGCGCCAGCGGCACCATCCTGGACGCCAACCTGACCGGCCTGATCGTGGGCGTGGCCCTGTTCGCGTTCGGTACCGGTCCGCTGAAGGGCTTCGCCCTGACCATGATCATCGGTATTTTCGCCTCGATGTTCACTGCGATCACCGTGTCGCGCGCCCTGGCGACGCTGATCTACGGTCGTCGCAAGAAGCTCCAGAACGTGGCCATCTGACGGGACGACTCGCACAATGAAACTGTTTCCGCTGCACATCCTCCCGAACGACACCACGATCGACTTCATGCGGTGGCGCCATGTCGCCATGGCAGTCACCATCGCGGTGTTCCTGGCCTCGGTTGCCATCATCGGCATCAAGGGCTTCACCTTCGCACTGGACTTCACCGGCGGCACCCTGATCGAAGCGCGCTTCGATCGCCAGGTGGACGTGGAAGAAGTCCGCTCGCGCCTGGAAGCCAACGGCTTCGAAGGCACCCAGGTACAGAGCTTCGGTGGCAACACCGACGTGCTGATCCGACTGGCCCCGCACGGCGAGCATGCCCCCGGCACCGGCGCAGCCAGTGCAGAGGACAAGGCCACCGGCGCGGCGGTGCTCAAGGCGATCACCACCAGCGAGAACCCGGCCACGATCCTGCGCAATGAGTTCGTGGGCCCGCAGATCGGCAAGGACCTGGCCATGAACGGCCTGTACGCGACGATCTTCATGCTGGCCGGCTTCCTGATCTACATCGGCTTCCGCTTCGAGTGGAAGTTCGCGGTTACCGCGAGCATCGTGGCGCTGTTCGACCTGCTGGTGACGCTGGCCTACGTGTCGCTGATGGGCCGCGAGTTCGACCTGAACGTGCTGGCCGGCCTGCTGTCGGTGATGGGCTTTGCAATCAACGACATCATCGTGGTGTTCGACCGCGTCCGCGAGAACTTCCGCAGCCTGCGCGTGGAACCGCTGGAAGTGCTGAACCGCTCGATCAACCAGACGCTGTCGCGTACGGTGATCACTGCGGTGATGTTCTTCCTGTCGGCGCTGGCGCTGTACATGTACGGCGGCGCGTCGATGGAAGGCCTGGCCGAAACCCACATGGTGGGTGCAGTGATCGTGGTACTGTCCTCGATCCTGGTCGCGGTGCCGATGCTGACGATCGGCTTCCTGCGCGTGAGCAAGCAGGACCTGCTGCCGAAGGCCAAGGACGTCGAAGCCCTGGCGCGCCGTCCGTAAGATGCAGGTCCGGCCGCTGGCCGGACACGACCCCGCTGTAGGTCCGGCCGCTGGCCGGACACCGGTAAAACGAAAAAGCCGCGCACTGCGCGGCTTTTTCGTTGCCACCGTACCGGGGCGTCGGTTGTGCTGTCTGCCCGTGCGCACTACGATTTCGGGGTTGCGTGCGGCCGTTCCCGTGGTCGCACCGTTTCTACCGAGGTTTCCATGGTCATCAAACCGCGTGTGCGCGGCTTCATCTGCGTCACCACCCATCCGGTCGGCTGCGACGCAGCCGTCAAGCAGCAGATCGATTACATCAAGGCGCAGCCGAAGATCCAGAACGGTCCCAAGCGCGTGCTGGTGCTGGGTGCGTCCACCGGTTATGGCCTGGCTGCGCGGATCACCGCCGCGTTCGGCAGCGGCGCGGCGACGCTGGGCGTGTTCTTCGAGCGTCCGGGTACCGAAACCAAGCCGGGCACGGCGGGCTGGTACAACTCGGCGGCGTTCCAGAAGTACGCTACGGAGGCCGGCCTGTACGCCCGCAGCGTGAACGGCGATGCGTTCTCGGACGAGGTGAAGGCCAAGGTCATCGAGCTGATCCGGCAGGACCTGGGCCAGGTCGACCAGGTGGTGTACAGCCTGGCCGCGCCGCGCCGCAAGCACCCGAAGACCGGTGAGGTGATCAGCTCGACGCTGAAGCCGATCGGCGCGCCGATCACCCTGCGCGGCCTGGACACCGACAAGGAAGTGATCACCGAAACCACGATCGAGCCGGCCACCCCGGAAGAGGTCGCGGGCACGGTGGCGGTGATGGGCGGCGAAGACTGGCAGATGTGGATCGACGCGCTGCTGGAGGCCGGTGTGCTGGCCGAGGGTGCGACCACCACGGCCTTCACCTACGTGGGCGAGGAAATCACCCAGGCGATCTACTGGAACGGTTCGATCGGTGCGGCGAAGAAGGACCTGGACCAGAAGGTGCAGGGCATCCGCGCCAAGCTGGCCCCGCTGGGCGGCGACGCGCGCGTGTCGGTGCTGAAGGCGGTGGTCACGCAGGCCAGCTCGGCGATTCCGACCATGCCGCTGTACCTGTCGCTGCTGTTCAAGGTGATGAAGGAGCGCGGTACGCACGAGGGCTGCATCGAGCAGCTGGATACGCTGTACGACATCGTCTACGGCGGCAGGGACAGCGGCCCTGCCGTGGAGCGCCTGCGCCACCAGCTGCTGGCCGACGGCCGCACGGTGGAGCTGGTCGACGAAGCGGGCCGCCTGCGTGCGGACTACAAGGAAATGGCGCCGGACGTGCAGGCCGAAGTCGTCGCGCTGTGGCCGCAGGTGACCAACGAGAACCTCTACGAGATCAGCGACCTGGCCGGCTACAAGGCCGACTTTCTGAAGCTGTTCGGGTTCGGCGTCGAAGGCGTGGATTACGAAGCGGATGTGGCGACGGATGTGGCGATTCCGGATCTGGTGGACCTGACCTGATTCGAACCTGAGTTCGAAAACGAGATGCCGCCCTTGTGGCGGCATTTTCGGTTCTACGGCGAAGAGCAGCGTCTCCCTACTACGTGCAGGGGCGGCCGCCGGGCAGCCCCGCTCCGGGACACGCCGTGAACCCATCCATGGGGGCTGCTAGAAAACATCCATGTTTTCTAGCGTCCCTCCGGGGGCTACCCGGCGGCCGCCCCCATACAGGGTCGTGTGCGGTGAGGAAGAGCAGCCGGGCAAGGCCCGGCTCTACCGCTTTTCGGTGACTCACCTGCCACTGTCGGAGGGTCGGCGGGGGTGGGTTTGAGGGGGCACGAGCCGCATGGATGCGGCGATGAGCCTACATGGATGTATTTACGGCGTCCCCCACAAACCCGCACCCGACGGCCCTGACCAGGGAAACCGCGCAGGCGGCGGCTGTTCGCACGAATCCAACAGCAGCCGGGCAGAGCCCGGCTCTACCGATGCCTTCCAACCACCGATCGCATCACCCGAAATCGAAGTTCATCACCGGGCCGGCCGGGCCGACGAACTCGCCCTGCACGTAATCGACGCCGGCACTGAACAGCATGCTCATCGAGTTCGCGTCCGCGATGAACTCCGCGATCGTGCGGATGTTCGCTTCCTGCGCGCGCGTGGTGATTTCGCTGATCTTGTCTGCGTTTTCGCGGGTCCGCGCGAAATCGCTGGTGAAGTCGCGGTCCAGCTTCAGGAACTGCGGCTGGAAGTGCGCCAGCAGCTGGAACGAATCCAGCCCCGAACCGAACTGCTCCAACCCGATCCGGCAGCCCAGCGGCGCCACGTCCGCCAGGAACTGCTGCGCGTTGCGCAGGTGCGTGAACACCTTCGCTTCCGGCGCGTGCAGCCACAGACGCTCGCCCGGCACCCCGTGTGCCTCCAGCTCCCGACGGATCGTCGCCACCATCTGCGGGTCGTTGAACGATTCCGGCGTGATTTTCACCATCATGTGCGTCGCATGGCCCGCGCGTGCGCGCTGCCCCAGCACGCTGATCGCATGCCCCACCACCCAGCGGTTGATGTCCGCCAGCAGCCCGTGCTCCTCGGCAATGCCCAGGAAGGCCGCCGGGCTCACCAGCTCCCCGTTGTTGTCCAGGCGCAGGTACGCCTCGTACAGCTCCAGCGGCTCGCCACCCAGGTTCAGCACCGGCTGGTAGTGCAGCTGGAAACCGTCGCCGGCCAAAGCCTCGTTGATCCGCGCCACCCAGCGCTGGATGCGCTCTTCCTCCACCCGGTCCACCGCCGCCGGATCGAAGATCCGGCTCGTGTTGCCCAGTTCCGACGCCGCCTGCTGGCATTCCGTCGCACGCGCCAGCACCTGCCCGACGCTCGCGATCTTCTCGCCCACCTGCACGCCGCCAATGCTCACCGTCACCGTCGCCGAACGCTCGCCGATGCTGAACACCTGCGCCGCGAAGGCCTCCCGGATCCGGTCCGCCAGCGCCTCGGTGTCCGCGAACGCACCCTCGGTCAGCACCGCCAGGCTGTGCTCGCCGTAGCGCGCCAGCTGCGCACTGTCGCCCACCGTATCCGCCAGCACCTTCGCCAGCGCCGCGATCAGCGCATCGGCCGAATCCAGCCCGATGTCCGGCAACAGCCGCGCGTAATGATCCGGCTCCACCAGCAGCAGCCCGAACCGGCCCTCGCTGCGGCCCGCCTGCGCCACCGCGTTTTCCACGTGCAGCATGAAGGTCTGCCGGTTGAGCAGCCCCGTCACCTGGTCGCGCTGGCGCAGGTCCTCCACCTCGCGGGCCAGTTCCGGGTCGAACTCCATCCGGCGGCGGAACACCACCTGCAGGCAGCTCTCGCCCTCATAGGTCGCCGGCGTGAATTCCATGGTCGCGGCGAACACCGCGCCGTCCTGGTTGCGCGCATCCACCTGGTACTGCGGCGGCGGCGGCTCGCCCTTGCTGAGCGACTTCAACAGCTGCTTGAAGCCTTCCACGTGCTGCGGCGCAACCATGTCCAGCAGCGAAATGCCTTCCACGTCGTCGAACGCCTCGTACCCGAACATCTCCAGGTAGGCCTCGTTGGCGCGGATGTGCATGCCCTCGTGGACGTAGGCGATGGGGTCGCGCGAAGACGCGATCAGCGCATCGCAGCGGCGCTCCGTCTCGCGCATCTGCGCCTCGATCCGGCGCAGCCCGCGGCGCGCGTGCAGGTCGGTCCACTCATTGCGCACCACCGCCAGCAGGTGTTCCGGGCGGTTGCGCAGGGCGACCGCGCGGATGCCGTTGGCACTGGCTTCCACCCATTCCGACTCGTTGATGCTCTCGGCCAGCAGGATCATCGGAATGTCCTTGCCGCTGGCCGCGATCTGCTGGGTCACCTGCAGCAGCGGAATGCTCTGCGCCGGCGCCGCCAGGACAAGGTCGATCGGCTGGCTGCCGATGATCTGCGCCAGCTCCTCGGCGTTCTGCGGGCGCGCCGGGCGCACCGCGATGCCGCTGTTGCGCAGCAGGCTGACGATGGTTTCGGCGTTCTCCCCGCTGTCATCCACGATCAGCAGGCGGACGGTGATGTCATTCGCGTTCTGCATTCACTACTCCCCAGACTGCAAACTTGATACACGATGCGTGCCGCTTCGTCCATGCCGGCGGCGGGCGCCGGTCACGGAATGCGCGCGCGCTTACACGACCTGGCCGGCGGCATGGCCGCTGGCCCAGGCCCACTGGAAGTTGTAGCCGCCCAGCCAGCCGGTCACGTCCAGCACCTCACCCACGAAATGCAGGCCCGGAACCAGCTGCGACTCGAACGTGCTGGACGACACCCTGCGCGTGTCCACGCCCCCCAGCGTGACCTCCGCGGTACGGTAGCCCTCGGTCCCACTGGCGACCAGCGGGAAGTCCTGCAGCAGGGTTGCCGCCTGGCGCAGCTCGCGCTCATCGATCTGGCGCACCGGCCGGTCCGGCAGCCAGTGTTCGCACAGGCGCAGCGCCAGCCGGCGCGGCAGCACCTCCGACAGCACCGTGCGCAGCTCGGCCGCGCCGCGCTCGCGCTTCATCGTGCGCAGCCAGTCCTCGGCGTCCTGGCCGGGCAGCAGGTCCAGGCGCAGGTCGTCGCCGGGCTGCCAGAACGAGGAGATCTGCAGGATCGCCGGCCCGCTGATGCCGCGATGGGTGATCAGCAGCGAATTGCGGAACTCGAGGTCGTTGCAGCGCGCCGCCACCGGCAGCGCCACCCCGCTGAGGTCGTGGAAGCGTTCCTGGTGCTTGCCGCTCAGGGTCAGCGGGACCAGCCCGGCCCGGGTCGGCAGCACCTCGTGGCCGAACTGGCGGGCCAGCTCATAACCGAACCCGGTCGCGCCCAGGCTGGGAATGGACAGCCCGCCGGTGGCGACCACCAGCGAGGCGGCATGGAAACGCCCCTGCGTGGTCTGCACATGGAAGCCGTCGCTGCCGCGCTCGACCTTCTCCACCGTGCAGTCGGTGCGGACCTGCGCGCCGGCCGCCGTGCACTCGTCCATCAACATGCGCACGATCTGCTTGGACGAAATGTCGCAGAACAGCTGGCCCAGTTCCTTCTCGTGGTAGGCGATGCCGTGCCGCTCCACCATCTCGATGAAGTTCCACGGCGTATAGCGGGCCAGGGCCGACTTGCAGAAATGCGGGTTGGCCGACAGGAAGTTGGCCGGGGTGGTGCCGGTGTTGGTGAAATTGCAGCGGCCGCCGCCGGACATCAGGATCTTCTTGCCGACCTTGTTGGCATGGTCGATCACCTGCACCATGCGCCCGCGCCGGCCGGCGGTGAGCGCGCACATCAGGCCGGCAGCGCCGGCGCCGATCACCAGGACATCGCAGCGGATGGTGCTCATACCGCCTTGCTCATGCCTGCGGAGCGGGCTTGCGCCAGGTGGGAATGACGCTCAGCTCGGCCTTGTCGGACATCAGCTGCACCTCGCCGTCCTGGATGATCACCGTCCAGCGCATGCTGCGCTCGATCTGCGCGCCCCACTGCTCGACGAACTCGCCGGGCAGGTCCAGCACTTCCAGGGTCTTGAGCTTGTTCAGCGCCGAGGCATTGCGCTCCCACCAGATGTCGGCCGCGCGGCCGCCGTAGGTGATCAGCTGCACCGCGCCGGCACGGCCCGCCGCTTTGCGCAGGCGCGACTCGTCCGGCTGGCCGAGGTCGATCCAGCGCTCGATGGCGCCGGTGTAGTCCTGCTTCCACAGGTCCGGTTCGTCGTCCACGCTCAGCCCGCGGCCGAACTCCAGCCGGTCCTCGGCGTTCAGCGCGAACGCCAGCAGGCGCACCATCAACCGGTCATCGGTCTCGGAAGGGTGCTGGGCCAGGGTCAGGTTATGGCTGGCGTAGTAGCCGCGATCCATGTCGCTGATCTGCAGTTCGGCCTTGCGGATGGTGGCGGTGAGGGCCATGGGGGTACCGTGAACAAAGAGCGCCATGATAATGGGTGGGCCATGACTGCGCCCGATTCCCTTCATACGACCGAACGGCCGAGCCGCCTGCAGCTGCCGCCCGGCGCCTGGCGCTGCCTGCTGGACGGACTGTGCGAGCGCTTCCCGCGCATCGACCGCGCCCAGTGGCAGGACCGTTTCGCGCGGGGCCGGGTCCGCGACGCGCAGGGCAGGGCGCTGTCGCCCGACCAGCCCTGGCAGGTCGGGCTGGAGATCCAGTATTTCCGCGAGGTCGCCGACGAACCGGTGATCCCGGCCCAGGAAGCGATCCTGCACGTCGACGCGCACCTGCTGGTCGCCGACAAGCCGCATTTCCTGCCGGTCACGCCGGCCGGTGGCTACGTCCGGCAGACCCTGCTGGCGCGGCTGGTGGCACGCACCGGCAACCCGGCGCTGGTGCCGCTGCACCGGCTCGACCGGCTGACCGCCGGGCTGGTGCTGTTCTCCACCCACGTGGGGACGCGCGACGCCTATCAGCGGCTGTTTCGTGAGCGGCGCATCGAAAAGACCTATGAGGCCTTGGCGCCGGCCCTGCCCGGGGTGGCGTTCCCACTGGAGCGCCACAGCCGGCTGGTGCCGGGCGACCCGTTCTTCCGGATGGCGGAGGCGGCAGGCGAGCCCAATGCGCGCACCCGGATCGACGTAATTGACGCGGATAGCCCGGTCTGGCGCTATCGGCTCCACCCGGAAACCGGCCGCAAGCACCAGCTGCGGGTACACATGGCAGCGCTGGGCGCGCCGATCTTCGGCGACGACCTGTATCCGGAGCTGGACGGGGCGCCAACCGCCGCGCCTCTGCAGCTGCTGGCGAGGGAGCTGGCGTTCGAGGACCCGCTGACCGGGGAGCGGAGGCGGTTTACCAGCGGCCTGACGCTTGGCGATGTCCCGAGGTGATGCGGTGGGTGAATGGCGCGTGGCGACGCGTTCGTCAGAACGGCGCCCGCCGGTCTAGAGGCGCGGCTCTACCCCTCCTATCGGCTTCTCGTCTACCCATCCGTAGGCATCAGAGGCCTCGCGTTTGGCTCAAATTAAGCCTGGAAATACATGAATAGGGCAGTCCAATTCGTGTAGGATGCGCCTACCCCTTGTCCTGTCAGGCGGGACGGGGGGAGATGGCTGAATCACCCAGCTATCGCTTTTTCGGTAAAAGGCGCGTATCGTCCCCCACACTGTGTTTGCTAGGGTCACCGTGAATCGTGGCCTGGTGCAGTTGATCTCACGATCCGCTCATCGATCCGCTTTACCAACGCCTGCAACTCAGTCTCGGCTCCGGAAATCCGGCGGCCGCGATTATTTCAACTTATGTTTCAGGAGTTAGTAACATGTCTGATCGTCAGAGCGGCACCGTCAAGTGGTTCAACGATGCCAAGGGCTTCGGCTTCATCACCCCGGAAAGCGGCCCGGACCTCTTCGTCCACTTCCGCGCCATCCAGGGCACCGGCTTCAAGTCGCTGCAGGAAGGCCAGAAGGTCACCTTCGTCGCCGTGCAGGGCCAGAAGGGCATGCAGGCTGACCAGGTGCAGGCGGCTTAATTGCCCCTGCAACCGTAAGGTTGCCAGGAACGCCGGAAGCGAAAGCTTCCGGCGTTTTTTATTGCGCGGTGCAGACGCGCCGACGGGTAGCATGTCGATTTGCCTTCGCGGACCTGCCGATGATCAAGGTGCACCATCTGGACCACTCGCGCTCGCAGCGCGTGCTGTGGATGCTTGAAGAACTGAACCTGCCGTACCAGCTGGTCAACTACCAGCGCGATGCGAAGACCTGGCTGGCCCCGCAGTCCCTGCGCGACATCCACCCGCTCGGCAAATCGCCGGTACTGCAGGACGACGCGCTGGTGCTGGCCGAATCCGGTGCGATCCTGGAGTACCTGGCCGACCGCTATGACAGCGGCCGCCAGCTGTCGCCGGAACTCCTGCCCGCGCAGGCGCCCGAGCGCATGCGCTACCGCTACTGGATGCATTACGCCGAAGGCTCGGCGATGCCGCCGCTGTTGATGAGCCTGGTGTTCGCGCGGGTGCGCAAGGCGCCGATGCCGTTCTTCGCCAGGCCGATTGCCCGTGGCATTGCCGACAAGGTGATGAAGACTTTCGTGGGCCCGCAGCTGAAGCTCCATCTGGACTGGATGGAGCGCGAACTGACCGCCGCACCCTGGTTCGCCGGCGAGCGCTTCACCGCCGCCGACATCCAGATGAGCTTCCCGATCCAGGCCGCGGCGTCGCGCGCGGGCAGCATGGAGGCGTACCCGAAGCTGAAGGGCTTCCTGCAGCGTATCGAACAGCGGCCGGCGTATCAGCGGGCGGTGGAGCGGGGCGGCCCGTTGAACCTGGGTGCCGGCGCGGCCTGAGCTTGTGGGGGCATCCTGACGCCCCCACCTTGTCGTGATGAGCACTGAATCGCTGCGCTTCGACAACCGTTTCCTCCGCGACCTGCCCGGCGACGACGAAACCGGCCCGCGCGTGCGCGAGGTGCGCGGCGCGCTGTGGTCGTCGGTGATGCCGACGCCGGTGGCGGCGCCGCGGTTGCTGGCCTACTCCCCCGAGCTGGCCACCCAGCTGGGTTTGGGCCAGGACCTGCTGGACAGTCCCGATTTCCCCCGCGTGTTCGGCGGCAATGCGCTGTACGAAGGCATGCAGCCGTGGGCCGCCAACTACGGTGGGCACCAGTTCGGGCACTGGGCCGGCCAGCTCGGCGACGGCCGCGCGATCTCGCTGGGGCAACTGGTGGCGCCGGACGGACGCTACTGGGAGCTGCAGCTGAAAGGGGCAGGGCGAACTCCGTACTCGCGCGGCGCCGACGGCCGTGCGGTGCTGCGCTCGTCGATCCGCGAATTCCTGTGCAGCGAAGCCATGCATCACCTGGGCGTGCCCACCACCCGCGCGCTCAGCCTGGTGGAGACCGGCGACCCGGTAGTGCGCGACATGTTCTATGACGGTCACCCCGAGGCGGAACCCGGCGCGGTGGTGTGCCGGGTGGCCCCCTCATTCCTGCGCTTCGGCAGTTTCGAGCTGCCGGCCTCGCGCGGCGACGTGGCCCTACTGCGGCACCTGGCCGATGCCTGCATCGCGCGCGATTTCCCCGAACTGGCCGAGGCCGGCGCGGACCGTTACGGCGCGTGGTTTGCGCAGGTCTCCGAGCGCACCGCCGTGCTGGTCGCGCACTGGATGCGGGTCGGCTTCGTGCATGGCGTGATGAACACCGACAACCTGTCCATCCTCGGCCTGACCATCGACTATGGCCCGTACGGCTGGGTGGACGACTACGACCCGGACTGGACCCCGAACACGACCGACGCGCAGGGCCGTCGTTATCGCTTCGGCACCCAGCCGCAGGTGGCGTACTGGAACCTGACCCGGCTCGCACAGGCGCTGGCGCCGCTGTTCGAGGACGTGGCGCCGCTGCACGCCGGCCTGGCCCGGTTCCAGGCCGTGCACGCGCAGTGCGAGCGCGACGACACTGCGGCCAAGCTCGGCCTGGCGGCCTGCGGCGATGCCGACCTCGGCTTGATGGCCGACTGGCTGCAGCTGCTGCACGAGGGCGAGATGGACATGACCCTGGCGTTCCGCGGCCTGATCGCGTTCGATCCGCTGGCGCCGGACATGGCCGTGCTGGACGACGCGTTCTACAGCCCGGACCGGCGCGCCGCCGTGCTGCCGGCGCTGCAGGCGTGGCTGCAGGCGTACGCGCTGCGGCTGCAGGCCGATGGGCTGGATCCCGCGCAGCGGCAGCAGCGCATGCGCGCGGCCAATCCGCTGTACGTGCTGCGCAACTGGCTGGCGCAGGAGGCGATCGAACGGGCGGAGCAGGGCGACTTGGGTGGCGTGCATGCCCTGCAGGAGGTGCTGCGGCATCCCTATGACGAACAGCCGGGCCGCGCGCATTACGCCGGCAAGCGTCCGGAATGGGCCCGGAACAAGGCCGGCTGCTCGATGCTGTCCTGCAGTTCCTGAGGGGTTACCCTATGCCACCCTCTGTGGTTGCGTGACCATGACCGATTCTTCCGCCCCTGTTCCGGCCTGGGCCGGCCGCCTGCGCGACGTCGCCGATTTCCCCAAGCCGGGCATCCTGTTCAAGGACATCATGCCGCTGCTGGCCAACGGCCCGGATTTCGCGGCCGCGGTGGACGCGATGGTCGCGCCGTGGCGCGATGCGTCCCTGGATGCGGTGATGGGCATCGAATCGCGCGGGTTCATCCTGGGCGCGGCGATGGCGCAGGTGCTCGGCGTGGGTTTCGTGCCGGTGCGCAAGCCGGGCAAGCTGCCGGGGCGCACGTTGAAGCAGGATTACACCCTGGAATACCGCACCGACAGCATCGAAGTGCATGCCGACGCGTTGCCGCCGGGTGCGCGCGTGCTGGTGGTGGACGACGTTCTGGCCACCGGCGGTACGCTGCTGGCGGCGCTCTCGCTGGCGCGGCAGCTGCAGGTCGAGGTGGTGGGCGCGGCGGTGCTGGTTGAACTGGCCGGGCTGGGTGGGCGCGAGCGCTGGAACAGCGACGTGCCGCTGGTGGCCAATCTGGTGTATTGAGGTGGTGCAGCCACGCAGGGCGTGGCTCTACCTCACCCCTCGACGGTAGAGCCACGCCCTGCGTGGCTGCACCGTACCGGATCCGATTACATCTTGCGCACGCGGAAACGCCTGCCCTTGATCTTGCCGGCTTCCAGCCGCGCGATCGCCTTGCCCACATGCTCGCGCGCGATCGCCACGTACGAACGCGTGGCGTAGATGTCGATCTTGCCGATCACCTTGGCCGACAATCCGGCCTCGCCGGTCAGCGCGCCGAGGATGTCGCCCGGGCGCAGCTTGTCGGTCTTGCCGCCGTCGATGCGCAGGGTGGCCATGGCGGCCTGCGGCAGCACCGACGGGCGCGCGGTCGCCAGTGGCGTCTTCTGCCAGTCCAGCGGCTTGCCCTGGGCGGCTTCCAGCGCCTCGGCGCGGTTGCGCTCGCGCCCGGTCACCAGGCTGATCGCCAGCCCGGTGGCACCGGCGCGGCCGGTCCGGCCAACGCGGTGTTCGTAGGTTTCGATGTCGGTGGGCAGCTCGTAATTGATCACCGCCGCCAGGTCCTGCACGTCCAGCCCGCGCGCGGCCACGTCGCTGGCGACGAGCACGTTGCAGCTGCGGTTTGCGAAGCGCACCAGCACTTCGTCGCGGTCGCGCTGTTCCATTTCACCGTGCAGCGGCAGCGCCGAGAAACCGAACTCCTGCAGCGACACCGCCACGTCGTCCACATCGCGGCGGGTGTTGCAGAACACCACGGTCGATTCCGGGGTGTACTTCAGCAGCAGGCCGGCCAGCGCCTTCTGCTTGCTGGCCAGGTCGACCTCGCAGAACAGGTGGCGGATCGCCGGGGCGTGGTCGGCGCCTTCCACGGTCACTTCGACCGGGTCGCGCAGCAGCACCCGCGCGATCTCCCGGATCTCGTCGGGATAGGTCGCCGAGAACAGCAGCGTCTGCCGATCCTTGCTGGTGCGCCCGGCAATCTCGCGGATCGGCTCTTCAAAGCCCATGTCGAGCATGCGGTCGGCTTCGTCCAGCACCAGCGTGGTCACCCCGCCCAGTTTCAGGGCGCGCTTGCGGCCCAGTTCCTGGATCCGGCCCGGGGTGCCGACCACCACGTGCGGGTCATGCGCTTCCAGCGAGGCCAGCTGCGGGCCCAGTGGCATGCCGCCGGTGAGCACCACCAGCTTCAGGTTGGGGATGCCGGTGGCCAGCTTGCGGATCTGCTTGCCGACCTGGTCGGCCAGTTCGCGGGTGGGGCACAGCACCAGCGCCTGCGCGCGGATCACCGCCGGGTCCAGCGCCTGCAGCAGGCCCAGCCCGAACGCCGCGGTCTTGCCGCTGCCGGTGGGGGCCTGTGCGATCAGGTCGCGGCGCGCCAGGATCGCCGGCAGCGCCTGCGCCTGCACGGGAGTCATCTGGGTATAGCCCAGCGCGTCGATGCCCGCCGCCAGCGAGGCCGACAGGGGCAGTTCGGAGAATTCGTTCATGCCACATTCTACCCGTTCGGGCTGCCGCGAGCGACGGCGCGCCCCGCCAGCCCGTACAATGGCGGGATGCCTCTGATTACTCTGCAAAACGTCGACTTCAGCGTCGGCGGCCCGCTGCTGCTGGAAAAAGCCGAACTGTCGATCGAACCGGGCGAACGCATCGCCCTGATCGGCCGCAACGGCGCCGGCAAGTCCACCCTGCTCAAGCTGCTGTCCGGCGACCACAAGCCCGACGACGGAGAAGTGCGCGTGCAGCAGGGGGTTCGCATCACCCGGCTCGAGCAGGAAGTGCCGCACGGCGCGGCCGGCAGCGTGTTCGACGTGGTCGCCGACGGCCTCGGCGAGCTGGGCCAGTGGCTGGCCGAGTTCCATCATCTGAGCGTGGCCGAGGAGTTTGACGGCGATGCCCTGGCGGCCGTGCAGGCCAGGATCGACGCCGCAAACGGCTGGGGCCTGGACCAGCGCGTCAGCGAAACCCTGACCAAGCTCGACCTCGACGGCGATGCCGAGTTCGCACGCCTGTCCGGCGGCATGAAGCGCCGCGTGCTGCTCGGCCGCGCGCTGGTCTCGGCACCGGACCTGCTGCTGCTGGACGAACCGACCAACCACCTAGACATCGAAGCCATCGACTGGCTGGAAATGTTCCTGAAGAACTGGAACGGCAGCGTGGTGTTCGTCACCCATGACCGCCGCTTCCTGCGCGCGCTGGCCACCCGCATCGTCGAGATCGACCGCGGCCAGGTCACCAGCTGGCCGGGCGACTGGGCCAACTACGAGCGTCGCCGCGAAGAGCGACTGAACGCGCAGGCGCAGGAAAACGCGCGCTTCGACAAACTGCTGGCCCAGGAAGAAGTCTGGATCCGGCAGGGCATCAAGGCCCGCCGCACCCGTGACGAGGGCCGCGTGCGCCGCCTCAAGGCCATGCGCACCGAACGGTCGCAGCGTCGCGAGCTCGGTGGCAACGTGCGCATGGAGGCCTCCCAGGCGGAGAACTCCGGCAAGAAGGTGATCGACGTCAAGGACATCTCCTTCGCGTTCGGCGACCGGGTGATGGTCAAGGACTTCAGCACCACCATCCTGCGCGGCGACCGGATCGGCCTGATCGGCCCCAACGGCAGCGGCAAGACCACCCTGCTCAAGCTGCTGCTGGGCGACCTCGCACCGGACAGCGGCGAAGTGCGCGCCGGCACCAACCTGCAGATCGCGTATTTCGACCAGTACCGTTCGGTGCTGCGCGAAGACTGGACCGCGATCGAGAACGTGGCCGAAGGCCGCGATTTCCTCGAGGTCAACGGCAAGCGCAAGCACGTGCATGCCTACCTGCAGGACTTCCTGTTCACCCCCGAGCGTGCGCGCGCGCCGATCACTCGCCTGTCCGGTGGCGAGCGCAACCGCCTGCTGCTGGCCAAGCTGTTCGCGCAGCCGTCCAACCTGCTGGTGATGGACGAACCGACCAACGACCTCGACGTGGAAACGCTGGAACTGCTCGAAGAGCTGCTCGGCGATTACACCGGCACGCTGCTGCTGGTCAGCCACGACCGTGACTTCCTCGACAACGTGGTGACCTCCACCATGGTGATGGAAGGCAACGGCGTGGTCGGCGAGTACGTGGGTGGCTACAGCGACTGGCAGCGCCATGCGGCGCGCGTCGAAGCCGCGGCCGCGCCGGTTGCAGCGGCGAAGCCGGCTGCGGCCCCGGTCGCGGCGGCTGCCGCACCGGCGCCGACGGCCAGGCGCAAGCTCAGCTTCAAGGACCAGCGCGAGCTGGAACAGCTGCCGCAGAAGATCGAGACCCTGGAAAAGGACGTCGAAGGCCTGACCGCCGCGATGAACGATCCGGCGTTCTACCAGCGCAGCGCACCGGACATGGCCGCGCACACCCAGCAGCTGGGCAAGGTGCAGGCGGAGCTGGACGCCGCCTACAAGCGTTGGGAAGAGCTCGACAATTGAGGAACAGCCGGGCAGAGCCCGGCTCTACGCCGTAGTGCCTAGCTCTGCCCGGCAGCGATGCGTGTAATCACGCATCGCCCGCACCGGTCACTTCAACCCGTGCAGATCCCGCAACTGGCTCGGCCGCGAGCCGAAGAACGCCGCCAGGTCGGCAATATCCTGATCGGTCAGCTCCGCTGCCTGCGGCGTCATCAGCGCATGCTGGCGGTCGCCGGCACGGTAGGCCTGCAACGCATGGGCGAGGTAATCGCCGTACTGTCCCCCCAGCTTCGGGTAGGTCGGGTCGATCGGGTTGTTGCCGTCGGCGCCGTGGCAGTCGATGCAGCTCTGGTTGGTCGCCTTGCTGCGGCGCTGGGCAAGCCCCTCACCGTGGCCGATGCGGCCCGCCGGCAGGCCGGCAGAAGAACCTGACCCGTGCTCACCACTGGCGTGGCCCGGGTCGGCGGCGGAATCTGCGCTGTTTTCCACCTGCGACTGCGAACAGGCAGCCAGCAGCAGGGTAACGGACAGGGCGATGGCGTAACGCTTGAATCGCGTGGCTTTCGTCATGAGCGCGCTTATTTGACGGTGGACAGGTAAACAGCGAGATCGGCGATCTCCTGTTCGCTGAAACTCATGGACTGCGCCTGCATCGTCGGATGCCGGCGCTTGCCCGTGCGGTACTCGCTCAGCGCCTGGCTGAGGTACTGCTGGGTCTGCCCACCGATCTTGGGCACCCGGTAACTGGGGTAGGCGTTCTTGTACCCGGTGATGCCGTGGCACCCCTGGCACGTGTAGGCGAGCACCCGGCCGTTGTCGAACTGCCCGGTCAGGGCGGCCGGGGCGGCCGGGGCGGCGGGCGCGGCTGCCGGGGCAGCGGCGGGTACGGCGGGTACGGCTGGAGCTGGAGCAGGTGCGGCCTGGACGGCAACCCCGAAGGGCAGGAGGACGGCCAGAGCAAGACAAGCGGCGAGCGGCTGCGGGCGCATGATGTCGTTTCCGATATACGGGTTCTGGTCGTTCCGGCGTGGGGTACGGAACTGACCCGAGTATAGCCTGCGTTTTCATCTAGCTGAAACCGGGCATTGCCGACAGGCGGCCGCAGGTCACCATGACCTTTGGGATATGGTGTAGTCGTGACGTGGTGCATTACTTTGCTACCACACCTGCCCACGCATCCTTCAGGGACACGACGATGTTGCGAATCTCTCTTCTGCCCGGCCGCACCGGAACCTGCGCCGCGGCGCTGATCATCTCCACCTCGCTGCTGCTGGGCGGCTGCGGCGCCGGTGGCCCGGCCGGCGA
This sequence comes from Stenotrophomonas aracearum, assembly GCF_031834615.1. NCBI lineage: Bacteria > Pseudomonadati > Pseudomonadota > Gammaproteobacteria > Lysobacterales > Lysobacteraceae > Stenotrophomonas > Stenotrophomonas aracearum. Next base: position 1,706,060 of record NZ_CP115543.1, read on the forward strand.
CGCGGCGGCCGCCGAAAAGGACCCCAAGGCCGAGAAGGCCGTTGAAGCGGTGCCGGTGGAAGCCGCTGCGGCCACCCGCCGCGCGGTCGCGGCCAGCTACACCGGTACGGCGGCGCTGGAAGCCCGCGCCGAATCGCAGGTGGTGGCCAAGACCTCCGGCGTGGCGCTGGCCGTGCTGGTCGAGGAAGGCCAGCAGGTGCGTGCCGGCCAGCCGCTGGTGCGGCTGGACCCGGACCGTGCGCGCCTGGCCGTGGCCCAGAGCGAGGCGCAGATGCGCAAGCTGGAGAACAGCTACCAGCGTGCGCAGAAGCTGGTCGGCCAGCAGATGGTCAGCGCTGCCGACGTGGACCAGCTGCGTTACGACCTGGAAAACGTGCGCGCGCAGTACCGCCTGGCTACGCTCGAGCTGTCCTACACCACGGTGGTGGCGCCGATCTCCGGTGTGATCGCCTCGCGGTCGATCAAGACCGGCAACTTCGTGCAGATCAACACGCCGATCTTCCGCATCGTCGACAACTCGCGGCTGGAGGCCACCCTCAACGTGCCCGAGCGCGAACTGGCCACGCTGCGTCCGGGCCAGCCGGTGACCCTGGTGGCCGACGCGCTGCCGGGCAAATCCTTCCCCGGCAAGGTCGACCGCATCTCGCCGGTGGTCGATGCCGGCAGCGGCACCTTCCGTGTCGTAAGCGGCTTCGGCGAAGGTGCCGAAGGCCTGCAGCCTGGCATGTTCGGTCGCATCCGGATCGACTACGACCAGCGCGCCGACGCGCTGGTGGTGCCGCGCCTGGCCCTGCTCGACGACGGCGACCCGGCCGTGTTCCGCGTGCGTGACGGCAAGGTCGCACGGGTCCCGGTCAAGCTGGGCTACGCCGAAGGGCCGTGGGTGGAAATCCGCGACGGCCTGGTCGCCGGCGACAAGGTCGTGACTGCCGGCAAGGTCGCGCTGCGCGACGGCACCGCGGTCCAGGTGATCGGCGACAAACCGGCGGCCACCGTGGCCAGCAAGGCTGCCCCGGCCAAGGCGGAGACCCGCCAATGAGTCCGGCCGGCCACGACCACCCGGACGCCCCCGGCGGCGGCCTGGTGGAGTTCGCCACCCGCCGCCGCGTCACCATTTTCATGTTCATGATCACCCTGGTGCTGTTCGGGTTGATCGCACTGGGCAACCTCAAGGTCAACCTGCTGCCCGACCTGAGCTATCCCACCCTGACCGTGCGCACCGAGTACACCGGTGCAGCCCCGACCGAGATCGAAACGCTGATCACCGAACCGGTCGAAGAGGCCGTGGGCGTGGTCAAGAACCTGCGCAAGCTCAAGTCGATCTCGCGCACCGGGCAGAGCGATGTGGTGCTCGAGTTTGCCTGGGGCACCAACATGGACCAGGCCGGCCTGGAGGTGCGCGACAAGATGGAAGCGCTGAACCTGCCACTGGAGGCCAAGGCCCCGGTGCTGCTGCGCTTCAATCCGTCCACCGCGCCGATCATGCGCCTGGTGATCGCGTCCAGGGCCGACCCGGCCAGCGACGCCGACGCCGTGCGCCAGCTCACCGCGTTGCGCCGCTATGCCGACGAAGACCTGAAGAAGAAACTGGAACCGGTGGCCGGCGTGGCGGCGGTGAAGGTCGGCGGTGGCCTCGAGGACGAGATCCAGGTCGACATCGACCAGCAGAAGCTGGCCCAGCTCAACCTGCCGATCGACAACGTCATCAAGCGCCTCAAGGAAGAGAACATCAACATTTCCGGCGGCCGCCTGGAGGAGGGCTCGCAGCGCTTCCTGGTGCGCACCGTCAACCAGTTCGCCGACCTGGAGGACATCCGCAACCTGCTGGTGACCACCCAGGGCAGCACCGGCAGCGCGGCCGACGCGGCCATGCAGCAGATGTTCGCGATTGCCGCCTCCAGCGGTTCGGACGCGGCCATCGCCGCCGCCTCGGCCGCGCAGAGCGCTTCCAGCAGCAGCTCCACCACCATCGCCAACGGCGTGCCGGTGCGCCTGAAGGATGTCGCCACCGTGCGCCAGGGCTTCAAGGAACGCGAGGCGATCATCCGCCTGGGCGGTCGTGAAGCGGTGGAACTGGCGATCTACAAGGAAGGCGACGCCAATACCGTGGCCACCGCCGAAGCACTGCGTGCCAAGCTCGAACAGATCAAGGCGCAGATCCCGGGCGATGCCGAACTGACCACGATTGAAGACCAGTCGCGCTTCATCGAACACGCGATCAGCGACGTCAAGAAGGACGCGGTGATCGGTGGCCTGCTGGCGATCCTGATCATCTTCCTGTTCCTGCGTGACGGCTGGAGCACCTTCGTGATCAGCCTGTCACTGCCGGTCTCGATCATCACCACCTTCTTCTTCATGGGCCAGCTCGGGCTGAGCTTGAACGTGATGTCGCTGGGCGGCCTGGCACTGGCCACCGGGCTGGTGGTGGACGACTCGATCGTGGTGCTGGAGAGCATCGCCAAGGCGCGCGAACGCGGCCTCGGCATCCTGCAGGCGGCCATTGCCGGTACCCGCGAAGTGAGCATGGCGGTGGTCGCCTCGACCCTGACCACCATCGCGGTGTTCCTGCCCCTGGTGTTCGTCGACGGCATCGCCGGCCAGCTGTTCCGCGACCAGGCGCTGACCGTGGCGATCGCCATTGCGATCTCGCTGCTGGTGGCGATGACCCTGATTCCGATGCTGAGCTCGCTCAAGGGCCGCCCGCCGCTGGCGTTCCCGGAAGAACCGGCGCACGCCACGTGGCAGCCGCAGAATCGCTGGCTCAAGCCGGTGGCCGGCGGTCGTCGCGGGCTGGGTGCGCTGGTGCGCTGGACCGTGTTCGGTATCGCCTGGGCAATCGTCAAAGTGTGGCGTGGCCTCACCGCCGTCATCGGTCCGGTGATGCGCAAGGCCAGCGACCTGGCGATGAAGCCATATGCCGGTGCCGAGCGCGGCTACCTGAAGCTGCTGCCCAGCGCGCTGGCCCATCCGGGCAAGGTGCTGGGGCTGGCCGCGCTGGCGTTCTTCGCCACGATGGCGCTGGTGCCGATGCTGGGCGCGGACCTGATTCCGCAGCTGGCCCAGGACCGTTTTGAAATGACCGCCAAGCTGCCGGCCGGTACGCCGCTGAAGCAGACCGATGCGTTGGTGCGCGAGCTGCAGCTGGCCCACGCCAAGGACGACAGCATCACCTCGCTGTACGGCGTCAGTGGCAGCGGCACGCGGCTGGATGCCAGCCCGACCGAGAGTGGCGAGAACATCGGCAAGCTCACCGTGGTCATGGCCGACGGTGGCAGTGCGCGCACCGAAGCGGCGATCACCGAACGCCTGCGTGCGTCGATGAAGGGCCATCCGGGCGTGCAGGTCGACTTCGCGCGGCCGGCCTTGTTCAGCTTCTCCACGCCGCTGGAAGTGGAACTGCGCGGCCAGGACATGGCGACGCTGGAACACGCGGGCCAGGCGCTGGCCGCACGGCTGCGTGCCAACCCGCACTACGCCGACGTCAAGTTGACGGTGGAAGAGGGCTTCCCGGAAATCCAGATCCGCTTCGACCAGGAACGCGCCGGTGCGCTGGGCCTGACCACGCGCCAGATCGCCGACGTGGTGGTCAAGAAGGTGCGCGGCGACGTGGCCACGCGTTACAGCTTCCGCGACCGCAAGATCGACGTGCTGGTGCGTGCCCAGGAAGGCGACCGTGCCAGCGTGGAGGGCATCCGCCGGCTGATCGTCAATCCGGGCAGTTCGCGGCCGGTGACGCTGGATGCGGTGGCGGACGTGGTCGCCACCAACGGCCCGAGCGAGATCCATCGCGCCGACCAGACCCGCGTGGCGGTGGTCTCGGCCAACCTGCGTGACATCGACCTCGGCGGCGCCGTGCGCGAAGTGCAGGAGATGGTGGCCCGGGAGCCGCTGGGTGCCGGCGTGGGCATGCATATTGGCGGGCAGGGCGAGGAGCTGGCCGAGTCGGCGCGTTCGCTGATCTTCGCCTTCGGCCTGGCGATCTTCCTGGTCTACCTGGTGATGGCCTCGCAGTTCGAATCGCTGCTGCATCCGTTCGTGATCCTGTTCACCATCCCGCTGGCCCTGGTCGGCGCGATCCTCGCGCTGATGCTGACCGGCAAGCCGATCTCGGTGGTGGTGTTCATCGGCCTGATCCTGCTGGTCGGGCTGGTCACCAAGAACGCGATCATCCTGATCGACAAGGTCAACCAGCTGCGCGAGGCCGGCGTGGCCAAGCACCAGGCGCTGGTGGAAGGTGCACGTTCGCGCCTTCGCCCGATCATCATGACCACGCTGTGCACCCTGTTCGGCTTCCTGCCGCTGGCGGTGGCGATGGGCGAGGGGGCCGAAGTGCGCGCGCCGATGGCGATCACCGTGATCGGCGGCCTGCTGGTTTCCACCCTGTTGACCCTGCTGGTGATCCCGGTGGTGTACGACCTGCTCGACCGTCGTGGCGATGCCTACTACCGCGAGCGCGGCCGCAAGCACCACATGGATGCCGCGGCTACCCCGGGTACGGCCGGCGACGCGGCACAGGAGCCGGCATGAGCATCGCCGAGTTCTCCATCCGCCGTCCCATCACCACCATCATGATGTTCGTCTCACTGGTGGTGGTGGGCCTGATCGCCGCGTTCCGGCTGCCGCTGGAGGCGCTGCCGGACATCTCCGCGCCGTTCCTGTTCGTGCAGGTGCCGTACTCGGGTTCGACGCCCGAGGAAGTGGAGCGCACCATCATCCGGCCGACCGAGGAAGCGCTGGCGACGATGACCGGGATCAAGCGCATGCGCTCCCAGGCCACCGCCGAAGGCGCCAGCATCTTCATCGAGTTCACCGACTGGGACCGCGACATCGCCATCGCCGCCTCCGACGCGCGCGAGCGCATCGACGCGATCCGCACCGACCTGCCCGACGACCTGCAGCGCTACAACGTGTTCAAGTGGTCGAGCAGCGACGAGCCGGTGCTGAAGGTGCGCCTGGCCAGCACCTCCGACCTCACCGGCGCGTACGACATGCTCGACCGCGAGTTCAAGCGGCGCATCGAACGCATACCGGGGGTGGCCCGGGTGGAGATCTCCGGCGCGCCACCGAACGAGGTGGAGATCGCCATCGACGCCGATCGCCTGACCGCGCACAACCTGAGCATCAACGAGCTCAGCGAGCGGCTGCGCACCTTGAACTTCTCGATTTCGGCCGGGCAGATCGACGACAACGGCCAGCGCGTACGGATCCAGCCGGTCGGTGAGATCACCGACCTGCAGGAACTGCGCGAGCTGGTGATCGACACCAAGGGCCTGCGCCTGGGCGACATCGCCGAGATCCGGCTCAAGCCCACCCGCATGAACTACGGGCGCCGCCTGGACGGCAACCCGGCGGTCGGCCTGGACATCTACAAGGAGCGCAGCGCGAACCTGGTGGAGGTGTCGCGCGGTGCACTGGCGGAAGTGGAGGCGATCCGCAAGCAGCCGTCGATGCGCGACGTGAACATCAAGGTGATCGACAACCAGGGCAAGACGGTGACGTCTTCGCTGCTGGAGCTGGCCGAGGCCGGCGCGGTCGGCCTGCTGCTGTCGGTGACGGTGCTGTTCTTCTTCCTGCGCCATTGGCCGTCCACGCTGATGGTGACGCTGGCGATCCCGATCTGTTTCGTGATCACGCTGGGCTTCATGTATTTCGTGGGTGTCACCCTCAACATCCTGACCATGATGGGCCTGCTGCTGGCCGTGGGCATGCTGGTGGACAACGCGGTGGTGGTGGTGGAGAGCATCTACCAGGAACGCGAGCGCATGCCCGACCAGCCGGTGCAGGCCTCGATCGTCGGCACCCGCAACGTGGCCATCGCGCTCAGCGCCGGCACCCTGTGCCACTGCATCGTGTTCGTGCCCAACCTGTTCGGCGAGACCAACAACATCAGCATCTTCATGGCGCAGATCGCGATCACCATCTCGGTCTCGCTGATGGCGTCGTGGCTGGTGGCGGTCAGCCTGATCCCGATGCTGTCGGCGCGCATGCAGACGCCCAAGCTGGTGCATTCACAGACCGGCGTGATCGCGCGGCTGCAGCGGCGCTATGCGTCGGTGCTGCAGTGGACGCTGGAGCACCGGGGCTGGAGCGTGTTCGGCATCATCATGGTGGTGCTGATCAGCCTGGTGCCGATGAAGCTGACCAAGGTCGACATGTTCGGCGGCGAAGGCGGGACCGACGTGTTCATCGGCTACAACTGGAAGGGCGCGTTCACCCGCGAACAGATGTCCGACGAGGTCGCGCGGGTCGAACAATACCTGCAGCAGAACCGCGAGAAGCTGCACATCACCCAGGTGTATTCCTGGTACAGCGAGCAGGAAGGCAGCAGCACCATCATGACCCTGGACGAGAAGCACACCGGCAACATGGCGGCGGTGCAGGAATCGCTGCGCAAGGGGCTGCCGCGTTCGGCGCGCGCCGACTACATCGTCGGCAACCAGGGCGGCGACGGCGGTGGCGGCGGTGGCAGCAAGGGCGTGGAAGTGCAGCTGATCGGCGACTCCACCCAGATGCTGCAGGAAATCGGCGAAGACGTGGTGCCGCTGCTGGCCCAGCGCAAGGAACTGCGTGACGTGCGCATCGACAATGGCGAGAAGGGCAGCGAGCTGTCCATCCATGTCGACCGCGAGCGCGCGGCGGCGTTCGGCTTCAATGCCGAGCAGGTCGCCAGCTTCGTCGGCCTCGCCCTGCGTGGTGCCCCGCTGCGTGAGTTCCGTCGTGGCGACAGCGAGGTGCCGGTGTGGGTGCGTTTCGCCGGTGCCGAGCAGAGCAGCCCGGAAGACCTGGCCAGCTTCACCGTGCGCACCGGCGACGGGCGTTCGGTGCCACTGCTGAGCCTGGTCGACGTCAGCATCAAACCCTCGGCCACGCGGGTCGGGCGCACCAACCGCCAGACCACGCTGACCATCAAGGCCAACCTGGCCGAGAAGGTCACCGCGCCGGAAGGCCGCAAGGCGATGGAGGAGACGCTGAAGCCGATGAGCTTCCCGGCCGGCTACAACTTCACCTTCGACGGCGGCGACTTCGGCGACGACAACGAGGCGATGCAGCAGATGATGTTCAACCTGGTGATCGCACTGGTGATGATCTACGTGGTGATGGCGGCGGTGTTCGAATCGCTGCTGTTCCCGGCCGCGATCATGAGCGGGGTGCTGTTCTCGATCTTCGGGGTGTTCTGGCTGTTCTGGCTGACCGGCACCTCGTTCGGGATCATGTCCTTCATCGGCATCCTGGTGCTGATGGGCGTGGTGGTGAACAACGGCATCGTGATGATCGAGCACATCAACAACCTGCGCCGGCGCGGCATGGCCCGCACCCAGGCATTGGTGGAAGGCTCACGCGAGCGCCTGCGCCCGATCATGATGACCATGGGCACGGCGATCCTGGCGATGATCCCGATCTCGCTGACCGACACCCAGCTGCTGGGCGACGGCCCGCCGTACTATCCAATGGCCCGCGCCATCGCCGGCGGCCTGGCGTTCTCCACCGTGGTCAGCCTGCTGTTCCTGCCGACCATCTACGCCATGCTCGACGACATGAGCATCAGCGTGGCCCGGATCGTGCGGCGGGCGAGGGGCCTGCCTCCGAAGGGCAGCGACGCGGTGATCGAACCGGCCTAGGTTTCTGTCACCCTTTGCGCAGAAACCAGGTCCGGACCTTGTACTGGTGGCCGAAGTCGACGTGTTTGAAGCGGGCAACATGGCGGCCATCGCGTTGGTAGTAGCGCCAGGGGGCCTGCTGGCGGGCCCTGGACGGATCGTAGAAGACGTCCATGTGTCCCACCGGCATGCCCTTGGGCGTGACATGCATGACGACGCTGCGCCGGGTGCGCGTCGCTGCATGCGGGGCACCTCCGTGGAACAGCTGCGGGTGCCAGATGATGACGTCGCCCGGCGACACGTGCACCGGTTGCGGCACCAGGCCTGCGGCCTCGCACTGGGCGGCCACCGCGTCCTGGTAGGCAGTCCAGCCTTCCGGCGACATCGGATCGATCGGTCCCTCGCCATAGAGCCGCTGGCGAATGGCGTGCACGTCGATCGGGGGCAGCGCATGGCTTCCCGGGACCACCATGAGGGGACCGTTGTCATCGGATACCGAGTCCAGGGCCACCCAGACGCCCATGTAGCGCCCCAGCGGAGTGGTGGCAAACACAGGGGTATCCCGGTGCAACGACTGCTCCGAGCCCCGCTCGTAGTAAAGGCTGGTGTACAGCGAAGTGGGTTCTCCGAAGAATGCGTCGCACACGGCGATGGCCGCATTCTCGGTGAGCAGCTTTGTCATCGCATCGATGGCCAGATGCAGGTTGACCACGCGATACAGCCGCCCATGCTCGTCGAGGTTACGCGCCGCGGCCTTGGCGTTGCGTTGTTTGAAGCGGCTGATGCGTTCGTTGAGTTCGTTGACCAGAGAGGCATCCACCGCACCTCGAACCACTACGTAGCCGTCCCGCTCCAGACTGTCCATTGCGTCCATCGACTCTCCTTGGAACTACATCTCACATTGAATGCCGCCCGTGGGTCGGCGTCTGTTCACGCGCCGACCTTGCTCCACACCTGGAAGCCGGTCAGCCACAACCCAAGCATGCTGCCGAGATTGGTCAGCATGAAGGTCAGCACCACCCGGGTTACCCGGTTGCGGTACCAGCCCTTCAGGGACTGCGCATCATCACGCAGCTTGAGGAAATCCTCGTACGCCGGCTTGCGCAGCCGGGTTTCCACCAGCGCGGCGAACGCGCCGGTGGGAATGCTCAGCCGGAACGGTTTGAACGGCGCGACCACGATCGCGGTCAGGATGCTGAGCGGATGGCTGCCGGCCAGCAGGCAACCCAGGCCCGCCAGGCCGCCGGTGTACATCGCCCAGACCGCCAGCAGCTCCGTGCCGACGCCAAGCCCGCCACGATAGAAGCCCACCGCGATCCCGGTCAGCACGATGGCCAGGATGGCCAGCGTGATCCACGGGATGTTGCGCTTCTTCGGCACCGACTCCAGCGACTCGCGCAGCGGACCCGGTGCATCGGTATCGGTTTCCAGATACCTTGCCAGCCCGGCCAGATGCCCGGCACCCACCACCGCCAGCACCTCGCGCTGCGCCGGGTCATGCACTTCGCGCAGGCGGGTCGCCATGTACCGGTCGCGCTCGCCGATGATGGTTTCGTACAGGGCCGGACTTTCGCTGGCGAACTCGCCGAAGCTGGCCTCCAGCATGTCGCCCTGCTTGAGCTTCTCGATCTCGTCTTCGCCAACATCTTCGGACGCGAAGAGGCCAGTGCCCAGGCCCATCACCAGCTTGATCTTGCCGACGAACCCGAGCCGCTGCGATGCGCGCTTGAAGGTCAGGCCGACTTCGCGGTCGATCAGGTGCACCGGCAGGTTGCGTTCGTTGGCGAGGCCGACCGCGCGCTTGAGTTCGGCGCCCGGCTCGATGCCCAGCTGCTCGGCCAGGCGGCGCTGGTAAGCGGCGAGGGCAAGGTTGGCGGCGAACAGGGCGACCCGGCCTTTGCGGATCACTTCGACCAGGTCGAGCTTGGCCAGCGCGTCCGGGTTGGTAAGGGCCTGCAGGCGCTGCGGATCCAGTTCCACCGCCACGGCATCGAAACGCCCGCTGTTGATCGCGCGTTCCACCACCTCGACGCTCGCCTGTGAAACGTGCGCAGTGCCAAGCAGGGTGTAGCGCACGCCGTCGCGTTCGACCACGCGCACGGGCTGGCCGGCGAACAGGGTGTCGCCGTTGGGGTCCATCAGGTTCTCAGTCATTTCGTCATTCATTGGAAGGGGCGCTGTCGGCGCCGTCGCCGAGCGCGCGCTGCATCTGCACGGTATCCAGCCAGCGGCCGTGCTTGCGGCCCAGGCCGCGGAAGATGCCGACAGTGTGGAAACCGAAGCGTTCGTGCAGCTTGATCGAGGCGGTGTTGGACGGTTCGCCGATCACCGCGACCATCTGCCGGTAACCCCGCGCCACGCAGGCGTCGATCAGGCCCTGCATCAACGCGGTGCCCACGCCACGCCCCTGGAAGGCGGCATCGACGTAGACCGAGTTCTCCACGGTCCACTGATAGGCGATGCGCCCGCGGTAGGTATTGGCGTACGCATAGCCGGCAACCTGGCCATCGACCTCGGCCACGATGTAGGGGAAGCCCCGCGCAACGATGTCATGCATCCGTCGCAGCATCTCGGCCGCGTCGGGAACGTCGTACTCGTAGGTGTTGACGAAGTCGGTCACTTCCACCGCATAGATCGCGGTGATGGCCGCAATGTCGGCATCGGTGGCATCGCGCAGCTGCACGGTCACGGGGCAGGGTTCCTGTGGGATCAGTCGATATAGCGCTTGAGCAGGTCGCCATAGGCATCGATGCGGCGGTCGCGCAGGAACGGCCAGATGCGGCGCACATGTTCGCTGCGCTGCAGGTCGACGTCGCACACAAGCACGGTAGGCTCACCGCCGGCTTCGGCGATGAACTCGCCCTGCGGACCGAGCACGTGGCTGTTGCCCCAGAACTGGATGCCGGACGCGCCCAGCGGCGACGCCTCATGGCCCACGCGGTTGCAGCTCAGCACCGGCACGCCGTTGGCCACGGCATGGCCACGATGGCTCAGCACCCACGCATCGCGCTGGCGGCCCTGCTCATCCTTCTGGTCGTCCGGGTCCCAGCCGATGGCGGTGGGGTAAAGCAGCAGTTCCGCACCGGCCAGCGCCATCAGGCGCGCGGCTTCCGGATACCACTGGTCCCAGCACACCAGCACGCCAAGGCGGCCCACCGAGGCGTCGATCGGCTTGAAGCCGATGTCGCCGGGGGTGAAGTAGAACTTCTCATAGAAGCCGGGATCGTCCGGGATATGCATCTTGCGGTACTTGCCCAGCAACGTGCCGTCCTTCTCGAAGACCACCGCCGTGTTGTGGTACAGGCCGGCGGCGCGACGCTCGAACAGCGACCCGACGATCACCACGCCATGCTTTTTGGCGAGCGCGCCGAGTCGTTCAGTGCTGGGGCCCGGGATCGGCTCGGCCAGGTCGAACTCATCGACCGACTCGTGCTGGCAGAAGTACGCACCGTTGTGCAGTTCCTGCAGCAGCACCAGCTTGGCACCCTGGGCAGCCGCTTCAGCCACGCGCGTTTCGATCACGGCCAGGTTGGCGGTCGCGTCACCGTGGTTGCGCTCCTGGATCAGGGCGACGGAAAGGGTGTGGCGTGAGCTCATCCGGGGCGGGTCCTGCAGGGGGAAAAACGCAGTTTATCGCGGATGGGTGTGTAGGGCGTGCTGGGGGTTAAATGGGTTGGAGCGAAAGCCAAAGCCGGCGTCTTCGATGCTACGTGCAGGGGCGGCCGCCGGGCAGCCCCGCTCCGGGACACGCCGTGAACCCGTCCATGGGGGCTGCTAGAAAACATCCATGTTTTCTAGCGTCCCTCCGGGGGCTACCCGGCGGCCGCCCCCACACATGGTCGTGTGCGGTGGGAAAGGGCGGACACGCATGGCGTGTCACTACGCGCGTGCGACCGTCCGCAGGGTAGGGTCGGTTCCCAAACGACCGCCGTGAAATCGCCCGCGCCCGGTGACGCATGAACATGATCGGCATCGCGACGCCGGCCTACGGCCGGCACCCGCTTTTCCCGTGGCCACCGCCACACTGTCAAAGGGTCGCCCGGGGTCGGTTTGCGGGGGACTCGGCGCCATGGATGGCGTCCGCGTAGCCTCCATGGACGGATTCACGGCGACCCCGCAAACCGGCACCGGGCGGCCCAAGCCAGGTAACCCGTGCAGCCCACGGCCGTTCGCCCAAAACCAAAAGCGCCGGGCAAAGCCCGGCGCCAAGGAAACCATCGAATACCAACAGGGCCTTACCCAGCCAACACACCGGCAGGCAACTGCATGGTGATGCAGTGCAGGCTGCCGTTCTGCCAGATCAGCGAGCGGCAGGGGACCTGCACGATCTCGTGGTTCGGGTAGGCCCGGGCCAGCACGTCGCGCGCCGCGTCGTCCGCGACGTCGCCGTACGCCGGCATCAGCACCGCACCGTTAAGGATCAGGTAGTTCGCATACGACGCCGCCAGCCGGCGACCCTCGTCGATCACCGGCCGTGCCCACGGCAGCGGGAACAGCCGGTACGGCTGGCCCCCGGCCGTGCGCAGCGCCGCCAGCTCGTTGCCCATCGCCTGCAGCTCCGCGAAATGCGAATCCGTGCTGTCATCACAGGCCTGGTACACGATGCTGTCCACCGACGCGAAACGCGCCAGCGTATCGATGTGTGCGTCCGTGTCGTCGCCTTCCAGATAGCCGTGGTCCAGCCACAGCACCCGGTCCTGCGCCAGCCAGCCCGCCATGTCCGCGCTCAGCGACGCCCGGTCGCGCTCCGGATGACGCTCGTGCAGGCACTGCCACGTCGTCAGCAGCGTGCCCGCCCCGTCGGTCTCGATCGCACCGCCTTCCAGCGCGAACGGAATGCTCTTCAGCTCTGCGTCCGCGAACAGACCCGCCTGGTGCAGCACCCCCACCAGCTGGTCGTCCAGGCTCGCCTCGAACTTCCCGCCCCAGCCCGTGAAACGGAAATCCAGCAGCAGGAAGCCGCCGTCCGCACGGCGCAGCGTGATCGGGCCCGAATCGCGCAGCCACGTGTCGTCGTAGGGCGCCGTGACGAACCGCACCCGGTCCGTATCGATCCGGTTCGAGCGCAGGCGCGCGTCCGCGTACGCCTCCAGGTCGTCATCGGCCACGATGATCACCACCGGCTGGAAGCGGGTGATGGCCGCGACCAGCGCGATGTAGGTGTCCTCGACGTCACCCAGGCGGTCGGCCCAGTCGGTGTCGGCGTGGGGCCAGGCGATCAGGATGGCGGACTGGGATTCCCATTCGGCCGGAAAACGGAGCGTGTCGTTCATGGTCTCGGTGCAATGACCCGCCGGATGCCGGCGGGCGGGGTGGGGTGGGTCAGCGGATCGGCGGCCTCGGGCCGACTTCGTTGCTGTCGGCCTTGTTGACCACCACGTCGATCACCTTCGACTTCTCGAAGTAGACGGTGAACTGCGGGTAGACCCAGCGGTTGATGGTCGGCCACTGGCGCTTCTGGCCGCCGCGCGGATCCAGCCTTTCGCTGGGCTCGCCGAAGGCAGCCTGG